>NZ_WVUD01000146.1 GCF_009856865.1 Solidesulfovibrio aerotolerans | reverse complement strand
AGATCGGAGAAGCAAAGCCACGCCAAGGACTTGTGGGCATCCTGCTCGGAGCAGTCGGTCTCGTGGTCATGTCCACGCCTTTTACTTTGATGCAGGGGGTCGTATTCGACACCCGCTCAGTACTCATCGGCATTTCCGGGCTGTTTTTTGGCGTTGTACCCACCGCCATCACTGTGGCAATCACCGCAGCCTACCGTCTCCACCAAGGGGGGTCTGGAGCTTGGACTGGCGTCTATCATTTCTGTCCGGCTAATTTAGAAGAGATAGCCTGCTAGAATTGTTTGGTTTTAAGCGTTGCCGTCGCGGGTCAATGAGGTCGAGAATTTCACATTGCTGAAACAGATTTCGTTGCACCAGCC
>NZ_WVUD01000145.1 GCF_009856865.1 Solidesulfovibrio aerotolerans | reverse complement strand
CGTTCACAGGAAGCCTCCGTCTGTTTGAACTTTGAGCGGTTCAAGCGATGGAGGCTTCCGATTCCCGGAACTGTCAAACTTTGTGAGTCCCCCGGCAGAGCCGGGGGTTTACTCGTTATTATTATTAAGCACATCTACGGCGGAATTATCCCCTTCTGCTATGACAAGGACGGCCTGGACCGGGCGGTTGGGTCGCGGCGAGACGATCGCCGTCAGTTGAACATCTGTTTTGTGGCACAGCGCTATTCACCCACCGGGATTGAGAAGGGCTATGACGTGTTCGCGGCCATCGTCCGGGCACTGGGGAACCGTCAAGATATCGCATTTCATGTGGTTGGCGGTTTCGATCGCGAGACGAT
>NZ_WVUD01000144.1 GCF_009856865.1 Solidesulfovibrio aerotolerans | reverse complement strand
TGAGATCAGAGGCGACTTCGCCGCGCCGGTGCTGGAAAAGCTTGTCCGCACGCTGACACGGCTATGATGCTGCCGGCAAACGACGTCCGGGTTTACTTGGCCCTGGGGGCCACGGACATGCGCAAGTTCATTGATGGGCTCTCCATCCTGGTGTCACAGCAGCTTACGCTCGATCCGTTCGCCGGCCACCTGTTCGGATTTTGCAACCGCAGTAGGACCATCATCAAGCTGCTCTACTGGGTAGCCGCTATATCCGTCGGTCTGCAGATAACCTTGGAAGTTTCCAAGGATTTCTGAGGCCACACAGCCGGCCCGAGTCGGATGATAGCGAAAGAGCACGACCGGTTTTCCCGGCGTTCCGCCCCGG
>NZ_WVUD01000143.1 GCF_009856865.1 Solidesulfovibrio aerotolerans | reverse complement strand
GCCGGCAAGTGCTCGAAGAGGTAGCGTAGATAGCGATATGGCTCCAGGCCATTGGCCTTGGCGGTCTCGATGAGGGTGTACAGAGTGGCCGAGGCGTCGGCTCCGCGCGGATGGCCTGAGAACAACCAGTTCTTGCGGCCCACGGCAAAGGGGCGGATGGCGTTCTCCGCCAGGTTGTTGTCCGGGCGCAGCCGGCCGTCCTCCAGGTACACGACCAGCCGGTCCCACTGCTTGAGGGCATAACTGACGGCCTTGCCAAGCAGACTCTTGGGCGGGGTGGTGGCGACGCGAGCATCAAGCAGCGCCTTGAGCTTGTCCAGGATCGGGCTGGATTTTTCGGCTCGTAGCGCTTTGATTTGCTCCGGCGCA
>NZ_WVUD01000142.1 GCF_009856865.1 Solidesulfovibrio aerotolerans | reverse complement strand
ACTGACGGCCTTGCCAAGCAGACTCTTGGGCGGGGTGGTGGCGACGCGAGCATCAAGCAGCGCCTTGAGCTTGTCCAGGATCGGGCTGGATTTTTCGGCTCGTAGCGCTTTGATTTGCTCCGGCGCAAGCTTTTGCTTTTCGGCTTGGCGCTCCACACCGTAGAGCTTGCCGATCAGGTCCAGGACGGCATGGGCCGTGCCCCCCGCAGCCTTTTTGCCGGTAGTCTTCTCGACCTCGACAAATTTTCGCCGGACATGGGCCATGCAGCCGAGATGGCGGATGCCTTCCCGTTCGCCCAGGGCCTCGTAGCCGCTATATCCGTCGGTCTGCAGATAACCTTGGAAGTTTCCAAGGATTTCTGAGGCCACACAGCCGGCCCGAGTCGGATGATAGCGAAAGAGCACGAC
>NZ_WVUD01000141.1 GCF_009856865.1 Solidesulfovibrio aerotolerans | reverse complement strand
CTGAGATGCGGCATCCCCGGTATGTCCCGTCGGAGGTGGATTTCTTCAAGGTGTTGGCCAAGGCTGAAGGGCAGGACATGGTGATGCTGACGACGTTTCTGCATCTGGGGGCCCGGCGGGGGGAACTCTTCCGGCTGACTTGGGCCGACGTCAACTTCGCCAACCAGCAAATTCGGCTCGCCACCAGAAAGACAGCCGACGGCTCGTGGCGCTTCGACTGGGTGCCGATGACCCGACAGCTTCGGGCGACGTTGCTCGGCTGGTGGGAGAATCGGGAAAACAAGACGAGCGAGCATGTCTTCACGGTCCTTGACCGCACCCCGTTCACAAACCAGTGGGAGGGGGAGCCGTTCAAGCACCGGCAGCACTTCATGAAAAAGTTGTGCGACAAAGCGGGGGTCAAACCGTTTGGCTTCCATGCCAT
>NZ_WVUD01000140.1 GCF_009856865.1 Solidesulfovibrio aerotolerans | reverse complement strand
CGCACCCAAGGCGGACACGAAAAGGCGAAGATTTGGCGCGTGGTGGCCGCTGTCGCGATTATCCTTGGCCGCCCCTCCACTTTTTTGGTGATGTTCCTGTTTTCTTTTATCCCGAACAGTTGGTGGCTTTTGTGGCCTATCAAATTCGGGCTTCTTCCCCCTATTGCCTTGCTGGTCTCCGGGGCCTTCACCATTTTTTCCCTATATATCGCCTTCACGCTCTTCATTCTGGCCGTAGTTTTGATTCCGATCAAAATCTTTCAGGCCGTCTTCAATATTTCCAATTCGCTTTTTCTGTCGAAGGCACAAAGTGCCGTCTTCTTCGGGACCATGGTTCAATTCTGGTTCTGGTTTACGGGCAACGAACTGCCGCCGGTTGAGGATGCGCCGGACGATTCCAAAGGGGCGCGGTTCGCCACCCCAAAAGAAAAGGCCGCCCT
>NZ_WVUD01000139.1 GCF_009856865.1 Solidesulfovibrio aerotolerans | reverse complement strand
GGTTCTTCGACGTTTCAAATGGAATTCATTGAGCAAGGAAGTCGGCAATTTGGGCTGCGATCAGGTAGATCATGGTGATGAAGTTCGTGACGTTTCGGTAGCCTCTGGCCCTGGCGCGAGCGGCCTGGAAGAGACCGTTTAGGCCTTCGAGGCGAGCGTTGGTGTGCCAGGAGCACCAACGGAAGAGGATGCGGTCAAGGTGCTTCTTGTATGTCTTCAAAGCCTTGGCGACTGGTTTGAGCAGAGGCTCGCCAGCAATCAACTCACTGGCATAGTTCAGAAAGTTTGTAGATCTCCATTTGGCCGCTTGGCTTGTTTCCGCTCGTCGAATCCATCGTAGCTGCTCTTTGACACGATAAGCGATGCCTGTGGCAAATGCTTCGCTCTCAAGCTCCTGCAATGCTTCAGCTTGAGTCTGAGTCTTAGCCGTCTCGCGGCCTTTGAGCA
>NZ_WVUD01000138.1 GCF_009856865.1 Solidesulfovibrio aerotolerans | reverse complement strand
CCTTGGAAGTTTCCAAGGATTTCTGAGGCCACACAGCCGGCCCGAGTCGGATGATAGCGAAAGAGCACGACCGGTTTTCCCGGCGTTCCGCCCCGGGCGACCCACATGAATGATTTCGTGGTATTGGTTCGGCCTGGTTCGGCAAGCACCTGGACTGTGGTCTCGTCCATGTTGACGATAGGGCCGGAGCGAATCTCCTCAATGATCAGGTCGATGAGCGGATCACAGGCCTTGGCCACCCGGATCATCCAGCCGGCCAAGGTGCCTCGGGAGATGTCCAGACCCAGGCGGGCGAACTGGTCCTCCTGGCGGTAAAGGGGAAGCGCATCGGCGTATTTGGCTATCGCGACATGGGCCAAAAGGCCCGGGGTGACGATGCCCTGGGGGATAATCTGGAGCGGCATGGGCGCGGTTTTCACCGTCGGCCCGTCATCCTCCACGCCTTCGCAGGCCCGGCAGG
>NZ_WVUD01000137.1 GCF_009856865.1 Solidesulfovibrio aerotolerans | reverse complement strand
CCCTTCTTACGCCTCCTGAATTTTCTGGCATGGAGTGTCCCCAGGAGGGGCGACCATGGTAGCATCGGCACCGGAGCATAGATCCGAAAAGGCGGCGTATTGGGCTGGACATATTGAGACATGGCGAGGCAGTGGTCTGAGCCAGGGGGCTTACTGCCGGCGGCAGGGTCTTTCCCAAAGTTCATGGGGCTATTGGCGGAAGCGTTTGGCGAGATTGGCCAACGAAGAGGCAGCGCCTTGCTTCGCAATCGTCCCTGTGCCGCTGTCTGCGTCGCCTCAGGGGGACATGGCAACCACGCCTGAACCGATGTTGGTGCACGTGGGCAACGCCTTTCGCATTGAGATCAGAGGCGACTTCGCCGCGCCGGTGCTGGAAAAGCTTGTCCGCACGCTGACACGGCTATGATGCTGCCGGCAAACGACGTCCGGGTTTACTTGGCCCTGGGGGCCACGGACATGCGCAAGT
>NZ_WVUD01000014.1 GCF_009856865.1 Solidesulfovibrio aerotolerans | reverse complement strand
TAGCCAAAGATGGCCACCTGGCAGAGCTTCGTGAACCTCGGGTGCAGAGTTTCCCAGGAGATATGAAGTCTGGTGAGCACCGACGGGCGGTTGGAGGTTATGAGCAAGTCGGCGTCGGCGAGCAGTTTCCTGTCCCCGTGACCAAAATCCCCGGAAATTTGACCCTGGACCAATGCCTGTTTTGGCCCCTGAAAAATCGACCAATTCATGCGCAACTTCCGAAAAGTATCCACAAGTACGAGACATTTTGAAGTATCTATCCACGAATAGAGAAATTATCAATCAACCAAACAAAGGAGCTTGTATGAGCAAGAAGAACGATAACGTATCTGCGGATGTTCAAGAAGTCCCTGAAAAGAAGAAGATCGAATCGAAGTACAATCCTTCGATGCTTCGCGAGTGCATTTTCAATGGCATGGACGCTTCAGCAATTCTGGCAAGGATGGAAATCAAACACCGCCAGACTCTGAAGCAATACGTCTTGAAGCTCATGAGCGACGACAAGACCTACTACGAAGTCAAGGGGCTTTACCTCAAGAATTCGAGGAGACCAAAGGTGAACAACAAGATGGAACTCAAAATCTATCTGAAAAGCCTTGACCTTCAAGGCATGGTCATCAGCGACGGCGACGAATTTTCCGTCTTGGTCGAAGATCAAAAGATCATTTTGACCAAGGTCTAGCACGTTTGCCCTTTAGCATAGTCATATCGCAAGATGTGACTATTTTTGATTTCTTCGCGCAAGTAGCATTTAAATTGAGCAACTTCATACAGAAATACCTCTTATAGCGAATGTACGTTTTTATGTAAAAACGGACATTGGAGGCTTCAACATCGACTTCTGAAAGAAATCGAATGAGTTACCGCAATGGGCCTTGGAGCTCACGGGAGCAGGGGCCGATTGAATGTTCGATTCCAGCCTGACTGGAAGAGAAACAAGCATTGGAGGCAAAAATGAAGGTTGAACCCATCATCGACGTAAAGAGCATCAAAAGTATCAAGAAGATCCTTTCTGACAATCCTCGCGACAAGCTGCTTTTCATCATGGGCATCAATTCTGGACTTCGAGTCCAAGACTTGCTTGCTCTCAAAGTAGGCGACGTCAAAGACGTGAAAGTCGGCGACCGTGTGATCTTGCGCGAAAAGAAGACTGGCAAAGAAAACGTCTTCATCATGAACAAGGAAATCAAAATTGCTCTCGATGACCACCTAAGCCAGTTCGAATCCGGGGACGACAATTTTCTGTTCAAGAGTCGTAAAGGCCGCAACTATCCTTTAACGACCTTCGCCGTCACCAAGTACGTCAAGCGATGGGCAGAAGCTGTCAACCTCAAGGGGAACTATGGAGCCCATACGTTGCGTAAAACGTGGTGCTATCACCAGCGGAAGACTTTCGGCGTGTCCTGGGAGGTCCTGGCCAAACGGCTGAACCACTCGAGCCCGTCGATCACGCGCCGGTATCTGGGCATCCAGGAAGAGGAGGTAGAGGAGATTCTGTTGAACGTAATCTAACCTCAGCCGACGGGGCCGCCCCCGTCTTTTTTGAGCCCTTCGAAAATGCATTTTGTCTGCGCGGCGGTGGTCAAGTCGAAAGACCGTGCTTTTCCCGGTGCAAGGGAAGCTCATCGCCCTGTGTAAGACCTCATTGCTCGAACCATACGATTTTGATGCCATCTATTTTATTTCACACACTTTTTTAGGTCTCGATGGCACCTAAACCAAATCGCACGGATGAGGCAACCCAGACATGAACGAAAGCATCGGTCCCTTTTATAACTGCAAGGAAGCAGCCGACTTTTGTGGCTACTCCCATTCCTACTTCGAGAAGATCGTCAACCGCTTCAAAATCAGACGGTACGGCCCCAGCAAGAACCGATTCGCTCGCGCCGACCTTGAGGCGTTTATGGCGAACCCTGAACTCTACGCAACCGGAGCCTCCCGCAAGACCCGGAAGCCCATCACTTTGGAGGTATAGATGTCAGTCCACAAGCGTTCAAACAACGGCACGTATTTCGTGTCATACCGGGATGCCGACGGCAAGCAGCGCACCAAGACCTTCGGCACTGGCCGCGAAGGAAAGCGTCAGGCCAACAAATTCGACGAGGAAATCAAGGCCCGCAAGAAGGTCGAAGCCCCTTTGCCTGTCTTCGTGCCCGGCGCAAAGGTTTACCTCGACCAACTGGCCCAAGCATATATCAACGCCAAGAAGTCCGAAGGCCGGTCAGTCCGGTGGCTCCAGGAGCTCGCCACCCTGCTGAAGAAGCATTTCATCCCCGTGTTCGCCCAACGGCCGGTCGACGAAATCCGCTTCGAGGAAGTCATCGAGATCATCCGTAAAGAATATGCCGACCGTAGCCAGACGACGCGGTCGCGCTATCTGTCCTATCTCAAAATGGTTTTTCAGTATGGGGTGGACTACGAACTGACCCTCAAGAACCCGCTGAAACGCTGGAAGAAGCCGAAGGAACGACCCCGCGATACGAAGCTGACTGTCGCTGACCTCATGACCATCAAGGACGTGGCCCGGCCCCATCTCGCCTGGGCCATCGAGGTTGCCTGGAACCTTGGCGTCCGCACCGGCGAGTCCGAGTTGTTGGCCCTGACATGGAACGACATCGACTGGGAGGGCAACAGCATCAAGGTCTACGCTACCAAGACGAAGACCACCCGCATCATCCCGATAGCGCCCGAGTTCATGGAACGGCTCCAGACCGTTCGGGAAAAGGCCAAGTGTGAGCACGTCATCGAGTACCAGGGCAAGCCGATGCGGAAGTTTCGACGCTCGCTGAAGACGGCGGTGGAAAAGGCCGGCATCACCTATCCGGTCATCATGTATGACATCCGGCACCTCTTCGCCACGGTCCTCCTGCGGGAAGGCGGCGATGTCGCGGCCGTGAGCAAGCTCATGGGCCATGCCAGCGTCAAAATGACCGTCGACCAGTACTATCACCTGCTTGGTGATGAGAAGCGGCGGACCATTGCGAAGCTGCCAAGTTTAAGCCGGCCGGAGGACGCCCCGCACCCTCAAGCGGCTCCCTCCGAACCTCAACCCCCGGCCTCTGCCCCGGCATAGCCGGGATCGAGCTATACGACGGCCCTGGCCCGTGACAACGCCACAACCCAACCCCAACCGCTACGGAGAACGAACAATGAATACTTTCTGGTTTTTTTCGCACATCGACGGCGACGGCATCAAGCACTACCGCCAGTTCGAGAGCCCGGCTGGCCCGTACTATGCTGCGGCGTGGCAGGCCGGCGGCACCAAGGCCGTTGGCGGCAAGGGCACGATTACCGGCAAGCTCTTTCGCGCTCAAGAGCATGACGACCTCACCATCTCCCACGTCCTCGTCCGGGAAATTGCGGGCATCGACTTCGACCACCTTCGTGAAAAGACGGTCGCCAAGTTCATCACCGCGCTGACGAAGTACGCCGGCACCGAGAAGACCACGACCTTCGCCTCAAAGACCGCCATCGAGCGGTTCATCAGGGACCATGCCTAAGTCACCGACTGAAAATGACTTTGACGCACTGAGAGCGTATTAGACACGAGAGGGGGGGCCGAAAGGCCTCCCTATTTTAAGTTGAACAGGATGCTCAGAATCCTGCGCATGCTTTTGAACGTCTGCAAAAGCACATAGTTGTGTTGAGCAAATTACCTGCTTTGGCAATATGCATCGAGTTTGCCTTCAAGTTCTCCAGTAAGTTTTTCGACAATTTCAATGACCTCCTTTGACGACTCGAAGATCTTATCTTCTCCAAATAGGACTACTTCCTCTAGTGAGTCGCTTTGAAAAGGGTATATCCCGCGAAAAGCACGAGCAAGCAGGGCGCTGCAGCACCTTACTATATGATCCCCGGAATAACCAAATCCGCAAGAGTCCGGACGAAGACCTGCTTCAATACGGTCTTGCTTAGAAATACTCCAATATCTTTCTCTACACACTTCTACACGGTCATAAAGCTCTCTCAGATTCAGTGCATAAAAACTATTTTGTGCAATTTCGCGAACTTCGCCGAACGAAGTAAGCTGTACATTAGTTAGGACCGCTGCTTCCTGGGCACCCGATTGAAAGCCAGACTCAGATAGTATAATTCCTCTGTCTGCACCAACATCCGCGACTATTTCACGCAACGCTAGCACGTGAAGTTTCGTTACAGGTGTTTTCCACAATTTACATTCGACAATCCAAGTAATATCAAAACCGACATGACGTGACTTTACTAAGACATCTATGTCGTGCTTTGTCCGCACCCCATCAATAGTTATATCTGTCGATGCTTCAAGTCCTAGAGACGTAAAATATGTCGAGACGTCTTCTTGATATTTTTTCCAAGGTTTCAATGTCCACTACTCCTGGTGCACAATTCAATCCCGATTAATGCATTCTCAAATATGAAGCCTGACAACAATCCGATCGGCAGACCATGATTTAATCGCCAGGATTTCATCAAGGCAAGGGGCGAGGTTGAAGGGTTTGGCGGAGAATGCTGGCTTGAAGGGCGTCGTGAGCCACTCGCAAGGGGGGGCTACAGATACCCTAGATGCCTAACCCACTAAAATCTATGACACACTCTCGAACACTCGCAGCAAAGCACCAAAAGAAATTGCCAACATCAAGTTATTATTGATTAAAATAATTATTGTACTGTGTAGCGCGACACGATACACAACTTTCAAGGCTCTCGACGAACCCCGAACAGATCAACTCAGGAGAACCAGATGGCCGGCCCAAACGATGTTCCGCATCCAGGTATCCGCATCAAAGCCGAGGTAATCCCACAGGGAATGACCGTCATCAAAGCCGCTGAACTAATAGGCGTCGGACGACCAGCCTTGTCAAAGCTTTTAAACGGCAAAGCGGCCTTATCGATTGAAATGGCCACCCGCTTGGCAAAGGCTTTTGACTTCCCCCGCGATGCCCTATTAGAGATGCAATCGAAGTTCGACGCAGCTCAAGCGGACAAGATAACCGCCCCTGCCGAAATAAAGGCATACGTTCCTCCCTTTCTTGGCATCAAGGCCAACCAGATCGAGCAGTGGGTGCCCCACAATACCCCAGCCCGGTCGCGGCTCTCAGTTTTTCTAAGGACTCTGGTCCATTCAACGGGGCGATCGCTGACGAAAGTCGACTTCCCAGGAAACGATGATGCCGAGCGGCCGGGGTGGGACGGCTTTATCGAGACAGAGGAAGGAACACCTTGGATCCCTGCTGGAACGTCCGGATGGGAATTTGGAACAAACGAGAACATCAACCAAAAGGCCACTAAAGATTTCAACAAGAGCGTGAAAGCCCTTGGCCCAAAAGAACGTGATGAAATCACATTCGTGTTTGTCACACCTCGCAGGTGGCAAGGGAAATCAAAATGGATTGACACGGCCAAGAAGAAAGGACTTTGGAAAGATGTTCGTGCCTATGACGCAGTTGATCTCGAACAATGGATTGAGCAGTCTATCCCGGGTCAGGCATGGTTTGCCAATGAAACACATATCCCTTCGTCGGACGTCCGTTCGCTCGACAAATGTTGGACAGACTGGGCAAATGTCTCGAACCCTTCATTGACGGGCGAGTTGTTTAACCCAGCCATCAAGGCATTTCAACATACAATTCTTTCGTGTCTGTCTAAACCGTCAGACGGACCAGTATATATCGCAGCTGACTCAACAGAAGAGGCGCTTGCCTTCCTTGCCCAAATCATTGGGGAACGCGGCGGCGACGAGTTGGCAATCTACCGCGATCGCATATTGGTATTCGACAAGCCCGGCATATTACCGCGCTTGGCGCAGGGCGCACCAACTTTCATCCCAGTCGTGGTCACACGCGAGGTTGAACGAGAACTTGCACCATATGCAAACTCAACACCTTCAATAGTTGTTTATCCGCGCAACGTAGCAAATATTACCCCGCATATCACACTCGAGCCGATCAGCAACGAAACATTCAGCAACGCGCTAGAGGCAATGGGTAAGAAGCGCGACGAAATATCACGGCTCGAGAATGAGTCAGGCCGGTCATTAACCGTCCTACGCCGCCGTGTCGCAACTGTGGAAGCCGTGCGAACCCCGAACTGGGCAAAAGACCAGAAGATCGCAGCAAGTCTCGTGCCCTTTTTCTTCGCCGGAGCATGGAATAGCGCAAACGAGATAGACAAGATTGGACTCGAATTATTAGCTGGCGGTCTTAGCTATGCTGAACTTGAAAGACAAATTCAAAGTCTTACCCAGCAGGACGACTCTCCAGTATGGTCTATCGGTACATACCGAGGCGTCATCTCAAAAACAGACCTCCTTTATAGCATCGCCGCAATAATTACACATGACGACTTAAAGCAATATTTTTCAATGGCTCGCATGGTTCTTGGAGAAGACGATCCTGCACTTGACCTTGAAGAAGAGCAGCGATGGGCGGCAAATATTTACGGAAAGACAAGAGAATTTTCCACTACTTTTCGCAAATCAATCTCTGAGACGCTCGTTTTACTTTCTGTCCATAGCCATCTTTTCGAAGATCGTATTGGCGTCAATACAGAACAAGAAGCTCGGCAGGTTGTTCGTGAACTACTCCCAACACCGCTAACCCCCCGCATCCTGGAAGCAAATGACCACGATCTCCCGACTTACGCCGAAGCCGCACCTGACGAGTTCCTATCAATCCTTGAACGCGACTTGAAAACTACTACCCCAGCAGTTCTTGGTCTTATGCGTCCGGCGGACACTAGCCTGTTTGGAGCTAGCCCCAGTTACACCGGCTTGCTGTGGGCACTAGAAGGCCTTGCGTGGAATCCATCGACCTTGCCACGCTCTGTTTTCATTTTAGCTCAGTTAGCTCTGGCCGAACCCAACGACAATTGGAGCAACAAACCGACGAATTCCCTGCAATCAATCTTTCGAGCATGGATGCCACAAACTGCGGCCAACCATGAGGCCCGGGTAGACCTGATTAAAAAACTGGTTAAACGCTTCCCCAAGATAGCTTGGAAAATCTGTGTAGCCCAATTCAATGCTCATACTGATTTTGGCACATACAGCCACAAACCAACATGGCGTCCAGACGGTTACGGGTTCGGCGAGAGCCATACTACATGGGAACCCATTCATAATTTTCAATTCGAAATGGTTGCCATAGCATTAAACTGGGAAGAACACACACTTGAAACTCTATGCGACCTTGTCGAACGACTTCATATGCTTGATATCAATTATCAAAACCGCGTCTGGGAGTTAATTGAAAAATGGACAAAGACAGCCACTGATGCGGACAAATCCACTTTGCGAGAGAAAATCAGACTTTCTATCCTTTCAAGACGTGCAGTATTGCGCACAAATAAGGATCAACATTGGGCTGCACTGACTAGCAAAGCCAAACAAATTTACACGAGCCTAGAACCGGACGACATTCTGGAAAAGTACTCATGGTTATTCCGCAATGCTTGGGTTGATGCCTCTGCCGATGAGCTTGCATCTGCCGAGGAAATCAACTTCGAGAAACGCGATGAGCTTATTCAAAGACTGAGAGTCGAAGCTATGCGTGAAGTCATCGCCCAGCAAGGATTCCATGGCATCCTTGAACTAGCCAAGCGAGGCGGTGCTTCTGGTCAAATTGGATGGCTTTTAGCCGAAAAGCTACTCCCTGAAGATGAGCTTGTAGATATTCTACTGCTTGCATATCAACAACTCCAAAAGGAGAACGATAGTTATACTTCGCTAAGAGTTCTCATCGCCGGAGCACTAGGTACTATTTCTGACTTTAATACACGCGATCGAGTTTTGAGGGCTATCATCACAAATTTACCAGAAGAAGACACGGCACACATCCTCGTCTTCGCTCCCTTTTGCAAAAGCACTTGGTCTCTTGTTGATGAACTTAGAGATATAGCTCAAACAATATACTGGACTGACGTTAGGCCTGATTGGATTCAATTTTCTGAAGAGGAAAGCAATGAAGGTATCCGTCGACTTCTCAAAGCAGGACGACCGCGAGCTGCATTCTACAGCATCCGGCATTCTTCTCATAAACTAGAAGCTAAAACGTTATATAGTTTACTTTCTGCAATTATAAATGGCGGAAAAGAATCACCTGACGAATACCTGCTCAAACCTTACCACATAGACAAAGCTTTAATCTGTTTAAACAAAAGCCATGAAATTACTCTTGAGCAGAAAGCTCACCTAGAGTTCGCGTTTCTAGATGCACTTGTACACTCGTGGGGCGAAAAATCTGGAGAGCATGGTATTCCAAATTTAGAAAAATACATCGAACTTCATTCTGAACTATTTGTTCAGTTAGTCGCTTCTACTTACAAGCGAAGAGATAACCGTAATGATCCAGCCGAACTTCGTATTCCTCCTGACAAAACAAAAGAAGTATCCAAAAGATGTCATAAATTACTAGAAGCTATCACACGTATTCCCGGCCATGATGAGTTTGGCGAGTTAAAGGCTGAGCGTCTCGCGATATGGATTGCATCCGTGCGCAAAGCTTGCGCTGACTTAAGCCGTGCTGACGTTGGGGATATCTGCCTGGGACAATTACTTGCTCACGCGCCTGTAGGCCATGACAACATATGGCCTTGTGAATCTGTGCGACAAGTGCTTGAGGAAATCCAGTCGGAACAAATGATGAGGGGTATGCACACCGGCGCTTTTAACTCGCGCGGAGCTCGCTTCTCCGGTGAAGGGGGCGATCAGGAATGGACACTCGCCGAGAAGTATAGAAAATGGGGTCAAGCTCTTCAGACCTCATACCCATTCGTTGCTTCGATGCTTCTCTCAAAACTGGCCGATACATACGAGCATCATGCAAAGCGTGAAGACACTGAAGCGAAAATCCGTCGTCGCCTTCATTGAGGCTTTGAATCCCAGGATAACATTGCCGCTCTCTCATCCTCCTGATTTCCCAGAGGGATCCAGGCGACCCCCTGTTTTTGGGGACAAGGGGTCGGCCCGGTTACCCAGGCCTCTGGAATCCTTGGCCAAAAGGTTATCCAGGCAGGTTATCCAACAGAAAAAGGGGTCAGATCTTTCGATCTAACCCCTTGAAATCACTGGTCGGGATGAGAGGATTTGAACCTCCGACCCCCTGAACCCCATTCAGGTGCGCTCCCAGACTGCGCTACATCCCGACGCGAGGAGCGGAAACTAGAACCCAAACGCCGTTTTGTCAACACCAATTCCGGCCCGCTCCACAATTCCCTAAAAAAAACTGCTGCGTTGCTTCCTCGCCGACCGCCTGCTAGGATCGGGCATGCTCCAACACGATCCTGCCAGCATGGATGCTCCCATCCTCGTCACCGGGGCCACCGGCTATGTCGGCGGCCGGCTTGTCCCGGCCCTGCTCGCCGCCGGATACCACGTGCGCGCCGTGGGACGGTCCCTGGACAAGCTACGCTGCCGCCCCTTTGCCAGCCATCCCCGAATCGAACTGGCCCAGGCCGACAGCCTCGATCTGCCCGCCATGCGAGAGGCTGCCGCCGGTTGCTTTGCCGCCTACTATCTCGTCCACTCCATGCACCCGGACAACCGCGATTTCGCCGCCACCGACCGCGAAGCCGCCATGGTTATGGCTCGCGCCGCCGACGATGCCGGACTCAAACGGATCATCTACCTCGGCGGCCTGGGCCGCGACGACGATACACTGAGCCATCACCTCAAATCGCGCCACGAGGTCGGCAAGATCCTCGGTTACGGCCGCGTGCCGGTCACCGAACTGCGCGCCGCCATGATCCTCGGCTCCGGCAGCGCCTCGTTCGAGATCATGCGCTACCTCGTGGACCGCCTGCCGGCCATGATCGCCCCGCGCTGGGGGCGAAACCGCTGCCAGCCCATCGCCATTTCCGACGTGCTCGGCTACCTCGTCGGCTGTCTGGGCGAGCCCCGCACCACGGGCCTCACCCTCGACATCGGCGGCCCGGACGTGCTGGCTTACGGCGACATCTTCGCCATCTATGCCCAAGAGGCCGGTCTGCCCCGGCGACGCATCATTCCTGTGCCGATTTTAACCCCGCGCCTTTCGACCTACTGGCTGCAGCTCGTCACGCCCCTGCCCCGTTCGCTTATCGTGCCCCTGGTCGAGGGGCTGCGCAACGAGGTCATCTGCCACGACCAGCGCATCCTTGACCTCGTGCCCCGCCAACTTCTCTCCACCCGCGCCGCCGTGCGGCTGGCCCTGGACAAGGTCCGCCAAAACGCCGTGGAGACCACCTGCGCCGACGCCGGGGCGTCTGTCCCGCCGGAATGGACCGGCTGCGGCGATGCGCCCTATGCCGGCGGAACAGTCTATGAATGCGGCTATCGGGCTGTCCTGGACGCGCCGGTTGCGGCCGTCTGGCAGGCCGTTGCCCGCATCGGCGGCGATACGGGCTGGTACTGGGGCAACGGGCTGTGGCACCTGCGCGGCTTTCTGGATCAGCTCGTCGGCGGCGTGGGCCTGCGTCGCGTGACCGTGCGGCGCGAGGAACTGCGGGTGGGCGATCCGCTGGATTTCTGGCGGGTGGTGGCTCTTGATACGGGCCGGCGGTTAACGCTTTTGGCCGAGATGCGCACCCCGGGCGAGGCGCTGCTCGAATTTCGTCTGACGCCGGTCGGCGCGGGCGCAACCGAACTGGTCGTCCACTCCAAATTCCTGCCGCGCGGCCTGGCCGGGCTGGCCTATTGGTACGCCCTGCTCCTCCCCCACCATCTGGTTTTTGCCGGCCTGCTGCGCGGCATCGCCAAAGCAATGGGCGCAGAGTTTGTTTCGCCGCCGAAGCGGTTTACGCCCAAGCGGGCCGCAGCCTGCTCCCTGCCCCGGCGCTGATGTCCGACGCGCTGCCCCTTGTCATCCGCTCGGCCACCACGGCCGACGCGCCGGCTTTGGCCCGGGTCTTTGCCGTGTCCATCGAAACCAAGGCCTGCTCCGGCTACGGACCGCGCGAACGGGCGGCCTGGGCGGCCCGGGGAACAGCCCCGCGCTTTGCCGCCATGCTCGACGACCAACGTAATAGCCTCCTCGTAGCCGAATACGCCGGCACGGTGGTCGGCGTCGCGGCCTTGACGGCCAGCGAGGTGAGTCTGCTCTACGCCGCGCCTGCGGCTCCGGCCGGGACCGGCGGGACGCTGCTGGCTGCGGTGGAGGAACTCGCCCGCGAGGCCGGTCTGACGGGCCTGAGCCTTTGCGCCTCGCGCAACGCCCTGTCGTTTTATCTGCGCCACGGCTACGCAATCGTGGCCCCGGCCGTGCGGCCGCTGCCCGGCGGCGTTTCGCTGCCGGTGTGTCTTATGGCCAAGACTCTTGGCGCGTGAACCAGGATTGTTGGATTGATCCACCGCCAGGGCCGGCTTTGATCCATCGTTTCTGGCGCACCGGGCTGGCCGGCGACAGGCCGACGGCGGCGCATCTTTCACTTTTAGTAAACAATAGCAGTGGGATAAAATAAAATCAGTCGCGCCGGTCGCGGACAGGGAGTCCCGGCACGGGTGTTGCTGATCTTTACGCGTCGCGGCCTGACCATACCGCCGCATTGGCGAAGGGGGAGCGCAGGACAATGGCCGTCGTCGCGGGGCGGTTGCGCCCCGCGACGAGCCTGCGGTTGCCGCAGCCGGCGAGACAATCAGACGCCCGGTTGCTGCGACGCGGACCGGAGCTGCCGCAGCCAGCACCCAGCCACGGGCGGCTCAGCGGGCCGGGGTCGTTTGCTGCAGGGAAGCCAGAACGGCTCGAAAGCCGGTGTACCACGCGTTGGCCGCCGGCCCCAGGTGGCCGGCCTTGACCGCCTCGTGAAAGCGCTTGAGCACCTCCGGCCCGGGCTGCCGCCAGATGACGGCGCTGCCGCAATTGGCCTTGTCATGGCCGAAATAGCCGGGATCTTCCTTGACCACGGCCGCCGGGGGGAGGCTGTAGCGCAGGGTAACCCGTCGCTCGCCCGCAAAAAATACGGCCACCAACTCAAGCCGCAGATCGCAGATCTCAAACTCGCTGTAGACCGGATACAACACGGCGCTGCCGCCGGCCGGGAGGGCGACGACCTCGGCCAGTCCGGCCTCGCCCCCGCCGCCGTCAGCCACCGTGGCCTGCCCTTTGGCCAGGGCGGTGCGCTGGGCCTGCACCTCGGCCTTGGTGACCACGCCATCCCGGGGGAAGTTGCGCAGAGATTCCACGGTTATAGAAAGTGTGGCGTCGCCCGCATGGGCCGGCTTTTGCGGCGCAACAGCAAGCCCCGGGGGCAGATGCAGGGAAAGCCCCGTGCCCGGGATGGGCACCTCCCGCGTCTGCTGGCCGTTTGCGCTCTGAACCGGGATGGTGGCCACCAGACAGCAGACCGCCGCTACTACAAGCCAACAGGATGTGCGACGCACCATACCAGCCTCCTCGTCAGAATGTCTGACCGTGGTTCGTTGGAATGAAAAGGCCGGCGCTTCCCAGGGAAGCGCCGGCCCGAAATCTTTCGCCACACCCTGACGGCGGCTGGGAAGCACTTGCGCGTTCCCCATTTTCCTCCGCAGGCGGCGATTCCCGCCAAGGCAAACCCTGGTTTTTCCCGATTCGCAACCGACCGGATGACCAACCAGCCCCAACAAACCCCTTGAATAACTTCTCCCATTCAGGGGGGCCGGGGGGGATGATCCCCCCCGGTGGGGTCCGGGGCAAAGCCCCGGCCGCCGGAGGCAACCCTGCTACCGAATGGGCTGGAAATCCGGCGTGCGTTCCACCGGGATCATGCCGGCGGCCTCGATGGCGTGGCGCAGATCGGCCAGCGTCAGGCCTTTGGGGCTGTCGGCCCCGGCGTCGTGGCCGATGCGCTCCTCAATGATGGTGCCGTCGAAATCATCGGCCCCGGCCCATAGAGCCATTTGCGCCGTCTTTATGCCGAGCATGACCCAATAGGCCTTTAAATGCGGGATGTTATCCAGAAAAAGGCGCGAGAGCGCCATGACCCGCAGCACGGTCAGGCCGTCCGGCCCTCTGGCCCCCAGGACGTTGTTGCCCGGCTGGTAGGCCAGGGGAATAAAGCAGGTGAAGCCGGCGGTGAGATCTTGCAAATCGCGCAGGGCAGAGAGGTGGGCCACCCGGTCGGACCAGTTTTCGATATGGCCAAAAAGCATGGTGGCATTGGTGGGCAGCCCCATCCCGTGGGCCGTGGCGTGGATTTGCAGCCAGCGTTCGCCGGAAATCTTTTCCGGGCACAGCTTCTGGCGCAGGGCGGGCGAGAACACCTCGGCCCCGCCGCCCGGCAGCATCATCAGCCCGGCGTCTTTGAGCGTGGCCAGAATCTCGAACTCGGAAACGCCGCGCACATCGGCCAGATGGGCCACTTCAACGGCCGTAAAGGCCTTGATGCCGGCCTTCGGGCACTGTTTGGCGATGCCGCGCAGCATGGCGACGTAATATTCCAGCCCCAGTTCGGGATTAAGCCCGCCCACCACGTGAATCTCGCGGATGCGGGCCTCGCCGCGCCCGGCCAGCTCGGCCACAATCTCGTCCACCGACAGCGTGCGCGCCCCCGGCGCGCCCTTGGTTTTGCTAAAGGCGCAAAACCGGCAGGCATTGACGCACACGTTGGTGAAATTGATATGGACGTTGTGGACGTAGTAGGCGTCCTTGCCGTGCCGGGCCAGACGCACGTCCATGGCGGCCGCGCACAGATCGTGCAAGGGTGCAGACAGGGCCAGGATCAGCGCCTCGTCCGGCGAGATGCGGATGCCCGACCGGGCCTTGTCCAAAATGGCGGCAGTATCGTCGCCGTGGAGGGGTGTCGTTGCGTTCATGGCTTTCGCACGGTAGAATTTTTCGGAACAGCCAGCCCTCTACCCCTTTTCCGTTCCGTCCGCCAGGGCGGTGCGGGCGCGGAGGCCGATCATGCCACGTTATTTTTTGCATCTGCTCCTGGTGCTCCTGACCCTCTCGCCGGGAGTCTCGCCGCTGGTCGGGCCGGTGCGGGCCGCAGACGACTCCGGCCAGACCCTGTCCCGTTTTTTCCAGGCCAAGGGCAAGGATCTGCCGGCTGCGCCCATCGATTTCCAGATCATCGCCGGCTACGCCGTGCTGCGCACCGGCAACCCCGAGAGTTCGGGCCGCTACGCCATGACCTCGATCAATCTGGTCAAGGTGGCCCCGGACATCTACCGCCTGGACATGGCCCTGGAAAAACCCCTGGCCCGGGATGTGCCCACCTATGAGCCACCTTTTTTCTTTACGGAAAAGCGCACCTATTTTTTCTGGTACCAAAACGGCGAGGAGATTCTCTTCAAGGTCGGCTCCAAGCGCGTGCCGGTCAAACTCGGGCGCAAAGACGTCACCCGGGTGGATGTCCTCCCGCCCGACACCTACACGCTCAACCGCCAGAGCCTGTTGCAAAACATTTCCTTTGACGACGGCCCAACCACCATCCACCTGCAAATCAAATTCAATTAACGCCGCCCCCGGCAGGCGGCCCATCCAGGTTCGCCGGGATTGCGCCGCGCCCGGCCATCACGTACAAGAAGCGGCCCAATACGTTGCGGAGGATTACCCATGAAACGCGCCCTGATCGTCGCCACCAGCCTCTGCCTGCTCCTTGCCGGCTCGCTTTTTGCCTTTGCCCGCACGGCTCCGGGCGAGTCCTACGCCGCCTTTGCCGACGCCGCCTCAGGGGCCACCTGTTGCGAATGCGCTTCCTGCGGCTGCCTTGGTGCCAAATGCTCGTGCCTTGAGTGCGGCGGCAAGTAGCCGGGAACCCGGCACACCACCATGGGCGGTTTCCTCGCCTTCGTCCTGTCCCGGGCCACGGGCGTCTCCGCCTTTGCCATCCTTGAAGCCGGGTATCTTTTCCTGTCCCTGATCGGGCTGGCCCTTGTCTACGCCTTTGTTATGCGCGAACTGGCCGGCAACCCCGACCGGTCCCGCTATCGCCTGCTCTTCCTCCTGTCCCTGCCCCTGGGACTGGCCGGTGCCCGGCTGATTCCCATTGTCCAGGATGCCTTCATCGCCGGCCGCCTCACCTGGGGCCTTGTCACCCATGGCGGGCTGGTTTTTTACGGCGGCGGGCTGGCCGTCCTTGGTGCCATGTACCTTGGCTGCCGGCTGTCGAAACTGCCCCCCTGGCCGCTCCTTGACGCCGTGTGCCTCTATGCGCCACTGGGCCATGCCTTTGGCCGGCTGGGCTGCTTTTTCGGCGGCTGCTGCTTTGGCGCGCCCACCGAGTGCCTCGTCGGCGTGCGTTTTCCGGCCGCCTCCCCGGCCTTTTTGCAGCACCGCAGCCTGGGCCTGCTGCCCCAGGGAGCCGTGGCCTCGCTGCCGGTCCATCCCTCCCAGCTTTACGAAACCCTCGGCAATCTGGCCCTTTTCGCCCTGCTGGCCCTGCTGGCCAAAGGCCAACGTCCGCTGCCGCCCGCACGGCTGACCGCGTATTATCTCCTTGGCTACGCCGCCCTGCGCTTCACCCTGGAATTCTGGCGCGGCGACGCCATTCGCGGCATCTACTGGGGGCTGTCCCTGTCCCAGTACGTGGCCCTGGCCGTCGTCCTGGCCACCGCCGTTGCAGCGTTATCCCTACGGGAAAAGACGTAAGATGCCTCCGGCGGCCAAAGGGGTGACCCCTTTGGAATCCCTCCTGGAAGACAAGGGGTTATGGGGGGACGGCGTTGCCACGACGGTGGATGGGAGCGGGAAAGGCACTTTCGGCAGGCTTGACGGAAACCACCCTTGTTCCGGCGGGCCGCCACTATGCAAAATACGGCGAAACCGTTACGAAACAGAACATGTTCCAGGGCACAACACGCCGACGCATGGTTTGGACACTGCTGGCCGGGCTGCTGGCCCTGGCTGTGCCCTGCCTTGCCGGGTCCAACGCGACGCTGCAAAAGGCCACGCTCATTCCCCAATGGGAGCCGCAGGCCCAGTTCGCGGGCTACTACGTGGCTTTGGCCAAGGGCTTTTACGCCGCCGAAGGTGTGGACATGACCATCCTGCGCGGCGGCCCCAGCCGTCCGCCATCCCAGCTCTTGCGCGAAGGCAAGGCCCAGTTCGGGACGTTTTTTCTGACCTCGGCCCTCCTGGAACGCGCCGCCGGGTTGCGTCTCGTCAATCTGGCCCAGTTCGTGCCCCATTCCACGGTGCTGCTCATCGCCAAAAAAGCCGACGGCATCGAAAAGCCCACCGATCTCAACGGGCGGCGGGTGAGCGTCTGGGGACCGGAATTCCGCCAGACCATCGAGGCTTTTTTCCAGCGTCAGGGCGTGACAGCGACCACCGTGCCCCAGGGCTTTACCGTCAACATCTTCCTGCGCGGGGCCGTGAGCGCCTGCTCGGCCATGCGCTACAACGAATACCACGCCATCGTAAACGCCGGGCTCGACCCGGACGAGCTCACGGTGTTCGCCCTGGCCGATTACGGCCTGGATCTGCCCGAAGACGGCCTCTACGCCCTGGAGGAGACGACCCGCAACGACCCGGAGTTGTGCCGGGCCGTGGCCCGGGCCTCCATACAGGGCTGGCGCTGGGCCTTTGAGCACCCCGACGCCGCCCTGGATATCGTCATGAGCCATGTCGCGGCCGCCCATCTGCCCACCAACCGCATGCACCAGCAATGGATGCTTACGCAGTTGCGCCAAGCCATGACCGCCCCGGACGAACCGTTTGGCGCGCTGACCCGGGAGCGCTATGCGGCTGCGGCCGAAACCCTGCGTCAGGCCGGTCTGGCCGACACCGTGCCGGACTACGAGGTCTTTCATGTCCCGCTCCGGTAGGGTCCGCCCCGCCCACGGTCTGGCCTTTAAGCTGGCAGCCTGCATCCTCACCAGCGCCACCCTTATTTTTACGGCCGCCTTTGCCTATTATTACCATTCCTCCAAGGCCATGATTTTAAAGGGTGTTCGCGACAACGCCCGCAGCCTGCTGCGCGGGGCCGTGGCCCGGCTGGAGGCCCCGCTGTACGGCGCCGAGCGCCTGCCCCTGTATCTGGCCGACACGTGGGGCAGGGAACTGCCGCCCGTCGCCGACCTTGAAGCCTCCCTGGCCGATTTCCTGCGCACCAACCCCGACATCTACGGCGCGGCCGCCGCCTTCGAGCCCGGGGCCTTTGCCGGCCTGCCCCGCTTCGCCCCGTATTATTGCCGCAAGGACGGTGCAGTCACCAGGGTGTCGCTGGGCTACGAGGACTACTACGAGCTGGAGGACTGGTACCGCCTGCCCAAAGAACTGGGCCGGCCGGTCTGGAGCGAACCCTATTTCGACGAATCCGGCGGCGACATCGTCATGACGACGTTTTCCGTCCCCATCCTGCGCCCGGCCGAGGCCGGGCCGCAGCTTCTGGGTGTGGTCACCGCCGACGTCTCCCTGGACTGGCTGCGCCGGCAGGTGGCCAGGGTGTCCATGTACCATTCGGGCTACGCCTTGCTGCTCAGCCGCAACGGCGTGTTCGTCTCCCATCCCGACAACCGGCTGATCATGCGCGAGAGCATCTTCAGTCTGGCCGAAGCCAAAAACGCCCCGGAACTGCGGGCTCTCGGCCGCCGCATGATCCAGGGCGAAGAGGGTTTTGCCCGGCTGCCCGATTTCATCCTCGGCAAGCCGGCCTGGCTGGCCTTTGCCCCCATGCCGACCACGGGCTGGTCCATGGGCGTCATCGTGCCCGACGACGAACTGTTTGCCGATCTGCGCCAGCTTGGCCGGCAGGTGGCCATCCTTGGGGCAGTGGGTTTCACCGCCCTGCTCCTGGTCATTGCCGCCATCGCCGCCGCCATCACCCGGCCGCTGTCCCGGCTGGCCGACACCGCCTCCCAGATCGCCCAGGGCAACCTGGACACGCCGGTGCCCGTGGGCCGGGGCGGCGACGAGGTGGGGGCGCTGTCGCGGTCGTTTGAGCAGATGCGGCTGGCCCTTCGCGACTACATCGCCGATCTGACCGCCACCACCAAGGCCAAGGAACGCCTGGAATCCGAGCTGAAAATCGCCCGCACCATCCAGATGAGCTTTTTGCCGAAAAAATTCCCGCCCTTCCCGGACATCGACGCCTTTGCCCTGCACGCCGGCCTCGTGCCGGCCTGGGAGGTGGGAGGCGATCTGTACGACTTCTTCCTGCTCGGCCCCAACAAGCTGCTGTTTCTGGTCGGCGACGTCTCGGGCAAGGGTGTTCCGGCGGCGCTTTTCATGGCCGTGACCAAAACCCTCGTCAAAGGCATTGCCGAACAGGAGTCCGATCCGGCCGAGATCCTCACCAAGGTCAACCTGGAACTGTGCGTGGACAACGAGTCCATGCTCTTCGTCACCATGTTCCTGGCCATCCTGGACTTCACCACTGGCGAGATGACCTTTTCCAACGCCGGCCACAATCCGCCGGCCCGCATCGCCCCGGATGGGACGGTGTCCTGGCTGTCCCTGCCGCGCGGCCTGTTTTTGGGCATCATGGAAGATTCCGTCTACCGCACCAGCACCGTGACCCTGGCCCCCGGGGAAAAGCTCTTTGCTTTCACCGACGGCGTCACCGAAGCCCAGGACAGCGCCCAGGCACTCTTTGGCAACGACCGTCTCCTGGCCGCTCTGGTCCGATGCGCCGGCCTGGAGCCCGAAGCACTGGACGCCGCTGTCATGCAGGCCGTCAACGAATACGCTGGCGAGGCCGAGCAGGCCGACGATATCACCGTGCTGACGCTGCTGTATCGCGGCGAAGTGAAGTCCTGACACGCAACGAAATGCCTACACTGCGTCTTGTAGAGCGCTTGGCAAACGTGCCCGGCGAATTTGGTTGCAATTCTGCTTTGTCCACCTTATGGGGTGGGGAAGTCATCAGCAGGAGATGCAAATGGAAGAATACTTGAAAGCAGCCTTGGAGATCGTCAAGGCCCAGGCTTCGGTCAGAACCATGACCGACGACGAAATCACCTCGATGCTCCGCAAAGTTGCGGCGGGCATCCAGGCCGCAGCGGAAGCGGAGGCCGCTCCGGCCGAACCCGCAACACCGGCGCTTGACCCGGCCAAGGCCGTCAAGGAAAGTAGCGTCATCTGCCTGGAGTGCGGCAAGTCGTTTAAGGTGCTGACCAAAAAGCACCTGTCTGCCCACAACCTCACCCCTGAGGAATATCGGGCCAAGTACGGCTACAAAAAGGGTGCGCCCCTGGCCGCCAAGTCGCTGCAGCGGGAACGCCGCAAAAAAATGAAGGACATGCGCTTGTGGGAGAGACGGCGCAAGGTCGTCGCCGAGTAACACCGGCCGATCCGTCCGTGCATCAGGCGCGGCCCGGACATCCGGTCTTGCGGCATCTCCCGCAATGCGCCCTGGCGCAATACGGGGATGCCGCCATGTCGTTTCCCTGCGTGGGCAGCCCCAGGTGTCCCCTGGGGACGACAGAGAGACCGATCCGGGTCGCTTTCCCCGGCGAACCGGCCACGCCGCCCCCCGCTGCCAACCCCGTCAGCGGCGCACCGTTGGCACCCGCAGCCCGGCCCTGCCCCACCCGGCTGCCCGGCCCCACCCTTTCGCCGCGAGGTCTGCCGTGTCCTGTCTGGAAGATGCCATCGTCTCGGTGCGAGACAGCCTGACCTGGAGCGTCGAGGAAATGCCCTCTGACGCCGAAATCGCCGATGGCTGGTCCAATCCCGACACCCGCACCCATGTGTTCGTTTCGCCACGCCGGCCGGCCCATCGCCTGGACGTGCTGACCGAACTGGCCCATGCCGCCCTGTGCGAAAAAATGCCCCGCCTTTTTTCCACCACCAAAGTCTGGGGCGTGTCCCTGCACGGCCACGCCGTGGCCCGCAAACACCTCCTGCGCGCCGCCCGCAACTGGTTCGTGGACGCCGTGGTGCGCGACCTGTGCCCCCAAGATTTCGACGACGCCCTGGCCGTCGCCCTGGTCCCCGCCCTGGAAAGGGCCAGCGTCCCCTGCCCCTTTCTCCTGGACCGCTACACCCTCAGCCAGGACGAACGCCAACGCCTGGCCGACGCCCGCCGCCTCGCCGCCGCCAAGCACTGGCTCGGCCGCGAAAGCACGCTGCGCGATCCCGTCACCGCCGCCCTGGCCGCCGCCTACGCCGCCACACCACCCGAAACACCCACCATGCCGGGCTTTCTGGCCGTGGCCAACGGCCTGTGCGCCGCCCTTGGCCGCCGCCCCTTCACCCCCGAACCGCGCAAAGGCTACTGGATGGTCAGCGACCCAGGGTAGCGAGGGCGAAGACGAAGCGTGTCCACGGCCGCCGGGCCCTCACATCAGCCGCAGCACCGCTTGAATTTTTTCCCGCTGCCGCAGGGACACGGCTCGTTGCGTCCGGCCTTGGGGGCTGCCGCCGACTCGGGAACCGCTTCGCCGTCCAGGCGGCCGTCAACGTAAAACCAGCTGCCGCCTTTTTTCCGAAACCGGCTGGTTTCGCGCACCTCCGACTCCTCTCCGTCTTTGGCGTAGGTGGCAATAAATTCCACCACGCCGTCTTCCTCGCCCGGACCGCCCCGGTCCGTAGCCAGAATACGCAGCCCCTTCCAGGTCACGTCGGCGTTCCAGGTTAAGAGGGCATCGGCGTCAAAGGACGACCGTTTGCGTGGCATAAGGGTTTCTTCAAGATAGGCCGCGTCGCTTTGCACATAGGCCGTGTAGCGCGAACGCATCAGCGCCTCGGCTGTTTGGGCGCGACGGGTGCGGGCCAGCAGCGGGCCGCAACAATCGGCGTAGGCCGAACCGGACCCGCAGGGACAATCTTTCGTCATGACGCTTCCTTTTTTCAAGATAGCTGGGAGAATCGGACCGGGATGATTTCACAGGCCCATCCCCAGGTCAACGTCCGGGCAGGTGGCCGGGCCGTCTGTCCCGCCACCAGCGCCATCTTCCGGGGTGGGCTGTCCGGGCCGGGATGGACGCTGCCGGCCAGGCCTGCTAGTGTGGCTTTATGCAGTGGATCACCTTCATCATTGCCGGCGGGCTCCTCGCCGGCTTCCTGGCCGCCCTGATTGCCCTGACCGCCAAACACCAAAACCCCGGCGTCGTGCCCGGCGGATTTAATTTCGACCGCTACAAGGCCAGCGAACTGTCCCAGCGCGGGTTGTTCGACAAGACCAGATGGCGCTGACCCGCCGCAGGGTGCGCGCCATCATTGTGCCTCCCGGGCTTGTCAGGCCCGTTGCGACGGGCTAGGAACGAACCTCGGCGACTACGCCGAACGCCGTTACGCCCTCGCAGCCCAGGAGCGCCGTTATGCCTTTTGACCCTGCCCGTTGGACCCGCCTTGCTGTTGGTGACGCGGCCCTTTATATCCATCCTGAAGGACCGGACTGGTTTGTGCCAAACGCCCCGGGCGACGCTGTCCTGGCCGAGGCCCTGGCCGGACGTCCCATAAGCTGCGAAGCCGCCCTGTTCCTGGGCCGGCTGCCCGAGGCCGCGCCGGCTCCCTACGCCGGACGCCACGCCGCCCTGGCCTTGACCGGGCTTCGCGAGTTGTGGCTGCACGTCACCAACCGCTGCAATCTGGCCTGCCGCCATTGCCTGTTTTGTTCCGGCCCGGCCGTGGCCCTGGAATTGCCCACCGAGACCGCGATAGCGCGCATCGCCCAGGCCGCCGCCCTGGGCTGCCGGGTCTTTGCCTTTACCGGCGGCGAGCCGTTTTGCCATCCGGGCTTTGGGGCCATGGTTGCGGCCGCCCTGGATGTTGGCGGCAGCCATGTGGTCATCCTCACCAACGGCACGGGCTTTTCCGAGGCTGCCGCCACCATCGGCCGCTGGCCCCGGGATCGGGTCCATTTCCAGGTCAGTTGCGACGGGCTGGCCCCGCGCCACGACCATATGCGCGGTCCCGGGGCCTTTGCCCGCCTGATCGAAGATCTGGCCGCCGCCCGCCGGCTCGGCTTCGGCCTGACCCTGTCGTTTTGCCCGACAACCGATAATCTGGCCGATCTGCCGGCCATGGTCGCTCTGGCCGCCTCGGTGGGGGCAGCGGGCCTGCATTGCATGTGGCATTTCGCCGCCGGACGCGGCCGGGACGACGCCCGGCCGGATACCGACGCCCTTTTTGCCGCCATGGTCGAGACTGCCACCCTGGCCGAAGCGGCCGGTGTGGCCTGCGACAATCTGGCCGCCCTGGCCAGCCAGGTCTTTTCCCCGGCCGGCACCCGCCACGACGGGGTCACGGCCGGCTGGGAATCGGTGGCCATCGGTCCGGACGACCGGCTCTATCCGAGTCCGGCCCTTATCGGCGAAGCAGCCGTGGCCACGCACCTGGCCGAGCCGGGCGGCCTGGAAGCGGCCTGGCGCAACAGCCCTGTCCTTGACGGCCTGCGCCGGCTCACCGTCGCCGGTACGACCTCGCCCTGGCGCTACATCCTCGGCGGCCCCGACCCGGACCATGCCTTCCGCCACGATGGCCGCTTTGACGGCGAAGACCCGTACCTGCCGCTGCGCCAGCGCCTAGCCGCCTGGAGCATCCTGCGCGAGGCCGAGGCCGTGCCCGAGGGCAGGCCCGAGCGGCCCGGGCTGCGGCTTAAAATGGGCGAGACCCACGAGAGCTGCCACGCCCACGGCGAAGTGGCCCTGGCCCACACCAATTGCCTGCTGTCCCTGGCCGACAACGCAAGCCTTGGCCATATCAAAGATTTTTACACCGAAGCCGCGGTTGTGGAAAAAGGCGACATCGTCAACCCGGTACGCTATCCCCTGGACATGGTGGCGCATATCCCGCCGTACTACCGGGTGCGCGGCTACGGCTGCGGCTCGCCTATTGCCGATGCCGGCCTTGCCCCGGGGGAAACGGCGGTGGATTTGGGCTGCGGGGCCGGGGTGGAATGCCTTATCGCCGCCAAACAGGTGGGTCCGACCGGCCGGGCCATCGGCATCGACATGCTGCCGGCCATGCTGTCCCGGGCGGTTGCTGCCGCCGCTGCCACCGCCGCCGGGCTTGGCTATGCCAACGCCGTTTTTTTCCAGGGCTATCTCGAAGCCCTGCCCCTGGCCGACGCAACGGCCGATTGCATCACGTCCAACTGCGTGCTCAATCTTTCCACCCGCAAACGCCGCCTGTACGCCGAAATCTTTCGCATTTTAAAACCCGGCGGCCGCATCGTCTTTTCCGACGTGGCCACCGAGACGCCGGCCACAGCCGCCATCTGCAACGATCCGACCCTGCGTGGCGAGTGCATCTCCGGCACGCTCACCCAACGCGATCTCTTTGCCATCCTGGAAGAATCGGGCTTTGTCGCCCTGCGCCTCATCCGCCGCTTCCCCTATAGGGTGGTGGGCGGCCACGACTTTTATTCCGTCACCGTCGAGGCCCGCAAACCCCAGCTCGCACCTCCCCGGCGCAAGGTGCTCTACCGGGGGCCGTTTCGGGCCGTGGTCACAGCCTCGGGCGAAGTGGTACGGGCCGGCGAGGTGCGCGAAATCGCTCTCCATGAGGACGATCCGGCCGGGGCCATGCTGCTGCTCCTGGACGAGCGGGGCCAGATCGCCAACCCGGACTTTGACGCCGGCGGTGCCGCATGCTGCTGCGGGCCAAACCCCGAGTTGGCCCGACTGCTGGACAAGCAGTCCAGCCGCGACGACTTACAGCCCCTGGGATTGGCACCCCCCGCCAACGCAGCGCTGCGTTGACCAAAAGCGCACGCTGGCGCAAAGCGCTGCACGTTGTAAACAGCGCGTACAATAATGCAAATTCTACCATTGCTGCGTCTGGCGTGTTGCGCTTTGGGGGGCATTGCGCTACGCACTCCCAACCGTAGCCCATGCAGAGCCCCGCAAGGCGTTGGAGGAATCATGAAGCTGCTCCCACTGATAACACTTATCATCTGCAATGCCATTGTACTGACCGCCGCCGCCCTGGTCGGAACCGGTCCGCTCAGCTATGGCTTGCTGGCTCTGGCGTTCCTGGTCACCACTGGATTTCTTTTCTGGACCAAAAGCGCCGTGGAAACGGTCTTTTCCCAGACAACGGCAACCTTTGCCGCCATGACCACCAACGCCTTTGACTGCTCGCTGACTGACAGCCCCCTGCTCGATGTCGCCGCCCTGCGCCAGACGCTCATTCCCCACGAAGCGACCATAAAGACCCGCCTTTCCCGCGACGAGGCCATGCTGGCCAATATCATCACACCCATGGCCATTGTCGATCAGAAGGGCAATATCATCTGGATCAACGATTCCATGGTGCGCCTGACGGAAAACGACGGCACGGCCAGCCAGTATCTCGGCAAATCCTTCTCCCATTTTTTCTATGGGAAGTCTCAGGAGACCATCGCCGAAATCGCCGTCCGTACCCGCCAGAAGCAGTCCTCCAAGACCGAATTCGACACCCGCAAGGGCCATCATAAATACATCAGCATCTTTGCCACGCCCATTATGGATTTCGACAACAACCTCATCGGCGGGTTCGTGTCCGTGGCCGATTTTACCGGCGTCGTGCTCAAGGAACGCACCATCACCGACCAAAATCAGCGCATTGCCGACGGCGTCAAAGAGGCCACAGCCGTGGCCGAATCCCTGGCCGACGCGGCCGAGCACATGACCGCCCAGATCAGCCAGTCCTCCCAGGGCATGGAAGAGCAGCGTTCGCGGACCACCGAGGTCGCAACAGCCATTGAGGAAATGAACGCCACCATCCTGGAAGTGGCCAGAAACGCCGGTGACGCCGCCACCACGGCCAGTCAGGCCAACACCATGGCCGCCACCGGGGCCGGCCTTGTGGACAAGGTCATCGCCGTCATGGAAGCGGTCAACACCAAGGCGACCGGGCTGAAATCCGAAATGCGCGACCTGGGCGATCAGGCGCAAGGCATCGGCCAGATCATGCAGGTCATTTCCGACATCGCCGACCAGACCAACCTGCTGGCCTTAAATGCCGCCATCGAGGCCGCCCGGGCCGGCGAGGCCGGACGCGGCTTTGCCGTTGTGGCCGACGAAGTGCGCAAACTGGCCGAAAAGACCATGACCGCCACCAAGGAAGTCAGCAACTATATCCGCTCCATCCAGGACAGCGCCGGACGCAATATGGCCGCCACCGATGAAGCCAGCCATGTCATCGAACAGGCCGACGCCCTGGCCCACGATGCCGGCGACGCCCTGCGCCAGATCCTTAATCTCGTGGAACGCACCTCGGATCAGGTGCGCGGCATTGCTGCCGCCGCCGAACAGCAGTCGGCCACCTCCGAGGAAATCAACCGCTCCACCGACCAGATCAATACCATTGCCGAGTCCACGGCCGGGGCCATGGCCCTGGCTTCGTCCGCTGTGTCCGACCTGGCCCATCTGGCCAGTGACTTGAAAACCTCCATGACCCGGATGCATCTGGACCAGTAGCCCCTGCCCCCGGGCGGCATTGACATCATGCGGCAGGGGGCTTAGGCCCCTTGCCGTACTGCTTTTTTCGGCGACGATACCAGCCGCCGGCAGGGGCCATGGGGCACCCAACGAGGTTTGACAATCATGGAATGGCTCGGGCTGTCACTTGCATGCTATCTGATCGGGGCCATTTGCGCTGTCGCCTGCGGCGGGCGGGAAGCCGCCAATCGCCTGGGGCCGGCCGGAGCCCTGGCCGGTTCGTTGGCCGGGCTGGCCGGCGTGCTGCTCTCCCCGGCCAGCGCCGCCAGCCATATCGTCCTGCCCTGGGGACTGCCCCTGGGAGCCTTTTCCCTGGGCCTCGATCCGGCCAGCCGGCTGTTCCTGCTGCCAGTCTATGTCCTGGGCGCGGCCGCTGCCGTTTCCGGGGCCTCGGCTCTGGCCGGGCACGACGCCTGCAGCGACCGGCGCGGCACCCACTGGTTTTTTTTCAATCTGCTGCTCCTTGGCCTTTCCCTGGTCATGACCGCCCGGGACGCCGTCTGTTTTCTCATTGCCTGGGAGATCATGTCCCTGGCCCCGTTTTTTTTAATCAGCCTGCATGATGACGAATCCGAAGTGCGCGAGGCCGCCTGGATCTATCTTGTGGCCGCCCATATCGGCGCGGCCTGCCTCATCGCCTTTTTCACCCTGGCCATGGTCCAGGCCGGGGGGAGTAGTTTCGAGACCATCGCTGCCGCCGCCGGGGACGGCCGCCTGACCGCGCCCGCACTCCTTTTCCTGTTGGCCCTGGCCGGCTTTGCCGCCAAAATCGGGCTGTTCCCCTTCCATATCTGGCTGCCCGAGGTCTACCCGACCGCGCCCAGCCACGTCACCGCCGTCATGTCCGCCGGCATGATCAACGTCGGCGTCTACGGCCTGTGGCGCGCCCTGGAGATGCTCGGCCCGCCGGTTGCCTGGCAGGGCTGGCTGCTGGTGGGGCTGGGCCTGGTCAGCGCCCTGTTCGGCATCCTGCGTGCCCAGGGACTGGGGGGCTTAAAGCGCTTATTGGCCTATTCCAGCGTGGAAAACATGGGGCTGGTCTGCCTGGGGCTGGGCCTGGGTCTGGTCGGCCGGGCCGCCGGCGACGACGCCGTGGCCATGTTGGGCCTTTGCGGCGCGCTGTTTCACGTCTTAAGCCACGCCGCCTTTAAGGGGCTGCTCTTTTTATGCGCCGGCGAGGTGCTCTTGGTGGTTGGCAGCGTCCGCATCGCCCATCTGGGCGGTCTGGCCAAGCGAATGCCGCTGGTTGGCGGACTGTTTCTATTAGCCGCCGCCGGCATCGCCGGTCTGCCGCCGCTGTCGGGCTTTATCGGCGAACTGGTCCTGGCCCTGGCCATGCTGGCCGGGCTGGATCTGCCGGGCCTGCTCCCCAAAGTGGGCATGGCCGGCGCTTTGGCCGCCCTGGCCGCCGTGGGCGGGTTTGCCCTGGCCGCCTTTGCCAAGGCCGGCGGCTTGTCCTTTCTCGGCCAGCCCCGCACTCCGGCCGCAGCCAAGGCCCAAAGCCGGGGCCGATTGGCCGAAGCGCCGCTGGTCTTTTTGGCTGTGTGCGTGGTTCTGGCCGCCCTGTTCGCCCCGGCCCTTTTGTCCCTGGCCGGACAGGCGGCGCTCAATTTTCCGGGCATGGATCTGGCCCCGGCCCGGGCCGCCCTGACCATGGCCCTGGCCACCACCCGCACCGTCTGTCTGATTTCGGCCGCCCTGGTCGTTTTGGCCGCGGCCTTGCTGCTGCTGCGCAACCGGTTAACCGCCGCCCATGGCCGCCGCGCCGCCCCCACCTGGGGCTGCGCCTATACCGCCCCAACAGCCCGCATGCAGTACACAGCCGGCTCCTTTGTCGAACCAACCGCCCGGATCATGCCCGTGCCCATGGGCATGACCATCCAGCTGGACATGGACCCGGGGTTGTTTCCGGCCCGGGCCACACTGACCGTGGCCACCCCCGACGCCGTCAAGAACCGGTTTTTCACGCCGATCTTTGAGGCCGTGGCCCGGGGCTGCGATGCCCTGAAGGTGGTGCAGCACGGCCGGGTGCACCTCTACATCCTCTACGTCCTGGCCACGGTCGTCGCCCTGCTGGCCTGGAAACTCTAACCATGAATGCGCTCACCCACATCGTCGCCGCCCTGGTCCTGGCGCCGCTTATCCCGGGTATCATCAACCGGGTCAAAGCCCGCATGGCCGGGCGCGTCGGCCGGCCGCTGCTGCAGACCTATTACGATCTGGCCAAGCTCATCCAAAAAGGCGTGGTGGTAAGCCACACCGCCACCTGGATGCTGGCAGCCGGGCCGGCCGTGTCCCTGGCCGCCGTCGGCTGCGCCCTGCTCCTGCTGCCCGGTCCGGCCAGCCCCGCGCCCGTCTCATTTACCGGCGATTTCATGCTGGCCGCCTACTGCCTGGGCCTGTCCCGGCTGGCCCTGATCCTGGCCGCCCTGGACACCGGATCGAGCTTTGAAGGCATGGGGGCCAGCCGCGAGGCCGCCTTTTCCGCCCTGGCCGAACCGGTGCTGTTTTTAAGCTTTTTGGTCCTGGCCGTCGGCGCGCCGGAAATCTCCCTGTCCGGCATGCTCGGCCGGGGATTGACCGGCGTTTTGGCCCCGGAACGCCTGTTCGTGCCGCTGATCCTTTTCATTGTCCTGTTGACCGAAAATTGCCGCATCCCCGTGGACGACCCCACCACCCACCTGGAACTGACCATGATCCACGAAGTCATGGTCCTCGACCACTCCGGCCCGGACATGGCCTTTATCGTCTACGGCGCTGCGCTCAAGCTCTGGTTTTTTGCCGCCCTGACCGTGCTGGCCGTCCTGCCGGTGCGCTCCCTGTCGCCGGCCGCCGGCTGGGCCGCCTTTTTAGCCGGCATGCTCCTCGTCACCGTGGCCATCGGGCTGGTGGAATCGGTCATGGCCCGGCTGCGGCTCATGCGGGTGCCGCGTCTTTTGGGCGGGGCCGGTGCCCTGGCCGCCTTGTCCCTGGTCCTGACGGTGTGGAGGTAGGCCATGGAAATGACCCAATATCTGCTGGTGGCCCTGGTCTGCGTCAATCTGGCCTATCTGGCTGTCACACGCCTTATTACACTGACCCGCATCACTGCCGTGCAGGGCCTGCTTTTGGCCGCCATGCCCCTGGCCGTCCTTGGCCCGGACCCCCACAGCCATGCCCTGATCCTCTCCCTTGGCGTCTTTGCCATCAAAGCCATCGGCTTCCCCTGGTTGTTGGCCCGCACCCTGTCGCGCTTAAGCGGCGATCCCGTGGTCGAGCCGTATCTGGGATTTAACCTGTCGCTTTTATCAGGCGTGGCCGGGCTGCTTTTTTCCCTGTGGCTGGAGACGCGGCTGCCCTTTCCGCCGGGCCTGTTCCCGCCGCTGCTCTTCCCGGCCGCCCTGACCTCGATTTTTTCCGGGCTGGCCCTGGTGGTGGCGCGGCGCAAGGCCATCACCCAGGTCATCGGCTATCTGGCCGCCGACAACGGCATTTTCCTCCTGGGCGTGCCCCTGGCCCAAGGCTCGGTCTGGCTGGAACTGTCGGTTCTGCTCGACGTCTTCGTGGCCGTTTTCGTCATGGGCATTGCCCTGCACCATATCAATAAAACCTTCGAGTCCATCGACGTCGGACGGTTTTGCAGCCTGCGGGATTGATCGACATGCTGACCGTTCTGCCCCTGGTTCCCCTGCTGGCCGGCCTTCTCGCCCTGGCATTGCCGGCCGATGGCCCGCGCCGGGCGCTGTTGGTGCTCGCGGGCCTGATCCATTTAGCCCTGACACTGGCCTGCTTTGTCCACCCGCCGGCCCCGGCCTACGGGGGACTGCTCGAACTCGACGCCCTGGGGCAGCTTTTTCTGACCCTGGCCAGCCTCCTTTTTGTGGCTGCCTCCTGCTACGCCGTGGGCTATCTGGGCCATGAAGGGGCTGGTCCCCGCCGCGATTTCCAGGACGGCGCGGCCTTTGTAAACGCCCCGGAACGCGTTTTCACCATGTGCCTGCTGCTGTTTCTGGCGGCCATGACCGTGGTGTGCGCCACGCGCAACCTGTCTGTCTTATGGGTCGGCATCGAAGCCACCACCCTTTCCAGCGCCCCGCTGATCTATTTCCACCGCCACCGGCGGTCCCTGGAAGCCACCTGGAAATACCTGGTCATCTGTTCCGTGGGCATCGCCTTGGCCCTTTTGGGCAATATCTTATTTTCCGTGGCCTTTTACGATCCGGCCAGCCCACTCACCTCCATGGGCCTGACCGAGATGCTCCCCCGGGCCGCAGGGGCGGCCCACCCCTGGTTGCGGGCGGCCTTTATCTTTTTGCTGGTCGGCTACGGCTCGAAAATGGGTCTGGCCCCCATGCACAACTGGCTGCCCGACGCCCACAGCCAGTCGCCGTCCCTGGTGTCGGCCATGCTGTCCGGGGCGCTTTTAAACTGCGCCTTCCTTGGCATCCTGCGTGCCCAGCAACTGCTTGTCGCCGCCGGCATGGGCGACTTTGGCGGTGAACTGCTGGTGCTTTTCGGTCTTGTTTCCATGGGCACGGCCGCTGTCTTTATCGTCGGGCAGGGTGATTACAAGCGCTTGCTGGCCTATTCCAGCGTCGAGCACATGGGCATCCTGGCACTTGGTGTGGGCATCGGCGGCGGCGCGACGTTTGGGGCCATGCTCCACGCCGTCAACCACTCCCTGACCAAGGGAGCGCTCTTTCTCATTTCCGGCAACATCCTGGCCCTGTACCACACCCGCTCCTGCTACGACGCCCGGGGCCTGTCGCGCGCCCTGCCGGTGACCGCCGCCCTGTGGACGGCCGGCTTTCTGGCCATCGTCGGTTCGCCGCCCTTTGGCATTTTTGTCAGCGAACTGACCATCCTCAAAGCCATGCTGGCCGGCGGGCACGGGTTTGCCGCCACGTTTTATATGGTAGCCCTGGCGGTCATTTTCATCGGCATGGCCACGCCGGTCTGCCGCATGATCCAGGGACCGCTGCCCCCGGCCGTGCCCCATCCGGGCCGGGAGCAACTCCTCTCCGTGGTTCCGCCCCTTCTCCTTTTGGCCGCCACGCTGGTGCTTGGGCTGTATATTCCCGAGGCCGTGACGGGCCTGCTTGAACGCGCGGCCGCCGCCGTGTCCCTGGGAGGCTGACCCGCCATGGAATTTGCCGCTACCGAGCGCCTGGACCTGACCACCGTTCCGGTGACCCCTGTGGACGCCTTTCGTTGCCGCGTGCTTGACCGCGTGGCCGAGGGCTGGCGGGTGCTGGCTCTTTTCACCCTACCCGGCGACGCCGGCGGCCGGGAGTTGTGCTGCCTCATGGGCCGCGACCACGACGGCCAGCTCAGTTTTTTGCGCACCGCCCCGCTCACCGCCTATCCTTCGTTGACCCCCGAGTGCCCCCAGTGCCACTTGTTTGAACGCGAGATCTACGAGCAGTGGGGCATCATGCCAACGGGCCATCCCTGGCTCAAGCCCGTGCGGTTCACCGGCTGTCCGGCCCGGCCCGATACGCCGCGTCCGGCCCCGGGGGTGACGGAGTATTTCCAGGTGCGCGGCGAGCAGGTCCACGAAGTGGCGGTCGGGCCGGTCCATGCCGGCATCATCGAACCGGGGCATTTCCGGTTCCAGTGCTTCGGCGAGGAAGTTATTCACCTGGAGATCGGCCTGGGTTTTCAGCACCGGGGCATCGAGGCCGCACTTGCCGGCGGCCCGGACCGGCGCACCGTCCATTTTATGGAGACTGCCGCCGGGGACACCACCATCGGCCACTGCCTGGCCCACGCCGCCGTGCTGGAGACGCTGACCGGCTTAACCGCCCCGGCCCGGGGCCGGGCTATCGGGCGCATCGCCCTGGAACTGGAACGGCTGGCCAACCACACCGGCGACATCGGAGCCCTGGCCGGCGACGTCGGCTATCTGCCCACCATGTCCTTTTGCGGCCGCATCCGGGGCGATTTCCTCAACTGCACCGGCGTTGTCTGCGGCAACCGCTTCGGCCGGGGACTGGTGCGGCCGGGCGGAACGGCCTGGGATCTGGGTCAGCCGGAAATAGAGGAACTGTCCCGGCGCGTGGCCGATGCCGGCCGGGCAGTTCTCGGTGCCGCCGCCATTCTCTTTATTTCCTCCACCGCCCTGGCCCGTTTCGAGGGCACGGGGCGGCTTTGCGCCGAAACCGCCCGGGACATCGGGCTGGTCGGTCCGCCGGCCCGGGCCTGCGGCCTGCCCCGCGACGCCCGCCACTCCTTCCCCTTGCCCGGGGCCGGAGCCAAGGACATCCCCATGCAGCTCAACGACTCGGGCGACGTCCAGGCCCGGGGGCTTGTACGCCGGCTGGAAGTGGAAGCCTCCCTGGATTTCATTGCAGGAGCCCTGGCCGATCTGCCGGCCGGGCCGGTGCGTGCGGCCCTGCCGGACGCACTGCCGCCCCACAGTCTGGCCGTGGGGCTGGTCGAAGGCTGGCGCGGCGAAATCCGCCACGTGGCCGCAACCGATGCCGACGGAAAATTTGCGGCTTACAAGATCATCGATCCGTCCTTTCACAACTGGTTCGGCTTGGCCCTGGCCCTTCGCGGCCAACAAGTCTCGGATTTCCCGCTGTGCAACAAGAGCTTTAACCTGTCGTACTGCGGCCACGATCTTTAGGATACGCAGCTATGCTCAACATCCTGCTGGAACGCCTGCGCCAGGGCCATCGCACCATCGCCTTCCCCGCGAGCCTGCCGCCGTTGCCGCCGCGATACCGGGGCCTGCCCATCCTCAGTGCCGGACCCTGCGCCCCGGGCTGCGGCTCCTGCGCCGGGGTCTGCCCGAGTCGTGCCCTTGGTGCCGACGCAGATGGCCTTTATCTCGATCTTGGCCGCTGCATCCTGTGCGGGGCCTGCGCCGGGGCCTGTCCGGGCGGGCGGGTGTCGTTTTCCGGCGACCACCGGCTGGCCTCCAGCACCCGGGAGGGGCTTATCCTGCGGCCGGGCACGCGCCCGACGGTCACGCCCCTGGAGCCGGCCCGGCAAAAGCTCTTCGCCCGTTCGCTGCGGCTGCGCCAGATCAGTGCCGGCGGCTGCAACGCCTGCGAGGCCGACATCAACGTGCTGACCACCATCGTTTTTGATCTTGGCCGCTTCGGCATCGATTTTGTGGCTTCGCCGCGCCACGCCGACGGCGTGGTCGTCACCGGCCCGGTGACGCGCAACATGCTTTCCGCCGTGGGCGACACCTTTGACGCCGTGCCTGATCCCCGGGTGGCCATAGCCGTTGGGGCCTGCGCCATCTCGGGCGGTCTTTTCGCCGACAGCCCGGAAACCACCGGCGGGGCCACCCCCCATCTGCCCGTAGACCTTTTTGTACCCGGCTGCCCGCCCCATCCGTTGACCATCCTCGATGGGCTGTTGCGCCTTATTGGCCTCAAAACGCCGTAGATATGGCCGCGACCCTCTGCCCCGGTGTTGCGAAACAGCCGGCAAAGGTGCAATAGGAAGGATCGGCGAACCCATCCGGCCTTGATCCGCAACCCATAGGAGTCGAAATGCCCAACGCCACGAATTTCACGCTCTTTAGCGGCGGCGCCCAGGGCGCTGAAGCCGAATTCGGACGCCAGGCCGAACGGTACGGCGTCCAGGAAGTCAATTTCACCTTCGAAGGCCACCGCATCGACCGCACCCGCGGCATCCGCGTGCTGACCAACGAAGAGCTGGTCAAAAAAGACGTGAGCCTGACCTACGTCTCCAAGCTTTTGGACCGCAAATTCAGCAACGGCCCGCAAATCCGCATGGTGCTGCGCACCATCATGCATCAGGTGGACGCCGGCCTGGAAGTCTTTGTCATCGGCGTCATCCACGAAGACGGCACCGTCACCGGCGGCACGGGCTGGGGCGCGGAATTCGCCAAAATCTGCAACAAACCCCTGTTCGTCTTTTGCCAGGAGAAAAACAGCTGGTACACCTGGAAAAGCGGCGCCTGGCAGGCCGCCCCGGCCCCGGTCATCACCCAGACCCATTTCACCGGCACGGGCACGCGCTTTCCCAACGAGGCAGCCCTGGCCGCCATCGCCGATCTGTTCGCCCGCTCGTTTCCGGCCTAGACAACCGCGCCACGCCAAAAGGCCGGGGAACCATATGGTTCCCCGGCTTTTTTTCGGTTCTCCGACGCGTGCAATGGCAGACTCGGGCGAATGCGTGATTTCCCCTAAGCGTAGGACCGCGTATGGGTGTTATTGGCAAGAGTCTTCTTTTTCATGGCCAAAACGACATCCACCACAGCTGCCACCACGTCATCGACGTCCTTGGCACTGTTGCAGATGGTAGGCGAAATCCGCAGCAGATCGTGGCCCATGACCTTGAGGTTGGCAATAGCAAACCGATGCTGTTCGTACACATGCTTCATGACGTCGCCAGCGACGATACCCTCAGGGGCCTTGAAGAGATACACCGAGCTGCGCAACTTGTCGTTGCTCGTCGGCGTTGCGATCCATTGGGCCGCCGTTTTTGGGGTGAAATCTGGAAATATCTTCGGCAAATGCTTAAATAGAGAATTCTTGACCTGCCCGCCGAGATAGTGAATGCGGGCCTCAATCCTGGCTGCGGTGACTCCCGGATGAATCTGGCCGGTGTGAAAGAGAGCAGCCATCCAGGAGCCGACCAGCGTGGCATCATTTTGCTGGCCGAGATAGGAAAATCGCTTGGCATTGGGGTCGATAGTGCCGGTATTTGCAGCAAAGCCATAATCAGCCGGGGTGTTGATGTATTCGTCGTATCCCCAGATGCTTGGGGTGAATCGCTCGGCCGCGCCGTGTTTGTTGTTCATGTACAGGATGCCGACCATCTTGGGTCCACAGGGCCATTTGTGGAAGCTGCCGGCGATGCTGTCCACGTCCACCTGCCCGAGCTTGAGGTCGAGGACGCCGAAGGTCTGGGCGCTGTCGGCGTGGATATGGATGTTCTTATTGACCGCACGCAGCTCCTGGACGATGCGCTGCATGGGCAACACCATGCCGCATTCGTTGGATTGCCAGGACAGGGTCACCAGCTTGGTTCGCTCGTCGACCAGGGCGAGCAGCGCAGCGATAATCTCGTCCTCGCTTTGCGGGTCAGAGGGGATGGTGCCGGCTTTGCGTTCCGCATCGGTCACGGTGCTTGAAAACATTTTGGTCTTAAGTATCCTGATGGAGTCGGCTCCCCAGCCCTGGGTGGCCTTGCGATACATCCAGGCATCGTAGTTGGTGGGATGATTGACGTCCCAGACCACGATGTTGTCCTTTTGCGGGTCCATAAAGCCAGAGGTCACCAAACCGTTGTTGACGAAGTTGTTACCCATGGTGGAATTGGCCGTCAGGGCCAGCAGGAAATCGGCCTTGGCGTCCGAGCCGCCCAGACCGAACCAGTCCTTGACCGCACTGAGACCATAGCCAAGGCTGGCCTGGGCCAGTTCACCGCGCATGGGGAAGGAGATGTCGGCTTCGAGCATGTCGCGCACCAGGGCGGACATACGGTTGACCGGCCGCAGGGACGGGCACAGATTGGCGGCGTTGACCGAGATGGACGCGAATTTTTTGCGGTCAAAATAGTGCTCCAGAAGACGATCCCACTGGGCGTTGTTGTCGCTGGCCAGGGTGTCGGCGGCAAAGGCCCGGCCTTCGGCGCGCAGTTCGTCAATAAGCGCTTTGATACTTGCCATGGCCTGTCCGGTGGCCAGGCTGGTTTGTTTGGCTGCGGTCTTTGCGGCCTTGGCCGACCCGAAGGCCAGCCCGGGAAGCATGGCCATGGACCCTGCGCCCAGGGCGACGCCGAGGAATTTGCGACGGGTGACTTCGTTCATGGGAAAAGTTCCTTGGTGGTTTTGAGGCGTTGCCGGAATGCTTTGAAGGGAAGGCAACCCTGAAGAGTCCTCCACGCAACTGCATGCCGGGGGCTAAACGCGGATTCCATGGTGCCTTGTAGCACTGTATTGGAACTCAGGGGAAGAAGTCTTGCCGGCAAAGTGGGCGGTGCGTTGCTATGCCATGGTATTGACAACGGTTTGGAACGTTGTGAAAGTCTTTCATTCAGAATACTTAACAGCCTCAAAAATCGACAGGCTGCACCCTAGAAGTATCTTGCCGCCATCCGTCTGATTACAGCAATAAAGCACTCACCGCTTTTGGCCCGCAACCAAGCCCGCGCCACTCCCGCTTGCCCCAGCCCTTTTACTATGGCCCGCCCGCGCCCAAAGTCGGGCGAGCCCCGGCACAAGCGGTCGTTTACCGCCTGTCGAAAGCGTCGAGGATGGTGAAAAACCGGGCCACGTCGGTGTGGTCGTTATAAAAATGCGGCGACAGCCGGATGCGCCCGCCCCGGGGCGAGGCAGCCACGCCGGCAGCTTCCAGATGGGTGAAAAGCCCGGTCGGATCGGGATGGGCAAAGGACAGGATGCCCGAACACTGTCCGGCCCCCTGGGGCGAGACGACGGTCAGGCCGCGTTCGGCCAGTCCCTCGGCCAGCCCGCGTGTTACGGCAAAAATACGCTGGCCAACGCGCTCCATTCCGACCTCTTCCAGTAAGGCCAGGGACTCGCCGTAGGCCGCAATGGCCGTAATGTCCTGGGTGCCCGGCTCAAAGCGCCCGGCCCCGTCTTTTAAGCAAAACGCCTCGCCCAGACGCTCCTCGTCGCGCATGCTGCGCCAGCCGGCCAGCACCGTGGCCAAGGTCGGGGCGGCCGCCGGGGCCACGTAAAAAATGCCCAGCCCCATGGGGCCAAGCTGCCATTTGTGGCAGCCGGCGGCCACGAAATCAACGCCAAGGGCCGAGGCGTCAAAGGGCAGCGCCCCAAGGCTTTGGATGGCGTCCAGGCAGCTAAGCGCCCCGGATTGCCGGCAAAGCCCCACAAAGGCGGCGCAGTCCAGGGCCGCGCCGGTCATCCAGTCCACCGTGGAAGCAACCGCCAGCCGGCAACCCGGAATAAGGCGGGCCGCGGCCTCCATGTCCACCACGCCGTCGTGCTTGGGGATTTCCACCACCGTGACGCCAAGCCGGGCCAGATTGTCAAAAGGAAACCGCACGGACGGGAAATCCGGCCAGGTCACAGCCACCCGGTCGCCGGGCTGCCAGGCAAGGCCGGCCGCCACCAGCGACAGGCCGCAGGAGGTGTTGCCGGTAAAGGCCACGTCGGTAGCGGCAGCGCCAAGCAGCCGGGCGGCCCGGTCCCTGGCCTCGGCCACCAGCGCCAGCCAGCGCATATAGTCCTTGGACGCCCGCCGCCAGCGCTCGGCAAAGACTTCGTGCCCGGCCAGACAGGCCCGACGCGGCAGCGGCGACACCGCTGCGTGGTTAAAAAACACCGTATCGGCCGTAACCGCAAATTCCCCACGCCAATCCTGTATGTCCATAATGCCTCCCCGGGCTGCCGATACTGCGGCGCGCCGCCTTTTCGATACGGGGCAACCGCCCCCAAGACAAGGCATGGCTCCAGCCCGGCCGGCCTGACGGCGGCTGGCCGGGTGGCGCGTTCGGTCCTTTTCGTTGCGCTCCTGCCTCGCCTATGTCTCCCCCGGCCGGCCGACGGCGGGAACATGGGGAACCAGCCGGTCGCGCCGGGCCAGTTCCGGGAAAAAGCGCATCCACAGGGCCACCACGACCAAGGCCCCCAGCCCGCCGACCACCACGGCCCCGGTTGCGCCGAGCGCCGCTGCGATAAGCCCGGACTCGAAATCGCCAAGCTGGTTGGAGGTGCCGATAAAGACGGCGTTGACAGCGCTGACCCGGCCGCGCAGGGCATCGGGTGTGTCGATCTGCACCAGGGTGGAGCGGATGACCACGCTGATCATGTCCCCGGCCCCCAGTACGGCCAGGGCGGCCACGGACAAGGGAAAGGAGCGCGACAGGCCAAAGACGATGGTGGACAGGCCGAACACAGCCACCGCCGCGAACATGGTGCGCCCCACCCGGCGCTTAAGCGGAAAACGGGTGAGATAGAGCGACATGGCCAGGGCTCCAAGCGCCGGTGCGGCCCGCAAGGCTCCCAGCCCGCCCGGCCCCACAGCCAGGATGTCGCGGGCAAAGACCGGCAGCAGCGAAGTGGCCCCGCCCAGGAGCACGGAAAACAGATCCAGGGAGATGGCCCCGAAAATGATCGGCCGGCGACGGATAAAGCGCAGCCCGTCCAGGGCCGTGCTCCACAAGCTCCCGGCCGGCGCGGGTACCTTGGCCGCCGCCGGAATGGACAGGACCGCCAAGCTGGCCAGGACATAGACCAGAGCGCCCAGACCGTAGACCACGCCCGGCCCCAGCATAAAAAGCACGCCGCCGGCCGCCGGCCCGAGGATCATGGCCGTCTTCCAGACCGAGCCGCTCCAGGCCAGCATGCGCGGCAAAGACTCCGGGGCAACGAGACTTGGCAACAAAGCCTGAAGGGTCGGCGTCTCAAAAGCCCGGGCCGCACCGATAAGGGCCACGCAGGCGAAGATGCCGCCAAGGCCCAGAAGGCCGCCGGCCGCCTCGGCCAACAGCAACAGCAGGGCGGCGGCTTCCACCAACTGGCACACGCCGGCAATGCGGCGGCGGTCGAAACGGTCGGCCACCTGCCCCACCACCAGGGTGAGCAGGAACTGGGGCAAAAATTCCACCAGCCCGACCAGCCCGAGCATCAAGGCGCTGCCGGTGAGGTCATACACCTGCCAGCCCACGGCCACGGCGGTCATGTGGTAGGCAAAGCCGGAGGCGCTGCGCGCAGTCCAAAAACGCGTAAAGGCCCGGTTGCCAAAGATTTCAGAGGCCATAGATTCGTCCGGTTGGCAGGTTTATGGCAGGCGGAGGCGACGGGAGAGGGGCTACCACGCCGGGCAGGCGGCGTCGAGGGGACGCTCGGTACGCAGCCGCAGTTGGCTTGGGCAGACCTTTGAAAGGACCGCGACCGCTAGCGCCGCAAGCCCGGCCCGTACACTCCAACGCGTCCGGCTGTTGGCACACGACCGGCGGCCCGGCGTCTGCAGGTCTTTACGGCAACGGGTTAACCACGTAACCTGATAACAGATTCAGATAATAAATACCCGCAGCCAAAGGACACTCGCCATGCCGCTGGTGGAACTTCGAAAATGCGCGGCCTGCGGCAAGTCGGCCTGGCACGAGCTGGTCGATCGCGGACCGCCCGCGCCGTGCTATTGGCGCTGCCGGGAGTGCGGGGATCGCCGGTCGGCCAAACGCGTGTCCTTCTGCGCCGACGACGCCTTGCACCGGGGGCATGTGCAGACGCGCCATCAGGCCGCCGAGGTGCATATCATTGACCTGAGCGAGCTTGGCGCGCGGTTGCGCTTTGTCGAGGCCAAGGGCTTCCCGGTGGCCGAGCACGACAAAATCCTATTTAACGCCGGACTCCAGCCGGTGGGGCCGCTGGGCGAATTTCGCATGGCCACGGTGCGCTGGGTGGAAGACGACGCATTCGGCATCGCCTTTGACAAGCCCCTGTTCACCAGCCCGAACGACCTTTCCTGCGTGGTCAAGGGCTGACGGCAGCCGGCTGCCGCGCCTGGGCCGGATCAATTCCCGGCAACCCCGCCCGAATCCGCCGGGAAAAATCCGATCCGTCCCCGGCGTCATGGACCACCGGATTGATCAGGCTTTTGGCCCGAAGCGCTGCAAAGGGCAAAGCATCGTCCAGCCCGCCCAATTCATACGCGTAGAGCGGCGCAAAGCCTGAAAAGAGAATCTTCCAGTTGTAGCCCACCAGATCGCCAAAAGCCCGAAAATGCCGCACGATATTGGTGGTGCAGTTGGTGGTCAGGGTGTTGTAAAATTCCGGCGTTTGGCGCAGCCGATTCATCTCCTTGACGTATTCCAGAAAAAGTTTGCGGCCAACGTCAGGTTTCAGGCGCGTGCGGTACAGATAGACATCTTCCGGCGGCCGGCGATACTCGGTGCGCAACCGGATCAGATCGCGCTCGTCGGCCGCCACGGTGATGAGCTCGTACTGTTTGAAAAAGCCCTTGAGCGAGGAATAGTCTTCGCCGCGCTCCTTGCGGGTCTCGATGGAGAAGCACAAATAGTCCTGCCCGGCAAAGCCGAAGCTGAGCATCACATGGGCGATGGCGTCACCCATCCAATAGACCGCAATGAGATCAACAGAGTCCAAGTGCGCCAGATCAAAGGTTTTGTCGTAGTAGCGCGGCGTATAGTCTGTTTCGCTGCGATAGTCGCAGTTGCGGATGTTGTGCACGGTCACACTGTCGCCGGAAACGTCGGCATAGGGCAATACGGCCACATCGGGCTGCCAGTCCCGGTCATTGGCGGGCTTTATGCCGGACCACCACACCACAAAGCAGGCAAAGGCCGCAAGAAAGGCGAGGAGCGTCCAGCCCCGGCGGCGGGTCAGGCCAAAGGCCGCAAGCGTGGCCAGGACCACCCCGGCGGCCAGGACCAGACGCAGGGTCTGGCCGGGGATATCCGACCAGTAGACGGCCAGGGCGGCCCAGGCGGTCATAAGCGCCACGGCCAGCGCCGCCAGCACCGTCAGGACCACGCGGATCAGGCTGGCCCGGCGGCTCACGGCGCAGTCGGGGCCGTTGCGGCAGTTGCCGCTGGCGGCACGGCGCATGGGACCGGGGGGATTGCGGCGGCCGGAGCGGCGGGCGCGTTCCGTTGAGCCGGCACGGCCTGCTTTGGTGCAGTCGGTCTTGCCGGCTCACTCTGTTTTGCTGGCACGGCCGGCTTCCCTCGCCCGTTTGGCTTTGCCGGCGCGGTTGTCACGTCAGGCGCGACCGTCGCCTCTGACGTGGCGGCATCGGTCGTGCGCATGTGCTCCAGCATGATGCGCCGCACCTCGCGGATGGCCAGGGGATGCTCGTGGGCACCGTGGCCGGATTTGACGATCAGTTCGGACGCGGCCCCGTCCAGATGGGAGCTTCGATAAGGCACCACACCATCGGAACCGCCGGCCACGCCGCCCTTTGCCTCGTTGCCGATGATGGAGTGGAAGGGCACGGCCACGGGCATGGCGGCTGTGAGTTCCAGCAGGGGATTTTTCGGCGAAAGCCCGTCGATGCCCGTGGGCACGCCGGTGATGGGCAGATGCATGCCGTGCCGGGCCAGGGACGTAAAAAGCGTGGCGCTGGCCTTGACCAGGGTCAGCGGCAAGGTGACCAGGGCCTTGCCGATCTTTCCGATAGTCCCCAGGGCCATTTCCGATCCCCGATGGGGCGTGGAAATAAATATGACCTCAGTCACAAACGGCAAGCGTTTGAAAAAGAACAATTTTTCTACCTGCTCCTGGATGTCCGGGGGCAAAGCCAACTGCGCTACGGGCGTTTTGGAGATGGTGTTCCACAGCAGGTCCCCGCAGTCCTGCACCATGTCCTTGGTCAAAAGCCCGCCCATGCTATGGCCGACAATGAGCATGTTGTTAAAGGCCGGATTGGACCCGGTGGGATCAAAGGTCGCCTGGGCGCTTAAAAGGGCCTGGCGCAGCAGCATGGACGAGTACAGCACCGGGTTGCCGGTGGGATAGGAAAAATACCAGAACTGGTAGCGTTCCCGCAGTTTCGGATCGCCCATAAGCCCGTTGATCATGGGCAGCCAGGTCATGGGGGAACTGATGAGGCCGTGGACGAACACCACCGGAATCTTGTCCTTCTGGTAGGGCTGGAGCATGTACAGGCCCTGGTCCGACTGGAAAGCCTGGGGGTCCATGAGTCCCTTGATGCCCTGGGGGGCCGGGGCATGGGCGGCCATCCAGGCCAGCGGCGTGGAGATGTCCGTCTCAAGGGGCACGGTCATGCCATCAACAGCCACGGTATTGACCCGCATGGGGTCGTAGAGTTCCAGGCGGCTGCGGTAGACCCGCCGCCCGCCGCGACCGGTCGCCGGTTCCGTCTCGATGCGCAAAAAGAGCGTTGCGGCCAGCACTTGCCGCACCCGGGTGAGAAATCGTTCTTCCGGCCGGTCGTCCCGGGCCGCGCCAGCCTCGCGCACGAGAATCAGCGGCACGCCCAGGCCCGGCACGGTATAGGTCACGTCCAGGCCGGAGACGGCGTATTCGTAAGCCAGATGGTAGCTGCTGATCTCGTCCGGGGCAAAGGCCAGGCCATATTCCCGATCCTTGAGTTCCACCGAGGCGTTGGCCGTGGCCAGGGTCTGTCCCGGACTGAAGCCAATGCCGGCCGCGCGGGCGTAAAGCAGATAGCGCGACAACGAACGGTTGTGAAACTCTGCGGCCAGCCGGGCGTTGGGGCGCAGATAGCCCTTGTCCGGGGCGACCTTGGGATCAAACAGGAACAGATAGGAATAAACGGCGCAGGAAAGGTCAAAGGGCGCAGACTGTTCGGGCTGGGCAGCGTAGCGCTTGGCTTGCAGGTGGGTCAGTTCGATCAGGGCAAACAGCGTCCCCGGCCCCGGATCGGCCTGATACTTGGCGTCCAGGGCGGTGATAAGGCTGTCGGGATCGCTTTTCCATTGCCCGTCCAGGTCGCGCTGCTTTAAAAAGGCCAGGGTCAATTCGCTGGGCCGGTCGGAATTAATGGCCGAGCGGTCCAGGGCGTCGTAGCGCTGGGCAATGGGGACTTCCCGGATGGAAACCCTGGCGCAGCCGGAAACAAAGACCCCCACCGCGAGCATGAGGACAAGGAGCGCCGGGAGCGTGCAGCGCACTTTGGGCAAGGGGCATCGGGCCGACAGGGTGTTGGTCTTCATGGTGCGCCTGGGCTAAAAGAGGTGCTTGGTCGCTGGCCCGAAAGGGCAAAGCCTGCTTGTTCGGACCGCTGCCGCGTCCAAAACGTGGTCGCGGCCATCGTCTGCAGCCGTTTCCCAAAGCCCAATCCGCACGGGAACAGGACGCCTGGGGCCGCCAGCCTGCTTACCCGATGCCGCGCCCGGAGTCCATGCCATGCAGCGGGGGCCGGGGCGGGCGTGGTCGGGGCGGCCGGGCTCTCCAGGGCAGGGCGGCGCAGCTCCCCTCTGCGCTGACCCGGTTGTCGCCTTGGGGCGCGAGCGGACCGCCAACGCCCCCGAACCGAACGCATAAGCCGGCTGCGGGAACGCCCTGACCGGGCAAACACCAACCGCTCGCCGCCCTGAAAAACAATGCTGTCAAAAAAACAGTTGACAGCAACAGGCATCACGCCCATTGTCCAAGACACTTCTACGCTCCACTTCGCACGCTCCACCCACTATTCCACTCCGACGCATTCCAAGGCAGATTCATTTTTGAAATGAATTGTCTCTGCCATTGAGGAGGATACCCTATGCAAACGCAGACAGTTAATAGCGTTATGCCGACAGATTACAGTACGGACATCTTTGAGGCCAGCGGCATTAAATTCGATGAAGCCATTGCCGCCGACCTGTGGCAGAAAATCATGGACCACAAATGGGTCTTGTCCGAAAAACTCGGCCGGGACGTGGGCTTTCGGGCCGCCTGTATCGATTTCCTGGACAACTTCGTGGCCGGGCAGGATCTGCGGCTGGGACGCCAGGCCGACCTTCTCGGCGAAATGGGTGCCCAATACATCGACCGCGACATCTGGAAAACCATCTCCGATTCGCAACCGCCCAAGCAACTCGTCCAGAAACGCATCATCCGACCGCTTCAGGAAGAAGGCCTGTCCAAGAAACACGGCGTTGTCACCCCCAAAGCCATCGTCTTCTTCGGCCCTCCGGGCACGGGGAAAACACATTTCGTCAAAGCCATGGCCGGGTTTCTCGGCTGGTGGTTCATCGAAATCGCGCCCAGCATGCTCATGGCCGAAGGCGTGGACAAAATCGGTGCCAACTTGCGCGCCACCATGGAAAAGGCCCGTCGCCTTGAGGAAGCCGTCATCTTTATTGACGAATTCGAGGAACTCGCGGCCAGCCGGGACGAGGCCGACCGCATCGACCGCTCCATCACCAACGAATTCCTCAAGCAGGTTCCCCTGCTCAAGAGTCAGGGCAACAAGGTGCTCCTGGTGTGCGCCACCAACTATGTGCGGCAATTGGACGCGGCACTGCTGCGGCCCGGCCGTTTTGACTGCATCATCCCGGTGGGCGTCCTCGACGACGATGGGCGGCGGACGATCCTGCAACACCACAACGCCCGGATCAATGTCGGGGATATCGACCTGGACTGCATTGTCAAACAGACGCGGCACTATACACCGGCTGATCTGGAACACCTGTATCAGCTCATCGCCCAATACGCCTTTGACCGGGAATACGAGACCGGAAAAGACTTTGTGGTGACCACGGAATGCATCCTGGAAAAGATCACGCTGGTCCGTCCCTCCCTGACCGACGAAGTGATGACCCAGTTCCAGGAGGATGTTGTGACCTATTCGCGCTATTAAGCCCCGCCCGGCGGCCAGGGGGCGAGAGAGAGAAGAAGGCAGAAGATAGAAGGCAGAAGGCAGAAGGCAGAAGAGCCTCCGGCGGCCGGGGGGATGATCCCCCCGGACCCCCCAACTGGAGATGTTTTTAAGGGGTTCTTGGCGCTGGCTGGCAATCTGGTCGGCTATGGATAGGGAAACGCTGTTTGCACTTGACGGACATCACCGTTGCTGCGGCGCGGGCACAAAAAAAGGGAGGGGGCCGTCCCCCTCCCTTTTGGCGTCGGCGGCCAGTCGGCCGCAGTGCCCGTTACGCGTCCATCTGCTGGATGGCGTCGAGCTTCCAGGCGTCGCCCGCAACACCTTCGCGGCGCACGAAATGCCAGACTTCACGCACCTGCTCGGGTTGCCCGGCCTTGGGGTCTTCGCGCAGCAGCGTATCGAAATAGGCCGAAGCGATGGTCATTCCGCCCTGACTGCGCACTTCCAACAGCTTGGCGTCCACCAGCAAGACGTCGGTCGGTGTCGGCGTCGGGTCGTCTGCCGCTTGCTTACGCACATCGGCCATAAAAGCCGGGGTGGCAAAGGTTTCGATGTCAGCCAGATTGCGGCTGCTCCAGGAGCGTTGCAGCCGGGCGAACAGCGCCTTGGCCCCGGCCAGGAACTCCTCGGTGTCAAAGCCGGGCGGCAGATCCGGCCCCGTCGGGCCAGCCGGGCCGCTCGGGTCTGCCCCGAGATTGCTCCAGCCGCCGGCCGCCGCCTGCCTCGCCTGCCCCAACGGCTCGGACTCGTAGGACCGGGCCATGGGCTGGCCAACGCCCGGCCCGCCGGCCGTGGCCGCGCGACGGGCGCGCAGGAACTTAAACAGCAAAAATAACCCGCCGCCAATCAGCAGCATATCGAGCAGGCCCGGACCGCCGCCGCCATGGCCGCCGCCAAAAAGCATCGAGCCTAAAAGCCCGCCCACAAGCAGACCGCCGAACATGCCGCCTATCCCCGGACGGGAGAAAAAGCCGCCGCCCGGATTGGCTGCGCCCGATTGCGGCGAGGTAAACCCGCCCGCTGGCGGGGCCATGGACGGACGAGGCGTGGTGGATGAACTAAACGACTGCCGGTTGCCCATGGAGCCGCCCCCGCCGAGCCGTTTGGCTGCGGCAAACTCCACGCTTGCAAAAAGCAAAAAAAACACAGCCAGCAAGACGCTTGTGGTTTTACCCACGAAAGACCTCCTTGGTGCATCCCGGTGCGCTCGCCCGAAAGATGCAGTGCGCCGGCCCCGCCAGCGTCAGCGCAACGGAAGGATTCCGTGCACATCGCCAGGGAAGCAGGCCTTGCCCGCGCCGCAGCCGCAGCCCAAGAAGGCTTGCGGCCGGCTTCGGTTCTGGATGCTTTCTTATATCAGTCCGAAAGGGGGGGGCGTCAAGGGAAAGCGGCCTACATGGAACATTGTTTAGGCGCGAAGCTCAGGGCAAAGGCGGCCACGAAGGGGCGGGTCGCATAATGGACGCCGGCCCGGGGGAAAACGGCCACGGGCGCGGCAACCCCGTGGCGGGCGGTCAGGCTGTCGGCGGCAAATTCCAGGATAAGCGCTGTCAGTTCCTGGTCGCCGTCGCCGCAGATGCTGTCGCGCACCAGCGGGGAAAGCTCCTGGCGCGAACCGTCCGGCAACTGCGCCAGAACGCTCGAGCGCACGGTGGCCACCCGCACCACCTGCCCGTCGCCATCAAAGACCAGGGAATTATCATCGCCGCTGATGCCGACAGCATCGGGGTCATAGGCCCAGATCGAGCCGACCGGGGTGGATACCTCCAGGGGCCGGGCCGGTTCCAGCGAGCACACCGTGCCGCCGGCATGAAAGGACAAACCCAGGCGCACCGGAACGTTGCCGCACGGCGCGCGCACCACGATTTCCTCCCCGGGCCACAGGGTCAGGCTGCGCAGCCGGCCGGCCGGGTCAAAGGCCACGGCCACGAATTTGGCGGCCAGGGTTCCGATGGGGGTGGCGATGCGCAGGGGCTCGGCCAGCCCGCCCTCGTCGGCCTCGGTCCAATAGCCGGACAGCTTGCCGTTTAAGGGAAACACCCGGGCAATCGCCCCGTTTTCGTGAAAGGTGATCAGTTCGGCCGGCAGCGGCCCGACCGGGGTATGCACCACGGTGCGGGTTTCCAGCGGCACGGAACGGACCTGCCCGTTGGGATGAAAGGTCAAAGGCGGCTTGAACATGCGCCGGGAGTCGTCACTGGAATGTTGCGGAGTGAGCCGGCCGGCGGTGGTGTCCAGGGCGAATGGGGCGACGAGGAAGGCTGCGCGCAGGCCGCCGTCCGGGTGGCGTTCCACCGGGCCGTCAGCCGACAGGGAGCCGTAGCGGGTATCAAGGGTGTCCATAACGGCTCTTTAGCAAATTGCGGTCCATTTGCCTTCCACAATTTTTCCGGCCTGTTGCCAACGCTTGGTCACCCGCTGCCGGACAAAAGCGTCTTCTCACCCGACAAAAACGTCGTTTCCCGCCGCGTCACCGGGCCGTAACCCGCCCGGCCCATACTCGCACGGCCAATCCATACCCTGCGAGGCCCGTATGTTGATCTTTGCCAATTCCAACTATTTTCACGATCTGCTCGGCAGCTTTTCCGCCGGCGTGGTCATTCTCAACAGCCAGGGCCTTTGCTACGCCGCCAATGACGCCGCCACGGCCCTTTTGGGCTACAGCGCCGGCGAACTGGCCGATCCGGGACTGTCCGCCGCCATCATCGCCCGTGTCGACGCACCCCGGCGGGTGGCCCGGTTTCTGGCCGCACCGCTCAAGCACAGCCGCAAACCCGAGCCCGTGGGCATCGCCTATGCCCATCCCGACGGCAGCCTGCGCCGCTTTCGCCTGTCGGGTTCGCTTTTATTGGAAAACCACAAGATTTTTGGCATTCTTATCGAAATCACCGACGTCACCGAAATTTATCGTCTCCACGAGCGCGAACGGTCCATGCTGCTCGGCATCCAGGCCGTCCAGCGGGAGCGCATCGAGAGCCTTGGCCAGTTTTCCCTGGCCGTGGCCCATCAGATCCGAAACCCGCTGATGGTCGTCGGCGGCTTTGCCGGACGCCTGCTGCGGGGCAAGGCGGCCGACGATCCCGAGGCCGAAGCCCTGACCATGATTTTGGATGGTGCCAAACGGCTGGAAGCGGTGGTGCAGGCGGTCTCGGCCTATGCCCGGCGGCGGGAACCGACGCCGGCGCTGTGCGATCCGGCCGACCTGGCCACCCGGGCCTTTGGGGCGGCAGCACTTCGCACCGGGGCAACGGCCCGGCTGGCCCTCACCGTGGCCACAGGGCAACTGCTCACCGATGCATCGCTTGTCACCGAAATCCTGACCGAACTGTGCGCCAACGCCCTGGAAGCCCTGTGCGGCCCCAACGGCCCGGCGGCAGGGAACGGGGTGGTGGGCCTGACCTTTGCCTGGCTGGACACCGCCGTGTCCGTGACCGTGACCGACAACGGGCCAGGACCGGACGAAGCCGTCCTGGCCTTTGCCTTTGACCCCTTTGCGACCACAAAAGCCGTGGGCGTCGGTATGGGGCTGCCCATGGCCCGGCGACGGGCCGAGGACATGGGCGGCAGCCTGACCCTGGCCCGGGGCGCACAGGGGGGCGGGCTGGCCCGGCTCGTTTTACCGGCCCAGCCGACCATTTAAGGGCCGGCCCGCTGCGTCAGCCAGCGGCGCGGCTGCATCCACTGCGCCCCAATCCAAAACGTCTCGTGGCGGGCTCGGCAATGCACGAGAGGACTTGCCGGGATTAAACACCCCGTATTTTGCCTCTCCTGCCACCACAACACACGTACGTGGATGCGTGCGCCCCCTATTCTTCCAGAAAAGCCGATTCGCCCCGCAGGCCCTGCAAATACGGCCGGCCACTGTCTTCGAGCAGCGACTGGCAGTGGACGCACAACGAAGCCGTGGGCTTGGCCCGCAGCCGGGCCAGACCGATGTCTTCGCCGCATTCCTGGCAGATGCCGTATTCACCGTCTTTAACCCGGGTCAGGGCTTCATGGATTTCGCTGATGCAGCGACGGTCGCGCTCGCCCATGATAAGGGCCATGTGCCGGTCGGACTCAACAGCCGCCCGGTCGGCCACGTCGGCATAGACCGTCTCTTCCCTGGCCATTATATCCAGCGACTCACGCGATTTGCCTTTCAGGGTTTCGAGCATGTCGCACAACACTTCGCTGATCCGTTCCACGTCGAGCTGTCCCATGGCGCGTTCTCCCTTGGCCTCGGTTGTAATGACTGCGTGGCGCGGGCCATCCCGCAGGAACCGTATGCTCGCTTTTTGCCCGGGAGATTTGAAAGGGTGGTGACGGCTGTGTGGAGACTGCGTGACGCCCGGCCAAGGGTGCTTTGGCCCGGCGGCAAAATCTGCCGCCACCTGTCAGAGACAACGCCTATGATTGCTTGGTGTTAAGCCCGATTATCCGGTGGCAGGCTTCTTGCTTTTTCCCAGGCCACACGGTTCCCTCCTGCCGCAGGAGGGCCGAACTTGCCGCCTGGAGGCACCCATGGCCACCTCGATTGACACCAGCGAAGTCGTTAACTGGGCGTACCAATACAACCTGGCCTGCGCCAAGCTCACCAGCGCCCAGAACGGGGCCAGCTCGTCGGCCACGCGCAGCAAGGACATCACCACAGCCCAGGCCAGCTTCAACGCCACCATGAAGAGCCTCGTGCCCGAAGAGGCCCAGACCAGCGTGCAGTTCCAGTATTTCGACGCCTATTCCAGCTACAATACCGCCCTGGGCAGCGCCACCACCGAAAAGGAACGCCAGGCGGCCACGGACAGCCTGCTGACAACCCTGGGCGAGGTCACCATACCAACGTCCACGGCCACCACGACGGATGCCCAAACTGCCGCCCTGTCCGCAACAACAGCCGACACCACAGCCCTGCAGCCAACCGCGGCCGCCACCTCGGCCTTTGCCGCCGCCACGACCACTGCGGCCGCCGGCGGCACGCCCGGGATGATCCTTAACGCAGCGCTGATCGGCTATCTGGTCGCCAGCCAGGGCACGGAAACCACCTAAAACTATCCACGCCCGGGCCAGACCGCCCTGCCCGCCCTGCCAAGACGAATACGCATTATCCCCGCCCCGCACCCGCCAGACAGCGGCCCGGGGTCTGTTTTGGGTCTTTACATTCCCCGCAGTCTTCTTAATGATTTATGGCGTCCTTTTTCACGGATCAAACGCCAGGAGCCGCCATGGCCGACGAGCCCGACCCGACATGCTTTGCCCCGTCCGAACGGGCTTGCAGCGATGAAATCCAGCGACAATTCTCGATTCTCGCCAACCACGCCATCCCCGGTGTCTTAAACGCCATCCCCATCATCGCCATGGTGCTCAACCGGCAGCGCCAGGTGGTCCACGGCAACCGCAAGTTCGTAGACGTCATCGGCATCGGCGACATCCGCGAGGCCCTTGGCAAACGTCCGGGAGAGGCCTTTCGCTGCGTCCATGCCGCCGAACACCCGGGCGGCTGCGGTTCCAGCGAATTTTGCGCCCAATGCGGGGCAGTGCGCTCCATCCTGCTGGGTCTGGCCGGCCAGGACAACATCCAGGAATGCGCCATCAACCGCGACGCCGGAACCGGCATTGAAGCCCTGGACCTGCGCGTGTCCTCGGCCTCTATCCATTTAAATGCAGAACATTATTTGATTTTTTCCATATCCGACGTGAGCCACGAGAAACGTCGGCGCACCCTTGAACGGCTTTTTTTCCACGACATGCTCAATACCGTGGGCGGTGTCCAGGGACTGATGGAATTTCTGGTGGAGGAGGCCCCGCAATCGCTGCAAGCCGACGCCAGACTCATCCACCGGGCCGTTTCCCAGCTCACCGACGAGATCACCTATCAAAAGCAGCTCCTGGCTGCCGAAACCAACGAACTGGAAACCAACATCACCCCGCTGCGGTCCGTGGACATCCTCGACGTGGTGGAAGCCACTTTTCAAAACGGTGAACAAGCCCGGCAAAAACGCCTCGAACGCCACGACGGCTGCAGCCAGGTGGTGTTTCATTCCGATCCGGTGCTACTGCGCCGGGTGCTGGGCAACATGGTCAAAAACGCCCTGGAGGCCACGCCCCCGGGCGGTCTGGTGCGCCTGGGCTGCACGCCCCTGGCGGATGCTGTGGAATTTTGGGTGCAAAACGCCGGGGAGATCCCGCGCAGCGTCCAAATGCGCATCTTTAGCCGGTCGTTTTCCACCAAGGGCCTGGGCCGGGGCCTTGGCACCTACAGCATCAAACTGCTGACCGAGCGCTATCTCGGCGGCCGGGCGTCGTTTACCGTCAACCCGGGCGAAGGCATTGTCTTTCGGGTCCGCCTGCCGTTGGAACCCGACCTGTACGACGCCACCTGAGCGCGCCCGCTTCAGCGGGCCACCACCACCACGTCCACCCGGACCGCCCCGGCCGCGCGCAAAGCCCGAACCGCCGTATCCACCGTGGCCCCGGTGGTCATGACATCGTCCACGAGCAGCACGTGCCTGCCGGCCACCAGCCGCTCCTGGCCGGCAAACGCCCCGGCCAGATTGCTCAGGCGCGCCCGCCCCGGCAGTTGGCTTTGGGGCGTGGTGTTGCGCACACGCGTCAGCCCCTCGGCGCATACCGGCCGGGCAAGCTCCCGGCCCAGAAACCGGGCCAGTTCCAGACTTTGGTTAAATCCCCGCCAGGACAGGCGTTTGGGATGCAGCGGCACCGGCACCAGACAGGCCGGCACGCCGGCGTCCATGGCCCCGTCGCCGCTGCGCCCGGCGGCCCGCTGCCAGGCCTCGGCCAAAAAACCGGCCAGCAGCCTCCCCTGGCCGAGACGCCCGCCAAATTTAAAGCCCAGCACCAACTGGCGCAGATGGCCCTCGTAGCGGCCGTGGAAGGCAAAGCCGTCCCAGGCCCGCCCCTGGCAGCGACAGTCCAGGCACAGGGCCACCGGCGCGGCAGCATCCGCCGCAAACGCCCCGCAACGCGGGCAAAAGCCGCCCAATCGCGCAGCCAGCCCGGTGGCACAGGCCGGGCAGACCGGATGGCTCCCGCCCCCGGGGAGCAGGCCCCGGCAGACCTGGCAGCGGTCGCACAGCGGGGTCAACGCCCGCCCCAGCCGCCCGGCCAGATGCCCCAGGCCGGCCCAAAGCGGCCTCACCGCCCGGCCGCCTCGCCCAGCGCGCCCAGCGCGGCCAGCGCGGCCAGCCCCTCGGTCTGGCCGGCCAGATCACCAGGCGCGTCCAGGCCGCGCTGCAACCACGGCCGGGCCAGGGCAAAGCCAAAGGGCCACAGGAAATATTTAAGCGTTAAAAGAGCTCCTTCAAAGAGCCGCTCGCCTTGGGGCCGCCCGGCCACCAGCAGCGGATAGGCCGGGCGCGTGGTCTCGCCCGCGCCACCGGACGCCGGCGTGGCCCCGGTGGCCACCCGAATCTCGTAACGACGCTGCGCCCGGTCAATAAGGGCCTTAAACAGGGCCGGCAGATGGTAGAAATAGATCGGTGCGGCAAAAGCCACAAATGGTGCGGCATCCATGGCGGCAAACACGCTGGCGGCAGCGTCGCCCTCCCGGTCCAGGGGGCAGCGGTGCCCGGCCCCGGCACACGCCCCGCAGCCCCGGCAGGGGGCCACGGCCAGTTCGCGCAGGGCGATCACCCGGGGCACGCGCCCGGACCGGGTCACCCCGTCGGCAAAGGCCAGTCCGGCCGTGTCGGAATTGCCGCCGGCCCGCGGGCCGCACAAAAAAATGACCGGTGCCCCGGACATCACCGGGCGAACTCCGAGAAAAACGGATTGTGGCGCTTTTCATCACCCACCGTCGTGGCCGGGCCATGGCCGGGATAGACCAGCGTCGCATCCGGCAGGGTGAAAATCTGCGTCGCGACCGATTGAATCAGGGTGTCGTAATCGCCGCCGGCAAAATCCGTGCGGCCAATGGAGCGGTAAAAGAGCAGATCGCCGACAAAGACCACCCCGGCTTCGGGAAAATAAAACGACCGGCTGCCCGGCGAATGGCCCGGCGTGGCCAGCACCCGGCAGGCCTGGCCCATAAAAGCCGTCTCGCCCGGGGGAGCAGGTTCCCAGTCAAACGGCTCGACCAGGGGCAGGCCCATAAGTCCCCCCCGGCCCAGATCCAGGTCCATGAGCATGGCGTCCTCGGCCCCGGCCAGCACCCGGCAGCCGGTCTCCCGGGCCAGGGCGGCCACGCCGTAGAGGTGGTCGCAGTGCAGATGGGTTAAGCAAATGGCCGTCAGCGTCAGGCCGTGGGTTTTGAGGTGGGCCAGCACCGGGGCCGGATCGCCGCCCACATCCACGGCCACGGCCAGAGAACCCGCTGCGGCCAGATAACAATTGGTCTCAAGGGGTCCAAGGGGAAAAGAAACAATATCCATCAAAGCCTCCAGGGAAACGCTGCGGGACTGGCGCGCCTGCAGCCGGCACACCGCATCTCCGGTCTGCCGCGTCAGGCCCCCTGGCGTCAAGGGCCGGCCTGCCCTTGTTTTCCCGGCCCGGGGGCGCTACAGGTTGCCGCGCCAATCGATAAAATGGGAGAACGCCATGTCCGCGCCAGCCTTGACCCAACGCGACCTTATCGCCCACGAGCTTTTTTTGCGCGACGTCTTCTCCCGCTTCATCACCTTTAAAACCCACAGCCTGTATTTCCCCAAATCCGAGGACGACGCCCTGGCCGCCGGCTTTGGTCCCCAATGCGCCACCGCCGTCCATCTGCCGGCCGAGCGCAAGGTCATGACGCCGCTGTGCGCCGACGGCCGGCTGCTCGGGGTGTTCGTGGCCCGGGGGGCCAGCCTTGGCGCGCCGCGCACCCTGCTCCCGCTGTTGCCGCGCCTGGGGGCCATGGCGCTGACCCAGCTCGGCCTGCTGCTGGCCGCCGACGCCGACAGGCTCACCGGCCTTGGCTCGGGCGAGGCGCTGCTCGCTGCAATCGCCCGGGAGATCGAATGCGTCCAGGACCGCATCCTCCCTGGCGCAGCCAGTTTCGTGGACCCGGGGCTGTCCGGCTGCCACGGCGGCTTTGGCCTGGCGGTCCTGGATCTTGACCATTTCAGCCGGGTGGCCGGCCGGTTCGGCTTTATGGTTGCCGAGGATGTCCTGGTCGGGGCTGCGGCGGTCATCGGCCGGCTGTGCCCCGAAGGCGGGCTGGCGGCGCGCCTTACCGACGACCTGTTCGCCCTTTTTCTCCCCGGGGCCTCGGCAGCGCGCTGCCGGGAAACCGCCGAATTGGTGCTTGGGGAGCTTTCCCGCACCGCCTTCCCCCTGGCCGCCACGGGCGAGTCGTTGACCCTTACCGCCAGCGCCGGCTGCGTCACCTATCCCCAGGACGTGCGCGGCGGCCAGTTCGCCGCCGCCCCGGCCGAACAGGCGCGCCTGCTTTTGCGCAAGGCCAAAAAGGGCCTGGCTGTGGCCAAGGATCTCGGCCGCAATCAGGCCATGCCCTACAACCGCATCCTGGCCGAGGGCGGTGCGGTGCTGGAGATTTTGCCCCTGTCGCGGCTGGCCGTCAGCCTTGGCCGCTGGGTGGACGCCGAACCGGGACAGCGGTTTCTGGTCTGGTCGCCGCGGCTGGAGCGCACGGTGGATGTGCGCACAGCCGACGGCCAGCGGTTAAGCGGCCGCACGCCGGCCATGGTCAAGGGCGAAATCGTCCTGGTGGAAGTGGGCGAGGACATGGCCTTTGCCGAAACGCTCAACGTCAGCGACCCCCATCTGCCTCTGGAGCCCGGCGACCGGCTGGCCCTTATCCCGGAAACCGAGGACGAAGCGCCGGGTGCAAGCTGCCCGGTCGGTGCGCCGCGCAAAGACCCGGCCTCGGGCCTTTTCGCCCATCGCGACTTTCTGCGGGCAACTGCTGCTGACCGGGAAAAACGGCCGGTTTTTTCCCTGGCCCTGGTAGTCCTGCCCGAGGTGGCCACCCAGCGCCGTCCGGGACGGCCGGCCGAAGCCGACATGGCCGAAGTGGGCAGTGTGTGCCGCCAATTTTTCGGCCCTGCTGCCGTTGGGGGGCGCTTTAGCGCTTCCAAGCTGGTCTTTTTCCTGCCCGAACGCAGCCCCGGGCAACTGGCTGAAGCGGGCGCTGATCTGATCGCCGCCCTGGCCGAGCGCCTGGGATTGACCGCCGCCGTGGGCATCGCCGGCTATCCTTGTCTCAACTACGCCCGCACCGATGTGCCGGAAAACTGCCGCAAGGCCCTCGACCATGCCCTGCTCCTGCCGCAGGAACCGCGTCTGGCCGTGTTCGACACCCTGTCGCTGACGGTCAGCGGCGACCGCCATTTCGCCCATGGCGACATCTATGCCGCCATGGAGGAATACAAGCAGGCCCTGCTTAGTGACGAGACCAACGTCCTGGCCCGCAATTCACTCGGCATCTGTCTGGCCCGCCTGGGCCGGCTGGCCCAGGCCCGGGCGGAATTCGAGCGCGTCATCACGGCCGAGCCCAAAAACACCATGGCCCTTTATAACCTCGGCTGCGTGCGCCAGCGCCTGGGCGAGGCGGCCGGGGCGCGCACCGCCTTCCAGAAATGCCTGCGGGCCAACCCGGGCCACGTCTCCAGCCTGCTGCGCCTGGGCCGCATGGCCGAGGAGAGCCGACGCCTGGAAGCAGCCCTCAAATACTACCGCCGGGCCAGCGCCACCGGCAATGCCCCGGCGCTGACCCTGCGCCATCTGGCCCGGCTGGCCCTGACCCGGGGCCGCCTGGACGAGGCCCGGGAACACCTGCATCAGGCCCTGCTGCTCGATCCCAAGGACGCCTTTTCCCTGCAACTCATGGCCCGGCTCTACCTCACCGAAGGCGAAGACCCGGCCATTGCCGAGGCCATGGCCCGCCAGGCCGTGGCCCTTCGCCCGGATCGCAAGGAATTCTGGGCCGAACTGTCCCGGGCGCTCGCCGCCCAGGGCCGCGACGAGGAAGCCCGGGAGGCCATGGCCCGCACCGAAGGGGTCTAAGGCCCTGGCCCGGCCTTTTTCCCGCGCCGGGAGCCGACCGGCGGGTCAGCGCGCGGCGTCGGTCTCACACCGCCCGACCAGGGACTCAAACGCGCCTGTTTCCGGCAGATAGCTTAACAATTCGCCTTTTTCCAAATCGAAATACCAGCCGTGCAGGTAGACCTCGCCCCGCATGACGCGCTCAAAGACCCAGGGAAAGGTCAGCAGGTTTTCCAGGGAAATGAGCACCGCCGCCTGTTCACAGGCGTATTGGCGCAAGGCGGCGTCCTTGCCGGCAAGTTGGGCGTTGACCTCGCGCAGGGCCGGCTCGGCGATTTTGACCCAGGGGGCAATAAATTCGCCGAGTTGCTCGGTCTTTGGGTTCATGAGCGCCTGAATGCCCCCGCAGCACGAATGCCCCAGCACGATGATGTGCTCCACGTTAAGGACGGTGACGGCATATTCCACGGCCGCGCTGACACCGTGGTTGCCGGGCGTTTTTTCATACGGCGGCACGAGATTGGCAACGTTTCGGATGACAAACATATCCCCGGGTTCGCATCCCGTGAGGATGGCCGGGTCAACCCGGGAGTCCGAGCAGGCGACCACGAGCACCTTGGGTGCCTGCCCTTGTTTGAGATCGGAAAAAGAAGGGCTTCCATCGCAAAAGTACGTACGTTGGAAATTTTTGAAACCAGCCAGAAAACGAGGGATATCCTTCATTTGGGAAATTCTCCAGGCAGCGTATGCGGCGACGCTGCCCCAAAGTGTACGGTTTTAGCGGCGGCCGTCAAGCCGTGCCTCCGGGGCTGGCCGGTTGGCGCGCGGGAGGCCGGAACGGTTGACGGGGCGCGTGCTCCCCGGGGCTGGCGGGCTGGCCCCGGCCGGTCCCAGAAAGGCCACGGGAGGACAAGGCCACCGTTTTTTTGCAAAATCAGGCGTGTCCGCCCTGCCCCGGGCCTGCATCCCTCTTTGCAAGCAGCGTCCATTGACATATACTGTACTTTAAGCGCGGACCGCCGGGATTTGCCGGTTTATCCCACCCGGGAAGTATTGCCATGCATGACCCTGACTCGGACGAGATGCTTGCCACGTTGCGCCGCAAGGCCGAATCCCTGGCGACGGACGCACTGCCGGCGGAAGCTGCGGCCATGTCCGCGGAGGCACTGGCCCGGCTGGTGCATGAACTGCGGGTCAACCAGATCGAACTTGAGCTGCAAAACGAAGAGTTGCGCCGCACCCAGTCCGAACTGGCCCAGACCCGCGACCGCTATGCCAATCTCTACGATTTCGCTCCGGCCGGCTATTTCACCCTGGATACCCGGGGAGTGATCCTGGAGGCCAACCTCAAGGGTTCGACCATGCTCGGCATCCCCCGGACCGAACTGATCGGCAAGCCCTTTGGGGTGCGTGTGGCCCGCCTGGACCAGACAGCCTTTCACGCCGGCATCGGCCGCACCCTGGACACCGGTCTCCCCCAGACCCTGGAAGTGCGCCTGACCCGACGCGACGGCAGCCGGTTTTACGCTGAACTGACGACGGAAATCTGCACCAGCCAGGATCTGCCCCCGGCCCAAACGACCCTGCGCATGATGGTCGCGGACGTCAGCCTGCGCTGCGAAGCCAACGAGACCATGCGCCAGGCCAGCCTCATCCTTGAGGCCAGCCCGGCCTATCTCATCCGCTATCCCGTCATCGACGGCGACCCCGGCCCGGTATCGTTTGTCTCCTCCAATATCGCCCGCTTCGGCTTTTCCCGCGAAGACCTCCTCTCCGGGGAGCGCTCGCCCCGAAGTCTGGTCCATCCCGAGGATCTGCCCCGGGTCGAGGCGGCCCTGCGCGATCAGGCCGCCTCCGGGCGCAACGCCTTTGCCCTGGACTACCGTATCCTGACCAAAAACGGGCAGGTGCGCCACGTCACCGACCGCGTCCAGTTCACCCGCAACGCCGCCGGTGCCGTCATCGATGTCCAGGGACTGGTCCTGGACGTCACCGAAAGTGTGCTGGCCCGGCGCGATCTGGAAACGGTTCTGGACAGCGCCCCCATCCCCATCGTCAAGGTGCGCCTGGCCGAGAGCGGAGACCGCATCCTCGAATACCAGAACCCGGCCGCCGAACGCATTTTCGGCCCGATGAACCTGGGCAAATCCTGCAAAGCCTATCTCTGCAACAAAGAGACCTGCCCTGTGCTCACCGACGCCTCGGGGCTGGTGCGCGACCGGGAATGCTCCGTAACGACCCTGGACGGCGAACGGATCATGTACAAGACCGCCCGCAAGCTGCCCGGCGCGCCCTATATCATCGAGGCCATGATCGACGTTACCGAGCTGATGCGCACCCGGGAACGCCTGACCAAGGCCATGGAGGCCTCCCAAACGGCCAACCGGGCCAAATCGCAGTTTCTGGCCACCATGAGCCATGAAATCCGCACCCCCATGAACGGCATCATGGGCATGCTTGAACTGGCCACGGCCACGGAGCTGACCCCCGAGCAGCACGAATACATTGATCTGGCCCGCCAGTCTGCCCAGAATCTGCTGGAGATCATCAACGACATCCTCGATTTCTCGCGCGTCGAGGCCGGCCGCATGGAACTGGCCCGTCGGCCCTTTGCCGTGCGCGCTACCCTGGAAGGATGCCTGCGTCTGTTTGACGGTCTGGCCGCCCGCCACGGCAACTCCTTAGTGCTCGCCGTGGACCAGGCTGTGCCCAAAATCCTGATCGGCGACCCCGGAAGGCTGGCCCAGGTGGTGGGCAACCTCATTTCCAACGGCCTTAAATTCACCAAAAAGGGTACCGTGCGCGTCACCGTGGCCCCGGTTATGCCCCTGCCCGGCACCGACGGCAGGCAGCCGGCAGCTCCCGTGGGCCTGCTTTTTTCCGTGGCCGACGACGGCATCGGCATTCCCCCGGACAAGCAGGAGCGCATTTTCGACTATTTCACCCAGCTCGACGCCAGCCTCAACCGGGGTGCCGGCGGCACAGGCCTTGGCCTGTCCATCAGCAAAAGCCTGGTCGAACTCATGGGCGGGCGCCTCTGGGTCCAGTCCACCCCGGGCCAGGGCAGCACCTTTTTTTTCAATGCCCCCTTCGACCTCCCCGAAAAAGCGCCCCAGCACGGGCAAACACCCGCCACCGCCCCCACAGCCGGCGCCACCGTCCCGCCCATGAGCATCCTGCTGGTGGAGGACAATTTCATCAACCAGATCGTGGCCAAACGGCTGCTGGAGCGGCGCGGCCATGTGGTCACGGCCGTGGATTCAGGCGCGGCCGCCCTGGAACTGCTGGCCACAACACCCTTTCATTGCGTGCTTATGGATGTGGAAATGCCGGGGCTGTCCGGGCCTGAGACCCTGGCCCAACTGCGCGATCCCGCCCGTTTCGGCGAGGCCGCCCAGACGCCGGTGGTGGCCTTGACGGCCCATGCCCTCAAGGGCTACCGCGAACGCATGGTTGAGGCCGGCTTTGACGATTACGTGCCAAAGCCCATCGACATGCACGAACTCGATGCGGCCCTGACCCGCATTGCCAACGGGGCGGGCAGTCGGACGGACCGGCCCTGACCGCCGCCCAAGCGCCCCAGGAGCCTGCCATGCGCGTTTTCATCGTGGAAGACGACCAGGAAGCCGCCGCCTACATGGTCAAGGGACTCAAAGAGTCCGGCTATGTCGTGGAACATGTGGCCGACGGCCGCGAGGCGCTCTACCGGGTGGCCGCCGAAGCCTATGACGTGGTGGTGGTGGACCGGATGCTGCCAAGCGTCGACGGCCTGACCATTGTCAAAACCATGCGGTCGGCCGGCAACCAGACCCCGGTGCTCATCCTCTCGGCCCTTGGCGATGTGGACGACCGGGTCAAGGGGCTCAAGGCCGGCGGCGACGACTATCTGGTCAAGCCCTACGCCTTTGCCGAACTGCTGGCCCGGCTGGAAGCGCTCTTGCGCCGGGGCCGTTCCGACGCCCCGGGCACCTTGCTCAAGGTCGCCGACCTGGAAATGGATCTGGTGGGCCGCACGGTGCGCCGGGCCGGCCAGACCATTGAGCTCAAGCCCAAGGAATTCGCCCTGCTCGAATACCTGATGCGCCATGCCGGCCATGTGGTCACCCGCACCATGCTGCTCGAAAACGTCTGGGACTATTCCTTCGATCCGCAAACCAACGTCATCGACGTCCACGTCAGCCGCCTGCGGCACAAGATCGACAAGGGCCACGACAAGCCCCTGCTCTCCACCATTCGCGGTGCCGGATACAGCCTGCGTGATTCCAACTAAGCTGCTGCGCTCCTCCACGCTTCGCCTGTCCATCCTGCACATGGCCGCCTTTGGCCTGTCGGTGCTGGTGCTCCTGTGGTTTATCTACAGCTCCACGGCCGGATTCATGGAGCGCCAGACCGACGAGACGATAAACGCCGAAATCCAGGGGCTGGCCGAACAGTACGGCCAGCTCGGGCTGACCGGCCTTATCCGGGTCATCAAGTCCCGGGTGGCCAAGGACAAAAACGGTTCGAGCGTCTATCTGCTCACCGACTGGAAATTCAATCCCCTGGCCGGCAATCTGCCGGAATGGCCCAAATTCAAGGACACCGGCTCCGGCTGGTTCGACGCCACCCTGGAAGACACCGAAGGCTTTGAGCCCCACCGCGTGCGCATGCGCTACTTCCTGCTGCCGGGCAATTTCCATCTCGTGGTCGGACGCGACGTGTCCGAGCGCATCAAGGTGGAACGCCTGATCATGGACGCGCTGTTCTGGGGCCTGCTCCTCACGGTGGTCCTTGGCGGGGCCGGGGGCGTGCTGACCAGCCGCTGGATGCTCAAGCGCATCGATGTCATCACCAAGGCCAGCCGCGAAATCATGAACGGCGACCTCACCCGCCGCATCCCCACCCGGGGGGCCGGCGACGAATTCGACCGGCTGGCGGAAAACTTAAACGCCATGCTCGACCAGATTGTCCGGCTCATGGAAGGGGTCAAGCAGGTCTCCAACAACATCGCCCATGATCTGCGCGGCCCCCTAAACCGAATCCGCTCGGGCCTGGAAATGTCGCTCACCCGCGTTGAAAGCCCCGAAGCCTCCCGCGCGGTCCTGGAACAGACCATCACCGAAATCGACGGGCTGCTCCAGACCTTTAACGCCTTGCTCACCATCGCCCAGGCCGAATCCGGGGCGCGCCGCCAGGATTTCACCGACATCGACCTGACCAGTCTGGCCGCCGACGCCGCCGAACTCTACGAGCCCGTGGCCGAGGAAGCCGGCCTGACCTTCACCCTTGATCTGGCCCCGGGCCTGACCGTGCCCGGCAACCGCCACCTGCTGTCCCAGGCCCTGGCCAATCTGCTGGACAACGCCGTCAAATACACCCCGGCCGGCGGCTCCATCAGCCTAACGCTCACCAGCGGCCCGCTCGGCGTGGCCCTGGCTGTGGCCGATACCGGCCCGGGTATCCCGGCCGAGCACCGGGAGCTGGTGCTGGAACGCTTCACCCGCCTGGAATCGAGCCGCAACACCCCCGGCAGCGGCCTGGGCCTGTCCCTGGTGGCCGCCGCTGCCGGGCTGCATCAGGCCGAGCTGACCCTGTCCGATAACGCCCCTGGTTTGTGCGTCACGCTGCTCTTCCCGGCCAGTCGGACAAAAAGCTAAACTTTCGTTCATTTTTCCGACATTCACGCTTCATCTCCGCCCCCTATACGGGAGGCATCGGATGGGGCCAAAGCCCCGTTTGTGACCAGAAGCAAAATCGAACCCTCTGCCTTGTTTCGCCGCACCGGATGGCCCCTCCCATCCCAGGCGCAACCAAGGTCACTCTCCCCCTCCTTGAACGAAGCCCCTGCTCCCCGGCGGGGGCTTCTTCTTTGGGGCCAGCAATTCCTAATTAGAATTCATGCGGCGGCCATGGCCGCTTCATGGACCGGCCTTAGATTGTCTTTACCGGCAAGCGGCCACCCCCTCCGGCCGACCCGGCCTTGATGATGCAACACCCCAGACCTCCGGCGGTCCCCTCCCCGCCGGCAGGCAACACAGTCTCTCCTCCTCCCTTGAAAAAGCGAAATCCCCGCTCCCCGGCGGGGATTTCGCTTTTTCAAGGGAGGTGCCCCCCTGCGTCAAATCCATCCCAACGTTCATGCCCCATCCATGGCCCTGTCATCCTCGCTGCCTATCTGTATGGTGGCGCAATGGTTCTCCCCTCGGACCAGAACGTCGTTTGCGCCGCCTTCAGGGTGCGCGCGACACCCCAGGCGACACCATGGCAGACGCACTCCTCCCTCCTTGACCAGGCCCCCGCTCCCCGGCGGGGGCCATTTTTTTGTTCCACCTTTCTCCCAAAGCCCAGGAACGTATTGTCATGGCTTTGGAGATATCCTATCGTCGAAACCAAATTCCTTATCCTGCTGCCTGTCCTCAAACACCCGGCGGAGGTGCTCCCGTGGCTGCGACCGACACGACTGTAAGTGGCTCGCCTTCCCTGCTGCGCCGTGTGAACCTGACGTGGCGGTTCGCCCTGCTCCTGACACTGATCACCCTGTTTGCCGCCGGCATGCTCCTGGCCTTCCATCTGGGCCTGCAACAGCTTCTGGAACACAATGTCGCTGCGGCCCAGGCCTTGATGCTGGACGGCCAACGCCAAAAACTCAAAATCGCCTCCGACGCCATGGCCGCAGCCATCGCAGCCATGGTCAAGGACGTGCCCCAGCCCCAGGCGCGCCAGACCATCATCCGAACCATGGTTGACGCCTACCGCTTTGAAGACGACCAATCCGGCTACTTCTTCGTCTACCAAGGCACAACCAACATCGCCCTGCCGCCGGCCAAGGACAAGCAAGGCAAGGATCTGGGCGATCTCAAAGACTCCGGCGGCGTCTATTTCGTACGCGAACTCCTTGCCCGGGCCAAGGCCGGCGGCGGGTTCGTTACCTACGTCTTCCCCAAACCCGGCCAGGGCGAGCAGCCCAAACTGGCTTATGCCACCATGATCCCGGGCACGGAGTTGTGGATCGGCACCGGCGTCTATATCGATAATGTGGAACGGGCCAAGGCCGCCATCCGCCAGGACAGCGAAAAGCGCATCCGGGATACGCTGGCCGTCATTGCCGGATGCAGCGTCGCAACCTTGGCCGTGCTGATCGGTCTGTGCGGGCTCATCATTGCCTCCATCACCCGCCCCATCCGCCAAGCCACCGACGCGGCCCGGCGCTGCGCGGGCGGCGACCTGGACGTGCGCCTGGACGCCGTCGGCAACGACGAGGCCGCCCAGATGCAGACGGCGCTCAACACCATGGTGGTCACCCTGCGGGACAACATCACCGCTATTGAGGCCAAGACCGCCGAGGCCCAGGACAAGGCCCAGGCAGCCCAGCAGGCCACGGCCTTGGCCCAGGAAGCCTCGGCCAAGGCCGAGCTGGCCAAAGCCGAGGGCCTGTCCCAGGCAGCCCAACGCCTGGGCGGGGTGGTGTCTGTGGTGACCGAAGCCTCGACCGAACTCTCCCAGCGCATTGAGACGTCCACCCAAGGCGCGCAAGAGCAGTCCCAGCGCATGACCGAGACGGCCACAGCCATGGAAGAAATGAACGCCACCGTGCTGGAAGTGGCCAAAAACGCCGCCAACGCCGCCGCCACCACCGATGCGGCCCGGGGCAGGGCGGCCGAGGGTGCCGGCGTGGTCGATAAGGTGGTGGCGGCCATCGCCAAGGTGCAGGAGCAGGCCCTGGTCATGAAAACCGACATGGACACCCTGGGCCGCTCAGCCCAGGATATTGGCGCCATTTTAAACGTTATTTCCGATATCGCCGACCAGACTAATCTGCTGGCCTTAAACGCCGCCATCGAGGCCGCTCGGGCCGGCGATGCCGGACGCGGATTTGCCGTCGTTGCCGACGAGGTGCGAAAGCTGGCCGAAAAAACCATGACCGCCACCAAGGAAGTCGGCACCGCCATCGACGGTATCCAGCAGGCCGCCCGGCGAAACGTGGACAACGTGGACGCGGCGGCCGGGGCCGTGGCCGAAGCGACCACCCTGGCCGCCACCGCCGGCGACTCCCTGGGCCAGATCGTGGGGCTGGTGGAACGGGCCTCGGATCAGGTCCGCTCCATCGCCACAGCGGCCGAAGAACAATCCTCCACCAGCGACGAGATCAACCGGTCCGTGGATGCGGTCAGTGCCATTTCCGCCGCCACCTCCCAGGCCATGGGCGAAGCCTCCCGGGCCGTGGCCGAGCTGACCCGGCAAGCCCGGGAACTGACGCTGCTGATGCAGGAGCTGGAAACCGAAGGAGCCCGCGCCAGCGCACCGGCGGCCCTGGCGTAAGCACCAGGACACTGCCCGGCACCCGACGCAGTCAATATCCCCGGTCCCGGGCCTGGACCTGGGGGGTGTGCTGGAGAGAAAGGATGCCTGTGGCTGGGCTCGCGGCAGCCGTGGCTAGGAACCGGCCTCTTCGCAAGGCGCGCCGGCCTCCGGCTTTTGCTCCGCCCATTGCAGCACGGCATCCAGGGCCGGGCAGAGGGCTTGGCCCCAATCGGTCAAACGATATTCCACCTTTGGCGGCACTTGCGGATACAGCTTTCGCGCGACAAGGCCGTCACCCTCCAACTGCCGCAACTGCTGGGCCAGCATTTTGGGCGAAATGCCCGGAATAAGCCGCTCAAGTTCGCTGTATCGCTGCTGCTTTCCACCAAAAAGGTGGAACAAAATAATCAGCTTCCAGCGCCCCCCAAGCACATGCAGCGTTTTCTCCACATCTGCCGCAGCCGTTTCGGGCGTATATGCTTTCCTCAAGGGAAGTCCCTCACTTTTCCGTGCGTTCTTGAAGCTTGGCCCGTCTGGAGATACTCTTTGCCGCAAATACATTGCAACAAAGGATGGATCGGCAATGCACACACAATTCCCGAATGCGGTCGCTGCATATTTGGAGATCAAGCCATGTCCATGAATCTTGAGCTTACGGGCAAGCGCGTCCTTGTCACAGCCGGGACAAAAGGCATCGGCGGTGCCGTCGCGGCATTATTTCGCCAACACGGGGCCAACGTGCTGGCTGTTGCCCGGGTGAAACCGGAACAGCTTTCGCCGGACGCCTTTGTTGCCGCAGACCTCACCACCATTGCGGGATGCGACGCCGTCGTACGGGCTGTTGGTGAGCGACTCGGCGGCGTGGACAGCATCGTGCATGTGCTGGGAGGGTCGGTGGCCACGGCAGGCGGGTTTGCCGCCCTTGACGACGCGACATGGCACAAGGAACTGTCCCTCAACCTGTTTCCCGCCGTGCGCCTGGATCGCGCTTTGCTGCCCGGCATGATCGCCCAGGGTGCCGGTGTTATCATCCATATCACCTCGATTCAGGCTCGACTGCCGCTCCCGGAGTCCACAACGGCCTATGCCGCAGCCAAGGCAGCGCTTTCGACCTACAGCAAGAGCCTGTCCAAGGAGGTTGCACCCAAAGGCATTCGAGTCGTTCGCGTCGCGCCCGGCTGGGTGGAAACAGAAGCGGCGGTTTCTTTCGTCAAAAGGATCGCCGCCCAAGCCGACACGGACTATGACGGCGGCAAGCAGATCATTATGGATTCCCTGGGCGGCATTCCGCTTGGACGCCCCGCAACGCCGCTTGAGGTGGCACAGCTTATTGCGTTCCTGGCCTCTCCCCGGGCGGTAATGATCACCGGCACGGAGTATGTCATCGATGGCGGAACGATTCCGGTCGTCTAGAATATGTTGCGTTCGGCAATTGCCCTTACCGCAGACAGAGAACCGAAACCAAGATTGAATTCTCTTTACATCAGCGCGCACGACACTGCAAAAACCGTCCAGAAACCAGGCTCAGGAGAGAATCAATGGCTGCTTATCTGATATTTATTCGCGAAAAAATGCGGGATGCAACCGAGTACGACCGTTACAAGCAACTCGCTCCAGAAGCCATGCAGGGGCATGCCTTCACGCCCCATGTCGTTTACGGTCCCTGCGAGACGCTGGAAGGCCCTGACGCCCAGGGCGTCGTTGTCCTTGAATTCGCCTCTCGGGAAGAAGCCAGGGCCTTTTATTGCAGTCCCGCCTACCAGGAAGCGAGCCGGCACAGGCACCTTGGCTGCGATTATCGCGTGCTGCTGACGGAAGGGAGAGAGGGAGAGCCTCCGGCAGCCAAAGGGGTGGCCCCTTTGGAATCCCTCCTGGAAGGCAAGAGGTAAAGGGGCCGGCTGTCCCGACCCACAACCGACACCGTACAAGCTAGCGTCGCAACCCCTTAAAAACTTCTCCAAGTGCAGGGGTCCGGGGGGATCATCCCCCCGGCCGCCGGAGGCATCTTCTGCCTTCTCTTCTCTTCTCTTCTCTTCTCGCTACTTCTTTCTCGCTCTCGCTCTCGCTCGCGCGCGCGCCGGTCAGGAGCCGATCTGCTCGCCGGTGAGGCCGAAGCGGCGGGTGCGGTTTTGGTAGTCGTCCAGAATGGCGTCGAGATGGGCCGGGGAAAAATCCGGCCACAGCGTCTCGGGGAAGGCAAATTCGCTGTAGGCCGACTGCCACAGCAGATAGCCGGACAGGCGCATTTCGCCGCTGGTGCGGATGATGAGGTCCGGATCGGGCTGGCCGGCGGTGTAGAGTTCGGCGGCCAAGGCTTCTTCGGTGATGGCTTCGGGGGGCGCGCCCGTGGCGACGAGACGGCGGCAGGCCCGCAAAATCTCGTCGCGGCCGGAATAATTCAGCGCCAGATTGAGTGTCATGGCGGTGCAGCCGGCTGTTTTGGCAATGACATGACCCAACACCTTGCGGGTGGCCAGGGGCAGCGCGCCCATTTCGCCGAGCACGACAAAGCGGATGGATTGGGTCAGCAGCGTGTCCAGTTCGCGCGTGAGAAACCGCACCAGCAGATCGAAGAGGAATTTGACCTCGTCAGCGGGCCGCCCCCAGTTCTCCTTGGAAAACGTGTAGAGGGTCAGATGGCCGACACCCAACTCCCGGCAGCGCGTGACAATGGCCCGGGCGGCTTCGGTGCCGGCCCGGTGTCCCTCGCTGCGGGGCAGCCCGCGCATGGTGGCCCAACGCCCGTTGCCGTCCATGATGACGGCCACATGGCGCGGCAGCGGTAATTTCTTGCTGTCCAGGGCTAGATCTCCATGATTTCCTTTTCCTTCTTGGAAAAGGCCTCATCGGTTTTGGCGATATAGCTGTCGGTCAGCTTTTGCACGTCTTCCTGGCCCTTGTGCTGGTCGTCTTCGTTGATGCTCTTGTCGCTCTTCTTCTTTTTGAGCAGCTCGTTGGCGTCGCGGCGGATGTTGCGCACGGCCACCTTGGCTTCCTCAGCGTGCTTTTTGCCCATTTTGACCAGATCCTTGCGGCGCTCTTCGGTCAGGGGCGGGATATTGAGGCGGATGACCTTGCCGTCGTTGACCGGGGTCAGGCCCAGGTCGGACTTCATGATGGCCTTCTCGATTTCGGAAAAAGCCTTGCGGTCCCAGGGCTGGATGGTGATGGACCGGCTGTCGGGGGTGGCCACCGAGGCCAGCTGGTCGAGCTGGGTCATGGTGCCGTAATAGTCCACGCGAAGGCCATCGAGGAGCGAGGAAGAGGCCCGGCCGGTGCGCAACCGGGAAAATTCCTTGTCCAGGGTGGCCAGAACCTTTTTCATCCGTTCTTCGGCATCTTTGAGCACTGCTTGCATGTTATTCGCCTCCTCTGACGACGGTGCCAACGGGCTCGCCCAGAAGCACCCGGCTCAGGTTTCCTGCGGTAAACATGTTAAAAACCACAATGGGCATGGCATTGTCCATGGCCAGACTGATGGCCGTGGTGTCCATAACCCGCAGCCGCTTTTCCAGCACGTCCATATAGGTCAGTTCGTCGAATTTGACGGCATCGGCATGTTTGGCCGGGTCTTTGTCGTAGACGCCGTCAACCTTGGTTCCCTTGAGGATAGCTTCGCTTTTCAGCTCCATGGCCCGCAGCGCAGCCGCCGTATCCGTGGTGAAGTACGGATTGCCGGTGCCGGCGGCGCATATCACCACCCGCCCTTTTTCCAGATGGTGCAGGGCGCGGCGGCGGATATAGGGCTCGCAGACCTCGCGCATGGTGATGGCCGACATGACCCGGGTGGCTAGTCCCTGCTTCTCCAGGCCTTCCTGAACGGCCAGGGCGTTTAGGACCGTGGCCAGCATGCCCATGTAGTCGGCCGAGGATCGATCCATGCCGGCGGCCTGCTCCGAAACGCCGCGAAAGATATTGCCGCCGCCGATGACCAGGGAGATTCTGGCCCCCAGGGCGGTGGCGTCAACGATTTCCCGGCAAAAATTGGTGATGGTCTGGTTGTCGATGCCAAACGGCCGACCACCCGCCAGGGCCTCGCCGCTGATCTTAAGCAAAACCTGGGAAAACCGCAAATTTGACATGGAGCACCTCGTGATAGGGAAGGAGACAAGTGGTCCGCGGGGCGGACAGGGCTGCGCCAAACGCAGTCCCTGTCCAGCATGCCCGGGTCGGGCGGAAATGCCAATGCCATGCGGCCGACCCGCTTGCCGCATTGCAAAAAAAACGGGCCTTGCGGCCCGTTTGCTGGTCGGTGCGCGACGCCTAGGCGTCTTCGCCCAGGGCCATGCGGGTAAAACGCCCGATCTGGACGTTTTCGCCGATAACGCCGACCAAGTCGTTCATCAAATCCTTGATGGTGACCTTGTCGTCTTTGATAAACGCCTGTTCTATCAAGCAGATTTCCTTGTAGAACTTTTTAACGCGTCCATCGACGATCTTCTCGGCAATGGCTTCGGGCTTGCCCTCTTCCATGGCCTGATTTTTAAAGATATCTTTTTCCTTGGCCAAAAGATCGGCCGGCACTTCTTCCGGGAGAACGCACACCGGATTGGTCGCGGCAATCTGCATGGCCACGTTCTTGGCGAACTCCAGGAAGCGCTCGGAACGGGCCACGAAGTCCGTCTCGCACTTGATCTCGACCACGACGCCGAGCTTGCCGTTGGAGTGGATATACGAACCGATAACGCCCTCGGAGGTGGCGCGGCCGGCCCGCTTCTGGGCCTTGGACAGACCCTTCTCGCGCAGCCAGGCGATGGACTTTTCTTCGTCGCCGCCGCACTCGCCAAGGGCCTTCTTGCAATCCATCATGCCCGCGCCCGTCTTGTCGCGCAGGGCCTTTACACTCGCAGCAGTAATAGCCGACATGGGAAAATCCTCCTACTCGCCAGTGGTTTCGGTAACGACTTCAGTTGCAGCGGCAACCGGTTCGGCCGGCGCGGCAGACTCGACAACTTCGGGCTTTTCGTCCTTGTCCAAAATCTCCTCGACGTCCTTGTTCTGGGCGGCGCCCTCAAGGCAGGCCTCGGAGATGCTGGTGGCGAATAACTTGATGGCCCGGATGGCGTCGTCGTTGCCGGGGATCACGAAGTCGATGACGTCGGGGTCGCAGTTGGTGTCCACCACGGCCACGATGGGGATGCCGAGCTTGCGGCATTCCTGGACGGCGATCTCTTCACGCTTGGGGTCGATGATAAAGGCCGCCTGGGGCAGCTTGTCCATATGCTTGATGCCGCCGAGGTTGGCATTGAGCTTGGCGACTTCGCGGCCCATCATGACGATTTCCTTTTTGGGAAAACGCTTGATGGTGCCGTCTTCGAACATGCGCTCAAGCAGCTTCATGCGGTCGATGCTCTTTTTAATCGTCTGGAAGTTGGTGAGCATGCCGCCCATCCAACGGTTGGTCACGGAATACTGGCCGGAACGCTCGGCTTCCTTTTTGACGGACTCCTGCGCCTGGCGCTTGGTGCCGACAAAGATGACGCGGCCGCCGCCGGACACGACATCGGAAATAAAATCGTGGGCCTTCTGGTACAGCTTCACCGTCTGCTGGAGGTCAATGATATGGATGCCGTTACGGGCGCCGAAGATGAACGGACGCATCTTGGGGTTCCAACGACGGGTCTGGTGTCCAAAGTGGACGCCGGTCTCCAGCAACTGCTTCATGGATACGTAAGGCATGAAAACTCCTTGGGTTTTCCCTCCACCCCGCCAGAGCGACCGGACCGTCCGGCACCCAGGATAAACAGGCAGGGCGTGTGTGTTGGATGAACAGCGGCGTATAGACCGCTTTACAGGAAATGGCAAGCCTCGCGTCGGGGCTTATTGCAGGGGCGCGGCGTCGGCTTCGGCCCGCACGGTGTTGATGAGCACCCCCACCCCGTCGATCTCGATGCGCACCTCGTCGCCCGGGGCGATGTGACCCGGCCCGGCCGGAGAACCGGAGAGGATCACGTCGCCCGGCAAAAGCGTCATGATCGTCGAGACATAGCTGACCAGGGCAAAGGGCGAAACCACCATGTCGCCGGTGTTCCCGTCCTGGACGCGGCGGCCGTTGACGAGCAGGCGCAGGCCCAGGGCCGAGGCATCCTCCACGCCGGTTTCGATCCACGGCCCGATGGGCGCAAAGGTGTCAAATCCCTTGGCCCGCCCGAGAGTCTCGTCCTGGGTGCGCAGATCCGCGGCCGTGACATCGGCGGCGCAGGCATAGCCGAAAAGATGCTTGGCAACGTCGCCCGGGGCCACGTTGCGACAGAGGCGGCCGATGACAATGGCCAGTTCGGCCTCGGCCTCCAGCCGTGTGGCGGCCCTGGGCTGCACGATGGCCTGCCCGGAACCGATGACGGCCGAGGGCGGTTTTAAAAAGAGCAAGGGGGCATCAGTTGCGTCCCGGCCCAGTTCCCGCAGGCGGCTGCGAAAATTGCCGGCCGCGCAGACCACCTTGGACGGGGTCACCGGCGGCAGCACGGCCACCGTCGCCAGGGGCAGGGGATCGACCAGGCCCAGGGCGCGGTCGAGACAGCGCACGGTGCTGTCTTCCACCGACAATTGGGCATAAAAGGTTGCGTCGCCGTGACGCACCCGAAGCACCTTCATGGAACGGCCCCTACAGGGTGATGACCAGGGGGACAACCACCGGGTCACGTTCGAGGATCTTGCGGAAAAACCGTCGCAAGGCGGAGCGGATGCGCTCCTTGAGCAGATCGGACTGGCCCGGGGGCACGTTTTCAAAGATGTCCAGCACGATGCACTTGGCGTCTTCCAGCACATGGCTGTAATGCTGCTCAAAGACAAAACCCTTGGACAGGATGTTGGGGCCAAAGGTGAGTTCGCCGGATTTTTCGTCCACCACCATGACCACAATGACCAGCCCCTCGCCGGCCAGCAGCTGGCGCTCCTTGAGCACCGTCACCCCGACATCGCCCACGCCCTTGCCGTCCACATAGATGTGCTCGACCGGGATGGTGTCCTCCAACCGGATGAGCCCCCCGGAAAAAGTCACGGGCTGGCCGTCTTCGATGACCAGCGCCCGCTCCGGGGCCACGCCGCAGGACACCGCGATGCGGGAGTGCTTGACCAGATGCCGGTATTCGCCGTGCACCGGGATGAAAAACTTGGGCGCAACGGTTTTGAGCATAAGCCGCAGTTCCTCGGCATGGGCATGTCCCGAGGCATGGATGGCCTGGACCCGCTCATACAGCACTTCGGCCCCGAGCTTATACAAGCGGTTGATCAGCTTGGTGATGGCCCGGATGTTGCCGGGAATAAAGCGCGACGACAATAAGACGGTGTCGCCCTTTTGGATGCGCACCTGCCGGTGTTCGCCATAGGCCAGCCGGGACAGGGCCGAAAGGGGCTCGCCCTGGGAGCCGGTGACCAGCAGCACGACCTGATGGTCGGGCAGGCCCGGCAGCTCGTCCAGGCTGGCCTCGGTTCCCGGCGGCACCCGCAACAGCCCCAGATTGCGGGCTATCTCGATGTTGGTGAAAAGGCTTTTGCCCGACACCGCCACCTTGCGCCCGGTGGCCTCGGCCAGGTCGAAGATTTCCTGCATGCGCTGGATGTGGCTGGAAAAAAGCGTCACCACAATGCGCCCGGTCGCGTCGGCGAAAATGTCGCCCAGAGCCGCCTTGATCTCGCGCTCGGTCAGGGCAAAGCCTTCGCGCTCGGCATTGGTGGAATCGGACAGCAGCAGCATGGCCCCGGGCGCGGCAAAGGCCTTGATGGCGGGGAGATCCGTGGCGTGGCCGTCGAGGGGATTGCGGTCGATCTTGAAATCACCGGTGTGCACGATGCGTCCGGCCGGGGTTTCAATGCCCAAGGCGAACCCGTGGACGATGGAGTGGCAGACCGGAAAAAACGTGACGCGAAACGCGCCCAGCGTCAGCACGTCGCCAGCGACCACCGGCTCGCAGCGGGTGAATTCCTTAAGATTATGCTCTTCGAGCTTCTTGCCGGCCAGGGCCAGGGTGAACTTCGAGCCGTACAAAGGCGCGTCGCAGGAGCGCATGAGCCAGGGCAGCGCGCCGATGTGGTCCTCGTGCCCGTGGGTGAGGATGATGCCTTTGAGTTTGTCGCGATTTTGCAAAATAAAATCGAAACGCGGGATGACCACGTCGATACCGAACAGGGAGTCGTCGGGAAACATCAGGCCGCAGTCGATGACGATCATGGAATCGCCAGACACCAGGGCCATGCAGTTGAGCCCGATTTCGCCGAGGCCGCCCAAGGGATAGAGGGTCACGGCGGAGGACGAATTCATGAGCGCATCTCCTGATAGGCCGCGTCCATGCGGTCCCAAAGATCATTTTTAAAGGCTTCACGCTGTTTGAGCGTATAGGCGGCGGCCGCATCAAAGGGCGGCAAGGCCCGTATCCGCACCACGCCGGGCGTCAGACGCCGACCGTGCTTGGCCAAAACGTTGCCGGAACCGGACACAATGACCGGCGCGACCATGGCCTGGCATTTGAGCGCCACAATCATGCCACCGGTCTTGAATTCCTGGATCTTGGTAAAATCCATGGACCGCGTGCCTTCGGGAAAGACCAGCAGGCCAACGCCGCCGGACACCAGATTGACGGCCGCGTCAATCGATTCCATGGCCTTGCGCCGGTTGCCCCGGTCAATGGCCACATGGCCCATGCGGCGCAGGGCCGGGCCGAACACCGGGATGGCAAACAGGCTCTCCTTGGCCAGAAAACGAAAATTGTAGCCCTTAAGGGCGGCAAACAGGATCGGGATGTCCAGGTTGCTCTGGTGGTTGGCCATGAAAATATACGTGGCCTTGGGATCAAGGGCCGACAGGTCGGCCTCGATCCGCACCCCGGCCGCCCAGACCAGGCTTTTCCCCCACAGACATTCCACCTGATGGGCGAAACGGCCGTGCTGTCCCACCCGGGCGAACAGCCAGCACAGGCTGCTGAAAAAAATGGTCAGCGGCACAACCGCCACCTTAAAAAACAATGATCGCATACGCCACGTCCGTTTGCACGCAGGTTAGGGCCGCCTCCGCAAGCGGGGACGGCCGGGCCGAGGCGCATACTAGGGTTCTGCGCCGAAAAAATCCAGTCTCTCGGCCTCGCCCCAGCCCTGATTCGGGTCGCCACCCGGGCCGCCGCCCTTGCCTCGGGTATCCTTTTTTGGCAACACCAGAGGCTGCACCCACGCCGCTGGGCCAATGCAAAGGGGAACCCGCATGAAAATTCTCATCGTGGACGACGACAAACTCTCCCGGCTGACCCTGGAGGCGACCCTGGCCAAGTACGGCCACTGCACCTGCGCCGAAAACGGCCGCGACGGGCTGGACCTTTTCACCCAGGCCCTGGATAATGGCGACCCCTATTCGGTGATCTTTATGGATATCCAGATGCCGGTCATGGACGGCCAGGCCGCCCTGACCGCCATCCGGGCCATCGAACGCGAGCGCGGCACGCCGCCCGGCAGCGAGGCCAAGGCGGTCATGATCACCTGCCACGACGACGTGAAAAACGTGGCCACCTCGTTTTTCCGGGGCAACGTCACCTGCTTTTTTACCAAGCCGCTCAACCTTTCGGCCATGCAGGAAACCCTGCTCAAGGAAGGGGTGCTCTAACCCCGACGCAGCAGGGCATTTTATCCAATAAATGATTTTACAACGCCGCAAAGAGGGGATATTTTGTGGGTATCACTCTGAAATGCGCCGGACGACCACCGAACGCCAACGTCGTTTTGGGCCGTAACAACAAGGAGGGGATATGTCGCTGAAGAAAAAGCCGCTCAAAAGCAAACCCATCTGCAAAGTGTCCTTCACCCTGACCAAAGATCAGGCCAAGGGTGCCGGCAGCGTGCATCTCGTTGGCGAATTTAACGATTGGGATATCCACGCCGCCCCCATGCGCCGGCAAAAAGACGGTTCCTTCACCGCCACCCTCGATCTGGACACAGGCCGCGAATACCAATTCCGCTACCTGATCAACGGAGAAATCTGGATCAGCGACCCTGAGGCCGACAAATACGCCTTCAGCCCCTTTGGCGATTGCGAAAACGCCGTGGTCACGGTCTAACCCCGGCAGCCGGCTGTTCCGGCCTGTCGCAGCCGCCCCAGCCGTAAGCCCCCTGGCGACGCCCGGTGGTTTTGCGCCGGTTCGTTAGCCCTTGTGCGGAAAAAGCACCCCCAGCCTGCCCATGGCCACCCGGATACGCACCATTTGCCTCATTCACTGTTCCCTGGCCGGGGCTTTTGCCGGCCTTGGCCTGACAGTCACGTCCCTTGACCCGCCCGCCGGCACGGCCAGCCTGCCAAGCCTGCTGGCCGATCTGCCCGAACCGCCCGACTGCGTCATCCACCAGGAACACCTGGGCAAGCGCTTTATCCTCACCGATATCGACGCCGCCCCCTGCCCCACGATTTTTTGGGCCTGCGACCCCCATCTCAACTTCTTCTGGCAGCGCCACTACGCCTGCCAGTTCACGGCCACAGCCAGCACCCAGCCGCAACTGACGCAAGCCTTTGCCGCCTCCGGAGCCGCGCACACCGCCTGGATCACCTGGCACGGCCACAAGCGCCCCTTTATTCCCTTTGCCCGCCGCCGCAACACCCTGGCCTTTGTCGGGCGCCTCACCCCCAACCGCCGCCGCCGCCAGTGGTTTGCCGACCATCTGGCCGCTTACGGCCTCGTCCCCAGCCAGGCAGCCTACGGCGAGGCCATGGCCGCCGTGTACGACGACGCCCGCCTCGCCCCCAACGAGTGTATCGCCGGCGAAGTCAACCAGCGCCTGTTCGAGGCCGCCGGCAGCGGCTGCCTGCCGCTGTCCGAACGCACCCCCGAGGGCGTGGCCGAACTGTTCGTCCCGGACCGCGAAGCCCTTTATTACGACGACGTGCTCGAACTCGACGGACAGCTGGCCTTTGCCGCCGCCCATCCCGGGGTCATCGAAAAAATGGCCCAGGCCGCCCACGCCGCCGTGGGGCAACGCCATCTGGCCGAGCACCGCGCCGCCGCCCTGCTGGCCCTGGCCGGGCAGGCCGCCAACGCCCCGGGCAGTCCGGCCACCGGGCCGGACGCTGCCGCTGCCACGGCACTCACCCTCTTTGCACTTTTTCGCAGCGACCAGATGGCCCTGCCCCAGGCCGCTGTCTGGGAACGGCTGGCAGGGGCACCCATCACCCCGGCCGTGGCGGCCGCCATGCTCCGTCTGGCCGGCCAGACAGGCCAGCGGCCGGCCCTGGCCCATCTGGCCGGCCTGTGCCTGGGCCGACCAGAACTGGCCGGCGACGTCCAGACCGCTGCCGCCGCCTGTCTGGCCTGCTGCCGCCTCAACGACCTGGAAGGGGCCAGACGGGCCTACGCCGCCTATGTGGGCGCGGCCGGCAAGACCCGGGCCGCCCGGCTGGATACCCATTACGACTATCTGGTCTTTTTCGCCGCCGCCCTGGAGGGCAAAGGCCACGGCGGGGCTCCGGGGATGGTCTTTGACCCGGATCAACATGTGCCTGAAAACGCAGTGGAATGTTTGCAGGCAGCCAAACTCCTGCGCCCCGACGCCCTGGAAGCCGACCGCCGGCTGGCGGCTGTGCTGCGCCGCCGGCCCGGAACCCAGGCCGAGCGGGTGGGTTTGCTGTCCACCCTGTCGCTGTATCGCCGCAACGACTGGTCGCTGGGCCTGGAACTGGGGCTGACCAATCTGCACGCCTTTCGCCGCGAGCCCGGCATCGAGGAAGCCATCATCGCCGCCGAAGCCGCCGCCGCCCAGGGGCAGCTCGACCGCTTCTCCCGCCGGCTGGCCCAGGCCGACCCGGCCGGACGGCTGCGCGCCGCCCTGCTGCAACACGGCATCCATGTGCCTGATCCCGGGATCATTCCATGAGCCGCGCCCTTCGCGTCGTCCATTTTTCGCGCACCCCGCTGGCCGGCATGCCCGTGCGTCTGGTGCGCGCGCTCACCCGCCACGCCGGCATCGAAGCCCGGCTGGTGGATGCCAGCCGCTTCGGCCTTTTCGGCCAGGACGTGGTCTTTGACGAAACCCCCGAACTGGCCCAGGCCCTGGCCGAGGCCGCCGATATCATCCATCTGCACAACTATCTGGGCCTTGGCTCCACAGCCTTTGCCCCCATCGATTTTGCTGCCCTGGCCCGCCGGGGGGCGGCCGTCGTGCGCCAGTTCCACAGCACCCCCGAACTGGTGGCCGGGACCATGGGTATCCCCGTGGCCGAACTGCTGGCCGACCCCCTGCCCGCCCTGGTCATCGCCCAATATCCCGAGCGGCTCTATCCCAACGCCCTGGTGGTGCCCAATTTCGTGCCCGAAGACGAAGCCGACTACCAGCCCGGCGACGGCCCCCCGACCGTGGACGTCTTTTTCAGCCACACCAAGGCCACCGGAGCTTTTGAGGATCGCTGGAACACCAAGGGCGCGCCGGAAACCCTGGCCCTGTTGGCGGACCTCGCCCAAAAGCACACCCTGGCCCGCGACTGCGTCTGCGGCCTGCCCCTGGCCCAGGCTCTGGCCCGCAAACGCCGGGCCAGACTCGTCATCGACGATCTGGCCAGCGGCAGCTACCACCTGACCGGCCTGGAAGGGCTGGCCATGGCCAAACCGACCCTGTCCTTTCTCGACGGCCGCTGCCTGGAACTGCTGGCCGCCTTTGCCGGCACGTCCCGCTGCCCCTTTGTCAATGTGCGTCTGGAAGATGCCGGTGCGGCCATTGCGGCGCTGTTGGACGATCCCGCCGCTGCCGCCGCTGTCGGCTGGGCCGGGCGGGACTGGCTGCACGCCCATTGGAGCGCCAAGACCCGGGTGGCCTTTTACGTCGAAGCCTATGAGCGGCTCCTGCGCGACCCCGGGAGCGTGCGCCGCCAGCCGGCCTTGTCCCTGGATCGGCCGGCAACCCGCTTTTTCGCCGCCGCCCTGCCCGAAGCCGTCAATCTGGCCCGCCGCCAGCGCCATCTGGCGGCAACCGGCCACCCAGGCCCGCCCTTTGCCTCGGGCCGGGACTTTCTCCCTTGGCGCACTTCCCGCAAAAGCCATTTTGCCGCGTTTACCCCGCCGCCGCCGCTGGCCTTTCGCGACGCCGGCCTGGCTGATCTCAAATACTACCAGCATCTGCTCGCCTGGCAGGTGCTCACGGCCTCCCTGCCCGACGGGGCCAGGGTGCTGGAAATCGGCGGCGGCGTCGCGCGCCTGGGCCACGCCCTGGCCGCACGCTTTGACTATACCAACCTCGATCCCCTGGCCGGCTGCGGCAGCGGCCCCACCAGCGCCCCGGCCGAATACCCCGGCCGGCTGGTGCGGGCCGCCCTGGGGGAATTTTCCAGCGCCTTGGCCAACGCCTCCTTTGACGCCGTCTTTTCGGTCTCAGCCCTGGAGAATGTGCCCGACGACCCGGACGGCTGGCGCGACCTGACGGCCGATCTGGCCCGGCTGGCCCGGCCCGGGGGTTTGCATCTGCATCTGTTCGACGTGGTGGCCAGACCGGACGGCCCCTGGACCTGCGGCTTTCTGCCCTATCTGCTGGCCCGGCTCGGCCGGCGCGACGAACTGATTCCATTTCACGAAATTGCCGCCGATCCCGACTGGCACCACCTGTCCCAGGCCGCCTATGAGCGCAACTGGCTGCCGGTCACCGGCGTCCCCTTTGCCGCCTTCGGCCGGGCCTTTTCCTGGAATCTCTTTTTCACCGCCCAAGAACTGCCGCCGGATCTGCCCGAGGCTCCCGGCCATGCCCCGGCCGTCCATCTGGCCCGCGACGCCACCCGCAGCCTGGGGCTGCCCGAAATCCTTTTGCGCCAGCCCTTGCCGGCCATGTGCCTCGTTACGCCGTCACTCAATCAGGCCCCGTTTCTGGCCGCCGCCCTGGACAGCGTCCTGTCGCAAAACTACCCGGCCCTGTCCTATCTGGTCCTCGACGGCGGCAGTTCCGACGGCTCCCAGCGCCTTATCCGCAGGGTTTCGCACCATCTAAGCGCCTGGCGCAGCCGGCCCGACGCCGGCCACTACCCGGCCGTGGCCGAAGGCTTTGCCGCCCCCGCCGCTGCCCCGGCCACCCTTTTGGGCTGGCTCAACGCCGACGATCTGCTCCATCCCCAGGCGCTTTTTAAAATCGCCGATGCCTTCCTGGCCGCTCCCGACACCCGCTGGCTCACCGGCCGCCCCACCGCCTACGACGCGGCAGGCCAGGTCACCTGGGTGCGCCCGGATCTGCCCCGCTGGACCCCGGAGATCTTCTACGGCGGCGATTTCCGGGCCTTTATCCAGCAGGAGAGCACCTTTTTCAGTCGTGAACTGTGGCAGGCCGCCGGGGCCGCCTTTGACCCGGATTTTCCCCTGGCCGGCGACTTTGACCTGTGGCTGCGGTTTTTTAAACACACCCCGCTGGTCACCATCGACCGACTGCTCGGCGGCTACCGGCAGCACGGCAGCAACCGGGCCATCCTTTGCCGCGACCAGTACCTGCGCGAGGTCCACCAAAGCCTCACCCGCCATCGGCCTTTTTTCTGCCCGTCCAAGGAGTCGTAAATCATGCGTATCGGAGCCCTGGTCCCGGCCCGGATGGGGTCCAAACGCCTGCCCGGCAAAAACATCACCGAACTGGCCGGCAAGCCGCTGCTCTGCTGGACGCTGGACGTGCTGCTTGAAAGCGGTGTTTTTTGCGATGTCACCGTGTCCACCGAAAGTCCGGTCGTGGCCGGGCTTGTGCGCAGCCGCTACCCGGGGTCCAGCGTCTCGGTCCTTATGCGCCCAGACTCCCTGGCCGGCGACGACTCCCCCCTGACCCAGGTGGCCGAGCACTACCAGGACAATCGCCCCGATCTTGACTGGTGCGGCCTTTTTATGCCCACCTTCCCCTTTCGCCGCTGCGACCGCCTGCGCGAAGCCGCCGCCGCCATCCACACCGGCTACCCCCTGCGCGTCCAGGCCGTTCGCCCCGAACAATACTGGGACCGCGACTACTATTATCCGACCGACGGCGGCTATGCCCCGGTCTTTGCCGGCTTCCCCAATCTGCTGCGGTTTTCCTCCACCAGCTACATGCTCTGGCGGCGCGAAACCCCGAACTGCCACGCCATGTACCTGGGCTACCGCCTGGGCGAACGCGAATACCGCCTCGATATCGGACTGCCGGAAACCATCGATATCGACACCGCCGCCGATCTGGCCCTGGCCCAAAAAATCCAGGCCGGAGCCAGCTACCGCCAAACGCCCCTCGCCACCCACACCATCGGTCCCTGGTTCGTGCAAACTCCCCTTGGGACCGACCCCGAAGCTTTCCTGGACTGGCTCGGCCCCAAAGCCCTGGCTGATCCGGGCCAACCGCCGCAGGTGCTCCAGAAACCCGCCCCACCCCTGTTTACCGCCCGCCTCGTCAGCGATCTGCCCGAACTCCATTTCCTAAACCCCACGGCCCAGGACCACACCTGGTCGCCGCGCTACATCGCCACCGCCAATACCGCCCACTGCCTGCCCGTCTACCAACACAGCCCCTGCTGGCGCGTCATCGCCCGCGATTCGCCGCTGCACCAGCCGCCAACACCCGTCGACCGCAGCAACCTCGGCTCACCCATCGACGCTGCCAGCTGCCTGATCCCAGCCCAGCGGGTGCGGTTTCTGGAGGGCACGGACGGGATGGAGCGCGAGGCGTTTTATCAGGGAGCGTATGTGGTTGGAGAGTGAGTGTGTGACGGAAGGAAGGAAAGAGAATCGGGGCTTTGCCCCGAACCCCACCGGGGGGATGATCCCCCCGGACCCCTGCGATGGGGTGTGGCAAGCGGGTGGCGACTGGGTTGGTTGACGGGTGCGGGTGCGGGCAGGAGATGGGGTCTGGGATTTGGCGGTTGGTTCCGGCCGGAAGCCGACCGGAACCAACCGCCAAATCCCAGACCCCAGCGCGCCAGCGGCCCGGAGGGCCGCATTTTCTGAAGTGAATTCAAGCTTGTTCGTGAGAATATGCTTTGTAATAGCGAGCCTGTCTTTTGCTTTTCCCGGGCGAACCGGTTGGTCGCAATTGGGGCCGCCGTGCTCCCCGCGCTTCGCGGGGAGTGTCGGCGGCCCCAATTGCGACCAACCATGCGGCGCAGCCGCCAGCGCTCACGCGCCCCAGAATCTTCACCCGCTCCCACCCCCGCAGCAGCCCCTTCCCCCGTCCATACCCTGCGCCCCAATCGGGGGGTCCGGGGGGATCATCCCCCCGGCGGAGAGGGTAAGGCAGAGGCAGAGCCTCTCCTGGTGGGGTCTGGGGCAACGCCCCAGTCTTCTCTTCCCTAGCGTCCCCAGCCGCCGCCGGGGCGGCGTTCGTGCCAGACGCGGCGCAGCACGTCGGCATCGGGGCGGTGCGGATTGTCGCCGGGGGCGGGGATGGGCAGGCTGTGTGTTGCGGCAAAGGGGGTTTTGCCGACCAGTTCGTTTATGGCGTGGGCCAGCAGCACGGGCAGGGCCAGGACATCGGCGGCGTTGTAGGCGAGAAGTGTTTCCAGGACGGCCGGGTGGCCGTGGCGGGCGTATTCGCGCCACAGGAGTACGGCCAGGTAGCCATCGGCTCCGGTCAGATCGCCGCGATCCACGCCGTAGCGTTCCTCGCATTTTTTAAGGCCCCCTTTGACGCCGATGCCGCATAAGACGTTTCGCAGATCGATATGGGCTTTGGGGAGTCTGGCACCGAGGTGGGAGGTGAGGATGGGCGCGTCGAAGCAGCGGCCGTTGAAGGTGACGAGGACTTTGCTGGCGGTGATATCGGCCACGAAATCGTGAAGATTTTTGCCGTGGGCGTAGGTGCGGGCGCAATTTATGCCGTCGTAGAAGGCCACGGCAGTGACTTCGTTTTGGGGCGTGCCGTCGGTTTCGATATCAACGCAGGCGAGCTGGTCGCGAAAATCGTAGAACAGCCGCCAGGCTTCGGCCGGGGGCAGGCGGCTGGCGAACCAGTCGGCGTCTGCGGCGTCCAGGCGCTCTTTGGAGGCGAGCAGTTCGTCGCGCCACAGGGGGACTTTGACGGAAGCCAGGGGCGGTTGCGGGGCATTGAGGAAATCGTCCCAGGTCAGGATGCCGGCGGCCCACAGGCGGCGTTCGGTGGACGGGCCAAGGCCGGGAAGGTGCAGGAAGGTATGGTTGAGCACGCCGGGTCGAGTACGCTTTTTTAGAGTGCTTCTCAACTGGTTGGCGGCCAGGGGATCGGGCCTGGGTGCCCAGGCGGGGGAGACGTCATTTTACAGGCGTTTGCAACGGGTTGGGCGGCGCTGGTCGGGCGAGGGCGGCAACGACGGCATTAATTCTGCATAGGTTACGCTGACCCGGCTTTTTTTTCCGTCGGGCTCGGACCGATTATTTCAGGAAGGAGCGCTCATGACGCGACCCATTGACGCCGCATCCACTTCGTCGCGCAAGGTTATCCCGGCCGGCGGTCGCCAGGAAACCATTATTGCCCGGGAACTCTATCGAACCGGTTCGTTGCGGGCGGATTTCGAGCGTCTGGCCAATCCGGCCACGCCCATGGCCGACGCCGATATCTTAAGCTTTTTACTCAAGTATTTCCACGCTTGCCTCTATCCAGGCTCCCAGGATCATGCGGTGAAGCTGGCGGAAATCAGCACGCTGCTGGGCCAGTTTTACGACTTGTGGAGCGAAGAATCGGCGGAACAGGACCTGCCCCTGGCTGGCGCGTACAGCGCTTTTCCCATGCGGATGCTGGCCGATCTGCCGCGAACGGCTCATATTTTCCGGTCCGTGGCCAACCGGCCCTTGCCGCCGGATATGGTGCAAGACCCGTTTCTGGGATTGGATCTGGGCACGGGTAGCGGCATCATTTTGGCGGCGGCCTGGTTTCAGGCCAAGCGCAACGGCGCGGCCCGCACGCGGCTGATCGGGGTGGAGCTTGATCCTGTCCTCGGCGCGCGCACGGGAGAACTGCTCCAATCGCTGGGCATTGGCGAAGTGATCGTGGCCGATGCCCGTGAACCGGCGCTGTATGCCGGTTTGCCGGACGGCCAGCTGGCTTTTGTAGGCAACGAGAATGTGCCGGCTCCCAAGGCCCGGCTGTCGGCCGAACCGTTCAGCCAGATTCATGCGGCGCTGTTTTCGGCTTTGTCGCCGCGCCTTAAAAAGACCATTTTTTTCCCGGAAGCCCTGGTGGTGCGCGACCGCGATGCCGAACTTGACGTGGTCCTGTCAAAAAACAACCGCTTCCAACTGCCCCGGCACTTCCGGGCCTTGCGGCCCAAGCCCCGGGCCATCGTCATCGAAGGACGCCTGACCAAGCTGTGGCAGGTGGGCAAGGATTTCCGGGAGCATGTCCCGGAAAGTTGGCTGGCGCAGATGCCGGGACGCTGGTAGCCGGCCGGTCACTGTGATTACTGCGGCCGGGCGCGGGGAGAGTCCCCTGCGCCCGGCTTTGTTGCGTTTGGGGTGCGCTTGGGAGCGGTGGCAGGCAATTTGCCGAGGGATCAGGGGGGGCGCGCTCGGGCGCGGTTGGGGGCTTGCCCCGGCGCTCCCGATGGTTGCGCCGGGGCAAGCGTGGTCAGGACCGGTGCAGGCGGCGGTCGAAGTCGTATTCGCGGGAGGTGACGTGGTCTTCCAGGCGGCGCACCCGGCGCTCAAGCTGCTCGAAACGGCGCTTGACCCGGGCCAGGGCGTTTGTACGCGAGGCCACGTAGTCGTCGTAAAAGGCGCGCTCCTCGTCGGAATCCGGGGCCAGCACGGGTTCAGGCTTGATGACGAAACCGGCGATCAAATAGGCGGCGATCATGGGCCACAGGCCGGTAAACGGGGCCAGGGCGACCACGGCCAGACGCACGGCCCCGGTGGGCACGTCGAGAAAGGTTGCCAGCCCTTTGCACACGCCCAGAACCATGCCGGAGCGCGAGCGGTAGAGCTTTTGCCAATCGAGTTCGCTTAGGTGTCGCATGGCCCGTCTCCCTTGGCCCGGGAATCCAGGACCAGGGCTTCCAAGGTCTCGACCCGGGCTTCCAGGCGGCCCAGGCTGCGGTGGATTTCTTGGAGAAGTTGGGCTTCTTCGGGATCATTGCCACGCACAGACGGCGCGGCTGGCCGCACCAGGCGCACGCCAAGCAATAAGATGACACCAAGGATGATCAGGCCGATCAGCGTGGCCCCGGCCGTGACCAGAACCGAAAGAAATCCCATCATGTGCGTCCTTTGGGACGGGATCAGGCAAGGGCTTTTCCCGACCCCTCGTTTTGCATGTCGAGCACAAGCCCGTGCAGATTCTTGGCCTGCCCGGCCAGACTGTCCACGGCGTCGGCAGACGCGTGCATGGCCTGGGCGGTTTCGCCGGAAATACGGTTGATGCGATCCACGGTGCGACCGATCTCTTCGGCCGCAGCGGACTGTTCCTCGGCCGCAGTTGCAATGGAGCGTACCTGATCGGCCACGACTTCGACAAGTCCGACGATGGCTGTCAGGGCTTCGCCGGAGCGGCGGGCCATGGTGGTGGCGGCCTCGACGTTTTGCACGGCCTTGTCAAATCCGGCCACATTTTGCTGGGTGCCGTCCTGGATGCCCTTGATGGCCGCGCCGACTTCCTTGGTGGCGGCCATGGTCTTTTCGGCCAGCTTGCGCACTTCGTCGGCAACCACGGCAAACCCGCGCCCGGCATCGCCGGCCCGGGCGGCTTCAATGGCAGCATTCAAGGCCAGCAGATTGGTCTGGTCGGCGATATCGGAAATAACGTCCATGATGGCCCCGATGCCTTCGGCCTTTTGCCCAAGCGCGCCCATGTCGTCTTTGAGCGTGCGGGCCTGATCGGCCACGGTGGCGATGCCCTTGACCACGGCATCGACCACGGCCGCCCCTTCCTCGGCCTTGGTGCGGGCGGCGTCGGCGGAATCGGCGGCCTGGGAGGCGTTCTTGGCCACCTCCAACACGGTGGAATTGAGCTGATCCATGGAACCGGCGGCTTCGGCCACCTGCTTTGACTGGTCCTCGGCCCCCCGGCTGGATTGTTCGATCTGGGCGGCCAGCTGCTCAGACGAGGCAGTCACCGCCTCGACCACGCTCTCGATGCGCCCGGCCGCATGGATCATGCCCTCGACCTTGGCATTTTCGGCCATCCGGCAGGCTTCGTCGGCCTTGGCCGCCTCGGCCCGGGCGCGCTGGGCCTCTTCCTCGGCCAGTTCCTTGGCCTGGGCCACTTCATCCATACGGCAGCGGATGTCGCCGGCCATGGCCGTAAGCGCCTTGGCCAGGACGCCGGTTTCGTCCTTGCGGGAGACGTCCAGGACCTGGTTGGTTTCCCCCTTGGACACGGCCCGGGCGAACGCCATGCAGGCCAAAAGCGGTCTGGTCAGCACACGCGCAAACAGCCAGGACAGAACGGCAAAGACGACCATGCTGCCCAGGCCAGCCAGCCCGATCTGCAAAATGATTGCGTCGCGAGCGGCCAGGGCTTCGGTGATGTCCAGGCCGATAAACACCATGCCTACGATGGTTTCGCCGTTTTTAAGCGGTTCGTAGGCGGTGCGAAATTCGCGGCCAAAAATGCGGTTTTCACCAAAAAAGGTTTTCCCCTGCCGCAGGACGGCTTCCAGGATGGCCTGATTGTCGAGTTTGGTGCCAACGGCCCGTTTGCCATCGATCAGAAGGGAGGTGGAAACGCGGGTGTCGCCGAAAAATATCGTGGCCTCGGCCCCGAGATCCCTTTTGACGCTGTCCACCAGGGCGGTATTGTTGGCCACGTCCTGGCCGATGATGACCACACCGACGACGACGCCGTCTTTTTTGACCGGAGCGTAGGCGCGCAGGGAGAAACCCACGGTGTTGCCGGGCTCGAACAGGCTGACGGACTCCCCGGCCAGGGCGCGTTTGATGCCTTCCTGGTTGCCGATGTTGTCCCCGGCCTTGTCCGTATGCGCCCGGGCGACCACCGTGGCCTTGGCGTCGGTGAAAACGACCAGATCGACTTTGCCGCCGGACAGAACCATTTGTCCCAATTCGCGCAGGCGGTCGGCATTGCCGGCCAGGATGGCGTCAACAATGGTTGGCCGCGACGCCTGGGTGCGGGCCATGTCCAGATAGGTGTCCTTGTAGTCCCCAACTTGGCGATTGAACACATTGAGATAACTGCGGACAGCCTGGCTGGTAATGGCCTTGTATCCGTTGCGCACGCTGCTAAAGGCAACGCACTGGATGATGGCCACGGTCGCGACGACTGAAGCAATGACCAAGGTCATGACTTTGGTCGAGATGGAAACCCGCATGACGTCCCCCTCGGTGTTGCCCAGCGGCCCGGCTGTCTCGGGACAAACGTCCGAGACCCGTGGCTTTCCGGACCTGCCTCACGGCAGGGGTGGCCTTATTGGTATCTGTCTGTCTAACAACACCGCACAAAGGACGCAAGTGTCAGTTTAACTGTGTAATTATTCCCCACACTATCTCTTGTTACATGAACATTGACCGCCTTTGCAGCAGGATTTTACAAGCATGTATCTGTTCTGTTGCAGAAGATGTTGCGGGATTCATCCGCTTTTTTACCTGGCGTTGTTTTATTATTTCCCGTCGCAAAGCCCTCTAGCGGCTTCGATCCGGGGTACAACCGCCAGCGCCAACACCTTTTCAGCGACACGCCCTTGCAGTGCCACCTCTGGATTTCGTCTGCCGTTCCTGTCCATGCTCGTTCTTTTTTTCACTATTTTATACCCTATTATCAACGCCTCTCCTTACTTTTTAGTTCCTATCATCACAATATCCTGGGCCGTGACGGCTTCACGACCGCCGCAGACGCCGGTCAAAATCATATTCCCGCGAAGTTACATGGGATTCAACCTGGGCGATGCGTGCGTCAAGATCCCTGGCCCGGCGGGACAGCTTGCCCACTGCGCGGTGCAGACGCCCGGAGGTCTCGCCATCGACCGGCTCCAACCGCATAAGCAGAGCACCGGCCAGATAGCCCAGCACGCCCACCCAGCCCGTGGCCACGCACAACACCACCGTAAAAGCCCGCACCACCAGCACCGGCAGGCCCAGGTAACCGGCCAGTCCCCGGCATACGCCCAGGACCAGTCCCCGACGCGAACGGTACAGCCGTCGGCCGGAAGAAGTCGTTTCGCTCTGTCTCATTATTGGCCTCTCTTGCCGGGATATCCCGACTGCGGGGGTTGTGTATCGTTGGCGCCATAACTCCCGGGATGCCGGGAATCCCGATCAGACGCGCCCGGGCTGCCCGAACGCCGGGCAGCCCCCCTGTTTGGGCCGGACGTGCCCGGCAGCAGGGTTTCCAGATTGTCCATCCGTTCTTCCAGCCGGACCAGCGTCTTTTGGACGTCTTCCAGGACAGCCAGAGCCTCGGCGTCCTCGGCGCTGCGGCTGCGGGTGTCGCGGCGGCGCAGTTCGTAAAGGGCGACAATGGCCACGACCACCAGCAGCACTTTGATGATGCCCGGCACGTGGCCGATATAGAGGGTAGGTTCCAACACGTTGCGTCCTTATCATTGTCTCGCTTGGCCGGGACGGCGGCAACGCCGTCACCGCAACCGTTTTGGAGGAGCCGGGGCTTGTGCTCACCCCGGCGGCCGGAGCAACGCCGTTCCCCCTTAACCCCTTGCCTTCCAGGAGGGATTCCAAAGGGGTCACCCCTTTGGCCGCCGGAGACTCTTCTGCCTTCTTCTCTCTCGCGCCCCCGTGCGCCCCTTAGCCAACCCGCTTGGCCTTTATACGAGCCAGTTCGCGTTCGACGTCGTCGTCGGCGGCCAGGCGGTCAAAGCGGGCGTCCAGGCTGTCGCCCTGGGCCGGGCGGCGCGAGGTCGCGGTTCCGGCCAGTTCGGCTTCGGCTTCCATACGCTCGATGCGGTTTTCAAATTCCTCGAAACGGCGCAGGGCGTCGGCGGAATCGACCCGGGAGACGTCTTCGCGCATGCGCTTTTTGCCGGTGGCGCGCAGATGGCGGGCCAGCAAGGTGCGCTGGCGTTCCTTGGCCGAAACGAGCTTGTCCTCCAGGGTGGCGATGTCGTCGCGGCAGGCTGCGACCAGCCCTTCCACGGCGGCCAATTCCCCGGCCACAACATCGGCCCGGGCTTCAATGTCGCGCTTTTCCAAAAGCGCTTCCCGGGCCAGATCCTCGCGGCCCTTGTCCACGGCCAATTCGGCCTTTTGCCCCCACCGCCCGGCCCGTTCGGCCAGCGCGCCGTGTTCGCGGGCGATCTTGGCGGCCTGGGCCATGGTGCGGGCGCAATCGGCCTTGAGTTCGACCAGCGTCTCCTCCATCTCCTGGATCATGAGCCGAATGAGCTTTTCCGGCTCTTCAGCCTTGTCGAGCATGGCGTTGATGTTGGAATGGATGATGTCTCTGAAGCGGCTGAAAATTCCCATGGCGTTCCTCCGTGCCGCAGACTGTGCGGCCATGCCGGCCAGTAAAGCAGAGAGCGTGCCAAATAAGAGACGGTGTTATTTTAGGTGGTTGGCGCAGAGTGGCCGGGTTATCGTTGCGCATTGCGCCAACTATTGGCATATTCCGCTGCAAGAGAGGTCAAATTCGCCATGGCACCCGACGCACCCTGGCTCGCCGAAGCACTCGGACAGTCCGACGCCTTCCTCGGCTTTATGGAAGACGTCGGCCGCGCCGCAGTCGTTGACCGGCCGGCGCTGCTTATCGGCGAACGCGGCACCGGCAAGGAGCTGGCCGCCGCGCGCCTGCACTACCATTCCCCACGCTGGGAAGGCCCCTATGTGCCGGTCAATCTGGCCGCCCTGCCGCGAACACTCATCGAAGCCGAACTCTTCGGCCACGAAGCCGGAGCATTCACCGGAGCGCTTAAACGCCGCCCCGGACGCTTTGAAACCGCTGATGGCGGCACGCTGTTTCTCGACGAACTCCAAGCCGCGCCCGTGGCTGTGCAGGGCAAGCTCCTGCGGGCCGTGGAATACGGGTCCATCGACAGGGTGGGGGCCAGCCAGCCCGTGGCCGTGGATGTGCGCATCGTTGCCGCCGTCAACGTCGATCCCCGCGAACTGGTGCGCCGTGGCCGCCTGCTGCCCGATCTGCTTGACCGGCTGGCCTTTTCCGTGCTGTTCGCCCCGCCGCTGCGCCACCGCCACGGCGATATCCCCTATCTGGCCGAACGCTTTGCCGCCCGTTTTGCCGCCGCCATCGGCCGCCCCGAGCCGCCCACCTTCTCCGACGCCGCCCAGGCCGCCCTCGCCGCCCACCCCTGGCCCGGCAACATCCGTGAACTCAAAACCGTCGTCGAACGCGCCGTGCTCCATACCACCACCGCCCGCATCGACCACATCACCCTCGACCCCTTCGCCCACCCCCACGCCCCCCTCCCCTTACCCCACTTCTCCCATTCGGGGGGTCCGGGGGGATCATCCCCCCGGCCGCCGGAGGCCTCTTCTCTCTTCTCTTCTACTCCCCTCCCCCCAACCCACTTTTTCCCTTCAAGGGGGTCCGGGGGGGATTATCCCCCCCGGCCGCCAGAGGCATCTTCTCTTTCTTCTCCTATTCCCCTCACCTGGACCGAAGCCGTCGCCGCGTTCGAGATTGATCTGCTGGCCGGTGCCCTGGTCCGGGCCGGTGGCAATCAGCGCAAGGCGGCCGCACTTCTTGGTCTGACCTATCACCAGATGCGGGGCCTATATCGCAAGTATGCCGCCGCTCTTGACGCCGCGTCCAAAGCCCCGTAGCCCCAGGCCATGCGCCAAACTACCGAATTTGACAGCCACTCCCGCGTCACCCGCCTGCCAAACGGCGTACGCGTCGTCACCGAACGCATGCCCGAGTCCAAGACCATCAGCCTTGGCCTGTGGATCGAAGCCGGCTCGCGCCACGAAGCCCCGGGCCAGGAAGGCATGGCCCACCTTATGGAGCACATGGCCTTTAAAGGCACCACCCGGCGCGACGCCCTGACCATTGCCAAGGAACTCGACACCCTGGGCGGCCTGTCCAACGCCTTTACCTCCCGTGAGGCCACCTGTTTTTATATCCGGGTCATGGACGCCCATCTGGCCCGCGCCTTTGATATCTTAAGCGATATCGTCCTCAATCCGCTTATCGACCCCGAGGAACTCGGCCGCGAACAGGCCGTTATCCTGCAAGAAATTTCCATGGTCGAGGAAACGCCCGAAGAAAAGGTCCACGAGGATTTCTGGGCCGCTGCCTGGGAAAACGCCGCCCTGGCCCATTCCATCACCGGCACGCCGGCCTCGGTCTCCGCCGTCACAGCCGCCTCCCTGGCCCAGTGGCGACGCAGCCACTACCGCCCCGATGCCATAACCGTAGTGGCCGCCGGTGCCATCGACCATGCGGCGCTCACCGATCTGGCCGACGCCGCCTTCGGCTCGCTTGCCGCCGTAACCAGCACACCGACCAAGCCGGCCGGCCTCTACACGCCGCCCAAAATCGCCCTGCGCCGCGATTGGGAACAAAACCACGTCATCCTGGCCTACCCGTCCGTGGGCAACTCCAGCCCCGACCGCTTCATCCACACGCTGCTGGCCACGCTGCTTGGCGGCAACATGTCCTCGCGCCTGTTTCAGGAAGTGCGCGAAAAACGCGGGCTGGCCTATTCCATCTACGCCGGCGTCAACGGCCTGGCCGACACCGGACTGCTGGAAATCCAGGCCGCCGTGGACCCGGAGCGCACCGGCGAACTCCTCAAAGTCGTCGCCGCCGAACTGGCCGCCGTGGCCGACGGAGCCGTGGCCGCCGAGGAACTCGACCACACCCGCGAGCACCTAAAAGGGCTGCTCTATCTTGGCGCGGAATCCACCGAAAACCGCATGATGCGGCTGGCTCGCAACATTTTGCTGTTTCATCGCCACATTCCCATCGAGGAAACCGCCGCCGCCCTGGATGCCGTGACCGTGGCCGACGTGGCCGACGCCGCCCGGACCGCCTTCACCCAGCCCAATACCGGTCTGTGCATCATGGGACCAACCGCCGCCCTTCCCTAGCCGCCCTTTGGAGGCCCCCATGCCCCAATCCGCCAGCTTCGCCCTCGGCCCCGGAACGCTGCGCCTCATTGAAGGCGATATCACCCTTGACGACGCCGACGCCATCGTCAACGCCGCCAATGCCGCCCTGGCCGGCGGCGGCGGCGTGGACGGAGCCATCCACCGCGCCGCCGGACCAAAACTGCCCGCCGCCTGCCGCGAAATTATCGCCCAAATCGGCCACCTGCCGGCCGGCGGGGCCGTCATCACCCCCGGCTTTGAGCTGCCCGCCCGCTTTATCATCCACACCGTCGGCCCCATCTGGCGCGGCGGCAATCAGGGCGAACCCGAAGCCCTGCGCTCGGCCTATGCCGCCTCCCTGGCCCGGGCCGCAGAGAACAACCTTTCCACCATCGCCTTCCCGGCCGTGTCCACCGGCGTCTACGGCTATCCCGTGGAACTGGCCGCGCCCATCGCCCTTGGCACCATGGCCGAGGCGCTTATGGCCGGGGCAGTGGCCGAAATACGCCTCTATCTGCACGGCAGACACGCCTTCGACCTCTGGCGTTGTGCGGCAGACGATTTATTTGGTGAAATTACGCGGTAGGTGCCTCCGGCGGCTGGGGCTTTGCCCCAGACCCCACCAGGGCTCTGCCCTGGTGGGGTCTGGGGGATGATCCCCCCGGACCCCCCGGTATGGGGTTAGGCACGCGGGGGCGGGTTGGGTTGGTGGGCGTGGGCGTAGAGAGAATGGTTGTTGGATTTTGGGGTGCCGGGCCACTCGCGGAAGCCGCGACCGGCCCGGCACCCCAAAATCCAACAATCAACTCGCCAGCGGCCCCGAAGCGGGGCCGCATTTTCTAAAGTCGAGAGCGACAACTTTTCTGAAGCAATTGACCAAGCCGCATGAAAACGGCGACAGGACCAATCAAACATCCCCCCATAAAAAGTTTTTGGGGAAGGTGGGGGT
>NZ_WVUD01000136.1 GCF_009856865.1 Solidesulfovibrio aerotolerans | reverse complement strand
GGAAGTGGGGAGAATTTTCTTGAATCAACATTACGTTATTCGAAAAAATCTGGGGTTGACATTAGTCGAGTGCAGAGTTTCGATGCCAACCGAGATATGACGTGTCGCCTTGCATACTGCGTATTTGGCACGATTGCTTACAATTTTATTCACAAGAACAGCGCATTAAAGGCAGATCGCTTTGCCTTTACACTTTACCCGGGCGGTGGATTCCTCTTAAACGAAGCCTTATCGGACGAAAAACTCCGCAGCATTTTCGCCGATAATCGCTTTGCACGTGTCATCACCACCCAGGCGCCAACATACCGTTATTTAATCGAGAATGGACTATGTGATCCGGGTAAAGTCAGCTACCCCCGGCAAAGCCGGGGGCATGCAAGGCAGTTAACCGCTCAAAGCGGTGAGAACTGGAGCCGCCTGAAGGCGGCAACCGCTACATCAATTTGAGCTGATCGAGTCTACGGTCTTC
>NZ_WVUD01000135.1 GCF_009856865.1 Solidesulfovibrio aerotolerans | reverse complement strand
CGCCCTGTACACTTCCAAGGACACCGGCCGAAACCGAGCGACGGTCTTCCGTGAAAAGGATTAGGCCTTACCTGAGACTGCCCCACTCGTTCACAAATACGCCGCTTCCCGCCCTGGAGGTGCTGCTGCAAGGCTTGTCCTTGATGATGAGGCCGGGGGAAATGCACGGAGGCACTACCGAGCAGATGCCGAAACAGGGCCGAGTATTCTTGGGACTTGTGAAAAATGGTTGCCCTAGGCAGTTACTCCAGAGTATTTGAAAAGACTTTCAACTTTTCTCAAACCTGAAAACTGGCCACCACAGAAACTTGGGAGTAGCTTTTGGAATCCAAACTATTCACAGGTCTTGCGCATAACATTTCACTGCTCCTAGCGGTGGCGCTGCTTTTCGACGTCACAGCGACCCGATGGAAGATCGGAGAAGCAAAGCCACGCCAAGGACTTGTGGGCATCCTGCTCGGAGCAGTCGGTCTCGTGGTCATGTCCACGCCTTTTACTTTGATGCAGGGGGTCGTATTCGACACCCGCTCAGTACTCAT
>NZ_WVUD01000134.1 GCF_009856865.1 Solidesulfovibrio aerotolerans | reverse complement strand
GATTTTTTTTGTCAGCGACACTATCAGCTAGTATGGGCTTGAATGAGAGCGGTTACGCTCACTTCTAATCGGATAAACTGTTATCAGTTGACATTGGCTACTAACGGATCATAAAATATGATAAAAAATAACCAGGAGAGAACTATGACTAAATCAGGTCGCATTGCCCGATGCATGGGCCGTGTAGAATTTAGATCTTGTCAGATCGAGATTCTCGATATGCACAAAAAAGGGTACGCCAATAAGCACATCTACGATAAATTGGCAGCACAGGGGAGGTTAACATTGGCATACTCAACGTTTAATGTCCATCTTCGCAAACTGTTGCAGGCAAAGAAATCAAAATCAATAGAAATACAATCAGTTGATCGGAAGAAAATATTTGAAGTACCTCACAACACTGAATTGATCTGTAACCGTCAAAAGAACCCCTTCTTACGCCTCCTGAATTTTCTGGCATGGAGTGTCCCCAGGAGGGGCGACCATGGTAGCATCGGCACCGGAGCATAGATCCGAAAAGGCGGCGTATTGGGCTGGAC
>NZ_WVUD01000133.1 GCF_009856865.1 Solidesulfovibrio aerotolerans | reverse complement strand
CACCAACCTAGGTTCGAATCCTAGTCCCCCAGCCAAGAATTGTACTGCGTCCCCATCGTCTAGCCTGGTCCAGGACATCGGCCTTTCACGCCGGTAACAGGGGTTCAAATCCCCTTGGGGACGCCAAACGATTCTAAGAGGTTAGAGTAAAATCACCCTCGCTGCCTATATCCTGGTACCCCTAGCTGGTACCCCGCAAGCCTCCGGAGCTGATACCTCCGGGGGCTTCGTTTTTGGTGAACGGGATCACCCGGGCTGAGCCCCGATTCTCGAAGACCTCCATAGCGTCGCGTAACCGGTCTGGATCAAGCCCCAAGCGCTTGAGGTACTTCTCCGTGGTAGTCGCGTTCTCATGCCGCAGGATGGCCTGGATCGTGGCCAGAGGGTACCCCGCCTGGTACAAGATCGTCGCCGACAGGTGCCGAATGGCATGGAAGCCAAACGGTTTGACCCCCGCTTTGTCGCACAACTTTTTCATGAAGTGCTGCCGGTGCTTGAACGGCTCCCCCTCCCACTGGTTTGTGAACGGGGTGCGGTCAAGGACCGTGAAGA
>NZ_WVUD01000132.1 GCF_009856865.1 Solidesulfovibrio aerotolerans | reverse complement strand
GGAAGTGGGGAGAATTTTCTTGAATCAACATTACGTTATTCGAAAAAATCTGGGGTTGACATTAGTCGAGTGCAGAGTTTCGATGCCAACCGAGATATGACGTGTCGCCTTGCATACTGCGTATTTGCCACGATTGCTTACAATTTTATTCACAAGAACAGCGCATTAAAGGCAGATCGCTTTGCCTTTACACTTTACCCGGGCGGTGGATTCCTCTTAAACGAAGCCTTATCGGACGAAAAACTCCGCAGCATTTTCGCCGATAATCGCTTTGCACGTGTCATCACCACCCAGGCGCCAACATACCGTTATTTAATCGAGAATGGACTATGTGATCCGGGTAAAATTAAGCACATCTACGGCGGAATTATCCCCTTCTGCTATGACAAGGACGGCCTGGACCGGGCGGTTGGGTCGCGGCGAGACGATCGCCGTCAGTTGAACATCTGTTTTATGGCACAGCGCTATTCACCCACCGGGATTGAGAAGGGCTATGACGTGTTCGCGGCCATCGTCCGGGCACTGGGGAACCGTCAAGATATCGCATTTCATGTGGTTGGCGGTTTCGATCGCGAGACGAT
>NZ_WVUD01000131.1 GCF_009856865.1 Solidesulfovibrio aerotolerans | reverse complement strand
TTTTTATCATATTTTATGATCCGTTAGTAGCCAATGTCAACTGATAACAGTTTATCCGATTAGAAGTGAGCGTAACCGCTCTCATTCAAGCCCATACTAGCTGATAGTGTCGCTGACAAAAAAAATCAAAACAATGACAGCGTGCGCGAAGGCAGGACAGGTACGGTAGGCCTACCGTACCTCCTGCCCTGCGGGGCTTTGCTTATTCGCCTGTGGCTCAACGCGCGTGGGGTCGATCCGCACGCAAGTGACCTCAACGAACTATTTTGTTTATTATGTCTATTTGGACTAGACCCTAACCAGATGTCAGGAGGCGTCACCGGAAAGCGTCAGAATAGATCTGTATTTGCAATTTCTTGACGGATTCCGCGCAAAACTATAGATTTCTACCTGACACTTTCGGCTCAGGAGGCATCTTGCAGGGGCACCGTATCGGCTACGTCCGCGTCAGCAGTTTCGACCAGAACCCGGAACGGCAGCTCGAACACGTTCAGGTGGACAAGGTGTTCACCGACAAGGCGTCGGGTAAGGACACTCGACGGCCACAGCTCGACGCGCTCCTCGCCTTCGTGCGCGAGGGCGA
>NZ_WVUD01000130.1 GCF_009856865.1 Solidesulfovibrio aerotolerans | reverse complement strand
TTAGGGACTCTTTCACGAACGCTTCAACTCGTCTTTCAACAGTTCAATGCGCGGCACCATCTGTTGCTCAAAGCTGTATAGGCGCAGCAACGCCTCGCGGCCCCGCATGGCCAGACTACGCAATTTATCAGGATTGACGCGGTAATACTCAATAAGCGCAATGATGAGATCTGCATCGCGGCCTATGATTTCGATTTCCTTCCCAGGTTCGAACAGGCATCGCCCCTCAATGTCCTGGTTCATCCCATCCAGGTCCGCCAGGAACATCGCGACACCATGTACTCCCGCCTCGACACAAGACGTCGTCGGAAATCCATCAAAGCTCCCCTTACCGCCCTGCAGGCGGCACGAAGAGATATTCGGCGAGATTACGATATCCATTTGCGTGTAGAAACCAGGAAAGAAATTCGCCGGTTTGGTTCCGTGGAAGGTGATGTTTTGGGCATCACTCAGATCAATCGTCTCGCGATCGAAACCGCCAACCACATGAAATGCGATATCTTGACGGTTCCCCAGTGCCCGGACGATGGCCGCGAACACGTCATAGCCCTTCTCAATCCCGGTGGGTGAATAGCGCTGTGCCA
>NZ_WVUD01000129.1 GCF_009856865.1 Solidesulfovibrio aerotolerans | reverse complement strand
CTACCGATGCCCAACGCAAGGCCCTCCTGCCACAACATCTCGATCCCTGCTCCCTGATCATCCCTGCCTGAGCTTCTGCCGCTTCCTGCTCGCCCTGACAAGACGCGTCTTATTGAGCGCTTACGGGTGCTCGGCAACACCGGTTTGTGGTCCTTGACCTGCTTATCGAATTTCTGGGCCGCTCTGCGCCCTTCCCGGCCCTTGCCGAACGTCTTGGTCGTCTGCTTGCCCTCGGCGTTCCGATAAGCGACAGAGAGACCGATGCACGGAAAATTGCCACAAACATATTGTAAAATTATGTAGTTATGCTACATTTTCTCCATCAAAAAGATGGGGGGGCGAGCATGAGCGAGCGCACTTCCAAGAATCCTGGTATCGCCGACTACGTGGTGGCCCGTCGCAAGCACAAGGATTGCTTTTTGGACGAGATTGATCGTCTCATCGACTGGAAGCCGCTTGAAAAGTCAGCTACCCCCGGCAAAGCCGGGGGCATGCAAGGCAGTTAACCGCTCAAAGCGGTGAGAACTGGAGCCGCCTGAAGGCGGCAACCGCTACATCAATTTGAGCTGATCGAGTCTACGGTCTTC
>NZ_WVUD01000128.1 GCF_009856865.1 Solidesulfovibrio aerotolerans | reverse complement strand
AGTCAGCTACCCCCGGCAAAGCCGGGGGCATGCAAGGCAGTTAACCGCTCAAAGCGGTGAGAACTGGAGCCGCCTGAAGGCGGCAACCGCTACATCAATTTGAGCTGATCGAGTCTACGGTCTTCATGCTCTTGCTTTCTGATGTACTCACGAACAAGAGCCTCATCCAGGCCGACGGTTGAAACGAAGTAGCCTCGCGCCCAAAAGTTCTGTCCCACGAAGTTCCTTCGTCGCCCCATAAAACTTCTTGCTATGTGAATCGCACTTTTCCCTTTGACGAAACCAACAACAGAAGCGACTGCATATTTTGGAGGGATGGAGATGAGCATGTGCACGTGGTCAGGCATAAGGTGCCCCTCGACCACCCTACTCTCCTTCTGCCGGGCCAGTTCCCGCAAAATTTCACCCATATGCACGCGTAGTTGGCCATACAGAACCTTTTTGCGGCACTTAGGGATCCAAACCACGTGGTACTTGCAGTCCCATACCGAGTGGCTTAGGCTTTCGTAGTCGTTCACAGGAAGCCTCCGTCTGTTTGAACTTTGAGCGGTTCAAGCGATGGAGGCTTCCGATTCCCGGAACTGTCAAACTTTGTGAGTCCCCCGGCAGAGCCGGGGGTTTACTCGTTATTATTA
>NZ_WVUD01000127.1 GCF_009856865.1 Solidesulfovibrio aerotolerans | reverse complement strand
CCGCCGACGCCTACGGCCGGATACTTACGACTCCCCCTCTGCGGAAATGACCTTAACGATGGGGATATCGAGCTCTTCGCCGACTTGTTCCCATTCGTCAGCATTCCTGGACGCGAAGGCTGCGCTGAGTTCTCCGGCCGTATTCACCCCACCGAGATATGCGAACAGCCGCTCGCGGAAGCGTGGCTCCAGGGCAGCAACGGCGACGAAGCCATCCCTCGCCGGGTAGATGTTGTATTCCGGCGATCCGCCGCCGAACAGTCCACCAGGACGGGTAAGCCCGTACCTCAAGGGGGCGGCCGCCTCTGAGGCAGCTTCCGACAGCACCACCTTCGCAAAACCGCTTCGCCCAAAGCGTTCGCGCTCGTACAAAAGCCCAAGGGCGTTCGAAACCGCCCGCTCCGCGCCAGTTATATCGGCCAGAAGCGTGCGGGGCAGGTTCGGCGGGTACAAGAGTCCAAGCGCCGCCTGATAGGTCAGATCGTGACCGGCCACGTCGCCGCGAGGCTCCGGGTAGCCAAAGATGGCCACCTGGCAGAGCTTCGTGAACCTCGGGTGCAGAGTTTCCCAGGAGATATGAAGTCTGGTGAGCACCGACGGGCGGTTGGAGGTTATGAGCAAGTCGGCGTCGGCGAGCAGTT
>NZ_WVUD01000013.1 GCF_009856865.1 Solidesulfovibrio aerotolerans | reverse complement strand
GCCCGGCTGGTGCAACGAAATCTGTTTCAGCAATGTGAAATTCTCGACCTCATTGACCCGCGACGGCAACGCTTAAAACCAAACAATTCTAGCAGGCTATCTCTTCTAAATTAGCCGGACAGAAATGATTGCGAACGCTTGCTTGCGCTTTAACGATTTCCAACGCTTCTTTCAGAAAATCTTCCATGGGTACTCCTCACTTGTTCGCACAGCGACATCACAGGATGTGCAACTTTTTTTTGAACTACAGCGTTTCAAATTATCGGGCAAGAAAAATCTTTGTCACTGTCTCCCTTGGTCATGGTTGGCAATGAACACGCACGACCGCTCATGCTTTCCTCATAAAATGAATATGCAAAAAAATATGCAACAAAAAAAAGCCACGCTACCGCACTGTGCCATACGGTAGTCATAAAACAGCGTGTGGCAACGCTTCAATACAATAATCAACCTGATGAAAAGACCCGAGGGCAGCGAGATCTTTCCACCAGGCTGTTTCCCATCCGATAGATACGAATGAGAAAATATGGTTTTAAGGCTACAGAATGCCGGGATCGGGCAAAACACCGGCCGTATCCAAGCGCCACCCGCCCTGGCCATACCGTACGCCAAGGTCTTTGAGTTCCTGTTTGCGCCCGATACTTTGCACATCTTCCGATGCAACATCCATCAGCAGATTGTCGGCAAAACGCACCAGGGAGGCCATGGTTTCCTGGCCGCGTGGTTCTTCCCAATGCCAGGGCATACGCCGGGGGTCCACACGCAGGATATCGGCCGGCAGCAATTCCATGAACCGGGCCGGCGGATCGGCTAAATCAAAATTGTCGAGCAGCACGCGGGCACCCAGGCGTTTGGCGGCCAACAGCACGTCGATGGCCCGCCCGGGGGCAACCAGCAAGGCAGCCATGTCATACATGATGATAATGCGGTCAAAAGGAGCCTGCACCGTTGCGGCCAGGCTGGCAGGAGAGCTGTCCAGATCGCCGCGCACCAGATAGGCGGCGGGTTGGCGGATGGCGTTGCCCCAGGCCCCCAGGGGATCCTGGGCCGAAGCATTTTGGAGCGCTGTCCGGTCGGACAGCCGAAAGGAGGGGCCGTCGACAGGGGAGGCTGTCCCCGCCCGGGAGGCCTCGATACCGGCGACGTCGCCGTTGCCCAGGTCCACCAGGGCCCTGAAATAGACCGAGGGCTGTCCGGCACGCGAAACGTCGGCAGTCGGGAAAAGGGCCCGTTGGCCCGCAAGCACGGAAGAAAAGGTATGCGCCATGGACTCCATCCAATTGTTTTGCACACCCTTTCAAGATCCGATCCAACAAAATATACTGCAAATTCAGTAGATTAAAGAAACAGAGCTCTCCTTTTTTCAAGACAACACAAAAAATGCAGGCCCAAAGTGTCCTTAATTCAGGACAAACTCAGCCTGCACCGATGGTCAACCGGGTCAGCAAGGACAGCGAGGTCGTCAACAGCCGATCCCGCAAGGGCTCAGGCAGACGCCAGATGGTCATCGCCATGTAGGCCCCGAAACCTGCCAGTGCCACGATGTCGAAAAATACGATGAGCCGCTTGCGCATGGTGGCCTCCCGGGGCAATTTTTTCCCCTGCCTTCCAGCTTAGCAACCATCGTTCCGAAGCACTTGGGCATGGACCCGTCCGGTCAAGGACCAAGGCGATCCCGTTCCCCAGCAACCATCGTTCCGAAGCCCTGGGGCATGGACCTGCCGCCCGCCCTTTGCTATGCCGCCCCCATGCCCAACTCCGAGACCGCCTCATTTTGGCTGCAGACCCTTGGCTGCAAGGTCAATCAATACGAAGCCCGCGCCCTGACCGAAGCCTTCACCGCCCAGGGACTGGCCCCGGCCAGCGCCGCTGCCGAGGCCGATCTGATCGTACTCATGACCTGCGCCGTCACCGCCCGGGCCGAGGCCGAAGGCCGCCGTCTGGCCCGAAATCTGGTGCGCCAGGCCAAAGGCCAGGCCCGGGTGGTGGTCACGGGCTGCGCCGCAGTCGTCAGTCCCGACGCCTTCGCCGCCCTGGGAGCCGTGCCCGTGCCTGACAAGGCCGCCCTGGCCCGCGCGCCGCGCACCGCTGCCTCGCCACGCCCAAGGCCCGACGCCTGTTTTCCCGACCTCACCCTGACCGGTTCCAACCGGGCCAGGGCCTTATTAAAAATCCAGGACGGCTGTTCCCATGGCTGCACCTATTGCATCGTGCCCACAGCCCGGGGACCGTCGGTGTCCCGCCCCTTTGCGGCCATCCTGGCCGAAGCCCGGCATCTCCTCGACGCCGGCCACCAGGAACTGGGCCTGACCGGCATAAACCTGGGCCATTTCGGGCTCGGCTCCTCCCCGGCCATGACCTTCTGGCCGCTGGTGGCCGCCCTGGAAGACGCGCTCCTGGCCAGCCACGGCCCGGTCTTTCGACTACGCCTGGGTTCGCTTGATCCAGCCATGCTGACGACCGAAGGGCTCGACGTCCTGGCGCGCAGCCGCCATGTCTGCCGCCACCTGCACATTTCCCTGCAAAGCGGCGACCCGGCAATTCTGGCCGCCATGAACCGTCGCCCGGGCGACGCAGCCGTGACGTCCTTTTTTGTGGACAAGATACGTAGGCAATGGCCGGTCATGGGCCTGGGCCTGGACATCCTGACCGGATTCCCCGGCGAATCCGAAGCGGCTTTTGCAGCCACGGCCCAATGCATTGAAAAGCTGCCCATCAGCTATGCCCATGTTTTTCCCTATTCCCGCCGCCCGGGCACCCCGGCGGCAGCACTGCCCGGACAACTGGCCGGACCGGTCAAGACGGCCCGGGCCAAGGCCCTGCGCCAGATCGCCGAAGCCCAAGCAGCCCGCTTCCTGGCCCGCCTTGGCCGGGAGCAGACCCTGGTCGTGGCTGTGGAGCGCACAGGTCCCACCGCCGGCACCTGCGAGCACTATGTGGACTGCCGCTTTGTGGCCGACCCCGCCCGGCCCATCGGCTCCCTGGTCGCGGCCCGGCCCGTGGGCGTTGACGGCGAGGGCCTGTGCGTCGTGGCGCTGCCCCCGGAGGCCCCATGAGCCATCCGCATGAGCCGGTGGCCGGCAAACTCGTGGTTTCGGTCCTTTCGGCTGATTTCCCGACCGTGTGGCAACCGGTCCTTGCAGCCTTGCAAGCGCATTTCGGCCCGGTCGAAATCGCCTATGCAGCCAGACCCTTTGCCCACACGGCCTATTATAATGATGAACTCGGCACGCCCCTGGTGCGACGCCTTCTGGCCTTCACCCCGTTGCTGCCCCAGGACGCCCTGGGACCGGCCAAGTGTTTCACCAACGCCGTGGAAGAGCGGCTGGCCCGCCCGGACGGCAGCCGTTTAGTCAATCTTGACCCCGGCCTTGTCACCTGTGAACGCTTTGTCCTGGCCACGGGAAAAAACTATACCCACCGGATTTACCTCGGCCAGGGTATCTTTGGCGACTTGACCCTTGTGTTTCAGGCCGGCTCCTGGCAAACCCTGCCCTGGACGTTTCCCGACTACGCCGCGCCGGATATGCTGGCGCGCCTGACCGACGTCCGTTGCCGCTACCGCCGGGATCTGCGCGAAGCCGTCCCCCGGATCAATCCCCCCGAAAAGGAGCCCACATGCCCAAAAGCATGACCGGATATGGAAAAAGCCGCCTCGAATCCGAAGCCTTCACCCAGGTCTGGGAAGTGCGCGCCGTCAACAGCCGCTTCCTCGACCTCAAATGGCGCCTGCCGCTGTTTCTGCGCCCCAGCGAAACAGCCCTTGAACGGGTGGTGCGCGAAGCGGTGGCCCGGGGCCGCCTGGAAATCCACCTGGAATTTTCGCCCAAACGGGTGGACATGTGGAAGGCCACTCTCAATACCGGTCTGGCCGGGGCCATGCTTGATGAGCTGACCGCCTTTGCCGCCAGCCGCAACGTCGCCTTCACCCCGGATCTGGGCCGCATGCTGGGCATTTCCCATCTGTGGCAGGAAGACGCCGTGGACCCCGATCCCGACCTGTTCGCCACCCTGACCGAGGGCCTGCGCCAGGCGCTCATTGATTTTAACGACGCCCGCTCCCGGGAAGGCCGCAATCTGGCCGACGATCTGCTGACCCGGCTTGGCCGCCTTAGCACCTGGCAGGCCGCCATCAAGGCCGGTGCGCCGGCCATTGTTGCCGAGCGCACCGAACAGCTCGTGGCCCGCATAACGGCCCTGCTGGAAAAGGTCGGGGTCGAACCCACCCAGGAACGCCTGCTCCAGGAGACCGCCATCCTGGCCGACAAGCTCGATGTTTCCGAGGAAATGACCCGGTTGACCGGCCACCTGGCCCGGTTGGAAGGCCTTTTGCGCGAAGGCGGCGAAATCGGCAAAAAGCTCGATTTCCTCATCCAGGAGGCTTTCCGCGAGATCAACACCTGCGGCAACAAGGCCCAGAACCTGGACATCAGCCGGCTGGTGGTGGATTTCAAGGCTGAACTGGAGAAGTGCCGCGAACAGGTGCAAAACCTCGAATAGCCCGACCGCCCTTTTCATCGGCGCGGTTTCTGGTATGCTGGCTGCGGCGCGCCTGACGGACGCCGCAGCCAGTCCCTTTTTTGCAAAGCCCAAGGTGACGCCATGTCTTCCGGCCTCCTTAACATCGGTTTCGGCAACTTCGTCGCCACAGCCCGGGTGACGGCCATCGTCAACCCGGCCTCCTCGCCCATGCGCCGCCTGCGCGAGGAAGCCCGCGCCGACAAACGCCTTATCGACGCCACCCAGGGCCGCAAGACCCGGGCCATCATCATCACCGATTCCAACCACGTTATCTTGTCCGGCATCCAGGCGGAAACCCTGGGCACCCGGTTCGAGGCCCAGGAGGAAGACCATGCCGGTTAGACGTTTGGGAATGTTTTTGGTCATCTGCGCCCCGTCCGGGGCCGGTAAATCCACCCTCATCAAAAAACTGTGCGCCGAATTTCCGGCTATTTCCTTTTCCGTCTCGGCCACCACCCGCTCCCCGCGGCCGGGCGAGCGGCCCGGTATCGACTACCATTTCCTGTCCCGCGAAGAATTTCTCGCCTGGCGCGAGGCCGGCAAGCTGGCCGAATGGGCCGAGGTCCACGGCAATTTCTACGGCACGCCGCTAACGCCGGTGCGCCAGGCCCTGGCCGACGGGCGCGATATCCTCTTTGACGTGGATGTGCAGGGCGCAGCCCTTTTGCGCCAGAGCCTGGGGCAGGAAGGGGCCTACGTGTATATCCTGCCGCCCTCACGGGCCGAACTCTACCGCCGCCTGTCCGGTCGAGGCACGGACTCCCCGGAAGTGGTGGCCAAGCGGTTGGCGGCGGCCCAGGCGGAACTCGTCCAAGCGCCGCTTTTCGATTATTGGGTGGAAAACGCCGAGCTGGACACCGCGTACGACGATCTGCGGGCCGTTTATATGGCCGAACGCCGCCGGCCACGCTGCCATCCCGACTTCCTGCGCGAACTGCTGGCCCAATGGGAGGCCGCGGTTTAAGCGGCGAAGCGACAGTGTACCGGGTCGTTGACCGCCTTCCCCCTTCCCTGGTATCGTGGGACAAATAAGAACAGCACGAGTCTGGATGCCATGAGCAAAAACACCCAGGAAACCTCTTCCGCCGCCGAGGGCCCCCGCAAGGACGCTGTCTCGCCCGACGGCAAGGCCCGGGAGCGCATCAAGGGCATCTTCTCCACCCAGGCCATCCAAAAGGTCGGCACCGGGACCACCACGCGGCGCACCATCCAGAAGATGTACTGGTTTGTGGAAGAAGACGATAAGCACCAGCTCGAAATCCAGCCGCTCAATAAAAACTACGTCCCCTCCGGCCCCAAGCGCAGTATCTCCCTGGACGAGTTGCTGGAAAAGTTTTCCCCGGAACCGGAATTTTACGTCTCCACCGTCTATCCCCGTTTGCGCGAACTCAACATGGTCATCCAGAAAGGCGAGCGCCATCGGGAAAAAGGCGAGACGTTTAGCGCCGAACTGGAGTTCGGCCAGGCGCTTGCCGTTGACGCGGAAAATATCCGGGCCAACTTCGGTCTGGGCCTGACCTATCTGGACCGGGGCGAGGGCAATAAGGCCGACGACATTTTCCAGCGGCTGGTGCGTCTGGATGCCGCGTTTGAAAAAGAACACAAGCACCTGTTCAACGAATTCGGCATCAATCTGCGCAAAAACAAGATGACCGATCAGGCGTTGGACTATTACCACCGGGCCGAAGAACTGTCGGTTCGTGATGACAATCTCCTGTTCAACATCGCCCGGGTCCACTTCGACAAAAAAGAATACCCCCAGGCCATGGATTATCTGCAAAAAGCACTGGAACTCAATCCCGACCAGGCCGAAGCCCGGCGCTTTGCCGAATTTCTCGTGTCCAAGGGACTGGCCAAGGGCGATCTGCCGGGCTCGTCCCAATCGCCCGACGTCTCGCCGACGGATGAAGCCGCCACGCCGGGCTCCGTCACCCTTGATGACGAAGCGCTTTGAGCCGGCGTCGCCTGACGCATCCTGCCCAAACTTCCCATCCCCACCGTTTTGACCAGCCGGCTGGCCGGACCTCCCGCGGCCTGCCTGGAGACTTGCGTGCCTAAGAAATGGATTTTCCCCGACAACGGCCCGGCTGACCGGCTCGCCGACGCCCTGGCCGACGCCTTGGGCATCTCCCCCACCATCGCCGGGCTGCTGGCCCGCCGCGGGCTGACCACGGCCCAGGACATGGATCGCTACCTGTCCCCGGGCCTGCGCCATCTCATGCGCCCGGACGAAATCCCGGGCCTGACCGCAGCGGCCGGCCTGCTGGCAAAGGCCCTGGCCGAGGGGCGCACCGTGGCCATCTGGGGCGATTACGACGTGGACGGCATCACCGGCACGGCCTTGCTCGTGGATTTTTTGGGCGAACACGGCATCGTCCCGCTGTGGCGGCTGCCGGTGCGGGCCGCCGAAGGCTATGGGCTCAATACCGGCGGCATCGAGGAACTGGCCGCAGCCGGGGCCGAGGTGCTGGTTACCGTGGACTGCGGCATTACGGCCGTGGCCGAGGTGGCCCGGGCCAAGGAACTGGGCCTGACGGTCATCGTCACCGACCACCATCTGCCCGGTCCGGCGCTGCCTGCGGCCGATGCGCTGGTCAATCCCAAGCTTGCCGATGGCCCGGGGACCGATCTGGCCGGTGTCGGGGTGGCTTTTTTCCTGGCTGCGGCGCTTAATCGCCTGCTACCGGGGGAACCAAGCGACGTGCGGCGGCTGCTTGATCTGGTGGCGCTGGGCACCCTGGCCGACGTGGTGCCCCTGCGCGGCCCCAACCGCATCCTGGCCAAAAACGGCCTGCTGCTTCTGGGCGAGGCCCGCCGGCCCGGCATCCATGCCCTCAAAGAAGTCAGCGGGCATAATCCCAAGGCCGCCCTTGGCGCGTCCCAGGTGACCTTTGGCCTGGCCCCGCGCATCAACGCCGCCGGCCGCATGGGCCGACCCGATGCCGCCTTGGCCCTGCTCCTGGCCACGGACCTGGACGTTGCCCGGCCCCTGGCCGCCGATCTCGATGCGGAAAACACCCGCCGCCGGGCTGAAGAAGACGCTATTTTGGCCGAGGCGATGACCCAGGCCGAGGCGGCACCAGGGCGCTTTGGCCTGACCCTTTTCGCCCCCCACTGGCACCAGGGCGTCATCGGCATCGTGGCCTCGCGGGTGGCCGAAGCCCGCTACCGGCCAACGCTCATCCTCACCGACGATCCGGCCAAGGGCCGGCTCAAGGGTTCCGGCCGCTCCATTGCGGAGTGCGATCTGCACGCGCTGCTCGAAGAAATCGCCAACGATCTGCACTCCTTTGGCGGGCACAAAATGGCGGCCGGGCTGTCCCTTGATCCTGCCAATCTGGCCCGGGTGACCGAGCGTTTCGATGCGGCGGCTTCCCGGGCCCTGGGCGCAAGCGTGCCCCAGCCGTCCCTGCGCCTGGACGGGGAATTGTCCTTTGGCGCGGTGACGGCCACCCTTATTCGGGAACTCGGGTTGCTCGAACCGTACGGCTGCGGCAATCCCGAACCGGTTTTTGCCTCGCCGCCTGTTGCGGTCCAATCCCGCAGGACCTTTGGAGAAAACCATGTGGCGCTGGTTCTTCGCGACGCCGCCGCCGGGGTGACACTGAAGGCCAAGGCCTGGCGCATGGCCGCCGCCATCGGCCAGGAGACGGCGGGAGCAACGGTGCGCGTGGCCTATTCACCCAAGATCAGTTACTTTTCCGGCGTGCCTGAGATCGAATTGCGTCTGCGCGACCTGAGCGGCACCCTCGATTGCGGCTGACGGCGTAAAAAAATTTTGACCAGCGTAAAAAAACGCCCCATTTCGTATTGCCATTGTGAAAGGAATGACAGTATTGGTAATCCAAGTCGGCGGGACGCCACCTGCCGGCGGCATCGGACACCTGAAACGCCGCCCGATTATTTGAGGAGGAAGGTTTATGAAGCGCTTTACTGTTTTGGCCATGCTGGCCGCCCTGATCCTTGGCATGGCCGGGTTCGCCCAGGCCGCCACGGAAGTCAAGATGACCGGTGACGCTCGCGTCTACGGCGTCTTTTTTGCCAATCACAACTTCACCGGCTGGAACACCGCCGGCTGGGACAACAACCGCGGAGCCTTCTCCCCTGCCGGCACCCAGACCGAAGACCGTTTCCAGATCTGGGAACGTTTCCGTCTGCGTTCTGACTTCGTGGCCAACGAGGCCGTGAAGTTCCGTCTGGGCATCAAGGTGGAAGACACCTGGGGCCATGGCACCCTGACTGCCGCCAACCCCACCGTCTCCATCTCCGTCTACCAGGCCTATCTGCAGTTCAAGCTGCCGGATTGCGACACCGAAATCACCGCCGGTTTGCAGGACCTGTCCCTGCCGGCCAATGCGTTCTTCACTGACTCCGTGGTGTTCGGCGGCGACCGCGCTGCCGCCCTGGTCGTGACCACTCCGCTGATCAAGGACACCCTGGCCGTGACTGCCGGCTTTGCCCGCATGATCGACACCAACCGGACCTACGACACCACCACCACCCAGGTCTCTGACGAACTGGACCTGTACTTCCTGGCCCTGCCCATCACCCTTGATGGCTTCAAGGCCACCCCTTGGGGTGCCGTGGCCGTGGCCGGTAAGGACGCCGGCTACTTCAACGCCGGCTTTGCCGAGTATCTGCTGTCCTCCGGTGCCATCATCAACGGCCTGAGCAACCACCAGAATGCTTACTGGTGGGCCGGTTCCACCTTTGAGGTGACCGCTCTTGATCCCGTGAAGTTCTATGCCGACGTGATCTACGGCGCCGGTGCCACTGCCGACCGCAAGTCCGCCAAGCGCCAGGGCTGGTTCATGGACTTCGGTGCCGAGTACACCGGTTGGGACGTGCTGACCCCGCAGGTCTTCGGCTGGTGGTCCACCGGTGAAGACGGCTCGGTCCGCAACGGTTCCGAGCGTATGCCCCAGATCCTCTCCAACTGGGGTCCGGGCAACAGCTTCCTGTTCGACGATTCGCAGGAGCTGGGCAAGGAATCCAACATGGGTGCCAACCCGGTTGGCGCTTGGGGCCTCGGCGCTTCGCTGAACAACATCTCGTTCATCGAAAAGCTGTCCCACATCCTGACCTTCACCTACATGCACGGCAACAACCAGCCCGGCGCCATCCGCAAGATGAACGCCCTGCTGGGCAGCAACCCGTACTACACCATGGGTCGTGACCTGACCACCAATGAGAGCCTCCTCTCGGTCAACTTCGACACCAAGTACATGATCTACGAGAACTTGGCCGCTGTCATGGAGACCGGTTGGGCCCACGGCAACTTCCAGACCAGCACCTGGGGTCACCGCCTGGCCGAACAGGCCCGCTCCGCCGACGCCTGGAAGGTCGCTTTCGGCCTGACCTACAAGTTCTAGAGTTGCACTTACGGCGTTTCTGTCCATCCGATGCCACGGCCGGGCTCCTTCGGGAGCCCGGCCTTTTTTTTAGCCGGATGCCGTTGCAGGCGAAAAACGTGGCCGTATTTTGACGGTTCCAAAAGTCCGGCCGTTCTCTGCTGGACACTGCTGCACAGTCCAACATTGGCGGGCCGGCACCCTTGAGAACGCCGGCTTTTTTTGCGGGCCGGCGGCTTGCCCGTCCATCAGCCGCCAACAGACTCGGGCGGCAGCGCAGTCCAGACGCAGCCGGGCGGGATCGTGAGCGCCTGCGCCAGCCCACCATGGAGCCGGCCAGCCGTGTGCGGGCCAGCCGCGTGCGGTGATGCCCCCTGTGGCGACCGCCGTTGCCAACAGCCAGCCGGTGGGTCACCACTGCTGCAACATGGCGGTTGTGTGTCAATTCTCGCCTTCGGTAAAAAATTTTTTACCAACCCCTTGCCAAGCGTTTCGCGTTGGCTTAAGAATTATCTCACGTTTGGGGGTTAGCCCCCCCCGAATACGCGCCGGCTCTGTTTGAACTGACGAAAGGAGGAAGGATTTTATGAAACGTATTGCCACACTGGCTCTCATTGCCGTGTTTGCGCTGGGGGCTTTTGCCTCTGCCAACGCGGCCACTGAAGTCAAGATGACTGGTGACGCCCGTATCTACGGCGTCTTCTTCGCCCAGCACAACTTCACCGGCTGGAACAGCTCGAACTGGACCGGCTCCAGCCCCACCGCCTGGAGACGTGCCGGCACCCAGACTGAAGACCGTTTCCAGATTTGGGAACGTTTTCGTCTGCGCTCCGACTTCGTGGCCAACGAGGCCGTGAAGTTCCGTCTGGGCATCAAGGTTGAAGACACCTGGGGCCATGGCACCCTGACCGCCGCCAACCCCGAAGTGGCTATCGCCGTCTACCAGGCCTATCTGCAGTTCAAGCTGCCGGACTGCAACACGGAAGTGACTGCTGGTCTCCAGGACATCGACCTGCCCCAGTCCGCCATGTTCTACTCCTCGCCGGTCTTCGGCGGCGACCGCATGGCCGCTCTGACTGTCAAGACTGAGCTGATCGACAAAACCCTGGGCCTGTTGGCTGGTTTCGGTCGTCTGATTGACACCAACCGGACCTACGACACCACCACCACCCAGAAAGCCGACGAGTTCGACCTGTACTTCCTGGCTCTGCCCATCACCCTGGATGGCTTCAAGGCCACCCCCTGGGGCGCCATCGGCGTCGCCGGCGACAGCGCCAACTACTGGTCCACCGGCTTTGGCCAGAACCTCGTGTCTGCTGGCACCTTTGCCGCGCCGACCCTGTGGAAGAACGGCCAGAACGCTTACTGGTGGGCCGGCAGCGCCTTCGAAGTGACTGCCCTTGACCCCGTGAAGTTCTATGCCGACGTGATCTACGGCGCTGGCGCCATGGATGAACGCAAGAAGAACAAGCGCCAGGGCTGGTTCATGGACGCCGGTGTCGAGTACACCGGTTGGGACGTGCTGACCCCGCAGGTCTTCGGCTGGTGGTCCACCGGTGAAGACAGCTCCACCCGTAACGGTTCCGAGCGTATGCCGATGGTCCGCCCGAACTGGGGCGCTGGCAACAGCTTCCTGTTCGATACCGGCCAGGAGTTGGCCAAGGAAGGCAACATGGGCGTGTCCCCTGTTGGCAACTGGGGCCTTGGCGCTTCGCTGAACAACATCTCGTTCATCGAAAAGCTGACCCACCGCCTGACCTTCACCCTCGTGCGCGGTAACAACGACCCGGCCGCTCTGCGCTACCTCAACACCCTTGTTGGCTCGAACCCCTACTTCACCATGGGCCGCGACCTGGCCATTGGCGAGCAGGTGATGTCGGTCAACTTCGACAACAAGTACATGATCTACGAGAACCTGGCCGCCGTTATGGAAACCGGCTGGGCGCATGGTGACTTCAAGTCCAGCGTCTGGGGTCACCGTTTGGCTGAAAAGTCCCGTTCCGGCGATGCCTGGAAGGTGGCTTTCGGTCTGACTTACAAGTTCTAGTTCGTCTCTTCGACTGATCCGGCGCGGGGCCGGGGCCTTAGGGCCCCGGCCTTTTTCATTGTCGACGCCATGTTCGGCGCGGCAGCAGGCGGGGAAAACGCAAGACGGGTGTCCCAGAGCCGGCTGCCCGCATCCAAGAAACGCGACACAAGCAGACCCGGCGAAGCGCTCCCGAGAGCCAATCGATCACAACGCCTTAGCGCGCCGGCTGGCAAAAAAGCGGTACGACCATCCCCGAAAGCTCCCGGGCCAAAGCCGCCTCGTCCAGGGTACGGCCCGAGGGCGCAGTGGCGATGGGGGTCTGCCCCCGGGACAGGAAGGCCTTGACCTCGGCCAGGGGCACAACAAATCCCATGTCGGCAACACCGCCCCCCATCCGCTCGCGAACGGCATCGCTGTCGCGTCTGGCCCGAACAACGCCGGCCACCCGGCCGCTGCCGTCCAGGAGCGGTCCGCCGCTATTGCCCGGCAACACCTCGGCGCTCACAGCCACGCCCTTCCCGTCGCCAGCTCCCGCCGCCAGTTCCCGGGTGCGGCCCGAAGTGATGCGCAACTGCCCCGTGCGCGCCCGCTCCCCGGGATAGCCGGCCGCAAAGACCGCTGTCCCCGGGGCCACGATGGAACCTTCGCGAAAAGTCAGCGCCCGGGGCGGAGCCACCGCGAGCTTGAGCAGTGCCAGATCATTGCCAGGGTCGAAGCGGACCGGCGTGGCGGCAACCGGGCGGCCGTCGATGATGGCGTCGATGCGGGCACACCCGTTTGCCACATGGGCGTTGGTCAGCATATGGCCCAGCCGGCTGACCACAAAGCCCGTGCCGGTGCGCAACTGGCCGGCCGGTGTCTTGACGGCCTTTGACGGCTCCTGGGGTTGTTTTTTGGCGCGTATCGCCTGGGCCGTGGCAGCAGGAAGTTCCTTTTCGGCGGCCAAGGCCAGGGCGGCCAGACGGTGTTGCACCGTCCCTTGGGCCGCCGGCATCGCCGCCCCGGCCAGGGCCAGCCGGTAGGCCTCGCCCGGATCGCGCGGCAGGATGCGCCCTTCCAGGAACAGTTCCCCCAGGGTCACGGCTGCCTCGGGCGAGCCTGCGGCCACGGCCCGGCGCAACAGCCCCGGAGCGTCGGAAACAGGCCCCAGCCGTCCGTCAAGGCGCATGAGCCCCAGCAGATACCACCCCTGGGCCGCCCCCTTGGCAGCGGCTTTTTTGAACCAGTCACCAGCCTGCCCGTCGTTTTGGGGGACGCCCTGGCCGCGCCAGTACAGTTCACCCAGCGACAGCATGGCCGCCACATTGCCGCCGGCAGCCGCTTTGCGGTACCAGCGCGCCGCCGCAGCAGCGTCTGCCGGACCGCCGCTGCGTCCGGCGGCGCACATCCGGCCCATGAGCCAGGCTGCCGACGGGCTGCCTGCCGCCAGCAGAGGCCGCAGTTCCCGCAAAACCGCGGCGTCATCGCCGCGCTCATAGGCTTTGAGCGCATCGTCAAAATCCGCCCGGACGGTCCCCGGCCAAAGCGCCAGCAGCAGCGCCAGGGCTGCACACCCGGCCATTTTGCCGAGGCGAAAGGGGAAGCCGGCGACACCCATAATCACGAATGCCCTTTTGGCGCAGGCGGCGGCGGCGGTGGCGGCGGCGGTGTCTCAACACCCGGCCGGCAAAAGCCGTAGCGCTGGGACATCTGCGGTTCGTTGCCCACCCCGTGGCGCGAGGACACCATGAGAAAATTGTCCGAGGCCCCGGAATGCACCGGATAGACCGTTACCACCGTCACCCCGCCGTCAGGATAACGGGCCATGACCGACAGGCTCGACGGCGTCGCCATCAACACCCCCGGCGTCTCCAGGTCGTCTTCCTCAAGCACGGCCCGGTTTTTGGCCCGATCCACGATGGCAATGGTCAGACCCGGCGTGTTGGGGTCCAGGGGCGGCTTGAGGCTGACCCGGCCCTGGGGCGTGAACACGGCATTCATGCCCTGGCTGTAGGCGCAGGCCAGCCTCGCGGCGGCAAACAGCGCCTGGCTCGGCTCTTCGGCCCGGGCCAGACCGGCGGTCAGGGCCAGGGCCAGTCCGGTTACGGCAAGCAGTCGTTGCATACATCCTCCTGTCGTGGCGCAAACACGTCTGCGACTGTAGAAAGCGGTTGCCGCCTCGGTCAAGCCGGGCCGCCGACAGGGCCGCGGAGAGGAGTCAGCACGATCCATTATGGCCGGCCAGGGACGCATACGTCAGATGCATACGTGTTCTTGCTATAATACATACCTGTTTTTCGGTAAAACACACTGCCGGGTTGGGTGCAACCCGGTTCGCCGCACCTTCCCGGCTTTCCCGTGCGCACGGGGCTTGCCGCCCGGCCGGGCTTGGCGTAGTGCTATCTCCCTTAACGTCTTGGCGCAGGACGTACGGCCATGCAACCGCACCGCCCGCCTGCTGTCCCTTTCTGGAGCTGTACGCAACATGCAAAAGTTTCGTGTCTATTTCGCCACCAAGGTTCTCATCACCACCGGGTGGTTTCGTCGGCAAAAAAGCATCTCGGAAACCGAATACGTCGTCGTCTCGGCCCATAATGAAGCCCACGCCGTCAAGGAAGCCAAGGCCTTGATCGACCTCGACGCCCTGGGCGTCCCCTTCCAGGTGACCCGCATCACGGCCACGAGTGCCGATGACCCCGAAGGCTACCACGGCTCGCTGGCCCCCAGACAGCAGCCCGCTGCGGCCGCCGCCGAGGAAGAACCAAGCTAGATTCCCGTTGCTAAAACCAAAAAATCATAGCGTTGAAGCGGTGGCGCCATGTCCTGTCTGCCAAGAGACATATCCCAGTCCTGCCCAACGCCTGCAGCCGGCTTTCGGAGGCTTCCGTTATGCTGACCGCCTTTCCCAAAGGTCTGGCCGCCCATGTCCGCGGCATCCGCTTTGCCCTGACGCATAAGGGCTATCTCGGCTTGTGCGCCATCCCCTTTGCCCTGACCCTGCTGCTGTACGGCCTGGGGTTCTGGCTGTTCGCCACCCAAAGCGACACGCTTTTGGCCGCCCTGTGGTCCCCGGATGCGACCGCCGGGGGCATGGCCGGGGTTCTGTCCTGGGTGTATTTGCACATTGTGAAATACGTGCTGTACGCCCTGGCCTTTATCCTCATGTATTTTCTTTTTATGGTCACAGCCAACATCCTGGCCGCACCGCTGTACGACCACATCGCCGGCAAGTTGCTGGCCCAGGCCGGCGTGCAAAGGGTCGGGCCGGAACTCTCCATCTGGCGGTTGATGGCGGAAGAAGCCAAAAAGGCCGTGTTCGTCATGGCCCTGCCCCTGGTCTTGATGGTCATTCCCGTGCTGGGCCAACTGCTGGCCCCGGTGGCGGCAGCCATGCTGCTGGCTTTCGATTTCCTGGATTATCCGTTTTGCCGGGAAGAAGGGCAGTTTGGCCTGCGCCTTAAAACCCTGGCCCGCCGCCCCCTGTTGCTGCTCGGTTTCGGGCTGCCGCTGCTGCTCCCGTTTGTCAATATCGCCTTGTTTCCCTTTGCCATTCTCGGCAGCACCCTGCTGTATCTGGACATGACCGGGCGCGCCCCACAATAGCTTTTAAATGACAATTTTGATATTCTATGGCGAGTAAAACCAAAGTATACGGACTTTTTGCCTTTTTGAAGCAGAGACCGTGACCGCCGGCCCTTGCCCAGGGGCACGGCGACAGTTATGAACACGCGATTCTGTCGCCCTGGTTTACGCACCCCACAATCCGTCTGACGAGGTTTTTACCCCCCATGCCCTGCCTGCATTCCCCACGCCTGCCGCACCAGAGGCGGAGCCCCCGCGCATGAGTCACAGCACCGGCCAGGCCAAATCCGGTTTCGGGCATACCGCCGCCCTGTCGCTGGGTGCCCTTGGCGTCGTTTACGGCGACATCGGCACGAGTCCGTTATACGCCATCAAGGAATGCTTCCACGGCATGCACGCCATTGCCGTGAACCAGGCCAACGTCCTGGGCGTGCTGTCGCTCATTTTTTGGTCCCTGACCATGGTCATCACCGTTAAATACATCCTCTTTATCACCGCCGCCGACAACCGGGGCGAGGGCGGCATCTTCGCCCTGATTGAGCTTTTGCCCAAGGACGTCGGCCACCAGCATGTGCGCATCGCCTTGGCCTTTCTGGGACTGTGCGGCGCGGCCCTGCTCTACGGCGACGGCATCATCACCCCGGCCATTTCCGTGCTTTCGGCCGTGGAAGGCCTCACCGTGGCCACGGATGCGGCCGCCCCCCTGGTGGTCCCCATCACCTGCTTGATCCTTTTTGGGCTTTTTTCCGTCCAGCGCCGGGGAACAGCCGGCATCGGCCGGGTGTTCGGCCCGATTATGCTGGTCTGGTTTTCCGTGCTGGCGGTTTTGGGCCTCAAACAGATTCTGGCCGCACCAGGCGTTTTGCTGGCCGTCAATCCAGCCTACGCCGTTGATTTTTTCCTGGTAAACCACTTGCATGGGGTCGTGGTCCTGGGTTCGGTGGTCCTTTGCATCACCGGCGGCGAGGCCCTGTATGCCGATCTGGGGCATTTCGGCCGTCGCCCCATCCAGTATTCCTGGCTGCTCGTCGTCTTCCCCAGCCTGCTGCTCAACTACTTCGGCCAGGGAGCGGGCCTGCTTCTGGATCCGGGCACAGCCGCCAACCCCTTTTACAGCATGGTGCCCGACACCATGCTCTATCCCATGGCCGCCCTGTCCACAGCCGCCACGGTCATCGCCTCCCAGGCACTTATCTCCGGTGTTTTTTCCCTCACCCGCCAGGCCATCCAGCTTGGCGTGTGCCCGCGGTTGCGCATCGTGCACACCTCCAGTGCCATGGAGGGCCAGATCTATATTCCCGAAGTCAATTTCGCCCTCATGTGGGCCTGCATCGGCCTGACCATTGCCTTTGGCGAATCCAGCCGGCTGGCCGCCGCCTACGGCATCGCCGTGACCGCCACCATGGGCATCACGTCCATCCTGTACTTCTTCGTGGCCCGCTGGACCTGGAAACAGCCGCTGGCCCGGGTGCTTCCCCCGGTGCTCATCTTCCTGGCCTTCGATCTGGCCTATTTCAGTTCGAATCTGCTCAAGGTGGCCGACGGCGGCTGGTTTACCCTGCTCATTGCCGCGCTTATTGTCATGGCCATGGCCACCTGGGAAGACGGACGCAAGGCGTTGCGCCAGTTGGCCGTGGCCACAGCCGTGCCGCTGCGCCTGTTTTTAGCCGACGTGGCCACCAAAAACCCCATCCGCGTGCCCGGCACGGCGGTCTTTATGTCCCTTTCCCCCCAGGGAACACCGGTCACCCTGTTGCACCATTACAAACACAATAAGATCTTTCACCAAAACGTGGTGATTTTAAGCATCACCGCCTCGGACGTGCCCACCGTCAGCCAGGAAGGCCGCCTGGACATCCAGGATCTGGGCCAGGGCTTTTTCCGCATCGTGGCCCGCTACGGTTTCATGGAAACGCCCAACGTCCCGGATATCATGGCCCAGGCCAGAGCCCAGGGCATCCCCATTGATCCGCCGGCCGACACCACTTTTTTTCTGGGCCGCGAAAGCCTGCTCACCACGGGCAAGGCCAAGATGGCCGGTTTCCGCAAAGGCCTTTTTGCCCTTATGTCCCGAAACGCACGGCCGGCCACGGCCTATTTCGGGCTGCCTCCGGGACGTGTGGTGGAACTGGGCGTGCAAGTGGAGCTTTAAGCCCCTGCCGCCAAACCGTTTCGCCGCTGCCCCTTGACCCGAGTCCCATCCTGCCGTAACCGCCATGGCGCGGCGAGGCTGGCTGACCCATTTCCCGTGCCGCTGGAAAAGAGGAGCGCATGACCGATACGCCCGAACCTACCGATACCCCCCAGGCCCCCCGTCCTGGCGACGACGCTGCGGTCACGCCGGCAGTTGCGACACCCGATGCCGATGCCGATGCCGGCTCCGGGGAAATCCCGCCGGCAGTGGCCCCCCCCGCTTCCCCGGCAGCACTGCGTCCCTCGGATTTAAAGGAAGCACCGCTGCTGGAGCACCTGCTCGAACTGCGCACCCGGCTGGTACGCTGTCTTATCGCTATCGGCATTGGCTTTGCCGCCAGCTATTCCTTTGCGGAGCGGCTGCTTGGCATCCTGCTCAAGCCGCTGATCGACGTCATGCCGGTCGGCAGCAAGCTCATTGCCACCGGCCTGCCCGAAACCTTTTTCACGGTCATGAAACTGGCCCTGGTGGCCGGGGCCTTTGTGGCCAGCCCGTACATCTTTTTCCAGTTGTGGCAGTTCGTGGCCCCGGGGCTGTACAAGGAAGAGCGCAAGATCATCATTCCGGTGGCCGTGGCCACGGCCTTTTGCTTTGTGGCCGGGGCGCTGTTCGGCTATTTTGTCGTCTTTCCCTTTGGCTTCAAGTTCTTTGTGGACTACGCTTCGGACTACATTACAGTCATGCCCAGCATCAGCTCTTACTTTTCGTTGGCTGTGACGCTGTTGTTCGCTTTCGGCGTGATCTTTGAACTGCCGGTCTTCATTTTTTTCCTGACTAGCCTGGGCATGGTCACCACCAAGGCGCTGCGCAAATTCCGTCGCTGGGCCATTTTGCTCAGCTTCGTCGTCTCCGCCATCCTCACGCCCACCCCGGACGCCATCAACCAACTGCTCATGGCCGGCCCCATGATCGTTTTGTACGAAGTGGGCATCTGGGTGTCCTGGTTTGTGGACAAGCCGCGCAAGGAAGAAAAGGCCCGGCGAAAGGCCGCAGCCGCTGCGGCCCAGGCTGGGGCCGAGCCGCCCAAATCGCCGGACACGCCGGGAGAACCCGAGGCCCCCGAAGCCGCGCCAGCGGCCCAGGCAGCCGCAGCGCAGCCTGACGGCGACGATACCAAGGCGAGTTAGACGCAAAAAAAATGGCTGCGCCCAGGCGGCAAAAAAGCCCGCGTCCCCAGGACGTTATCAGTCCGGACAGGAAGGCGGGCCGCACCCGGGCCAGCCAACCCCCTCTCGCCGCGACACTTTCCGGGGCCGGCCGCACAACCGGCCCCGGCTTGACAGCCGCCTCCCGAAAAGCCATAAAGAAGCTATAGGTAGCGGTAGCCGCCATCGTGTGCTGCCCTGCCTGCATCCACGACGACGCCACAGGCGCGTCGCCCCGCCTGCCGGATGTCGGCGACCGGGGCACTGCCTCGCGCCACGCGAGCCTCTCCACCAACGCGGACGATGTGACGGCCGGATACGTTTTCCCCGGCCCATAGGCCCTGCCGCCTCCCCAGGCATCCCCCGATGCCGGCGCAAAAGGCCAATCGTCCCGAAGCCATGGAGCGACGATGCGACATGTCCGAATCATGTTCACCGCGCTGACCTTATTGGTCACGACATTGACTTTGCCTGCCTGCGCCGGCTCTCGGAACCAGCCGCAGCTGGCCGACGCCTCGGCCACGGCCCCCTCGGCCAAGAAACGGCCTGAAGACGCCGTCATCGGTCGTCTCGATGATCCGTCCTTCCTCTTTGGCAGCCGCCCCCTTGCTCCGAAGAAATCCGTTCGCGTCAAAGCGCTGGCCTACACCGGCTGTTCGATCAAATCCAAGCGCACCACGCGCGGGGCCTGGGGCGACGCCCTGACCGCAGACGTCAAGGCCGTGGCCGTCTCGCCGGATCTGCTGGAAATGGGCCTTGATCGGGGTGATGTCATCAGCATCGAGGGTCTGCCCGGCAAGTACAAGGTGCTCGATGTCATGCACAGCCGCCACGACAAGACCATCGACATCTTTTACGGCAACGACGCCTGCGGGGCCACCCAATGGGGCAAGCGCACCCTCAACATCACCTGGCAGTGATGCGGCCGGCGCAGCAAAACGCCTGCGGCTGGCGATACGGGATGTAACGGCCAGGAACCGGCCGTTTGACGGGGAAAGTGGTGGTGCGTCAGGCTTGGGCGTTGGCGCTGGCCCGGGAGCGTTCCCGCCGCGCAACGGCCTGCGTGCGCGGGCTTATTTTCCAGAGAGGAGCGGCAGACTTTCGAGGACTCCCGCTGCCGGCAGCACTTCGATCAAGACATAGCGGGCGGCAAAGCCCAGGGCGTAGACGCACAGGATCGTTAAAAACGCGGCCTTGAACAGTCCTTTCCCGCCCCGGCCTGCAGCCATGCGGGCCAGCACGACGGCCAGCCCCCCGGCCAGCAGGATGCCCAGAGCCAGGGCCAGAGCCACCTTCACAAGCGACACATCAGCCATCATTTTCCCTCCGTTTCAGCGCCCCGAAGCGTTTAGCCCTTGTAGCCCATTGGCCGCGTTTGTCCATCGCAAGGATCGACGCCACGATACGCTGTTTGTCAGGCCGGCTTCCTCTGACACTCTCCCGCCAACGCTTTCGCCTGCGAAACCATGCAAAGACGCAGCCTGACGACCGCAGGCGCAAAGACGTGCGCCGCTTCTCTACAACAGGAATCGCAGGTATACCGCGCGCCTTGGCTATGCCGCGCGAAGGCCGAAACAAATACCGCGATGCCGGAATAATAATACACGTCGGGAGAGAGGCTGCGGTTCTGGAAGGAGTCGTCGTGCCAGGCTCATTCTTCATGTTAATGACAGTAACGGCCAGAGGACTTGGACAGAAAAAACGTGGGTGGGGAAATTAACGGGTGCTCGGCAAACTGCCGGTTACGGAGCAAAGCCATTGATTGTCCAGGAAATAAATGTGACCGCCCCAGGGTTTAGCAGCAACAAAACCAAGAAAAAGGAGGTAAAACTCCATAGGCCCGCCCATTTCTGTTGCGGTGCTGTACGAAACAAGCCCAAGACAAGCAACAACCACACCAATATTGACAACAAATAAGCAATCCCGTCATCCAAGACAGAATACTTGGGCAGACAATAAAAAAGAGCAGGGGGAAGATGGACGGCGACGGCATTTAAGACAAAGACTGTTTTTCTGGAAATCATCTCTTACCCAGAGCATACGCGAGTGAGACATGAACTCCAGAAAGCAAAGCCCCTGAAACGCCCCGCCGCCAGCAAGTGTACACGCATGGGTCCAGGCAACACTTCACCCCGCTCCACTTTTCCCGCCGAAGAGGGCCGGGGGAATTATCCCCCCGTGGCCACCTGCTAAACGGTGGTTCCCGTCTGGCCTGCCTCGCGGTAGTGCCCGCCTGGCGCAAGCGTATTTCCCGCTCCCATCCACCGTCGCGGCAACGCCCTCCCCCCTGGCCTCTGTCAGGGAGGGTCCGGGAGGGGGTTACCCCCTCCCGGCCGCCGGAGGCATCTTCCTCTTCCTCTTTGCCTTTATCTTCCTTCCCCTACCGCTTATCCAGCGGCACGTACGGCCGGTAGGGCGGGCCGGTGTAGATCTGGCGCGGGCGGTGGATGCGGGTGGTGATGTCCAGGTTTTCCTCCTGCCAGTGGGCGATCCAGCCGGGCATGCGGCCGATGGCGAACATGACCGGGAACATGTTGACCGGAATACCCAAGGCCCGCAGGATGATGCCGGAATAAAAATCCACGTTGGGATAGAGGCTGCGGCTCTGGAAGTAGTCGTCGTGCAAGGCCGTTTCTTCGAGTTCCTGGGCGATCTCCATAAGCGGATCGGACAGGCCGGACTGGAGCAGCAGGTTGTCGGCGGCTTTTTTGAGCACCCGCGCCCGGGGGTCGAAGTTCTTATAGACCCGGTGCCCAAAGCCCATGAGCCGGGTTTCCTTGCGCTTGACCATCTCCAAAAAGGTTTTGACCTTGTAGCGCCCCTCCAGCATCTGGGTGAGCATCTGAATAACGGCGGCGTTGGCACCGCCGTGCAGCCGCCCCCACAGGGCGCAGATGCCCGACGACACGCTGGCAAAGAGGTTGGCCCTGGTGGAACCGACCATGCGCACGGTGGAACAGGAGCAGTTCTGTTCGTGGTCGGCATGGACCACCAGGAACAGCGACAAGGCGGCCACGGCTTGATCGGTGGGTTCGTAGTCGCGGTTGGGCACGGAAAACATCATGTGCAGGAAGTTGCGGCAATAGCTCAAATTGGGGTCGGGATACATAAACGGCAGCCCGAGGGATTTGCGATAACTAAAGGCCGCAATGGTGCGCACCTTGCTGATGAGCTTGGCCACGGCGAGGCGGAACTCCACGGCGTTTTGGATTTCCAGCAGCTCGGGGTGGTAGTTGCCCAGGGAGTTGATGACGGCCGAGAGAATGGCCATCGGCTGCCCGCCGGGCGGGAAGCCATCGAAATGGTGCAACAATCCTTCATGGAGCAGCTCGTGTTCCGACAGCAGATGGCGAAAGGCCGTACGATCTTCGGCCGTGGGCAGTTTGCCGAAAATAAGGAGCATGGCCGCTTCGATAAACGAGCTGTTTTCGGCGAGTTGTTCGATGGGGATGCCGCGGTGGCGCAGGATGCCTTTTTCGCCGTCGACGAAGGTGATGGCCGACTGGCAGGAGCCGGTATTGCCGTAGCCGGGGTCGAAGGCCAGCAGCCCGGTGTCCTTTTCCAGGGAGGTGATGTCGATGCCCACCTCGCCTTCGGACCCGACAAGGACAGGGAGTTCGACGGTGGTATCGCCGTAAGACAGGGTGGCGGTTTTGCGTTCGCGCATGCGGCTCCTCGGGAGGCAGAGGGTGCGGGAGAACGGCCGGAAACGGCGCAGGGCCTAACGCGGCGGTCCGTAAAGGCGGCATAATAGAAAAAAAATTCGGTCTTGTCTTCCCCCGACATGGCCCCGACATGGCCCCGGCATAGCCCCGGAATGGTCCCGCCCCTGCCGGCGCTGTGACCGGGCTTTGGGCGGTCCGGGTGTTGCGTGCGGCACTTTTCGCTCTGGCCGGCCAAGGTGCAGTACGCTTAACGCACTGTTTTATCGATAGAATATTTACATTTCATGAACGCGGTTCTAGGTCCAGACCATCTGCCGCCAGTCCATGGTGGCCGGGGCGTGGCCGTGCTGGCGAGCCAGCAATTCCAGCGGGGCCAGGGCCAGGGCGGCCACTTCCGAGGTCAGGCCGGGCAGGGATTCGGCGGCGAATTCGCCAAGAAAATGATTGCAGCGCCGGCACACCCGCACCCGCTCGGCCTCCTGGCCCGGCACGACATACACCTGCCCCGAGGGGCCGGGCGCTTCGCAGTACGGGCATTCGTGACGGGTAAAGCGCCAGGACGCGGCGCAAAATGAGCATGTCATCTCCAGCCCGTCGCCGTCCCGAACGGCATAGCCCGGCCAGGAGCCGCAGACCGGACAATAGCCTCGATTCCAGGCCAGCCCGGCCACAAGCCCCCCGATCTGCCGGCCCCTGGCCATGGCCAGGGGGGTTATAAGCTGCACACACCAAAAGCCCAGCACGCGGGGGTCCACGCCGCAGGAATGGCCCAGGCCCACCAGGGCGCTTCGCCGGTCCGCCAGCAGATGCCCGACGGCCTCGGACAGAAATTCCGGTTCCTGGTCGGCCACCTGGCTTAAATTGAGCAGATCCGCGCGGTTGTTGCGAAACGCGGCAGCCACAACCAGATGCAGGGTTTCAAAGGAGCGGCGCAGGGCCACCCGGTCCAGGGGAAATTCGTCCCGTGGCTCCAGGCAGGCCCCCTGGCCCAGGCGTGCGGGGTCGGCCTGGGGCAGCGGCAGCGGCGGCCCGGCCAGAACCAGGGCGTCGACCAGCGGCCGGCGGGCCAGGAGCAGGCCCATGAAAGGATCGAGAAAAGCCCGGACATGGGGCCGCTCCCGGCGAAGCCGCTCTATATCGTCCGCCAGCGCCACATCACTGTCCACCAGACCGGCCATACGCTGCCTCCCGATACGTCCAGACTGCCGACGCTGCTGCGGCCAGCGCTCTCGTGCGGCGTCGGACACGTCAGTCGTGGCGATGCCAACAAGCGGGGCGGGCGTCAAGGGATGGTTGCCAGGACAACAGGCCTGCCCTGTCTTTGCAGGCCAGGGCAAATCGCAAAACTATTTTCGATGTATTAGAATTAACTTAAATCAATTTTTCAAGCATGTTACGTCATACTCTAGCAGCTTTCCTGATAAAATCGCGATTTTAGTGCCAGATCGTGCGCAATTGCGATTGGTTTGACCAGCCGGCGTCCGCTTTTTTACTACAATCATGTGTCTGTTTTGACACAACGCGTGATTATCGGGCGGATCGTCGCCCGTTGCCGGGAAACCATCCAAGGAGGCCGTATGGGCATATCGCGACGCGGTTTTATGAAACTGACCGGGGCCGGGTTGGCCTGTCTGGGGCTCAAAGACCTGGGCCTCGACCCTCGTCCGGCAGCGGCGTACGCCACCACGCTGCGCATTGAGGGGGCCAAGGAATTCCAGTCCACCTGCCCGTTTTGTTCGTGCGGGTGCAGCATCCTGATGTTCGTCAAAGACGGCAAATTTTTAAGCTCCGAAGGCGATCCTGACTATCCGGTCAGCGAAGGTGCACTGTGCCCCAAGGGCGCGGCCTTCCACTCCATGCACGTCAGCCATCACCGGATTTTAAAGCCCAAGTACCGGGCTCCGGGCAGCGACAAGTGGGAAGAAAAAGACTGGGACTTCGTCCTTGACCGCATCGCCAGACGCGTCAAGGAAACCCGGGACCGCGACTTTATCGAGAAAAACGAGAAAGGCCAGACCGTTAACCGGGTGGAGTCGATCTTCCACCTCGGCACCTCCCAGATGGATAACGAGGAGTGCGCCGTCACCCACCAAATGCTGCGAAGCCTGGGGGTCGTCCATCTCGACCACCAGGCCCGGATCTGACACTCGCCCACTGTACCGGCTCTGGCAGAGTCGTTCGGACGCGGCGCGATGACCCAGCATTGGATTGATATCAAGAACGCCGACGTGGTGCTCATCATGGGCAGTAACGCGGCAGAACACCACCCTATCTCGTTTAAATGGGTGCTTGCGGCCAAAGACGCCGGGGCCACGGTCATTCACGTGGACCCGAAATTCTCGCGCACCTCGGCCCGCAGCGATTTCCATGTGCCCCTTCGTTCCGGCACGGACATCGCCTTCCTGGGTGGCATGCTCAAATACATCCTGGAAAAGGATCTGTATTTCAAAGAGTACGTCACCGAATACACCAACGCCTCCTTTATCGTCTCCGAAGGCTTCACCTTTAAGGACGGCCTGTTCTCGGGTTTTGATCCGGCCACCAAGACCTACGACCGTAAGACCTGGACGTTTGACAAGGACGCCAACGGTCTGGTCGTGCGCGACAAGACCTTGCAGCATCCGCGCAGTGTCTATCAGTTGCTCAAAAAGCACTATTCGCGCTACGACATCGACACCGTGTCGTCCATCACCGGCGTCTCCAAAGACAATCTGCTCAAAGTCTGGGACACGGTGGCCGCCACGGGCAAGCCGACCAAAGTCGCCACCATGATGTACGCCCTGGGCTGGACCCAGCACACCGTCGGCGTGCAAAACATCCGTCTGGCCGCCATGATCCAGTTGCTGTTGGGCAACATCGGCATGGCCGGCGGCGGCATCAACGCCATGCGCGGCGAGCCCAACGTCCAGGGCTCCACCGACCACGCCCTGCTCTACGACGCCCTGCCCGGCTACCATCCGGTGCCGACTACTGCTTGGCCGACCTTGGCCGAGTACTTGAAAGCCAACACGCCGGTGACCAAAGACCCCAAGAGCGTCAACTGGTGGCAAAACCGGCCCAAGTACGTGACCAGCCTGCTCAAGGGCTGGTTCGGCGATGCGGCCACGGCGGAAAACGAGTACGGCTACGAGTGGTTGCCGAAAATCGAGCCCAATGTCGAATACGCCAGCCTGTTTATGTTCGACAAAATGTATAAGGGCAAGATCAAGGGCGGGTTCATCTACGGCCACAACCCGTGCATGTCCATGCCCAACACCCATAAGATCCGAAAGGCCCTGACCAACCTCGACTGGTTCGTCATCGGCGAAGCCCACGAGACGGAAACGGCCGCTTTCTGGCGGCAGCCGGGTTTTGATCCCAAAAACGTCAAGACCGAGGTGTTCCTGCTGCCGTCCTGCCAACGCGGCGAAAAAGACGGCACCACCTCCAACTCCGGCCGTTGGCACATGTGGCACTACAAGGGCTACGAGCCGATGGGCGTGTCCAAGCCCATGGGCTGGATGGTGGTCGAGATCATGAAGCGCGTCAAAGCGCTGTATGCCAAGGAAGGCGGGGCGTTTCCGGCCCCGATCCAGAACGTTGAGTGGTATGAGCAGTACGACGCGGACCTCATGGCCAAAAAGATCAACGGCCAGTTCACCCGCGACGTGACCGTGGGCGACAAGCAGTACAAAAAGGGCGATCAGGTTCCAGCCTTCCCCATGCTCACCGCCGATGGTGCCACCAGCAGCCTGTGCTGGGTCTACGCCGGCAGTTATGGCGCAGCCGGCAACCTGACCAAACGCCGCGATCATACCCAGACGCCCATGCAGGCCAAAATCGGCCTGTTCCCCAACTACTCCTGGGCTTGGCCCGTCAACCGGCGCATCATCTACAACCGCGCGTCGGTGGATGTAAACGGCAAGCCGTACTACCCGGCCAAGGCCGTTATTGCCTGGGAAGAGGGCAAATGGGTCGGCGACGTGCCCGACGGTCCGGCTCCCCCCATGGCCGATCCCAAGGGTGTGTATCCGTTTATCATGCACACCGAGGGTCATGGCCAGCTCTTTGGCCCCGGCCGCATGGACGGTCCCTTCCCGGAACACTACGAACCGGCGGAAACGCCCATTACCGTCAACCCCTTCTCCAAGCAGATGAGCAATCCCTGCATGAAGGTGGCGGAAAGCGACATCGACGCCCTGGCCAAAAATGGTGATCCACGCTTCCCCATCGTGCTCACCACCTACAGCATGACTGAACACTGGTGCGGCGGCGGCGACACCCGCAACACCCCGGCCCTGCTTGAAGCCGAACCCCAGCTCTATGTGGAGATCAGCCAGGAGCTGGCCAAGGAAAAAGGCGTCAAGAATGGTGACGTGGTCATCATCGAGACCCTTCGCGGCAAGGTCGAGGCCGTGGCCATGGTCACGGTGCGCATGACGCCGCTTCAGGTCCAGGGAAAGACCCTTCACCTGATAGGGATGCCGTTTTGCTTCGGCTGGACCACGCCGGGCTGTGGCGACGCCACCAACCGTCTGACGGTTTCGGTGGCCGACCCCAACACGCGCATTCCCGAATACAAGGCCTGCCTGTGCAATCTGCGTAAGGCCGACAAGGTGACGGAACTGCAACGCTAACGCGCTGTGCGGCCGCAAGTGAACGCTTGCGGCCGCACACTATGAAGGGGAGTCCGCCATGCCCAAGGCGTTTTTCATTGATACCTCGCGATGTACGGCCTGCCGCGGCTGTCAGGTGGCCTGCAAGGAATGGCACGAGCATCGGGCCGTGCCCACGCTGCAACGCGGCACACACCAGAATCCGCCCGATTTTACGCCGTTTAACTACAAAATTGTGCGCTTTAACGAGCACAAGATCGACGGCAAGATCAAGTGGCTGTTTTTCCCGGACCAGTGCCGGCATTGCACCTCGCCGCCCTGCAAGGACGCGGCCGATGCCTACGTGCCCGGTGCCATCGTCCAGGACGAGGCCACCGGTGCCGTGCTCTACACCGATAAAACCAAGCAGCTCACCATCGATCAGGCCCAGGAAGTGCGCGATGTGTGCCCCTACGCCATCCCGGTGCGCGACGAGACGACGGGGGCGCTGAGCAAATGCGACTGGTGCATCGACCGTCAGCGCGCCGGCATGAAGCCGGCGTGTGTGAAGACCTGCTGCACCGGCTCCATGAACATCGGCGAACGGGCCGACATGCTGGCCCTGGCCCATAAAACCCTGGCCAAGGTCAAAGAGAAGCATCCCCAGGCCCAGCTCCTCGACGAGGACTACCTCGGGGTCATCTATCTCATCACCGAACCCCGCAACCTCTATTACGAGTATGCCGAGCGCCCGGTACGCCCGGCCCCCGGCCCCATGACGCGTCAGGCCTTCCTGGCCATGCTGACCCGGCCCGTAACCAGCATGCGCGGCTAGGCCGGACGCCCACGTTCCCACGGACCGACCCGAGCGCCGTCTGCCAGCGGCGACCGGGTCGGTCCCCTTTATAACGACCTTTTCCGTGCCCCATTTTCCTTTTTCCCAAGGACACCGCCATGCGCATGCGTTTTCCCCACGCCCCCCAGCCGGATCTGCCGGACGTGGCCCCGCCCGCCGAGGCCGCCGCCATCGCCGCCCCCTTTGCCGCCCTGGCCACCCTGCGGCGCGCCATTGCCGCCGATCTGCCCCAGGGCCTTTTCGAGGTGGCCTACGACCCCGACCGCTTTGCTGCCGGCCAGACCCTGCTGGACACGGCCGATCTGCCGGCCCTGGTCCCCGGCTTTCTGGCCGCCGCCCAGGCCCTGCTGCCGGGCATCGCCGACATCTTCCCGGCCCTGGCCCGGGAAACGACCATCCTTTCCCAGGCGCTGGCCCAGGGACCGCGCCTGGCCGGGGCGCTGCTGGCCGGTTTTTTCGACGAGGCCACCGATGACCTCACCCCCCTGGCCGCCGAGATCGGCCTGCGCCCGGCCACGCTGCTGTTTCTGACCCGGGAGCTGGTCGGGACGGTGTTGCGGGCCGAAGCCCCGCGATTGGCGGCCCTGGCCGACGACGCCTTGTGGCGCAAGGACCATTGCCCGGTGTGCGGCTCGGCCCCGGATCTGGGGCTTTTAAAGGAGCAGGCCGAACCCTCGGAATTTCTGGTGGCCAAGGCCGGCCGGCTGTTGCTCCACTGTTCGCTGTGCGGCCATCTGTGGCGCTTTCCCCGGCTGGTATGCCCGTCGTGCGGCGAGGGCGAGCACGACAAGCTCGATCTGTTCGTGCCCGAGGGTCGGGAGCGCGAGCGTATCCACGCCTGCTCCACCTGCCGGCACTATCTGGTGGTGACCAACCGGGTGGACACAGACGCCGCCTTTGACGCCGACGCCGCCCCGGCCGCCCTGGCCCATCTCGACGCCGCCGCCCAAGAGCGCGGCTATACGCCCATCTGCGCCACGGCCTGGAATCAGTTTGGGGAGGATGAAACGTTATAAGGCGCGGGTCGGCAGGGGCGGTGTCGGCTGGCGGCCGCACCGCGCGTTCCAATAGGCCCAGGAGCGGGGATCAAAAATACCGGGAGGTGCCTGGGCCAACGCCTCCCGAAACTCCGCCAGACCGACCACGCCCGCAAGCAGCTTCAAGTCCTCTACGGTCCCGTAGGTCATGACATGGGCGAGAAAATGCGCCGGCTCGGCCAGCGCTTCCTCGGGCGGCTTAAACCAGACCACACGCCGGGCCACGGTCAGCAGTTGCGGTGTTTGGGGCAGCGGTTTCATGACGCTGCCCCCGTGTCTTCCCCGGCCCGGGGAAGATAGGGCGCAAGGGTCGGAAGGTCGGCCGGATCGACGGCATTGACGGCGGCGAGAAGCCGCTGGCCCACAGCCGCTGGCAGATGCGGCACGTCAGCGAAGTAGCTGAGCGCCTTGAGGCTGATCAGCGGATTGAAGCTGCGCCCGTAAACGACACGCCCCGCCGCCAGGGCGGTTGGCAGCGTCAGGCCGTGTTGCAACAGCGCATCGATATCGAGATAATCCTTGGCCTCGGCCCGTTTCTGAATCACTGCGACCTTGGTTCCGGCAATATCGAGCAAAGACGCCACGGCAAAACTGCTCCCGCGTGGTCGCTGCGGTGGGGCGACCAGCCCCAGGCCAAGCCCCCCGAAAAAAGAAAGAAGGATAGGCTCCCCGCGTTCCACCCGACAGGTCAGGGTGTTGGGGGCAACCTGCACGCGCTCGGCCCCTTTGAGATACCGCACGGATTGGGCCAATTCGTCGGGATCGAACGGCTGGTCGGAAAAAAAATCAAAATCCACCGAAACCCGGTGGCCCAGCCGCAAGGCCAGTGCCGTTCCGCCATAAAGCGTGAAATGCTCCGGCGTCGCGTCCAACTCCGGCCACAACCGTCGTTGGGCCGTGGGAAGGCTGTCGAGCCTTGGGGTAAAATCGTCCATGGAGCGATGCTACACGGATTGCAAACGGCCAAACAGGATTTTTTGCAGCCGCTCCCTGGGATTCGCTCCCGCCGCTCGGGCCTCTCTTGCCGCCGCCGCGCAAAAACGCGGCTCTGCGCCCCTGTGCGCCACATCCTGCAATCCGTTTGGGGACGAAGAGCCCCTGTCTGCCGCCAAACGCCAATGCGCCCCTCGTCTCGAAAAACGGTTTTCCGTACGCCTCGGTGCGGTCTCGCCAGCGCATTTGGCCGGCTTCAACGGGAAACACATTTTTTCTCGTCAAAATCTAAACACGATGTGCACCTGTGCCGATAGGTGTTATGGGAACCACTTCTGGCGCGCGAAGCAAGCCGGACACGGTCGCCAGGAATGAAAATTCGTTAAAGAGCCAACGACTTTGCCCGGCAACAATAAGCCCATGACGGCGCTACAGACCACGAAGCCTGTCTTTATTTCACAATGACACTGGCTGTAATGACTATCCGGAGGAAATAATGTCTGACATCTCCACTACAGCAGCATTCGCTTCCTCTCAAAATACCTTTCAATACGGCCTGATCGCAGACTTGCAGTCATCGAATTCTATCCTCTCCAATGCCTCGCCAAAAGCCGGAAGCGGCGCAGCGCAGACGAATACGCCAACGGACTATACGGTTTCCCTGTCCGCTGAAGGCAGGCAACTGGCTGCGGCGATGCCGTCCACGGTCCTGACAGAGCCGAAAACAGACTTGTCCCCGCTTGACGCCACCAGCGCCCAACAGCTGGGGGAGGCCGTCCTCGTTGGCACGGCCACGACCCAGTCCGGCCGAAAGGTCACCATAGAACAATACAATTCCGCAACTAAGGCTGGCAACGGAGCCTCCCCCCAGCCGCGCCCCAGCTACATGGTCACCATCGCAGCTACGGACCAGCAGGAACAGCAGCGCTACATGCTCAATGGCAACACCATTATTAACGAGGACGAAAATGGCGCGCTCCGGGTCTCTGCCTACACCCCCGGCCAGGAGACCGACGGAAACGACATCATTATCGGCCTACTCGCCGCCCCCTTAAACGGCGGTGCGGGCGACGACACCATCATTGTGTCGGGTGACCAAGGCGGGGGGACTATCGACGCGGGGGACGGCAATGATACCGTCATGATCGCCGGCAATGTCATGGGCGGCACCATCTCCATGGGTGATGGCAACGACACCCTGCAAACCGGCACCGTCTTTGGCGGCACCATCTCCATGGGTGATGGCAACGATGCACTTCAGGCGGGCTCCGTCTATGGCGGCACCATCACCATGGGGGACGGCAACGACACGCTTCAGGCCACTGCCCTGAGCGGCTACACCAGCCTAAACGTGGACACCGGCGAGGGCAACGACAGCATCACCACCAGGACCATCGGCGGCGGCCAAGTCAATCTCACCACCGGCAGCGGCAACGACAGGATCGATGCCGCCATCATCGGCCTGGCCGATGGGCAGGTCAACATCGACACCGGCAGCGGCAACGACAGGATCGACGCCAGCTACATCAGCCTGGGCAGCGGCCAGGTCAACATCGACATCGGCGACGGCAACGACAGCGTCCAGGCAAGCTGGATCGGCCTGGCGATCGGCGGCGGGGACAGCCACGTCAACATTGCAAGCGGCGGCGGCAACGACAGCGTAAGCGCAAGCTGGATTGGCACAGGCATCAACGGCGGCAGATCCCAGGTCAACATCGACACCGGAGACGGCAACGACAGCGTCCAGTCAAGCTGGATCGGCACAGGCCTCAACGGTGGCAGATCCCAGGTCAACATCACCACAGGAGACGGCAACGACAGCGTCCAATCAAGCTGGATCGGCACAAGCATCTACGGCGGCGAGGCCCAGGTCAACATTGATACGGGAGCCGGCAACGACAGTGTCGGTTCAAGCTGGATCGGCGTAGGGGGAGGCGGCAGCACGCAGGTCAGCATCAATATGGGCAGCGGCCACGACTACATCAATGCCGGCATTGAGGGCCTGCGCCTCGTAACCCAGGCAAAGAGGGAAGCGATGCGCGACCTGGTTCGTCAAACCCCGCGCGCCAAGGAGACGCCGAAGTCCAGCCATGAGGGCGACGCGCTCCTGGCCACCACCTCGGGCATGACCAACATGGCAGGCGGAAGCCCCGCCATGGCCCGCCGGGGCAGCAACACCTACCGGACCCAAAGCCAATCGGACAACGCAGCAACGGGGTTCGCCGCCCAGATGCACTCCAGACTGCGGACCCGGAGTTCCTAGCAGTGCAGCCTAGCCCTGCGCCCCTTTGCGCTGCAACAGGAACATACCGTAAGAAGCCCGCAGGTTGGGCAGAAAGGTCACCATCTTGCCCTGTTCGTGGTGGTGCGGCGTGCTGACCGCCGTCTCACGAGCGATGACGAACCCTTCCTTGCGGCAAAAGCGGCGGAAATCCCGGATGGTGATCACCCGGATGTTGGGCGTGTCGTACCACTCATAGGGCAGTTCCCGCGACACCGGGGCGCGGCCGCGAAAGAGCAGTTGCCCCCGGATGCGGTAGTAGGCGAAATTGGGAAAGCTCACGATGCCGCATCTGCCCACCCGCAGCATCTCGCGGATGAGCACCGCCGGTTCAAACACCTGCTGCAAAGTCTGGGACAGGATCACATAGTCGAAATGCCCGTCCGGGTAGTCGGCCACCTCTTCGATGATGTCGCCGTGCAGGATCGAGAGGCCCTTTTCGATGCCCCGGGTGACTTTTTCCTCCTCGCGCTCGATGCCCGTGCCGCGCACGTTTTTATCAACCGTAAGGATATGCAGCAGATCCCCGGCCCCGCAGCCCAGATCCAGGACCGTGGCCCCAGGATCGATCCACGAGGCGATAAGCGACAGATCATAACGCACGGGCGTCCTCCTTGGCGGCGTCGGCGGCGGCCCGGTCCAAAAAGCGGGCGATCATGCCGGAAAGGCGGGCGTTTGGCAGCAAAAAGGCGTCATGCCCCCACTTGGCCTCCAGCTCCACAAAGCTCACGTCCAGGCCGTTTTTCTTCATGGCCTGGACCATGGCCCGGGACTGGTAGGTGGGATAGAGCCAGTCCGAGGAAAAAGACGCCACCAGAAAGCGGCATTGGGCCTTGGCAAAGGCGGCCACGGCCGAGCCGCAGCCGTGGCTGGACTCCAGATTGAAATAATCCGCCGCCTTGGTGACGTAGAGAAAGGAATTGGCGTCGAACCGGTCCACGAACTTCTGGCCCTGGTAGCGCAGATACGACTCCACCTGGAAATCGGCCTCCTCAAAGGCAAACGAGATTTCGCAGCGGTCCTGGAGCCGGCGGTCGAACTTCTGGCGCATGGCCTCGTCGGACAGATAGGTGATGTGCCCGATCATGCGGGCCACGGCCAGACCGTGAGCCGGTTGCTCCCCGTCGTAATAGTCCCCGCCGTTCCAGGCCGGGTCGGCCATGATGGCCTGACGGGCCACTTCGTTAAAGGCGATGGCCAGGGCCGAATGCTTGGTGGTGGTGGCCAGCGGCACGGCCGAGCGCACCATATCCGGGTAGCGCACCGACCATTCCAGCACCTGCATGCCGCCCATGGAGCCGCCGACCACGCTGAGAAGCCGCCCCACGCCCAGGTGATCAATCAAACACTTTTGGGCCTGGACCATGTCGCCCACGGTGATGACCGGGAAGGAGAGGCCATAGGGCCTGCCCGTGGCCGGATCAACCGAGGCCGGGCCGGTTGTGCCCATGCAGCCGCCAACGACATTGGAGCAAATGATAAAATACCGGTCGGTGTCCAGGGGCTTGCCCGGACCGATCATCAAATCCCACCAGCCGGGCTTGGAATCGCTGGTCTCGTAATAGCCGGCGGCATGGGAATCGCCGGTCAAGGCATGGAGCACCAACACCGCGTTTGTGGCCGACGCGTTTAAGCGGCCGTAGGTCTCGTAGGCCAGGGTCACGGGCCCCAGGCTGCGGCCCGATTCCACGAGCAGCGGCTCGTCGGCGGCAAAGGTGAAAAACTGCTTTTCCACCCGCCCGACACTGGTCCCGGACGGAGAATGTTCCACATATTCGCTCATGACGTCCTCGCAAACTTCTCCTACCAGCCCGGGCGGGAAAGTCAAAGGGCGCACGCTTTGACTTTCCCGCCCCGGCGCGGCACACTTGCCCGGTCTGGGAGGGCTATGGACGCGCATGATCGTCGGGCTGAAAAACGGGTGCGCCCGCCAGGGGACGCAGTGCTTGAATTCGCCCTGTGGCCGGCCGGAGCTGCGGCCCCGGCCCGACTGGCCCTGGCTGAGCTTGGCCCGCCGGCTGTTTCCCGACGCACCGGGTACCGGCTGCTCGTGGCCGACATCTCGGCCATCGGCATCGGCATCGAACTTTCCGCCCCGCCCCCGGCCCCGGCCGGATGCCTTGGCCGGGCTGGTGCAGGGGGTGCGCCGATCCCGGCCCCAGCTTCGGCTCCTGCCCCTGCCCCTGTCCCAGCTTCGGCTCCTGCCCCTGCCCCAGCTTCGGCCCTGGCTTCGGGCCCGGCTTCGGACCCGGCCCTGATCATTGACCTGTTGGCCGGCGTCCCGGCCTTATTCCTCTATTTGCGCCTTCGCGACTACCGCCCCCAGACGGCTGGCGAACTCTTGTCGCTGTTTTTCCACGCAACCGCCGCCCGGATTACCACCACCCCCGGGCATCTGTTTGCCGGCCTGCGCTTTATGCGCCAGGGACGCGGCTCGCCCTTTGACAAGGCCCTGGAATTTCTCGACGTCAGCCGCTTCGGCGCGCCCGGGCTGGCTGCCTGGATCGACGCCGTGGTCCGGGACGAACACCGCCCCGGCCACGACCCCGACCCGGGCGTAAACCTTGACCGGCTCCTCGACGAGCCCGGCGTGTCGGCCTCGTCGCCAACACGCAGCCAGGATGACGTTTCATGATCGTACTCGTCGGCTTCCTTGTCGTTGTTGCCTCGGTCTGTCTGGGGTATTTCATGGAGGGCGGCGTTTTCAGCGTCCTTTTGCAACCGGCCGAATGGGTCATCATTTTCGGCGCGGCCCTGGGGGCCATGCTCATAAGCTCCACCCGCAATTCCCTGGGCCTTATTGCCCGGGGACTGCCCCGGGCCCTGGCCCCGGCCCACCTTGGCCGGGAAGACTATCTGGAAACGCTGATCTGCCTGTCGCGCCTTTTCGGCAAGGCCCGGCGCGAAGGCCTCATGAGCATCGAAAACGACATCGAACGGCCCGAAGCCAGCCCGGTCTTTTCCCAGGCCAAACGGCTGGTGCGCGATAAGACAGCCCTGGCCTTTATCTGCGACACCATGCGCGTCTATCTCGTCACCGGCGACGCCCAGGAGATCGAGCAACTCATGGACCTGGACATGGCCGCCATCCACCAGCAGGCGGCCAGCCCCGGCCACAACCTGGGCAAGGTGGCCGAGTCGCTGCCCGGCCTTGGTATCGTGGCCGCTGTTTTGGGCGTGGTCTTGACCATGGGCAAGATCAGCCAGCCGCCGGAAGTCCTGGGGCACAGCATCGGCGCGGCCCTGGTCGGCACCTTTCTGGGCGTGCTTCTGTGCTATGGCTTCGTCGGCCCCCTGGCCTCGAACCTGGAAAACCAGGCCATGGAACGCCAGACCTATTTTTCCGTCATCCGGGCGGTCATCGCCGGGGCGGCCCGGGGGGCCACGCCGCTTATAGCGGTAGAATACGGCCGCCGGGCCATACCTGAGGCGCTTCGCCCGGACTTTGCCGACCTCGAAGCCCTGCTGCGGGGATAGCATCCCTAAAAAATACGCGCGTATTTTTAATAAATAACGCTGCATTGCAGTTTGTGGGCACACTTTCACGCCTATACGAACTGCAAGGCCGCGACACGAGACCACCATGCTGACCGGCAAAAAATCCGCCCCAAGTAAGCCCCCCAAGCTTCCCGGCTTTCCCCAGGCCCACGGCTCAAGCTGGAAGGTGGCCTACGCCGACTTCGTCACCGCCATGATGGCCTTTTTCCTGCTCATGTGGATCATCAATATGACCCCGCCGGCCACCCTAAAGCAGCTTGAGCAGTACTTCCAGGGCGACCCCAAGCCGGCCCAGGGGGCGCTTTTTTCGCCCGACGCCAACGAACGCCAACACACGGCAGCGCTCAATCGCGACGAGGCCATGCGCTACGCCATTGCCGTGCGCTTAAAAAAGATCATCACCGAAGACCCGTTTCTTAAAAACAGCAGCGGCATCAGTTCCGACGACGTGGGCGTGCTCTTGCGCCTGCAAAGCGGCATGCTCTTCACCCCGGGTTCCGCCGAACTGACCGAAGCGGCCAAGCGCCTGCTGGCCGATGTGGTGGACGTGCTTAAAACCTACAACGTCGCCCTGGTCATCCGGGGTTTTGCCGACGCCGGCGAGGCGACCAAGGGCCTGTACCCGTCCAATTGGGAACTGTCCGGTGCCCGCTCCGCTGCCGCCGCCCGGGCCATCATCGCCATGGGCGGCATCCAGGCCAATCGTATCCGGGCCGTGGCCTATGGCGATTCACGCCCGCTTATGCCCGACTTTTCCCCGGAAGCCGTGGCCGCCAACCGCCGGGTGGAGTTCTACTTCCATCGCCCCGATGTGACCAATTCGCAAGTGCTGTACTGACGCCGCGCTCTGGCGTAAACTGCCCGCACTTCACATGGAGGCCCGACCGTTTATGTCTATGCGTCTGTTTGCCATCCTCCTGGCCCCGCTGGCCCTTTGCGCCGCGCTCTCCCCGGCCCTGGCCGCCGATCCGCAAAAACAACCCGCCGACTTCCGGGGCGTGCACTGGGGCGCGCCGGCGACGTCCCTGGCTGATCTGAAGACCGTGGACCGCGAAGGCGACATCATCCACTACGAGCGCACTGGCGAAAAAAAAGAACTGGCCGGCATACCCCTTAAAAACGTCACCTACTCGTTTTTTAAAAACCAGTTCTACCACGCCGAAATCGGCTACGAGGCCCCGGGGGCGTTTGACGCCCTGCAAAGCGCACTCGAAGCCAAGTACGGCCCGCCCGACGCCGTGCGCCACAAGACCGACGCCGCCGGCCAGGCCTACGAAGTCGCCACCTGGAACTGGCCCGGGGCGCTTTTCATCGGCCACCGCCACGACAAAGGCGCACCCAGCGGCCGCATCTTTTATTTTTACGCCCCCCTGACCGAAGCCTCGGCCAAATCCCAGGGGCTGGCCCCGGCCCAGGCGGCCGGGACAGCGGCCCCGGGCGGCTATCTGGTCAAGAAAGGCGACAGCCTGGAACGCATCGCCAAGACCCACGGCGTGGCCAAAGCCGAGCTGCTGGCCGCCAATCCGGGCCTGACCGACAAAAACCTCAAGGCCGGGGCGACCATCAATCTGCCCGGACAGGCCGCCAAGCCGGCCCGCAAACCCGCCCCGCCGCTCAAACCGGGCGAGTATTTCGAATACACGGTCAAAGAGGGCGAAATCCTGTCCAAGGTGGCCAATGCCAACGGCGCGCGCATCCGCGATGTCATTGCCGCCAACCCCGACATCAACCCGGACAACGTCCGCCCGGGCACGGTGCTGCGCATTCCGGTCAAAAAGGACGCGCCAGGACAGGCCCCGGCCGGTTCCGACCCGGCCTCTGCGGCCGCCACACCTCCCGAGAACGCGTCCAAGTCCCCGGCCACTCCCGAGGCTGCGCCCAAAGGCCAGGACGCTGCGGCCCCCGCAGCCCAGATGCCGGCCGGGCAATGAATCGGGTTTGTCGATAGCTCTGGGACAAATCTATTTAACTTCTTGATTTGTCACAAGTTTTAAGCCGTGCTAAGGTTGTTGGGTCGCTTTTTTCCCAAGCGGCCCAACAACCATGCGCACCATTGCCGCCCTCCTCGCCTCGCCCTGGTCCTACCGGGCCGTCCGCGCCGCCCTGGCCGTGTCATTTCTCGTGGCCGGGACGCTCAAGCTCGCCGACGTCCATTCCTTCGTCCTGACCATCAAAGCCTTTGGCGTCCTGCCGACCGATAGCGTCAAACCCGTGGCCGTGGCCATGCCGGTGTTGGAAATCATCGGCGGCCTGCTGCTCCTTTTTGACATCCCCGGCGGGCTGGCCATCGTCGGCGGCCTGCTGTTCCTTTTCATTGCCGTCATTGCCAATGCCCTGCGCCAGGGCCTGGACATCGACTGCGGCTGCTACGGCCCGGGCGATATCGAAGGACAGGTCTACCATGGCCTGTGGCCCACGCTGTGGCGCGATCTCGTGATGCTGGCCGGTGTCGCCTTCTGCGTCTTGTGGCGGTTTTCCCACCCACGCCGCCCCCCCTCGTCTGCAACCCCCAACCCCCAAGGAGTGTTCATGCGCGCGCTTAAAATGCTGCTGGCCCTGGTCACCGTCCTCGCCCTGGCCCACCCGGCCCTGGCCGACAAATTCGAGGACGAGACCGCCAAGGAAAAAGAAGCCGTCAAACTGACGCGCGACACCCAGAAAGGCGGCTACGGGCTGGTCTCCACCGAAGAACTGCAGAAATGGATCGCCGAAAAAAAACCCCTCGTCCTCGTCGACACCATGCCCTTTGAGGACAGCTTTAAAAAAGAGCATGTGCCCGGTGCCGTGAGCTTTGTCTTCCCCATCCCGGACATGGACACCTGGGACGCCAAGGAAACCGGCGGCAAGTCCGAAGCCGACTATGCGGCGCTGCTTGGCCCGGACAAAGACAAGACCATTGTGGTCTACTGCGGCTTCGTCAAATGCACCCGCAGCCACAACGGCGCGGTCTGGGCCAAAAAGCTTGGCTATAAAAACGTGGTGCGCTACCCCGGCGGCATCTTTGCCTGGAAGGGCGCTGCCCAGCCCGTGGAAGCTGTAAAATAAGACGAAGAAGACGAAGAAGATTGGGGCGCTGCCCCAAGCCCCGCCGGGGGGGATCATCCCCCCCGGACCCCCTGGAAGGGAAGGCTTGCAAGGGGGCCACCCTGCTTAGGCTACCTCCCGGGAGCTTGCCGTCACACCCCGGGCAGGCGTAGGAGAGCCGGCATGAACGCTCCGTATTCCGACAACGCCCGCGCCGACACCCTGGCCCTGGCCGTTGGCGAAAAGGCTGCCAGCCTTTTTTCCCACCGCAAACTCCTGTGCGCCGAGGCCATCCTGGTGGCCATAAACGAAACCTTTGGCCAGCCCGTGACCGAAGATCAGGCCGTTGGCATGGCGGCAGGCCTCACCGCCGGCCTGGGCGACCGGGGCTGCCTGTGCGGGGCCGTGGCCGGAGCCTGCGCCGGCCTTGGCATCGTCTGCTCCCGGGGCGACCACGCCGCCACCCGGGCTGCCGTTCGCCGGGAATCCGCCGCCATCCACGAAGCCTTCACCGCCCGGCACAAATCGTCGTGTTGCCGGGTGCTGACCAAGCACGTCAAAAACGACCCGGACGCCCACATGGCCCAGTGCGCCGGCCTTACCGGCTACGGAGCCGAACTGGCCGTGCGCTCCATCCTGCGCCTGCGCCCGGAACTCCTGACCTGCCCGGACACCGCCCCGGCCGGGGAAAAGCGCCTGTGCAGCCGGGTGCGCTGGTTGCTGTCGCTTTTTTGCCGTTAGCGTCCGACAAAAAACAGTCAACATAACAAATTTAAAGACAATTCGACCCTGAGCCGGCCCCTGTCCGCCGGCCCCCGCCGGCCGGTTGCCACCGCGCCCCGCCAGCCCCCCTTCCCTTTGCCCCCAAGCGGCCGTATGCCGACAAAACAAAACGCTTAAGGAGCCGCCCATGCCGCTTCGCATCCTTCGCCTTTCCTGTCTGTGCGCCTTGCTCCTCGCCCTTGCCCTGACAGCCCCGGCCCAGAGCCTGGGCCAGACCCTGGCCCCCCAGGCCAAACGCGATCTGGCCGTCCTGGCCACGGCCTATCCCGGCGTCATGGCCGCCATCGAAGTGGACCCGGCCGGCCGGGCCACGGTGGTTTTGACCGACGGCACGCGACTGCCCTACGACGACGGCCGGGCAAAATCCCCGGAAGAACTGCTCGACAAGCCCGACATCAAGGACATGCTGGCCCAGCCCTATCCGCTGGGGCCGGTGGTGGCCGAACCGGCGCTCCATTTTTCCCCGGGCCGTATCCGGGTCCAGCCGCTTTTCCTGGCCCTCTACGGCCACGACAAGGCCGCCGTCACAGCCAACTGCCGCCCGGTGCCCTTTCTCGGCCAGACCATGGCCTTTAACACCCGCTACGGCGCGGCCGACGCCTTTGCCCGGGTGGAAGCGCAACTGCGCCGCCTGCTGGCTGCCGATCCGTCCCTGCGCCGTTTCCTGCTGCCGGCTTCGGGCGGCGTGGTCTGGCGGGTGATTGCCGGCACCCGGCGCCTGTCCGTCCACTCCTTTGCCGCCGCCGTGGATGTCAGCCCCAAGGGCAACCCCTATTGGCGCAACTTTCCCCCCGGGACCAACATCCTGGCCACGCGGCAAGGCTTCCCGCCGGCCGTGGTGGCGGTCTTTGAGGCCGAGGGATTTATCTGGGGCGGCAAGTGGTCGGAATTTGACGTCATGCATTTCGAATACCGGCCGGAACTGGTGCTCTTGGCCCGGCTGGCCCGCGGCGAGACGCTCGCGTTGGCCGATATCGGCAGGCTGGTACATCCCGTTGGAGCCGTGCGTCCCGGCGCGGCCGGGCAGTGAACTTCGGGGCTAGTGCATACGATTTTCTATTTCGTATTCAGAACTTCTTCCGAGGCAAGCGCACAGTAACACCCTTGAATCACGTGAAAAATCTCGCATTCCCCATTGACGTCCCCTGCTTTTCGTGATGAACTGCCAAAGGGAACATTAACTCGGGCAGCGGTATAGGCATATGCCGCCAGGCCGGGTGGAGCGTTCGGACGCACTGCCCGGCGGGTACCGATGCGAGGGATGGATGCAACACGGCCAGGACGCCTTCCAGGGATGTCAGGGTCGTGGCCCTTCGTAAAACCAAGGAGGACGTTTATGAACTTTTCCGTGGGTCTTGGCAGGGATGATGCGGAAAAACGGCTTGAACAGCACGGCGTCTCCCGCCGCGACTTCATGAAATTCTGCGCCACTGTGGCCGCGGCCATGGGCATGGGCCCGGCTTTCGCGCCCAAAGTGGCCCAGGCGCTCACAGCCAAACGCCGTCCGTCGGTGGTCTGGCTGCATAACGCCGAGTGCACCGGCTGCACCGAAGCAGCCCTGCGCACGATCAAGCCGTTTATCGATTCGTTGATCCTCGACACGATCTCCCTGGACTACCAGGAGACCATCATGGCCGCCGCCGGCGATGCCGCCGAGGATGCTTTGCACCAAGCCGTCTCTTCGCCTGACGGATATTATCTGGTCGTTGAAGGCGGGCTGCCCACCATCGACGGCGGCAACTGGGGCATGGTTTCCGGGCATCCCATGCTGGAAACCACCAAAAAACTGGCTCCCAAGGCCAAGGGTGTCATCTGCATCGGCACCTGCTCGTCCTACGGCGGCATCCAGAAAGCCAAGCCCAACCCCAGCCAGTCCATCAGTGTCAGCGAAGCCACCGGGTTGACCACCATCAACATCGCCGGTTGCCCGCCCAATCCCATCAACTTCATCGGCGCCGTGGTCCATGTCCTGGAAAAGGGCATCCCCGAACTCGACTCCAACGGCCGTCCGAAAATCTTCTTCGGCGAACTTGTCCACGACAACTGTGAGCGCCTGAAGCATTTTGAGGCCTCCGAATTCGCTCCCTCCTTCGACTCCGAAGAGGCCAAGAAAGGCTACTGCCTCTACGAACTCGGCTGCAAGGGTCCGGTCACCTACAACAACTGTCCCAAAGTGCTGTTCAATCAGGTCAACTGGCCCGTCAAGGCCGGACACCCCTGCATCGGTTGCAGCGAGCCGGACTTCTGGGACACCATGACCCCCTTCTACGAGCAGGGCTAACACCGCCCCGCTTCGGCAAGGCAAGACCCTGGACATCACACCCAGCAGCGAACGTTCCGTGACGGAGGAAGCATATGGCTGAGAGCAAACCCACGCCGCAATCGACCTTCACCGGCCCCATTGTGGTCGATCCCATCACCCGCATCGAAGGCCACCTGCGGATCATGGTCGAAGTTGAAAACGGAAAAGTCAAAGACGCCTGGAGCTCCTCGCAGCTCTTCCGCGGTCTGGAAATCATCCTCAAGGGCCGCGACCCCCGCGACGCCCAGCACTTCACCCAGCGCGCCTGCGGCGTCTGCACCTACGTCCACGCCCTGGCCTCCACCCGGTGCGTTGACGACGCCGTCAAGGTCAACATCCCCGGCAACGCCCGGATGATGCGCAACCTGGTCATGGCTTCCCAGTATCTGCATGACCACATTGTCCACTTCTATCACCTCCACGCCCTGGACTGGGTGGATGTGACCAATGCCCTCAAAGCCGATCCGGTCAAGGCCGCCAAACTGGCCGAAACCATCGCCCCGGCCCGGCCCGGCAACTCCGCCGCGACCTTAAAGGCCGTGCAGGACAAACTCAAAGCCTTCGTGGAGACCGGCCAGCTCGGCATCTTCACCAACGCCTACTTCCTCGGCGGACACAAGGCCTACTATCTGCCGCCCGAAGTCGATCTCATCGCCACCGCCCACTACCTGGAAGCCCTGCACCTGCAAGTCAAAGCGGCCAGCGCCATGGCTATTCTCGGCGGCAAAAACCCCCACACCCAGTTCACCGTGGTGGGCGGCTGCTCCAACTACAACGCCATGGGCAAAGAACCCCTTGCCAACTACCTGACGCTCACCCAGGAAGTCTGCAAGTTCGTCAATGATGTCTATATCCCGGACCTGCTGGCTGTGGCTGGCTTTTACAAGGACTGGGGCGGCATCGGCGGCTGCACCAACTACATGGCCTTCGGCGAATTCGCCACCGACGAAAGCTCGCCCGAAAAGCACATGGACTCCTCCTACTTCCCGGCCGGTGTCATCATGAACCGCGATCTGGGCAAGGTGGACAAGGTCGATCTCGGCGCCATCTACGAAGACGTCAAGTACTCCTGGTACAAGCCCGGTGCCGACGGCCTGCATCCCTACGACGGCGTAACCGATCCCAACTACACCAAGCTCGACGACAAGGACCACTACTCCTGGATGAAGGCCCCCCGCTACAAAGGCAACGCCATGGAAGTCGGCCCCCTGGCCCGTACCTTCATCGCCTACGCCAAGGGTCAGCCGGAATTCAAAAAGGTCGTTGACATGGTGCTCGGCAAGCTGTCCGTTCCGGCCACCGCCCTGCACTCGACCTTGGGCCGCACCGCTGCCCGCGGCATCGAGACCGCCATCGTCGCCGCCAAGATCGACGGCTGGATCAAGGAATTCGCCGACAGCTCGGCCAAAGACAACACCCTGTGCGCCAAGTGGGAAATGCCCGGCGACGAGGCCAAGGGCGTTGGCCTTTGCGACGCCCCGCGCGGCGCGCTGTCCCACTGGATTCGCATCAAAAACAAAAAGATCGACAACTTCCAGCTGGTCGTTCCCTCCACCTGGAACCTCGGACCCCGCGGGGCCAAGGGCGACAAGAGCCCGGTCGAAGAGGCGCTGATCGGCACCCCCATCGCCGATCCCAAGCGTCCGGTCGAAATCCTGCGCACGGTCCACGCCTTCGATCCCTGCATCGCCTGCGGCGTGCACATCATCGAGCCCGAGACCAACGAAGTGCTCAAGTTCCGGGTTGTCTAACCCGCTCCCGATTGCTACCTCTGGAGAACCCGGCCCCGGCCGGGTTCTCCCTTTTTTTAAGGAGTGCCCATGACCGGCGAACCCCAGAAAATCCTCATCCTCGGCGTCGGCAATATCCTGTACACCGACGAAGGCGTCGGCGTGCGCGCCGTGGAACGCCTGCTCGAAACGTATGATTTTTCCGACAACGTCACCCTCATGGACGGCGGCAACCTCGGCATGCGCCTCATGCAGCCGCTCATGGATGCCGATTACTGTATCGTCCTCGATGCCGTCCTTGGCGGCGACGTTCCAGGCACCATTTACCGCTTTACCGGCGACGATCTGCGCAAATCCCTGGCCTTTAAAGACTCCATGCACCAGTCCGATCTCGTGGATACGCTGATCTACTGCGAACTCGTCGGCAAACGCCCCGACACCGTGGTCATCGGCATGGAACCGCAGGATTTCAAAAATATGAGCATCGACCTGTCCGCCACCGTGGCCGAACGCGTGCCCGCCATGCTCGAAATCGCCCTCAAAGAACTGGCCGCCGCCGGCGGCGTTGCCACGCCCAAGGCCTGAGTGGGCGCAAGAGAAGAGAAGAGAAGAGAAGACAGAAGATGCCTCCGGCGGCCGGGGGGATGATCCCCCCGGACCCCCCGACGGGAAACGATTTTCAAGGGGTTTTGGGCGTTGGCGGGCACATTGGCCGCTCACCGGTCAGGACAGCCAGCGTTTGTGCTTGACAGGAACCACCGTTGCTCCGGCGGCGGGGGCCTCAAGCCCCCGAACCCCCAAAGAGTCGCAGGGGGAGAACCGGCCACCTTGACGCCAGGGCACCCCTTGCCTATGAAGAAAAAATCGAGTCGCTTTTCCAAAGGAGCTTTTTTGCGCACCACATCATTGGATCTTGTCGTACTGGTTGCCGGCGAAAGCCGCGGCCGGTAAGCGCCCAAAAGACGTAAACCTCCTTCCCTGAAGGAGGCCGCAGCCGCTTCGGGGCGAATAGTTCCGTCCGTACCGCACCTGCCCGATTTCTTCGGGTCGGTCTTTCGTTGTGCTTCTCCGGCAACCACTCCCTTGGCGTTATCCAAGCTTATTGCGCCCATGCCTCGCCTGGGACGTGCCTTTGCGCCGTCCATCCTCAGGCTTGGCTTTGCCGCCACGCACAAGGAGTGCCCTGTCCATGGAATTACACAATCTCGGTTTCGACCATTGGTTTGAGCGCCAGCTCCCCACGTCTCTTCAAAAGGGCTGCGGCGTTGCCCGCGTCTGCGCCGTTGATCGCGGCATCTACCGCGTACGGAACGGGTCAGGGGAAATCCCGGCCGAACTGGCCGGCCGGCTGGCCTACACCCTGAAAAGCCCGGACGAGCTGCCCTGCGCGGGCGATTGGGTGATCGTCTCGTATTATAACGACGACGCCGCCGCCCTCATCCAGCAGGTGTTGCCGCGAAAATCGTTTTTGCGCCGCCGCTCCCCCGGCGACTCCCGGGCCATCCAGATGATCGCCGCCAACATCGATACCGCCTTTCTGGTGCAGTCCTGCCACTTCGATTTTAACCCCAACCGCCTGGACCGCTATCTGGCCATGGCGGCCGATGGCGGCGTCACCCCTGTTGTTGTCCTGACCAAGACCGACCTGATCGACCGGGAAGACCTGGAACAAAAAATTGCGCTCGTTGCGGCCATGACCACAGCCGAGGTGATCGCGCTCAGTACCGTCACCGGCACCGGCTGGGAGGCGCTGGGGCCTCACCTCGTTGCCGGCCAGACCGCCTGCCTGCTCGGCTCGTCAGGGGTGGGGAAAACGACGCTCATTAACCGTCTTGTGGGCCGGAAAGCCTTTGAGACCAGGGCGGTCAGCGGTACCGGGGAAGGCACCCACACCACCACGCGCCGCCAGCTTGTCGTTTGCAGCCAGGGAGCCTTGGTCATCGACACGCCGGGGATGCGGGAACTGGGCCTTGCCGACGCCGGCGAGGGCATCGAGGCGGGGTTTGAAGACATCGCCGCCCTGGCCGCCCGTTGCCGCTATGCCGATTGCAGCCACGGGGGCGAGCCAGGTTGCGCCGTGGCTGCTGCCCTTCAAAACGGGGAACTGGCGGCGCAGCGCTACGCCAACTACTGCAAGCTTAAGAAGGAGTCCGCCTATTACGCCCTGTCGTCCCTGGACAAACGTAAAAAGGACAAGGCCTTTGGCCGTCTCGTCAAAGCCGTGAAAAAACGAAAAGACCGCTGAGACCGCAGCGGTCCGTGCGGCCGGACGACTCCTGCCCGGGGCGCGCGCTGTCTGATGGCGCGCCCCGGGCAGGGCCAGGGCTTGAGCCTTCGCCGGGGCAGGTTCCAGGCGGGGGCGCAGAAGCCAACACGCCGCCCGGGGCCGGGCAACGCAGATGTCTCCAAGCATGATGCGCCGGCCGAGCCGGGCACAGCAGACCGGAACCGGGGCAGCACCCCGGTTCCGGTTTATTTCGCGCCCAGGCTCGCGGCCACGTCTTTGGCGAACTTTTCCACCAGCCGGCTCTGGGCAGCGGCCAGGGCGGCGTAGTCCGGCCCTTGGACGGCCTCGCGGTAGTCGGTGGAGCGCCAGTCGAGGGTTTTGTTGTCGGCGTCAAGGACAGACCAACTCACCCGAAGGACCGCTTCCTGGCCAAGCGCCCCGTCAAAGCGGGCCACCTGGATAACAACCTGACGATCCGGGTGTCCGCCCACGGGCCAGGGGTAGGTGAAAAGCGGTTTGGCGCAGATAAGCCGCGACAGGTTGTCGGTCAGGGCGCGCTGGAAGTTGTCATGGGGTGATTCGATCCACTGGTCGAAATCGGCCAGATGCATCTGGTTGTCGCCAAGGCGGGTGACGATCTGGGACCGGTCGAGGTAGGCCGGCAGATCCACGGGACCGATGCCCACGGACAGGCACGGGCCGGCCGGGACTGTGTCGGTTTTGGGCGCGGCGGTATTGAGGGAATAGAAATGGGTGGGCGCTGATTTGCCGCAGCCGGCCAGGAGTGGCAGGCAGCAGGCCGCGCCGGCCAACAGGGCGACGCAGGATGCGCGGGATGGGATCATCATTTGTGCGGGCCTCCCTTGCCCTGGATGAGCGCCTCGGGGTGGCGTTCAAGATAATCGGCCAGTGCGCGGATGGACCGGGCGGCCGTGGCGATTTCCGCCAGTGCCCGGTTGAGGTCGGTGACTGTGGGCGAATCGCTGCTCACGATTTTCTGGAATTTGCCGATGGCGGCCCGGCTTTCCTTGAGCGTGGCGTCAAAGGAGTCCATGGCGGTCTTGGCCGAAGCGCTCAGCCCGTCGGTGCGGTGGTCGAGATGCTTGGCCAGCTCGGTGAAGCTGGTGACGGCTTCGTCGAGATTGCTGGTCAGCGGCCCGACCTTGCTGCGCAGTTCGAGCATCAGCTCGTTGCCGTTGCTGAGCACGGTGTCGATCTTGGTGGGCATTTTGGTCAATTCAGGCGAATTGACGAGCTTTTCGATGCCGGTGACCGCGCCGATAAGCCGGTTGACCAGCTCCTGAAGCGGCAGTTGCTTGATGGTTTCGGTCAGCTTCTCAAACGTTGACGGGACGGTGGGGATTTCCGGCAGCGGCGCGCCGCCAACCAGGCGCACCGGGGTGTCGGGCATGAGGTCGAGGGAGACGGCCAACTGGCCGGTGACGAAGCTTTGGGTGACAAGCTGGGCGCGCAGTCCCTTGTCGATGAGTTGGGAGAGCAGATCGCCGGCCGTTTCCTTGCGGGCCTGGGCCAAATTTTCCGCGGCCTTGTGTTTCTCGCTGGGGGCCAGCTTGATCTTGCTGCCAAGGATTTCCACCACAACCGGAATGTAGAAATGCAGGCGGGAGGCGTCGGCTTCGATGCTGATCTCCTTGACCGAGCCGATGGGCACGCCCCGAAACAGCACGGGTGCGCCGATTTCGAGCCCGGAAACGGAGTTGGGGAAATACATGATGCAGGGAAACTTCTGGGTGAAAAAGACACCCGAACCCAGGGCGACAATGGCACCCAGGGCCAGGGCCAGCGATCCCAGCACGAAAAGTCCGATCATGGTTTTGTTGGCGGCACCGCTCATGATGAAAAATCCTTTGCGCTATTCCTGGCCCCGGGTAAGAAACCGGCGCAGTTTAGGGTCGGTGGCATTGGCGAGCATCTCTTTGGGATCGCCTGAGGCGGTCATGGTCCGCGTTTCCACGTCGAGATAGACGGAGTTGTTGCCGATGGCAAAAATGCTGGCCAGTTCGTGGGTGACCACCACGAAGGTGGCTTTGAGGCTTTCGCGCAGTTCCAGGATAAGTTCGTCCAGGTTGTGGGCGCTGACCGGGTCCAGTCCGGCCGAAGGCTCGTCGAAAAAGAGGATGTCCGGGTCAAGGGCCATGGCCCGGGCCAGACCGGCCCGCTTGCACATGCCGCCGCTGATTTCCGAGGGATAGAAATCCTCAAACCCGGCCAGACCGACCAGGGCCAGTTTGAGCGATACAATGTCGCGAATCTCGCCGCGCGTCAGGGCAGTATACTGCGACAGGGGCAGGGAGATGTTCTCGGCCAGGGTCATGGAGCTGAAAAGCGCCCCGGACTGGTAGAGGATGCCGGTGCGGCGCAGGATGGCGTGGCGCGCATCCGGCGGGGCGTCCCAAAGGCTGCCTTCCCGGTAGAACACCTTGCCGGCGGCCGGGGCTTTGAGCCCCACCAGCATCCGCAGCAAGGTGGATTTGCCGCAGCCGCTGCCACCCATGATAATAAAGATATCGCCGAGTCGCACGGTGAAATTGAGATCACGCATGATGACGAAGTCGCCGTAGGCCATGGTCAGGCCTTCGACGCGAATGGCCGCAGCGGCGGCGTCCGGGGCCGGCGGGGTGGCGTTGTCAGGAACTGCTGTCACGGTCGCCTCACACGCCGATGATGTTGCAGGCCACGGTGAGAATGGCCGTGGCGATGACGATGGCCAGGATGCTCGTGACCACGGCCGAAGTGGTGGCCTGCCCGACGCCCAGGGCGCTGCGGCCGCAGTGCATGCCCCGGTAGCAGCCGGCCATGGCCACCAGCACGCCAAAGATCGTGCTGTGCACCAGCCCGATCCAGAAGTTGGCCAGGGGCACGGATTGCCAGGTATGGGTCAGGTACTGGATGGGGTTGATTTTAAGCATAAACACCCCGACCACAAAGCCGCCCATAACACCCATGAGGTCGGCGTAAATGCACAGCAGCGGCATCATGAGCACCAAGGCGATCATGCGCGGCAGGACAAGAAATTGGGTTGGGGAAAAGCCGAAGGTCTTCAGCGCATCGATCTCTTCATTGACCTGCATGGTGCCCAACTCGGCGGCATAGGCCGCACCGGTTCGCCCGGCCATGATGATGCCGGTCATAATCGCCCCCATGACCCGGATCATGGCGATGCCGACGATGGTGGAGACGTAGATCTGGGCACCGAATTGGCTTAACTGAATGGCCCCGACAAAGGCCAAAATAAGGCCCACCAGGAAGCTTATCAGCGAGACGATGGCCAGGGCATCGATGCTGGCCTGATAGATCAGCGTGGTGAGCTGGGAACGCTGGAAAACGGCCTTGCCGCGCACCAGGGCAACGGCGGCCAGGGTGACTTCGCCGAGAAATTCCAGCAGATTATGGACGGCCTGGACCGAGCCGATCCCCAGATCGGCCATGCGGTCGAGAAAAGGGGCATGGGCCGTGGTGCGGGCCGCGCCCTGGCGCTCGGGCACCTTTTCGGCCAGGGCCAGCAGGCTGGCCACGCCGTCGGGCAACCCGGCCAGATCGGCCGTGACGCCGCGCTGCCGGGCCAGGGCCAGGATGGCCCGGCACTGGGTGAGAAACAGGCTGTCCCAGCCCGTGACCCCGGCGCAGGCAAAGGCCAGCGTCTTGGGCGGCGGCGTTGCCTCAAGGGCCTGGCGCACCGGATCAAGGGCGGGCAAAGCCTGATCCATACGCCAGGAACCGGCGATGGTCAGGGTCAGGACGCCATCCGCCACGACCAGAGAGCGCGTCGGGGCATCGGCCCGGGGCCGGCTGGCGGCGGCGCGGGTCATGAGAGAAAAAAGCCTTGGCGCATGGGATATCCGATTTCCTTACGACGCTCCCGGCAACGGCCCGGGGCACCGCCACAATGCCTCCCCTTGACACGATTGCCAAGCGTCATTTTTGTTGGGGATACAGGCGTTCACACTGTTGGGAGCAAAGGTTGCCGCCGTGGACGAGCATATAGCCGCAGTTGCGTCCGGTGTAGACATTGCCAGGGTCCAGGGAAATCCGGTCGCAGGCGGCGCTGCAAGCCCTGGCGTCGGCATACGTCTCCGTAAAAACCCCCTGGTATATCTGGCAGATCTCCATATCCGAATCGCACGGATCACGGCCGAAAGGCATGATGCAGTTGCCGTAAAACATGGACTCCGAATAGGGCTTTTGCGGGACGCAGGCGGCCGTTACGCCAAGGAGCAAAACGGCTGCGGCAAACAAAGCGTGACGCGGCATGGCGACCTCCAGGGAATACGGGATAGGCGTTTTCCGGGACAAGGGCAGTAAGACAGTCTAGCACAAAGCAGCAGCAAAACGCCAGCGCCCCCTGGTACTCCGGTCAGCGTCCGGCCAGAAAACCGAAGATCGCCTGGCCGTACAGAATCTGCACCAGCCCCCCGAAACACAGAAACGGCCCGAAGGGAATGGGCATCTGGCGGTCCTTGCCCCGCCCCAACACGTAAAAGGGGCTGGCGGCCAAGGCGGCCACACTGCCGATCAAGACGGCATAGGGCAGCCCAAGCCCCCCCACGGCCCCGCCGATGGAGAGCATGAGCTTGACGTCGCCGCCGCCCAGGCCGTCCACGCCCTTGGCCCGGCGGTAGCCGGCGGCCAAAAGCCAAAAGACGCCAAAGCCGATCAGCGCCCCCGCCACCGCCGCCAGCGGACCGATGGCCGGATCGAGCGCCCCGAGCGTTAAGCCCAGCACCGCCGCCGGATAGGTCAGATAATTGGGCAGCAGATAGACCTGGAAATCGATGCCCGAGGCCACGATAAAAAGACCGCCCAGGGCTAGATGCCCCACAAACCACCAGCTCGGACCAAAGCGGGCGGCGGCCAGGGCGGCAAAGACCGCCGAGGCCAGTTCAATAAGCGGATAAAGGACGGAAATCCGCTCCCGGCAGCCGGCGCACCGCCCCCGCAGGGCCAGCCAACTGACCAGCGGGATCAACTCCCACGGCCGCAGCCGATGGCCGCAGGCCGGACAATGGGACGGCGGCGAGATAATGGAGGTTTCCTCGATGCCGCGCGAAACGCACACCGAATAGAAACTGCCGAGAAAAAGCCCGAGCACAGCGGCAGCGGCCGGGAACACATACGGGAAAAGGGCGGGATCGATGACTGTTGGCATCCGCCTGTTGTGGCCATAGCCACGGTTGGCGTCAAGGGCCAGACGCGGGGCCGGACGCGGGGTTGGACGCGGGGTTGGACACGACCAAACGCACTGCGGCCAGTGGACAGGGGCAGGCCACGGCGCTACTAGCATGGGTATGCAACTTTTTTCCCGCACCGCCGCAACGCCCGAAATCCGGGCCGCCCGGCTCTCCTTTTTCGTGGCCATGGCCTTGCTCGGCATCAAAATGCTGGCCTGGCTGCTCACCGGCTCGGCCGCCATCCTGTCCGACGCCCTGGAATCCATTATAAACGTCGTGGCCGCCGCGTTTGCGGTTTTCAGCGTGACCGTGGCCGCAGCACCGCCGGACAAGCGCCACCCCTACGGCCACGGCAACGTCGAATACTACGCCGCCGGCATCGAAGGGCTGCTGATCCTGCTCGCCTCGGCCGCCATCATCTGGGAATCCTGGGACAAGATCCTTAATCCCCAAGCGCTTCCCAACCTCGGCGCAGGCATCCTGCTGCTGGTCGCGGCCAGTGGCGTCAATCTCTGGCTGGGACTGCTGCTCCTGCGCCAGGGCAAAAAATCCGGCTCCCTGACCCTTACCGCCGACGGCCGGCATGTGCTCACCGACGTCTGGAGTTCGGGCGGGGTGCTCCTCGCCCTGGCGCTGGTCATGCTGACCGGCTGGCTGTGGCTGGACGGAGCCATCGCCTGTCTGGTCGGAGCCAACATCGCCTGGACCGGCGTCGGGCTTATTCGCCAGTCCGTGGCCGGTTTCATGAACGAATCCGATCCGGCCCTGCTGCAAGGTATCTGCGATCTGCTGCGGGACAACCGCCATCCCGCCTGGATCAACGTCCATCGGCTGCGGGCCTTTAAATCCGGCCGCTCCGTCCACATCGATCTGCACCTCATCCTGCCCCGGGGCATGACCCTGGCCCTGGCCCACGAACAAGTCGAAGCCCTGGAACAACTGCTGCGCAACCACCTCGGCCCCGAGGCCGACGTCATGATCCACGCCGATCCCTGCGCCGAAGACTGCTGCCCGGCCTGCGACGCCGACCCCTGCGATCTGCGCAGCCAACCGTCCGAAGCCTCGCCCCAATGGTCCCCCGACACCGCCTGCACCCCGCTACGCGGTGATTAAAGACAGAAGATGCCTCCGGCGGCCAAAGGGCTGAGCCCTTTGGAATCCCACCTGGAAGGCCAGGGGTTAAGGGGGCGCGCTGTCCGCTGCATCCTTTCGCGAAGCCTCTCTTTTTGGGGCGCGCGTTTTTCTTCAGGCCTTGCCTGAAGAAAAACACGCGCCCCAGGAAGGGAGGGTCCGGGAGGGGGCTACCCCCTCCCGGCCGCCGGAGGCACTCTTTCTCTTCTCCACGCTCTGCCCCCTGGACAGGGGGGCGGGCCGGCGCTAGGCTTTGGGGCATGCTTATCCGGGCTCTCATTGTTGACGACGAAAAACCGGCTCGCGACGAGCTGGCCTATCTGCTTGGCCAGCATCCCGACATTGAAGCGAGCGAGGCTGACGGGGCTGACGCGGCCCTGGCCGCCATTGCCGTGTCCCGGCCTGATCTGGTGCTGCTGGATATCCGCATGCCGGGCCGAGACGGCTTTGACGTGCTGCGCGAGGCGGCCGGGTTGCCCCATGTGCCGCTCTTTATTTTCGTCACTGCTTTTGACCAGTATGCCATTGCCGCTTTTGAGCAAAACGCCGTGGATTATCTGCTCAAGCCCGTGGCGGCCGAGCGTTTGGCCGTCAGTCTCGACCGCATCCGCCAGCGGCTGGCTGACGGGCCGGCCGGTCTGACTACCGCCCTGGGGTCGCTTTTGGCCGGTCTTGGCCGGGGGAGCACCGTCTCCCGCATCGCGGTGGAACGTCTGGGCCGCATCGCCCTGCTCCCGGCCGCCGAAGTGGTCTTGATCGAAGCCGACGACCGCGATGTGGGGGCGCTCACCGACCACGGCCGCTACCCTTGCCACGGCCTGCCGACGCTGACCCGGGCCGAGGAGCGCCTGGGCGGCCAGCCCTTTTTCCGGGCCAATCGCGCCGTGCTGGTCAATCTGGAGCGCATTGCCGAGCTCTCCCCCTGGGTCGGCGGCAAGTATCTGCTCGTTATGAACGATCCGGCCCGCACCGAAGTGACGGTCAGCCGCAACCGGGTGCGCGATTTCAAGGAGCGGCTGGGCCTGTAGCCACGGCCGGCAGGACAGGCCGCCCGGCGCGAACCGCGAACCGTGTGGAGGCCGCGTGGATCTGGACATTCTCGTTCCCGAGGTGCCGGGGCTGTTTATCAACCTGTCCCAGCGCTTTGGGCTGCTCCTGGCCGGTGGCTTCGCCATTATGACCATGGCCCCGTTCGAGCGCATGGGGCTGGGGCAAAAACGCCCGTTTTGGACGACGCTGGCCGTCACCCTGCTCTTTGGCATTTTCGGGATTCTGGGCACCTACACCGGCAACTCGGTCTTTCACTCGTATGCCAATCTGCGGGCCATGGGCGTGATTACCGCCGGGCTTTTTGGCGGCCCCTGGGTGGGCCTGGGGGCCGGGCTTATCGCCGGCGGCCACCGGTATTTAATTGACATCGCCGGGTTTAGCGCCCTGCCCTGCGCCCTGGCCACCTTTCTCGAAGGGACGGTGGCCGGGCTTATTGCCCGACGATTTCCCGGCCAGTCACTTGATTGGGGCGTGGCCATGGCCTTGGGGCTTGTGGGCGAGACCGTTCACATGGGGCTGGTCCTGGCCCTGTCGCGACCCTTTGACGAGGCCGTGGCCCTGGTCCAGGTCATCGGCGCGCCCATGATCGTTATAAACGCCATGGGCGCGGCCATCTTTGTGCGTGCGCTGCGCTTGCAACGCAGCCTGCGCGAACACCAGGATTCCAACGAGGCCCGGCGCATCCTGTCCATCGCCAGCCAGACCGTGCCCCATCTGCGCAGCGGCCTAACCCGGCAATCCGCCCAGGCCACGGCCGCCATCATCCTGGCCGAGACGGCCGTTGCCGCCGTGGCCATAACCGGCGACCGCACCATTTTGGCCCATGTCGGGGCCGGGCAGGAGCATCATCTGGCCGGTGCGCCCTGGCGCACCCGGGCCACGCGGCTTTCCTTTGAAAGCGGCACGGCCCTTTTTCTGCGCGACCGCGAGAGCATCGGCTGCGCCAAGGCCGACTGTCCGTTGCGCGAAGCCATTATCGTGCCCCTGCGCAAAGGCCCGACCATTTGCGGTTGCCTCAAAATTTACGGCACCAAGGACCGGCCCCTGGATCAGCCGCTGTTTGAACTGGCCAAGGGGCTGGCCGATCTGTTTTCCACCCAGCTCGAACTGGAAGACATCGGCATTAAAAACCAACTGCTGGCCCATGCCGAGATCCGGCGTCTGCAAGCCCAGATCAACCCGCATTTCCTGTTTAATTCGCTCAATACCATAGCCTCCTTTTGCCGCACCGCCCCAGGGCAGGCCCGGGAGCTGCTGCTCGATCTGGCCCGCTACATGCGCCGCAACCTGGACAGTTCCCGGGGACTGGTGCGCCTGTCGGAGGAAATCGAGCAGGTGCGCTCCTATCTGGCCATCGAACAGGCCCGGTTTGGCGAGCGCATCGCCAGTCGCATCGAGGTGGAGCCGGGCTGCGAGGACTGGCTGATCCCGCCGCTTTTAATCCAGCCCCTGGTGGAAAACAGCGTGCGCCATGGCTTGCAGGCCCGCCCCGAGGGCGGCCGGGTGCGCCTTAAGGTCTGCCGCCAGGACGGCCACTTGCAGGTGACGGTGGAGGACGACGGCCTGGGCATGGCCCGGGAAACCATCGCGCTGGTCCTGTCGCCCACCGCCCCGGAATCGCTTAATGAAGGCGTTGGGGCGCGCAATTCCAACCAGCGGCTGGTGCAGCTTTTCGGCCAGGACTACGCCATGCATATCGCCAGCGCCCCGGGAACGGGGACGCGCATCGTCTTTCGCGTGCCGCCGGCCGCCGTGCCCCGGTCCGATCCGGCCGCCGACCCAGCCCGGCCCGGACCGACGCCCACGCCCCCAACGGTTGACGTTGCCCTGCCAGACCAAACGCCCCAGGCCACCAAGCCCACCCAGGCCGCCGGGGAAGTCCCGGCCACGGCGTCGGCCACTTCGTAAAAACGCCGTTTCACCCCCGCGATTATCCCTTTGACGCAATGCGTCTTGTTGTTGTCTGCCGGCCGTGGCAGACCGGGGCCAACCACGAGAACGGGAGTCCGGCCAGACCGGCTCCCAAACACGGGAGGCTGGCATGAATGCCCTGACCCTGGTCTTTGCCGCCCTGTGCATCTTCGCCATCGGTTACCGTTTTTACGGGCTCTTTTTCACCAAAAAGGTGCTGGGCGTGAGCGAAACGCGCCTGACTCCGGCGGTGAAGATGGCGGACGGGCACGACTACGTAAAGACCGACAAGTATGTCCTTTTCGGCCACCACTTCGCGGCCATCGCCGCCGCCGGCCCCCTGCTCGGACCGGTGCTGGCCGCCCAGTTCGGCTACATGCCGGGCGCGTTGTGGATTCTCGTCGGCTGCGTCATGGCCGGCTGTGTCCACGACACGGTGGTCCTTTTCGCCTCGGTGCGCCACAAGGGCCGCTCGCTGGCCTACATCGCCACCCAGGAGATCGACAAGAACACCGGCAACGTGGCCGGGTTTGCCGTGCTGTTCATCCTCGTCTTGACCCTGGCCGGCCTGTCCATTGCCGTGGTCAACGCCATGCATGACAGCGCCTGGGGCACCTTTACCGTCTTTGCCACCATCCCCATCGCACTCATTATGGGCGTGTATCTCCACAAGTGGCGCGACGGCGACGTCCTTGGCGCGTCGATCCTCGGCGTGGGCCTGCTCGCCGTGGCCATCCTGATCGGCCCCTACGTGGCCGCCAGCCCCACCTGGGGACCGCTGTTCAACATGCCGCGCCCGGCCATTGCCATCACCATCCCCATCTACGGCTTCGTGGCCTCGGTGTTGCCGGTGTGGCTGCTCTTATGCCCGCGCGACTACCTCTCCACGTATTTAAAGATCGGCACCATCGCCATGCTGGCCATCGGCATCTTCTGGGTACGCCCGGATCTGCAGATGCCGGCACTCACCAAGTTTGCCGGCGGCGGCGGCCCCATCATCCCCGGCGCGGTCTTCCCGTTCCTGTTTATCACCATCGCCTGCGGCGCGCTCTCGGGCTTCCACGCCATCATCGGCACGGGCACCACGCCCAAGATGCTCGACAATGAGCGCAACCTGCTCTTCGTCGGCTTCGGAGCCATGCTCATGGAGGGCTTCGTGGCCATCATGGCGCTCATTGCCGCCTGCGTGCTCATGCCCGCCGACTATTTCGCCATCAACACCAAGCCCGAAGTCTTTGCCACCCTTGGCATGGCCACCGTCGATCTGGCCCAACTCTCCCAAGCCGTCGGCGAAAACATCACCGGCCGGCCGGGCGGGGCCGTGTCCCTGGCCGTGGGCATGGCCCATATCTTCTCGTCCGTGCCCATCATGAGCCATCTGATGGACTACTGGTACCACTTCGCCATCATGTTCGAGGCCGTCTTTATCTTGACGGCCGTGGACACGGGCACCCGGGTGGGCCGGTTCTTCCTCCAGGAAATGATCGGCCAGGTGATCCCCAAGTTCCAGGAAAAGCACTGGATGCCGGGCATCCTCTCCACCTCGGCGATTTTCACCTTCATGTGGGGCTATCTGGTCTACACCGGCGATATCTCCACCATCTGGCCGCTTTTCGGCATGTCCAACCAGTTGCTGGCCGCCATGGGCTTACTCATCGGCACCACCATGATCATCCGCATGGGCAAGGCCCGCTACGCCTGGATGACGGCCGTGCCGGGATTGGCCATGGTCTGCATCACCGTCTGGGCCGGGTATCTGCAGATCGTCAATACCTACCTGCCCAAGGGCCTCTATCTGCTGGCCACCCTGGCGGTCATCGTCCTCATCCTCATCGCCATCGTCATCGTCGGCACCCTGCGCCGCTGGATGAGCCTTTTGCGCATCAAGGGCACGGTTCCCGACACCTACGGCGAACCGGTGCTGGAGGTGGTGCCGGAATAACCGGCCGCGTTTTCCAAAACAAAACGGCCGGGGCGGTTCACCGCTCCGGCCGTTTTGTTTTGGAAAAGCGCGGCTCAATCCAAGCGACCCACGGTAACGAGCTTGGCCAGGGATTCGAGCAGATGGGCCTTGCGGATGGGCTTGGTCAGGAAACCGTCGCAACCGGCCTGACGCCCCCGGGTTTCGTATTCGCTGAAGGCATGGGCGGTGAGCAGGGCCAGTGGCGTTCGCGGGGCGCCGGTCGTTGCTTCCAGACGACGGATGGCCAGACTGGCCTCCAGGCCGGACATGCCCGGCATCTCCACGTCCATGAGCACCACGTCGAAGCGCTCGCGGGCAAAGAGAGCGACCGCCTCCTGGCCCGACGCCGCCATCACGACGTCGTACGGCTGCTCTTCAAGAAACAGCCGCAGCAGTTCCTGATTGGCTTCGGAATCTTCGGCCACAAGTATTTGCCGACGCCGGTCGACGGCGGCTCCAGCTCGTCGGACAGGAGATACAGAGGGGCCGTGACTGTCTGCGACCGACGCTGCGGCCGGCGTCGTCCCCACTGGCAGGCTAAAGGAAAATGTGGCCCCACGCCCGGGTTGCGAATCAATGGCAATGGCGCCGCCCATCAGTTCGACCAACCGCTTGCTGATGGCCAGACCAAGGCCGGTGCCGCAATGTTGGCCTGAGGCTGAACCATCGCCCCGGGCGAAGGGATCGAAAATCCGGGACAACAGTTCCGGCGGGATGCCGGGACCGGTGTCGGCCACAGCGAAATGGAGCCAGGACCGGCTGTCGCTTTCGATCTGATGCGCCAACCGGACTTCAATGCGGCCCGCTCCGGTGAATTTGACGGCGTTCCAGATCAAATTGACCAGCACCTGCCTCACCCGGTCGGCGTCGTTTTCCACCACGGCCGGCAGATCGTCTCCCCAAATCGTGATCAGCTCCTGACTATTCTGGGCCGCAGCCACGGCCATGGTCCGGCAGACGTCGCCCACCAGTTCGGCCGGGCAGAACGGCTCCTGTCGCAACTCAACGCGGTCCGCCTCGATGCGGGACAGATCAAGCAGGTCGTTTAAGAGCCGCAACAACATCTGGCCCGAGTTCTCAATAGCCGCGACAAACTGCTCCTGGGCCGGGGTTGCGGCCTGCTCGCCAAGGAGTTCGGCCATGCCCAGAATGATGTTCATGGGCGTGCGTATCTCATGGCTCATGCTGGCCAGGAATTCGGTCTTGGCGCGATTGGCGTCCTCGGCGGCATCCCGGGCTGCGGCCAGGGTCTGTTCCTGGCGCAGCCGTTCGGTCCGATCGCGCCCGGTGGCCAGAAACAGGCGTCGGCCGCGCTCCTCAAAGACCACGCCCTTGATCTCCACCGGGTAGAACGTGCCATCCTTGCGTCGCGCCGTAGTCTGGAGAGAAAATTCCCCGAGCGGATGGTTATCCCAAAAGTCAATCAGCCATGGACGGGGGCGCGTGGTCGCGATGTCGCTGATGTTCATGCGCCGCAGCGCATCCGCCTCATAGCCGAGATCCTGGCAGGCGCGCTCATTGACGTCGAGAATGCAACCCGTGGCGTCGTGGATGATGACGCCGTCAGGCGAATGCTGGGCCAGAAACCGGAACCGCTCCTCGCTTTCCCGAAGGGCCGATTCGGCCTCTTTGCGCGCCGTGATGTCGGTGGTGGCCCCGGCCAGCAACGTCACCCGGCCCGATGCGTCGCGAACCGGACCGCCCCGGCCGTGCACCCAAACGTAAGAGCCGTCCCGGGCGCGCAACCGATACTCCAGGGAAAACGACGGGCTCACCCCCCGGGCGCAGTCACCAACGGCCTGAAGAACCCTGTCGCGGTCATCAGGATGCACCAACACCTGGGAACCCTCGATTGTGCCTTTGACTTCACCCGGCGCGTAGCCCAGCAGGGCCTCCCACTGCCGGGACAGATAGACGACCCCGGTCTGCGGATTCCAGCTCCAGGCCCCGTCCCCGACGCCCGGCAGGGACTGGGCAAAATAAGCTTCGCTCTCCTGCAGCCCGCTGCCGAGCAGTCCATGCAGGGCCGGACTGTTAAAGACACAGCAGGCCAGCCGCTCACCGGCGCAAGAGATCATGATAACGGCCATCCTCCCCGTAATGCGGCTGCCGTCCACCCGCACCACGATCACCGGAAGAGACTGGCTGGCTTGCCCGGCCTCGGCCATACGCACGCATTCACGAAACTGGGCCGCGCAAAAGACCCGATCCTCGATGGGATGCAACTCGGTCTGGAGCCGTCCGACAAGCTTTTCACGGGCAAGCCCCAGCAGACTGCACCCCGCCCGGCTGACGTCGCAGATTCGGCCGGTGGTAACATCAATGAAAAAAAGAGCATCGTTAATATGGTCACGTAAAAAGGCAAGGCCATCCTGCGTCAGGGATATGGAGTGTTCCGTCGCCTGCATGTTGGCAATCATGGTCTCAAACGCCTCGATAGAGACCAATGCCCCTTCCAGCCGAGTGCGATATCGACAGCCATCTCATTCCTGACATCAATACTCAAAATATCGTTCATATGTGCCTGTGTTGCTGACTCAATATGAGAAAAAATGAACAGCGATAGTTATCATTTCCCGGCAATGAACACAATATGCCCGAAAACACTTCAATGCCGCTTGCGCTGTGTCAGTCAGGCAACTTGCCATTCATGCGCCCCCTCCCAAGCCGGACAATCCTGCCTCGCACGGCCCGCCCCGGCCCGGTCAGGACAGGACTTGCCTTTCGCAATAATTCCAGCAAGAAAGCAACTTCGCACAAAATAATTTTTCGTAGCACTTGCCAACCGTCCAAAACCCTCGCATAGTGGCCTTGCTGCCACGGTGGGACCGGTCCTGACGTGAAGGCGAAAAAAACCATACCGCAATCTGCTGGCAAGGGGGTGACCCTGCGCCGAGGATGACGCCATGCACAAGCCAGAACACCACGCCTTTGTTTCCCTTGGGAAAACGAAGGCGTTTTTTATTGCCCAAACGAGGAAACAGCCATGAACAGACGTATCGGCGTGGTCGGCATCGTCATCGACGATCCCAAACACATCTCCGACAAGGTCAACGCCGTCATCAGCGACCACGGCCACATCGTGCTCGGCCGCATGGGCATCCCGCGCCCCGAATATCAGGCCGGCGTGGTGTCGCTGATTATCGAAGGCACAACCGATGAGATCGGTTCGCTTACCGGCAGACTCGGGAATATCCCAGGCGTGACGGTCAAGTCCGCCCTGACCAGCAAGACCCTTCGCAAGGAGGCCGACCATGATTGACGAAACCCAGCGCACATCCGACGCGTTTATCGACGAAAACCGCATCCACGCGGCGCTTACCGCCGCCAAAAGCGCCGCCGCCAACCCCGAAACCGTGCGCGCCATCATCGATAAGGCCCTGGACTACAAGGGCCTGTCCGCCGAAGAAGTGGCCGTGCTGCTCGAAGTCAACGACGCGCCACTCCTTGAAACCATGTTCACCGCCGCCAAACAGGTCAAAGAGGCCATCTACGGCAAACGCATCGTCCTTTTTGCGCCGCTCTATATCTCCAGCCACTGCATCAACAACTGCGTCTACTGCGGTTTTAAACGCAGCAACAAGGACCAACTGCGCAAACGCCTGACCACCGAGGAAATCAAACACGAGGTGGAAATTCTCGAATCCCTCGGCCACAAACGCCTGGCCGTGGAAGCCGGCGAAGATCCGCTCAACTGCCCCATCGAATACGTCACCGACGCCATAAAGGCCATCTACAGCATCAAAGACGGCAACGGCTCCATCCGCCGCGTCAATATCAACATCGCCGCCACCACCATCGAAGATTATAAGAAACTCAAGGACGCCGAAATCGGCACCTACATCCTCTTTCAGGAAACCTACAACCGCCCCCAATACGCTAAGCTGCATCCCTCCGGCCCCAAGCACGACTACAACTGGCACACCACCGCCATGGACCGGGCCATGAAAGCCGGCATCGACGACGTCGGCATCGGCGTGCTCTACGGCCTCTACGACTGGAAATACGAAACCGTGGCCATGTTCCTGCACGCCGAACATCTGGAAAAAACCTTCGGCGTCGGCCCCCATACCATCTCCGTCCCGCGCATGCGCCCGGCCGGTGCCGTCAACCTCGACACCTTCCCCTACCTCGTCCCGGACGAGGCCTTTAAAAAGATCATCGCCATCATCCGACTGGCCGTGCCCTATACCGGCATGATCCTCTCCACCCGCGAAGACTCGGAGTTTCGCGACGAACTCATCGACTGCGGCATCTCCCAGATCAGCGCCGGCTCCTGCACGGGCGTTGGTGGCTACCAGAAAGTCCACGAGGAACACGAGGGAACCAGCAACACCAACAACGGCCAACAGTTCGAACCCAGCGACCAGCGCTCACCCAACGAAATCATCCGAATGCTCTGCCAGCGCGGCTTTATCCCCAGCTACTGCACCGCCTGCTACCGCCAGGGCCGCACCGGCGACCGCTTCATGAGTCTGGCCAAAGACGGCACCATCCAAAACGTCTGCCTGCCCAACGCCCTGCTCACCTTCAAAGAATATCTGATCGACTACGCCGACCCCGAAACCAAAGTCCTGGGTGAGAGGCGCATCCAGGAAGCCCTGGCCACCATCCCCAAAGATGGCATCCGCGACCTGACCATCGAACGCCTGGGCGATATCGAAGCCGGCCGCCGCGACATGTTCTTTTAAGAGAGAGAATTGGGGCGCTGCCCCAAACCCCGCTGGGACGCTGTCCCAGACCCTGCCAAGAGAGGCGCTGCCTCTCCTGGACCTCTCCGGCAGGGCTCTGCCCTGCACCCGCCGGGGGGCGACGGCCCCCCGGACCCCCGGATAGGGGCGCAAGGGATGGACGGGGTAAGGGGCTACGGCGGACGCGGGAGTGTGGGAAGACTGTTGGCGCGGGAGCGCGGGAGCGCTTGGCGGCTGCGCCGCATGGGTGGCTGCAATTTGGGCCGCCGACACTCCCCGCGAAGCGCGGCGAGCACGGCGGCCCAAATTGCAGCCACCCGGTTCGCCCGGGAAGGCAGGAGACAACCACGTCGACGGCGTTGATTCTGCAAACAAGTCAGAGGACGGGAAGACTTTGGGCGCTGCCACTCCCCAGTCGGCATGCTGGGTTGCTCGGTAAGCAGGTCAAAAGACTGTAAGAACGGTGGCTTTGCCCGGTTCGCCCAGAAAAAACAATCATATGAAGGCTCAGCCGCCACCTCAAAAAATGCGGCCCTGGGGCTTTTGCGCAAGGCTTTGATTGCGCAAAAGCCCCAGGGCCGCTGGCGAGTTGGGGGTCGGAATTTGGCCGCTGTTCCTGGCGCGGCTTCCGCGTCGGGAACAGCGGCCAAATTCCGACCCCCATTCTCTCACGCCGACGCTCCCGCCGACGCCAAAACCTCCAACCCGCTTACGCATCTCCCGCCCCCCAATCGGGGGGTCCGGGGGGATCATCCCCCCGGTGGGGTCCGGGGCAAAGCCCCGGCCGCCGGAGGCCTCTTCGCTTCGCCTTCCGCTTTCTGCCGCTCGCCGGCTACTTCAACGACCCGATTTTGCCGAATTTATTGGACTCGGCCCGGTAGAAGACGTTTTCGATGACTTTGTCGTTGCCGACGTCCTTGTAGTCGATACGCACGGGTGAGCCGTCTTCTTTCACTTTGCGGAAAAAATCGGCGATATTCTTGAATTTATCTGAACGCAGGCTGGGATCGACGACGAAAAACCCCTGGCTGGTGACGATGGTGAGAACATTTTTCGTTTCCTGGACTTCTTCGACCATGGCGGTGGTTTTTTTGTATTTTACCGCCAAGCTGTCTTCGGTGATAAAGTCCATGACGTAATAGGCGGCAACGATAAAGAGCAAAAAGGAAACGAGCAGGAGCACTTTTCCTTTATTGACAGCGAAATCGCCGATCACTTGCCGCACACGTTCTATCTTGGTCGTATCAATCATAGCGCCTCATTGCGCCGGCGGGTGGGTCGGGCCGCCGCCGGGCGGGTCATCGCCCAGGGCTATACCATCGTTAGGCCGTGGAAAAAAGGGGGAGCTTTGGGGGTGATCCGGCAAATCCGGGTTCACCCCCTGCTTTGGGTCCATGGGGAAACGCCTTGGAACCGTCATTTCGGGCCGCTTGCCGCGTGTTGCGCCCGCTTTGTGCGGCCAACGGTTGCCAAGCGTTACCATCTGGAATTTATTATTTTATCCGCAACAAACGGAACGGCTTTTGGGCGCCACGCTCCCTAGGCTTCGATCTTGGTGCCGAGCACGTCCAGGAACTGGCGCATCCATTGCGGGTGGGCGGGCCAGGCCGGGGCGGTAACGATATTGCCGCAGGTGACGGCGTTGGTGAACGTGGCGTTGGGGCCGACGTAGGTGGCACCGGCACGTTCGATTTCAGGCTGCACGGCGGGATAGGCCATGCACTGGCAGCCGGCGATGACATCGGCGGCAACAAGCACCTGCTGGCCGTGGCAGACGGCGGCGATGGGCTTTTTGGCCGCGCCGAAGTGTTTGACGATTTCGATGACGCGGGGGTTTAAGCGAATATACTCCGGGGCGCGTCCGCCGGGGATGACCAGGGCATCGAAGGCGGCCGGATCGACGGCGTCGAAGTCGGCGTTAAGCGCAAAGTTATGGCCGGGTTTTTCGCTGTAGGTCTGGTCCCCTTCAAAATCGTGGATGGCCGTGCGCACGGTATCGCCGGCCTTCTTGCCCGGACAGACGGCCGACACGTCGTGGCCGACCATCAGCAGCATCTGAAACGGCACCATGACTTCGTAGTCTTCGACATAGTCACCGACGAGCATGAGGATCTTTTTAACCGCCATGTGGCACTCCTTGTCTCTGGCGTTTCACCGCCCCGGAATCGGGACGGAAAACGGTTACTTGGCGCAGTTGCAACGATAGAACTTGCGGTTGCAGAAATCGCGGCAGGTATCCCGGGCCTTGCGGATTTTGGCCAGACACTGGCCGGTCGCACCGGTTTCCAGGGAGGCAGCCCGATCCTTGCAGGCGGCGTAGCAACCTTCCATGGTGTCATAATAATCGGTCACCACAGCCTGATAGACCTCGCAGACTTTGCCGGCGCAGGCGGCGTCGGCACCGACTGTGTTGGCGCGACAATCGGCCTCGAACTCCTGGGGCGTCATGATGGGTTGGATCGTGGCGCACCCCATGAGGCCGAAACAGCCGAGGAGGCAAAAAAGAAAAATATAGCGGCCCATGGCTGCTCCTTTCTGCACCGCCAGAGGGCGCAGGGATTGGGTAGCAGCATTACCCCCAAGCGCCAGCAGTGACAAGCAGGCAAGGACGACAGTCGGGCCTGTCCGGGCCGCCTCTTGCGCCAAAGCCGCCCCCGTTGTAGCTTCCCGGCCTTGAGCGAACATTTTGGAGGACCGCATGTTTACAAGCGACCGCCTTGCGCTGCTCGTCTCAGGTCTTGGCCCCATCGGCCGCATGCCCGGTGCCCGGGGCACCTGGGGCTCGGCTGCCGCCGTCCTGGTCGCGCCGCTGTGTTTCCTGCCCCTGCCCATCGCTTTGCGTTTCGTGGTGCTGGCCATCATATTTTACATCGGAGCCAAGGCGGCCAGCCGCACCGAAATCGTCCTGGGCTGCAAAGACCCCGGCCATGTGGTCATCGACGAACTGGTCGGGCAATGGCTGACGTTTCTGCCCCTGGCCGCACCAACAACATTTGAACTCGTGGCCGGGTTTTTCCTGTTTCGGGCCTTTGACATTTTAAAGCCGCCCCCGGTGCGCGCCTCGGAAAACTGGCTGCCCGGCGGCTACGGCGTCATGATCGACGACGTGCTGGCCGGAGTCTACGCTGCCGTGTGTCTGCTCGTGCTGATCTGGTTGCGGGCCTGAGGGAGCTGGCTGCGGCCGCAACGGGGCGGCGGCAGTCCGCTGGAAAGCGGGTGTTTTGACGCGTCGGAGGTTACGTTTTTTGCACACAGCCGCCGGGCGTAGAACAAAATCGTACTCGGCGGCTCTCGCAGGGCAATGCGTTTGGGGCAGGAGAACGTGGCGATGGGTGGTGGGGTAGCGGCCGAGCGCTGCCGTCAGGCACCATTTTCCTGGACCGGACGGCTGGCGTCAAACGCAACTGGCGACTAATGAAACAAAAAACCCCGGTAGATGAAGCGTTCGTACACAGAGCACAGCCGCCGGGCGTTTTTCCTGGCCAGCCCGAAATCCATCAACCGACAATACATGTGAACGGGATTGAGCCGATGTTGCAGGTAGTTACGGATGGAGTTCATGGCGTCGCCTCGCTTGGGAGTTGATCCGGCTCCTCGCTAAAGCATAGCAAGAAACGTTCCTGCCCGATCCTGCCGGCCGCAAGCAGCCGGATGCTTCAGACTTCTTATCGGCTGTTTCCCGCCAAGGCTTACGGCCGCCGCCTGATTCTGAAAAAAAAGCCCGCGCCGGCAAGCCGGCGCGGGCTGTCCCACAGGGGGACAAGATGCTTCAGGACTTGGTGATGGCTTCAGCCGGGCAGGCGTCGATGGCTTCATCCACGCAATCGGCCTCGGCATCGGTCTCTTTCACGATGGCTTTGTCGCCGTCGCCGTTCATTTCGAACGCATCGGGGCAGGTCTCAACGCAAGCTTCGCAGCCCATGCAAGCATCGTCATCGATAACAATAGCCATGTCCGGTCCTCCTTGAGTTTTGCCCGACGTCGTCTGGCCTGGATTTTCACCAGGAAAACCCCGGCAACGACGTCCGACTTCCGTTTACACGCTCTGTTGTCTCACTGGCGCCAAAAAACCTCAGCCGCTCCAGGGGTGCCCACGCATCCCGGAAAATGCCCTTGCGATACGCAGCGTGATTCCAGACGCAACATCGTCAAACGATACGATTTGCGCCTAAATTCTCACCCAGGACGGGTACCGTGCCCGGGAAGTTCGTCTATGACGGGGCGCAAACGAAAAGTCAAGAACGGGCGGCCCGCCCGTATTGACGGAAAGAGTTGACAACCCGGGCGCATTCTTGAAACCCTGACAATTCGTCCCGGGGTGATCCCAGAGCTGCCCCGCGACTGACGATTTGGCCTTTGACGCCATTGGCTAAAACTTTTACACCTTTGGTCAGAGGCTGTGTGCATTGTGTGACGGCGATATTTGGAAACGACTCTGAGGGCCATGTTACCAAATCTGACTGACCTCCTCGAATCGATGCCCTCCCATGCCGCCATCCTGGATGCGGCCGGTTTGGTCATTGCCGCCAATGCCTCCTGCTTTTCGCTGCTGCGCGAATTCGATCCCAACGTCGGCCCTGGCACTCCCTTTGTCGCTGTCTGCGCCAAGTTTTTGGCAGCTCCCGTATCCACCGCCGTTTCGCAAGGATTTGCCGCCGTGCTGGCCGGGGAATTGCCCCGCTATGAAATGGATCTGCCCTGCGGCGAGCCGTCAGTCCAAATCTGGCGCGCCCTGTGCGTGACGCGACTGGCCGGCCCCCTGCCCGGTGCCCTGGTCACCCTGGCCGAGATCTCCCGGCAAAAACAACTCGAAGAACACATCCTCCACGACGCTTTCCACGACACCCTGACCGGCCTTTTCAACCGGGCGCTTTTTATAAACCGCCTCGATCTGGCCATCAAACGCCTCAAGCGCAGCCCCAACTCCCTCTATGCGGTCCTCTACCTCGACATGGATCGCTTCAAGCTGGTCAATAAGACCTTCGGCCACGTCACCGGCGACCGGCTGCTCATGGTCATCGCCAACCGCCTGCAAAAGCTTTTGCGCGAGCTCGACACCCTGGCCCGGTTCGGCGGCGACGAATTCGCCATCCTCATCGAGGATATCGCCAGCCTGGAGGAAGCAAGCTCCATGGCTGAAAACGTCCTGCGCCAGTTGGCCCAGTCGTTTCGCCTTAAAAAGCAGGAAATTTTTGTCACCTGCAGCATCGGAGTGGTGCTTGGCTCGTCGGCCTACGAACACCCCGACCAGGTGCTGCGCGATGCTGACAACGCCATGTACAGTTCCAAGGAGCATGGCGGCGACCACTACACTGTCTTTGACGCCGGCATGCGCGTGCTCACCCAGCGCCGCATGGAAATGGAACTGGCCCTGCGCCAGGCCATGGAACACGGCGAAATCACCGTCCACTACCAGCCCATCGTGTCGCTGACGACCGGCGACGTCACCGGCTTTGAAGCCCTGGCCCGCTGGCAGCATCCGCGCCAGGGACTTATTGCGCCAACGGAATTTATCCCCATCGCCGAGGAGACGGGCCTTATAAACGAACTCGGGGCGTTGATCCTGCGCCTGTCCTGCCGCCGGCTGGTGGAGCTGACCCGGAACAATCCCGACGCCGCAGCCCTCACCCTTTCGGTCAACATCTCCGGGCGACAGTTCAAGCGACCGGATTTCGTGGAAGAAGTTGCCACCATTTTGGCCGAGACCGGCATCGATCCGGTAATGGTCAAGCTCGAACTGACCGAATCCGTGCTCATGGACGACGCCGACGAGGCCGTTCGCACCATCAAACGGCTCAAGGCGCTTGGGGTCAAGGTGGTCATTGATGATTTCGGCACAGGCTATTCGTCCCTGTCCTACATCCAGCGTTTCCCCTTTGACAGCCTCAAAGTGGATCGGTCGTTTGTGGGCAACATGAACGAAGCCGAGCAGAATATGGAGATCGTACGGGCCATTATTGCCATGGCCCACAAACTGGGACTGGAAGTGGTGGCCGAAGGAGTGGAGCTGGCCGAACACCGAACCGCCCTGTCCGAACTGCGCTGTGAAAGCGCCCAGGGATTTTATTTTTCCAAGCCTGTGCCGGGCGAGGAACTCGACACGCTCATGCGCCAGCACTGGAAGTCTGCCCCTGCCTCTGACTCGTAACGCCGCACAACAAAAAGAGATTCGCCGTCGGCGCGGGAGCTGCTTATACAGCCGGTTGCGAAGCCAAGCTTCGCGAACTCTTTTTCTTACGCCTGGCGAATCTCTGCCAGCGGCGCCTCAATGCGCCAAGTATGGTTGCTGCTGTTTATTTCGCCCACCCCTCCGCTTCGGTTGCTGACATATCGTTAAGGGAATCACTCCCCTTGCACCTTAGAAATAAGCATCCCAAGGCCTGTGTAAAGATCCAGGCAGCCCGGCTAATTGCGGCGGTGCTCGTGGCAGGACACCAGAAACAGGGCCGCCCGCAATTTGAGCACTTCGCGCGGGGCGCGCTCCATCAGTGCATGGCCGGGCAGCGGCTCCATGGTGGCCAGGACCGTGCGTTCCCGCTGGCGGCTGTCGGCATAGCCCATGGATTCCAGCCGGTGCAGGGCCGTCAGGACGGTATGCCGCTCCCGGGCATAGGCTTCGCCAATCTGGGCCACGTGTTCGGGGCAGTGGATGTCGAGAATGGGCAGGGAACTCGTGGCAGCGGCGGTGTTTGGGGATTTCATGACAGCCTCCTTGCCCGGTCTTTTCGGCAGCTTTGGCCAGGGCGTTAGGGGGCGGTCATTTTTTCCTGGAACGATTGCTGCATCTTGACCGGAAAACGCAGGGAAGCGATACCCGTGAAGCAGAGCGAAAAACATACCGGAAGAGTCAGAGTCAGGGCCTTGCACCTGCTGTGTTTGGCCGCCACACTGCTCCTGACTGCTCTATCACCCAGCCTGGGCCTGGCCGCCGATCCAGCCCAGGCCGCCATCCGTCGCCCTGGCCCGGTCGTCGAACCGCCAGTGGCCCCGGCAAAGCCTCTGGTCAACCAGAGCGGGCAGAGCGGGCAGAGCGGGCACGGCGGGCAGGACGGCCAAGAGCTGCGGGTGGCGCTGAAAAAAAGCGCTCCCACCGAAGGCACCCCGCGCGTCGGCGGCGCAGCCTCCTTCGAGGCCCGCCTGTATCGCGGCGAGACGGAACTGCCCCAGGACGCCTACGAGTGCCGCTGGCAGGCCGACGACGGTGCCAAATTTTTGGAGGCAGCCGGCCCCTTCACCAACACAGCCGTCTTCACGCGTCCGGGCCGCCAGCGGGTCTGGGTGGAAGTGGTGCCCAAATCCGGGCCGTCGGCCGGTCTGGCCGCCATCTCCGAGGCTGTGACCTTGGACATTGCCCAACCGAGCTTTGGCCTGTCCGCCTCGCCGGCCTCGCCCCTGGTCGGCGAAGAAGTCACCGTGGCCATCCGGGATTTTCCGGTCCACGACGGGGTGGAATTTCGCTGGGACCCCCTGCCCGGCCACGCCAAACTGGTGCGGGTGGGCGAACGCAGCCTGACCTTTTATCCGACGCAGGCCAAAACGACGCCGGTCAAGGTGACGGCCGTGGCCGCCGACAGCGGCAAATCCAGCGCCCCACTCGGTCTGGCCAAGGCCGATGTGCCGGTGCGCACCTATGCCGTCACCGTGGACAATCGGGGGCTGGCTGAAGCCCCGGCCACGGTGTGGCGCGACGGAGAAGGGCCGGTTGCAGCCGATGGTGCGGCCGTGGGCCAGCGGGTGGGGCTTCGGGCCTCCATTACGCCGGCCTCCCCCCATCTGCCCCTGTCCTATGCCTGGGGCCTGTGCCCCGGAGCCCGGGCGGCCGGCGGCGACGACACCCGCGAAATCGCGGCCTCGCGGCAGGAAACCGGCCCTTGTCCGGTGTCGGTGGAAGTTCGCGACGCCCGGGGTTTGCTCCTTGGCCGCGGCCAGGGTGCCTTTGAAGTGGCCGTGTCCCAGGCCGAACTCGACCGGGCCGCCGAACGCGCCCGGGAAGTGGCCCGACTCGTTGGCGAAGCCGGCCAGGCCTGGACCGACGGCGATCCCGGCCGCTCGGCCCAGGCTGCCGGGCAGGCCGTGCGCCTCAGTCCCAAAGATCCGGCCGCCGTGGCCAATCTGGAGCGCATCCTGCGCGACAAGGGCCGTTTGGACGACCATCTGGCCCGGGCAAACGCAGCCCTTGCGGCCGATGATTTCGACGAAGCAGCGGCCATGCTCGACGCTGCCGCCAAAATAAACGCCAAGGCCGCAGCCATTACGACCGCGCGCCAGGCCGTTGCCGTGCGCAAGGACACGCTCGCCCGCATTGCCAGACTGCTGGCCCAGGCCCGGGACAAATGGGAAGCCGGGGCTGTGGAGGAGGCCCTGGGTCTGACGGGCAAAGCCCTGGAAAGCGATCCGGCCCATGCCGGGGCCAAGGCCGAACGGGAACGGCTGGTGGCTGCCCGGGACCGGCTTATTGCTGCGCTCAAGCAATCCGCCGCCATGCTTGCCGCCAAACGCTTTGACAGCGCGGCCAAGGCCGTGGCCGAGGCCAAGGCTGTCAGTCCCCGATTCGGGGCCGTGGCCGAAATGGAGGCCGCCATCGCCGCCCGCAAGCAGCGGGCCTGGAGCCTGGACGAACGTCTGGCCCGGGCCAGGGACCAGTGGAACGCCGGCGATGCCGACGCCGCCCTGGCCACGGTGAGTGAGGCCGCCGCCCTTGATCCCGAACATCCGGGCGCGGTGCAGGCGCGCAAAAATCTGGCCCAGGCCCGGGACAATCTGGCCCGGGCCGAAGACCGGGCCGAAGCCGCCCTGGCCCGGGGCAAGCTCGACGAAGCCCGGGCCGCCCTGGCCGATGCCGCCAAATTAAACCCCCGCCACCCGCGCATTGCCCAATTGCAGGACGCCGCCACCCACCGGGCCGGCCGGGACCAGCGTCTGGCCGCCCTGGCTGCCGAGTCGGCCAAGCGCAACGCTGCCGGCGATCTCGACGGGGCGCTGTTGGCCGTCAACGACATGCTGGCCCTGGTCCCGGGCGATGCTGCCCTTGCCGCCGAGCGGACCAAACTCGCCCGGGCCAAAGAGGCCGTGGCCGACGCCCTGGCCCGCAGCCGGGATTTCCTGGCCGCGCGCCGCTACGATCTGGCCTTGGCCGCTTTGGCCGAGGCTGAAAAAATCAATGCCAAACTGCCGCAACTGGCGCAGTTGCGGCAAAATGTGCAGTCCGAGAAAACCCGGGCCGAGACGGAACTGGCCGGCTCCCTGGCCCAGGCCGGACAGCTTGCGGACCAGAAAAATTTCGCAGCCGCCCGTCGCGTGCTGGATGCCGCCCGGGAGACCGGTCCCCTGCCCCAGTCCCTGGCCGGCAAGGCCAAGGATCTCGAACGCCGCATCGATGCCGGCCGGTTGCAGCACGAGGCCGCCAAACGCGAACAGGACAACCGCAACAAATCCGCCGCCGCCACCGTCGATGCCGACCGGGCCGGACAGTGCGACAGCCTGGGCAAACAAGCCACAGCCAAACGCACAAGCGGCGACCATGCCGGGGCCATCCGCGACTATCAGGCCCTGCTCACCCTGTGCCCGGACACCTGCCAGGCCTACAACAACGTCGGCACGTCGTTGTATTCCCTGGGCTACGCCGCCGAATCGTTGCCCTGGTTTGACGAGGCGGTCAAATGTTCCCCATCCGAAGCGCTTTTCCGCGAAAACGCCACCCTGACCCGAAAACGCCTGGCCACCCCCGCCACTGCGGCCGGGGACGCAACCACCACGTGCACCGCCGCCTTTGAGACGGCCGAATCCCGGCGCGGCGGCGGCGATCTGGCCGGTGCCGTGGAAGGCTACAAGGCGGTGGTGACCCGCTGCCCGGATTTCTGCGCCGCCTACAACAACCTGGGGCTTACCCTGCACAAGCAGGGCCGCACCCCGGAAGCCCTGCCCTTTTTCGAGCAGGCCTTGCGGTGCAATCCCCGGGACACGCTGTTTAAGGAAAATTACGAATTGACGGTCAAGCGTCTGCGCACGGCGCAAGTACATCCATAAGGACCGGACGCTCGCCCTATTTCAACTGGCTGTCCTTGTTGGCGCTCCGGTTGTAGGCGGATTCGGCCGCCTGCTCCTTGTCGTGCTCCTCCTGGCAGCTGATGCACAGACGTACGCCCGGCAAGGCCTCGCGCCGGGCCAGCGGTATGGCCTCGCCGCATTCTTCGCATTCAAGCAAACTTTCGCCAGTCGGCAACAAACTGCGGACCCGTGAAATTTCATCTTCGATGGAGTGCGTGATTTGCTCTTGCACGGCTCCATCGGCTGTCCAACCACCAGCCATAGCATTCTCCTTGTTCGCGGCAACGCGGCCTGAGCCTGCGTGCAAGGCCGGGCGGCTCCTCCGGCCGGTAACAGGCATTGCGCCGCCATTCGGCATCGACCGCCGGCAGCAGCCGGCAGCGAAGCCCAGGATGACAGTATACACGCCTTGCAACATTTGTCTAAGCCGCTCTTGGTGCCAAGCGGTCTGGTGACGCCTGCGTCCTGCCATCGTCGATGGTCAGGGCCATGCCCGGGTAACCTGGCACCAGGGGTCTGGCGACGCTTGCGTCCCCGAAAACAAGCGCAAAGGCATATCAGGGTGTTACCTGCCACCCAACCCCGCCGGCCGGGTCCGTGGCCAGGACGCAAAAAAAAGGGGACTCCCTGCGGAGTCCCCTTTTTTGCCAATTGGGTGCAACCAGCTATTCGACATCCAATCCAATGATCGGACTTTCTTCCAGTTCTTCCAGGAAGCGGTCCGGGCGCTCGGGCTGGCGCGGCACTTCGATCTCGCTCTCCATGTAGCGGCGATAGCCGGTGCCGGCCGGGATGAGACGGCCCACGATGACGTTTTCCTTAAGGCCGCGCAGGGAGTCGTCCTTGCCCATGAGGGAGGCTTCGGTGAGCACCTTGGTGGTCTCCTGGAAGGAGGCCGCCGAGATGAACGAATCCGTGGACAACGAGGCCTGGGTGATACCCAGCACCAGCGGTTCGGCCATGGCGGGCTTTAAGCCCTCCTCGACGCAGCGCAGGTTCTCTTCCATGAACCGGATCTTGTCCACCTGCTCGCCAATGAGGAAGGTGGTCTCGCCGGAATCGAGGATGGACACCTTTTTCAGCATCTGGCGGACGATGATCTCGATATGCTTGTCGTTGATGCCGACGCCCTGGAACCGGTACACGTCCTGGATTTCGTCCACGAGGTACTTGGCCAGGAACTTCTCGCCCTTGATCTTTAAGATGTCGTGCAGTTCCGGGTAACCTTCGGTCAGCAGTTCGCCGGCTTCCACGAAGTCGCCTTCCTGGACCGTGACGTGCTTACCACGCGGAATGAGGTATTCCTTGAAGTCGCCGGCCTCGGGGGTGACGACGATCTTGCGCTTGCCCTTGGTTTCCGCGCCAAAGGACACCAGACCGTCGATCTCGGAGACAACGGCCATTTCCTTGGGCTTGCGAACTTCAAACAGCTCGGCGACGCGGGGAAGACCGCCGACGATGTCCTTGGTCTTGGACGATTCGCGGGGCTTACGCGCGATGATATCGCCTTCAAAGACATCCTGGCCGTCGCGCAACATGAGGATCGCGCCCACCGGCATGGAGAAGATGGCCGGGGTGTTGGTGCCGGGACGGCTTTTGGGGTTGCCGCGCTCGTCTACGATGGAGATCGAAGGCCGATAGGAGGTGGTCCGGTATTCGATGATGGTTTGCGTCGCGCGCTTGGTCGCGTCATCCACCTTTTCCTGGTAGGTCTTGCCTTCGACGATGTCGGTGAAACGGATCACACCGGCGACGTCGGTGACGAACGGTTCGTTAAACGGGTCCCATTCGGCCAGCAACTGGTCTTTTTTCACTTCCTGCCCGGCCACGGCGAACAGTTTGGCACCGGACGGCAGGCTGTAACGTTCGCGTTCGCGGCCCTGATCGTCCACCACCGACACCTGCCCGGACTTGCCCATCATGATGGTGTGGCCCTGCTGGTTGACGATGGATTTGACGCGCGAGAGCACGATGCGGCCGTTGTGCTGGGCTGTCACCGACGACTGGGCGATTTCGCGCGCCGCCGTACCACCGATGTGGAAGGTACGCATGGTGAGCTGGGTTCCCGGCTCGCCGATGGACTGGGCGGCGATGATGCCGACGGTCTCGCCAACGTTGACCAGATGGCCCCGGGCCAGATCGCGGCCGTAGCACATGGCGCACACGCCGTGCTTGGACTGGCATGTCAGCGTCGAACGGATCATCAGCGAGCTGAAGCCCTTGTCTTCGATCAACTGGGCATACTGCTCGTCAATAAGCGCGTTGGTCGGGATCAGCACCTCATCGGTGACCGGATCGAGCACGTCGAACATGCAGGCCCGGCCCAGAGCGCGTTCGTGCACGCGCTGCTTGATGTCGCCGGCCTTGACGTAGTGGGTGATCTCCAGACCGTCCACGGTGCCGCAGTCGATCTCGGTGATGATGACGTCCTGGACGACATCGACCAGACGACGGGTGAGGTACCCGGAGTTGGCGGTCTTAAGGGCCGTATCGGCCAGACCCTTTCGTGCGCCGTGGGTGGAGTTGAAGTACTGGGCGACCGAGAGCCCCTCGCGGAAGTTCGAGGTGATGGGCGTCTCGATGATTTCACCGGAAGGCTTGGCCATAAGGCCGCGCATGCCGGCGAGCTGGCGCATCTGGTCCTGGTTACCGCGCGATCCGGAATGGATCATCATGAAGATCGGGTTGCTGGAGGTATTCTTCTCCACCCGCCCGGAAGCTTCGTCGGTCAGGGTATCCCAGGAGATCTCCTTCATCATTTCCGTGGCCACGTCGTTGGTGGCTTTGGTCCAGACGTCGACGACCTTGTTGTATTTCTCGGTACGGGTGATGATACCTTCGCCGTACTGGATTTCGATGTCGTCCACCTCGTTCTGGGCGGCGGCCAGGAGCTTGGCCTTGGTGGACGGGATGGCCAGATCCTTGACACCGATGGAGACGCCGGCCCTTGTCGCGTATTCGTAGCCCAGGTCTTTTAAGCGGTCGCACAGGATGACCGTGGCCTTGGTGCCGGCCATGCGGTAGGTGTCGCCCACGAGCTTGCCGATGCTGCGCTTATTCAGCACCGTATTGACCAACTCAAAGGGCACGCCCTCAGGCATGAGTTCGCCGACAATGATGCGGCCCGGCGTGGTCTTGACCCGCTCGCCATTGATGCGGCAGGTGATGCGGGCATGCAGACTCACCACTTCGGCGTCCACGGCGCAGATGACCTCGCCAGTGTCGGCAAAGATCTTGCCCTCGCCCTTGGCGAAGCTGCGTTCGATGGTGAGATAGTACAGGCCAAGGACGATATCCTGGGACGGCACGATGATGGGCGTTCCGTTGGCCGGCGACAGGATGTTGTTGGTGGACATCATGAGCACGCGGCATTCGATCTGCGCTTCAACGGACAGGGGGACGTGGACAGCCATCTGGTCGCCGTCAAAGTCGGCGTTATAGGCCGAGCAGACCAGCGGGTGCAGCTGAATGGCCTTGCCTTCCACCAGCGTCGGCTCAAAGGCCTGGATACCCAGGCGGTGGAGTGTCGGCGCACGGTTTAACAGGATCGGATACTCGCGCACCACGTCTTCTAAGATGTCCCAGACCACCAGCTCTTCGCGCTCGACCATCTTCTTGGCCGTCTTGATGGTCGTGGCCAGCCCCTTCTCTTCCAGCTTGGAATAGATAAAGGGCTTAAAGAGTTCCAGGGCCATTTTCTTGGGCAGGCCGCACTGGTGGAGCTTGAGGCGCGGGCCGACGACGATGACCGAACGGCCGGAATAGTCAACGCGCTTGCCGAGCAGGTTCTGGCGGAACCGGCCCTGCTTGCCCTTGATCATATCCGACAGGGATTTGAGCGGCCGACCGTTGGTGCCGGTGATGGCCCGGCCGCGACGGCCGTTGTCGAAAAGGGCATCCACAGCTTCCTGGAGCATGCGCTTTTCGTTGCGGATGATGATGTCGGGCGCGCCCAATTCGATCAGGCGTTTGAGGCGGTTGTTACGGTTGATAACCCGACGGTAAAGGTCGTTTAAATCCGAGGTGGCAAACCGGCCGCCGTCCAGGGGAACCAGCGGGCGCAGCTCGGGCGGGATGACCGGAATGACTTCCATGATCATCCACTCGGGTTTGTTGCCCGACTCGATAAAGGCCTCAACGATCTTGAGGCGCTTGATGATTTTTTTCTTCTTGGTCTGGGACTTGGTGGTCATGGACTCGTCGCGCAGTTCGGCGCGAAGGGTCAGCAGATCAATCTCCTCCAGCAGACTGCGCACGGCTTCCGCGCCCATGCCGACAACCAGGGCGTCTTCGCCGCCGTAGTGGTCGATGACCTGGATAAACTGCTCTTCCGAGATGACCTGAAACTTGGTCAGATTGGTGTCCTTGGGATCGAGCACCAGATAGGAGTCGAAATACAGGACTTTTTCCAAATCGACCATGGTCATGTCGAGCAAGGTGCCGATCTTGGACGGCAGGGTCTTTAAAAACCAGATATGGGCCACCGGGGCGGCCAGTTCGATATGGCCCATGCGCTCACGGCGGACCTTGGAGGCAATGACCTCGACGCCGCACTTTTCACACACGATGCCACGGTGCTTCATGCGCTTGTACTTGCCGCAGTTGCACTCATAGTCCTTGACCGGGCCGAAGATCTTGGCGCAGAAAAGGCCGTCACGCTCGGGCTTGAACGTCCGGTAGTTGATGGTTTCGGGTTTTTTCACTTCCCCGAAAGACCACTCCCGGATCTTTTCCGGCGAGGCGATGGAAATGCGGATGGATTTGAGCGACCGGCTGGAGACTCCGGTCTGGCCGATGCCGCGCATGCTGAACAATTCGTCCAGAGACATACGATACCTCGTAGGCGGGATGACCCGTCCCGCTTCGTGCCCCGCCGGCCGTGCCGACGGGGCGTTATCGTCTCGAATCTATGCTATGGCCGCCTGGGGTGCGATTACCGCCGGGGGGCCTTGGCGATCTTTTTCTCGTCCTGGATGAGGTCCACGTCGAGGCCCAGGGACATGAGTTCCTTGACCAAAACGTTGAACGACTCGGGCAGGCCGGCTTCCAAGAAGTTGTCGCCCTTGACGATCTTCTCGTACATCTTGACGCGGCCGCCGACATCGTCGGACTTGACCGTCAGGAATTCCTGCAACAGATACGATGCGCCGTAGGCTTCAAGGGCCCACACTTCCATTTCTCCCAAACGCTGGCCGCCGAACTGGGCCTTACCGCCCAGCGGCTGCTGGGTGACCAGGGAGTAGGGGCCGGTGGAACGGGCGTGGATCTTTTCATCGACCAAGTGGTGCAGCTTTAAGATGTACATGCAGCCCACGGTGACCGGCCGGTGGAAAGCCTCGCCGGTGCGGCCGTCATAGAGCGTGACCTTGCCGTCTTCGGGCAGTCCGGCGAGCTTGAGCCAGCTCCACAACTCGTCTTCCGTGGCCCCGTCAAAGACCGGCGTCTTGGCCACGATGCCCTTTTTCAGGGCGCGCAGCGCATCACGCAAGTCGTCGTCGGACATGCCGTCGATGAGTTCCCCGGTCTCTTCGGTGTCAAAGACGGCCTTGGCCCGGTCGCGGATGCCTTCCATGGCCTTGCCGGAATCGGCCAACGCAGCAAGCTGCTTGCCCAGTTCCATGCCGGCCCAGCCCAGGTGGGTTTCCAGGATCTGGCCGATGTTCATACGCGACGGCACGCCCAGCGGATTGAGCACGATGTCGACCTGTCCGCCGTCGGCGAAAAAGGGCATGTCCTCAATAGGCAGGATGCAGGACACAACGCCCTTGTTCCCGTGGCGGCCGGCCATTTTATCGCCCACGTTGAGCTTGCGTTTGACGGCCACATAGACCTTGACCATCTTGATCACGCCCGGGGGCAGATCGTCGCCCTCGGTCACCTTCTCGCGCTTCTGGTCGTAAAGGCCTTTGACGAAGTGCAGATGGCGGTCGTATTCGTCGATAATTTCGGCCACAGCCTCGTTGGCATCCTTGGCCGCAAATATCCCGGAGAGCTTTTTCAGCGGCAACGCTTCCAAAACCTCAAGGGTCATGGGATGGTTGGCTTCCAGCAGGACGTCGTTTTTCTTGGCACCCTTGATGGTCTGGGACACGGACTTGCCCATCACCAGCGGCCAGAGACGACGGCGCATGTTGGCGGCGATGGCATCGACGTGCTGGCCTTCCTTGGTGTCCAGGCGGGCCAGTTCGAAGTCTTCGATCTGCCGGGTACGGTCGTCTTTTTCGCCTGAGCGGCGGTTAAAGACGCGCACGTCGATGACCGTGCCTTCGATTCCCGGCGGCACCTTGAGCGAGGTGTTTTTGACATCCCGGGCCTTGTCGCCAAAGATCGCCCGCAGAAGCTTTTCTTCCGGGGTCAGCTGGGTCTCGCCCTTGGGCGTGATCTTGCCGACCAGGATATCGTCCGGGGCCACCCGCGCGCCGATGCGGATGATGCCGCAATCGTCGAGATCTTTGAGCATCTCTTCGCCGACGTTGGGGATATCCCGGGTAATCTCCTCGGGTCCGAGCTTGGTGTCGCGGGCAACGACCTCGAATTCCTCGATGTGCACCGAGGTGAAGGTGTCGTCTTTGACCGCATTCTCGGAAATGAGGATGGAGTCTTCGTAGTTGTAACCGCACCACGGCATGAAGGCGACGAGCAGGTTTTTGCCCAGGGCCAGTTCGCCGTCGCGGATGCCCGGGCCGTCGGCCAGGACGTCGCGCTTGTCCACCCGCTGCCCGACCCGCACGCGCGGCACCTGACCGAAGCAGGTGTTCTGGTTGGATTTGTGGTGCTTGAGTAACTCATAGGTCTTGGCGCCGCCGGTTTCGCCCCCAACTCCTGAATCGTCATAACAGACGATAATGCGTTCGGCATCGGCGTAGTGGACCACACCCGGTGCCTCGGCCAGAATGCAGGAACCGGAATCCTTGGCCACGGCCCCTTCCATGCCCGTGCCGACCAGCGGCTGCTCGCACCGCAAAAGCGGCACAGCCTGACGCTGCATGTTGGAACCCATGAGCGCGCGGTTGGCGTCGTCGTGTTCCAGGAAGGGAATAAGGGCGGCCGAGACGGACACGATCTGGCTCGGCGAGATGTCCATCAAGGTGACCTGCTCGCGCGGCACCATGACCTGATCGCCGCGCATACGCGCCCCGACCACGGAATTGGCAAAAGACTTATCCGCCGTCAGCGGGGCATTGGCACCGGCGATGACTTCGTCGATCTCCCGGGTGGCATCAAGATAGATGGTGTCGCCGGTCAGCTGGCAGTCCTTAACGACTTTGTACGGCGTCTCGATAAAGCCGAAGTCGTTGACCTTGGAGTGGGTGGTCAGCGACACGATCAGACCGATGTTCGGACCTTCCGGCGTCTCAATGGGGCAGATGCGGCCGTAGTGGGAGGTGTGCACGTCGCGCACCTCAAAACCGGCCCGCTCGCGGGTAAGTCCTCCAGGTCCAAGGGCCGACAGGCGGCGCTTGTGGGTGACTTCGGAGAGCGGATTGGTCTGATCCATAAACTGCGACAGCTGGGAGGTGCCGAAGAATTCCTTGAGCACCGCCGCCACCGGCTTGGGATTGATCAGATCATGGGGCATGAGCGTGGCCACTTCCTGCAGGCTCATGCGCTCTTTGATGGCCCGCTCCATGCGCACCAGACCGATGCGATACTGGTTTTCCACCAGCTCGCCGACCGGGCGCACCCGGCGGTTGCCCAGATGATCGATGTCGTCGGCCGGGCCGTGGGAATCCTTTAAAAAGGTCAAATGCTTGACGGCTTTCAGGATATCGTCGTTGGCCAGGGTGCGGAAATCCAACGGCTGATCGATCTTGAGGCGCGCGTTGAGCTTGTAACGGCCAACGGGCGAAAGATCGTAGTAATCGGCGTTGCGGAAAAGGTTTTCGAAGAAGTTGGCGGCAATCTCGGGGGTCGGCGGCGACGACGGACGCAGGCGGCGGTAAATCTCCACCTGGGCCGTAATCGTGTCGATGGTCTTATCCAGCGCCAAGGTGTCGCGGATCGACGAGGAGGTGTCCACGCCCCGGGTGTGCAGCAGCGGGAAGTCAATGACGCCGGCGTCTTTGAGCTTCTCGATAAGGTCGGCGGTCAGTTCGTCGCCGGCCTCGGCCAGCACTTCACCGGTGGTCGCGTCGTTGAGATCCTCGGACAAAAACGCGCCCAAAAGCGCGGCCGGGTCAACCTCGACGGTCTCAATGCCGGCTTCAAGCATGAGCCGCCAGGCCCGTTTGGTGATGGGCTTGTCCACGGCGACGATGGTCTTGCCCTCGGCGTCGCGGATTTCGGAATAGGCCTTGTCCTTGCGGTAGAAATCGGCATGCACCTGGCGCATGACACGCAGGCCGTCCAGGGTGAAATGCTCGACTTCGTAGAAGTAACGCAGGATGTCGCCGCGCGACATGCCCATGGCCTTGAAAAGTATGGTAGCGGGCATCTTGCGGCGCCTATCGATGCGCACGTAGAGGATGTCCTTGTGGTCGTAGTCGAAATCGAGCCAGGAACCGCGCATGGGGATGATGCGGCAGGAATAGAGCACCTTGCGGCTGGTGTGGCTTTTGCCGGAGTCGTGCTCGAAGATGATACCCGGCGAGCGCTGAAGCTGGTTGACGATGACGCGCTCGGTGCCGTTTATGATAAACGTGCCTTTCTCGGTCATCAGCGGCACGGTGCCGAAGTAGATGATCTGTTCCTTGATGTCGCGAATGGTGCGGTTTTCCGTCTCCTCATCCACGTCGTAGACGACCAAGCGGACCTTGATGCGAAGCGGGGCCTCGAAAGTGAGGCCTTTGGCGATGCACTCGGGCACGTCGTATTTCGGCTCGCCGATTTCGTAGCTGACGTATTCCAACGAGGCTGTTTTGTTAAAATCCTCGATGGGAAAGACCGAACGGAATACGCCTTCGAGTCCCGCGTCCTCCCGGCTGGTGGGAGGGATGTCCTTTTGCAGAAACAACTCGTAGGAGTCGATCTGCAGGTTGAGCAAATGGGGAATGGTCAGCGTTTTGACGATCTTGCCGAAATTTTTGGTCAGCTGGGCCATTGTGTCCTCTGTTGCAGGGCTACGACGTTGGGAAGGGTGTCGGGCGTACCGTACGCCCTCTATCGGCCTTGCGGAGCGCGCGTCGCGCCTGGTTTGTCCCTGACCGTCGGTTGTATACTACCGACAGGGATGCGGAAAGCAAAAATCAACAAAAAGGGAAAAAGAGCGCCCCGCCCCTCGCGGAGGGGGCGCTCTTTGGTGTCAAAGACGAAGGCGTGCGGCAAACTACTTGATTTCGCAAGCGGCTCCGGATTCTTCCAGCTGCTTCTTGGCATCCTCGGCTTCGGCCTTGGACACGGCTTCCTTGATGGAAGAGGGCAGCTCGTCAACCTTGGCCTTGGCTTCCTTGAGGCCCAGACCGGTCAGGGCGCGAACGACCTTGATGACGGCGATCTTGTTGCCACCGGAGCTGGTCAGGATGACGTCGAACTCGGTCTTCTCTTCCTCGGCCGGGGCGGCATCGGCAGCCGGGGCGGCCATCATCATACCCATGGCCGGGGCGGCGGCGGAAACGCCGAACTTCTCTTCCAGCTCTTTGATGAACTGGGAAAGCTCAAGGACGGTCATATTGGCGATGAAATCGACGACTTGCTCTTTGGTGATCTCGGACATGGATTGTTCCTCCTGAAACGTTCGCTTTGGCGGAAGCCGGCCTTAGGCCGCTTCCTTTTTTTCCTGGATGGCCTTAAGGGCGTACAGCGCGCCGCGAATCACGTTCGCGAACAGGCTGACGAAGCTCGTGGGCACAGCATTCATGGTGCCAAGGGTCATGGCAAGAAGTTCGGGCTTACTCGGGAGCTTGGAGAGATCGGCCACGCCGGCGGCGTCGATGATCTTTCCGGACAGGCAAGCGAGCTTGACCGAAAACTTTTTGCTGGTCTTGGCATAATCCACAAGGACCTTGGCCACCACGACCGGGTCTTCATACCCGAACGCGATGCCGTTGTTCTCAATGAGATGATCCTTGAGGGCGTCATGGACGCCGTCTTTCACTGCCAATCGGGCCAGGGTGTTTTTGACGACCTGATACTCAACTCCAACGGCGCGAAGCTTGCCGCGAAGATCAGTCAGTTCCTCCACCGTCATGCCACGAAAGTCGGTGACCACCACGATGCCGGCCCGGTCCGCCCTTGCGCGCAGTTTTTCGATAATCTCGTTTTTTTGCGCACGTTGCACGGTACCTACCTCCACATGCGGGTTGGCGGGCCTTTCAGAGAGCCAAAGCGGGGTCTCGGCGGGAAATTAAGGGGTACATCCCCACCCGCTGTCTTTGACTCGCCTTCCATGCCCAGATTGTATATCGAAAAATCGTCCCCGGCCAAAGGACGCACCTCTGGCCTGGGACGGATTGTGCTTTAGGAACGAAGGGTCTTAGCCTTCAATGAGCTTACGCACAGACTGGGTATCCACCTTGATGCCAGGCCCCATGGTGGTGGCCAGAGCCATGCCCTGCAAATAGGTGCCCTTGGCGGCCGAGGGCTTCAGGCGCATGACAGCATCAATGACGGCCCGGAAGTTGTCGAGGAGCTTTTCAGCGCCAAAGGAGCGCTTGCCCAGCGGCACATGGAGCACGCCGGCCTTGTCAACCTTGAACTCGACCTTACCGGCCTTGAGTTCGGCCACGGCCTTGCCGATGTCAAAGGAAACCGTGCCGGTCTTGGCGTTGGGCATGAGTCCCCGGGGGCCGAGGATCTTGCCGATCTTGCCGACAGAAGCCATCATGTCCGGGGTGGCCACGGCGTTGTCAAAGGCGAGAAAGCCGTTTTTGACCTGTTCGATCAGCTCATCGCCGCCGACGAAGTCCGCTCCGGCCTCACGGGCCTCGGCTTCCTTGTCGCCTTTGCAAAACGCGAGCACGCGCACGGTCTTGCCCAGACCATGGGGCAGCGACACTGCGCCGCGCACCATCTGGTCGGAATATTTGGGGTTGACGCCCAGGTTCAGGGCGACGTCAACGGTCTCGTCAAACTTGGCCTTGCCCGTCTCAACGGTCAGGGTCATGGCTTGATTGACATCATATTTGACCGTGAGGTCGATGTCCTTGATCGCCTCGCGATAATTTTTCCCGTGCTTGGCCATGGCGGAAATTCCTCTTGCGGTCGTGCCGGTTAGACGATCTCAATGCCCATGCTGCGGGCGGTGCCGGAGATGGTGCGGCAGGCGGCTTCCAGATCTTTGGCCGACATGTCCACCATCTTGAGTTTGGCGATTTCCTCGATCTGCGCGGCAGTGACCTTGCCGACCTTGTTCTTGTTCGGTTCGCCCGAACCCTTGGCGATGCTGGCGGCCTTGACCAGAAGCACGGACGCCGGAGGGGTCTTGGTGATAAACGTGAAGGAGCGGTCGGCGTAGATGGTAATGAGCGCCGGGATGATGGTGCCTTTCTGCTCCATGGTCCGGGCGTTGAACGCCTTGCAGAACTCCATAATGTTCACACCGTGCTGACCCAGGGCCGGACCGACCGGGGGAGACGGGTTGGCCGAACCGGCGGGGAGCTGCAGCTTGACCTTGGCGGTGATCTTCTTGGCCATTGCGATTATCCTTACAAAAAGGGCTAAGCCCTAATTTTTGCTTACCTGCACGAAGTCGAGTTCCACCGGCGTCTGACGGCCAAAGATGGAGACTGAAACGCGAAGCTTGCCCTTGTCGTAGTTGACATCCTCGACCACGCCGTTGAAGCCGCCGAAGGGGCCGTCGATGACGCGGACTTCATCGCCACGCTCGAAGTGATACTTGGGACGGGGCTGTTCCTGCCGGCTGACCATCAGGCTGAGGATCTTTTGCGCCTCGCTGTCGCGCATGGGCGTCGGCTGGTTTTTGCCGCCGATAAAGCCCGTAACGCGGGGAATGGACTGCACCAGATGCCAGGAATTGTCGTTCATGGCCATCTTGACCATGACGTAGCCGGGATAAAACTTCCGCGTGGAGGTCTTTTTCTCGCCCTTGACCAATTCGATGATCTTTTCCGTCGGAACCACCACTTCTTTGATGCTTCCGCCATCCTGACCGGTGCGCATCATTTCGCGCAGAGTCAGTTCCACCCGGTTCTCAAAACCAGAATACGTATGGACGATGTACCAGCGTGCCGGGTTTTGATCTTCGCCGACTTCGTCTTGTTCAACCATGGTGGGTTCCATTACGAGAGGATGAGCGCGACGAGCCTGGAAAGGGCCATGTCGACGACGCCCAGGTAGATGGCCATTACGACGCTAAAGACCAGGACGGCGATCCCGGTCTTCACCGTTTCTTCGCGCGTCGGCCAGGTGACCTTTTTGAGCTCACCTTTCGCCTGGTCGAAGAATTCCTTGGCCTGATCGATGCGGCCTGTCAGGGAAATTCCGTCCTTGCCGGCCTCTTCCTTGGACTTGCCACGGGAAGCCTTGGGCTTGGAGGGTGTTTCCGCGACCGAAGCCGCCTGGGTCTTGTCTTTGGCCATGACCTACGCCTTGCTTGAAAATGGCAGGGCAGGAGGGATTCGAACCCCCAGCCCTCGGATTTGGAGTCCGATGCTCTACCGTTAGAGCTACTGCCCTGCGTTATGACTACCGGAACTTACTTCGTTTCCCGATGAACCGTGTGCTCACGGTCGAAGGGGCAGAACTTTTTGAGTTCCAGACGGCCGGTCGTGTTCTTCTTGTTCTTTTCCGTGGCGTAGTTCTTGCGCTTGCACTTGGTGCACTGCAGCTGGACGTTAATCCGCATCACTTACTCCACGATTTCGGAAACGACACCCGCGCCAACGGTACGGCCGCCTTCGCGAATAGCGAAGCGCAGACCCTTTTCCATGGCGATGGGGTGAATCAATTCCACGTTAAAGGTGGCGTTGTCGCCCGGCATAACCATTTCCACGCCCTCATTGAGGGTAACCACACCGGTGATGTCCGTGGTGCGGAAGTAGAACTGGGGACGATAACCAGTGAAGAACGGGGTATGCCGTCCGCCTTCTTCCTTGTTCAGGACGTAAACTTCGCCCTTGAACTTGCGGTGCGGCGTGATGGAGCCGGGCTTGGCCAGAACCTGGCCGCGCTCGACGTCGTCGCGCTTGACGCCGCGCAGGAGCACGCCGACGTTGTCGCCAGCCTGACCCTGATCGAGAATTTTGCGGAACATCTCAACACCGGTGCAGGTCGTCTTGACCGTGTCCTTGATGCCGATGATGGCCACTTCGTCACCGATGGTGACGATGCCGCGCTCGATACGACCGGTCACGACTGTGCCGCGACCGGAGATGGAGAACACGTCTTCAATGGGCATCAAAAACGGCTTGTCGATGTCGCGCTTGGGCTCAGGGATGAAGCTGTCGCAGGCATCGAGCAGCGCGAAAATCGGGGCGGCGTCGGGGCTGTTGATGTCAGCAGCTTCCAAAGCCTTAAGAGCCGAACCCTGGATGACCGGGATATCGTCGCCGGCAAAGCCGTACTTGGAGAGCAGCTCGCGCACTTCCAGTTCGACCAGTTCCAGCAGTTCCGGGTCGTCGACAAGGTCAACCTTGTTCATAAAGACCACCAGCTGGGGCACGCCGACCTGACGGGCGAGCAGGATGTGCTCACGGGTCTGGGGCATGGGGCCGTCGGTGGCGGCGACGACGATGATACCGCCGTCCATCTGGGCCGCGCCGGTTATCATGTTCTTGATGTAGTCGGCGTGACCAGGGCAGTCGACGTGGGCGTAGTGACGCTTGTCGGTCTGGTATTCGACGTGGGCCGTGGCGATGGTGATGCCGCGTTCCTTCTCTTCCGGCGCCTTGTCGATCTGGTCGAAGGGAATGTAGTCGCCAAAACCCTTCATGCTGGCCAGACGCGTGATGGCGGCGGTCAGCGTGGTCTTGCCGTGGTCAATGTGACCGATGGTGCCGATATTGACGTGCGGCTTGGTGCGTTCAAATTTCGCCTTGCCCATGTCATCCCCCTGCAGCTGCTGCTTCTCAGGATTTTTTAAGGTGAAGATATGGAGCCCACGGCCGGATTCGAACCGGCGACCTCTTCCTTACCAAGGAAGTGCTCTGCCGACTGAGCTACGTGGGCCCTTTCTAGCGGTAGGACACGGGGCGGCCTTTTGGAGCGGGAAACGAGACTCGAACTCGCAACCCTCAGCTTGGAAGGCTGATGCTCTAGCCAATTGAGCTATTCCCGCGTATGTCACATGTAGTTCATGCGACAGGACTTCCTGTCTCCTACAGCATTCGCGCACTATGGTGGAGGGGGGAGGATTTGAACCTCCGAAGGCGTACGCCGACAGATTTACAGTCTGTTCCCTTTGGCCACTCGGGAACCCCTCCGAACCTGGAGCTGGCGATGGGACTCGAACCCGCAACCTGCTGATTACAAATCAGCTGCTCTGCCAGTTGAGCTACGCCAGCAAGCCAAGAGGCAGCAAGTTAGCGAAACATACAGAGCGGGTCAAGTCTTTTTTTCACCAGCACGTCGCGTCGGTTTCACCCAGACGCGAAGTGGAGTCTTTACCCCCATCCCACACCCCTGGCAACCATTATTTCGCTATCCGCCCAAATTTCTTGTCTCCCCCGCCCCACGGGCGCGTTGTCAACACCCTTAAACACGCCTATAGTCACAAAATAGACCGGTTTAGCCCGCAACCTCCACCTTCGAGTACACCGTGAAGAACATGGAAAAGCATCAACGTTTCTCGCTCTGGTATGTCCTTATCGCCATATGGGGCGTTTTGCTGCTCAATAACCTCATCGTTTCCAACTACGGCCCCAAAAACCTCGCCTACTCCGAATTCCTCACCCGTCTGCGGGCCGGCGATATCACCGAAGTGTCTGTCACCGGCGACGTCATTACCGGGCTGATGAAGAGCACGGAAGGCGATGCACCGGCCACCAAACCAAGTATCCCCGGATTTTCAAAGGATAAACCGGAAGAAGCCGAACCCACCCTGCCCTTTACCACACGGCGGGTGGACCCCAACCTGTCCGACGAACTGACCAAGTACAACGTCATCTTTAAGGCCCAGCCCCAATCCACCTTCCTGCGCGACATGCTGTCCTGGATCGTTCCCATCCTTATTTTCTTCGGCATCTGGTACGTGCTCATGCAGCGCATGAATCCGGGCCAGGGGGTTATGGCTTTTGGCAAAAACAAGGCCCGGGTCTATGCCGAAAAGGAACTGGACACGCGGTTTACCGATGTGGCCGGCTGCGACGAGGCCAAGGCCGAGCTCGAAGAGGTTGTCGAATTTTTAAAAACCCCGGAACGCTTTCAGCGCCTGGGCGGGCAGATGCCCAAGGGCGTGCTGCTGGTCGGCCCGCCGGGCACGGGCAAGACCCTGCTCGCCCGGGCGGTTGCCGGCGAGGCCCAGGTCCCCTTCTTCTCCATTTCCGGCTCGGAATTTGTGGAAATGTTTGTGGGCGTGGGTGCGGCCAGGGTGCGCGAACTCTTTGTCCAGGCCAAGGAAAAAGCCCCGTGCATCATCTTTATCGATGAACTTGACGCCATCGGCAAATCCCGCTCCGGGGCCATTGTCGGCGGGCACGACGAGCGGGAACAGACGCTCAACCAATTGCTGGTCGAAATGGACGGCTTCGACCCCCGGGTCGGGGTCATCATCATGGCCGCCACCAACCGCCCGGAAACCCTTGACCCGGCCCTGCTGCGGGCCGGGCGCTTCGACCGCCAGGTGCTGGTGGACCGCCCGGACGTCATCGGGCGGGAGCAGATTCTTACGGTGCACGCCAAAAAGATCGTCCTGGCCCCGGGCGTGGACCTCACCGTCATCGCCCGCAAGACCCCGGGCTTTTCCGGGGCCGATCTGGCCAACGCCATCAATGAATCCGCCCTGCTCGCGGCCCGCAAAAACAAGGACGCCGTGGACATGGACGACCTCGAAGAGGCCGTTGACCGGATCATGGGCGGGCTGGAAAAGAAAAACCGGGTGATCAATCCCAAGGAAAAACGGGTGGTAGCCTACCATGAGGCCGGCCACGCCATCGTGGCCACCTTTACGGACGGGGCCGACGCCGTGCATAAAATCTCCATTGTGCCGCGCGGCATCGGGGCACTTGGCTGGACCCAGCAACTCCCCACCGAAGACCGCTATCTCATGTCCCAGACGGAACTGCTCGGCAAAATCGATGTGCTGCTGGGCGGCCGGGCGGCCGAACGCCTCATTTTCGGCGACGTCTCCACCGGGGCGCACAACGATCTGCAACGGGCCACCGACATCGCCATGGCCATGGTCACCGAATACGGCATGGGGGCGACGCTCGGGCAGGCCACCTACCCGCGCCAGAACCGGCCGGTGTTCCTGTCGCCCGACCAGAGCGGTCTGGCCCGGCGGGAATATTCCGAGGCCACGGCCGCCCGCATCGACGTCGAGGTCAAGGGCATCCTGGAAGCGGCCTATGAACGGGTGGCTGCGCTACTGACGGACCGGCGCGCGGCCTTGGAACGGGTGGCCGGGGTGCTTCTGGAAAAGGAAGTTTTGGACGAGGCTGCCTTCCAGGCTGTCCTTCATGACAGTGCGGCCCCGGACGCCACCGTGGCCACGGAGCCGGCATGAAGGCACAATCCCTCGCGCTCGCAACAAGTGCGGTCCTTGTCGGCCTGTGTCTTTGGCCCGGCCGCCTGCCGGCCCAAATCCTCACCAAGGGCGGTGATCCGCTGTTGACTGTCCTTGCTATCGGGCAGGCCGTGCCGGTTGGCGGCAAAAAGGGAAAGACGCCGCCTCTGGCTGTTGGCGACAAGGTCCGGCTGGAAGCGCAGCGTGACGGCATGGCCGAGGTGGTTGTCGAGGAACCAGAAGCGAGCGCACAGACTGAGCGCCGTTTTCGCCTGCCACAGACCGCCCTGGCCACCGCACCGGGCAAGACCCATCTCGATAAACCGGACTGGCTTCCGGCCCCGGCCGAGGCCGCAACAGAAAGTCGCGACGTGGTGGCCTATGCCGACGGGCCATGGATCATGCTGCTGACTCCCGGGGCCAAGCCCACCCGGGTGGCCAAAGGTTCGGCTCCGGCCCTGTCGCGGGATGCGGCGTTTCTGGCTTACAGCCCCGAGTCCGGCAGCGGCGTGACTGTGGTGGACAGGACCGGGCAGACCAAACCCAGGAAGTTTGCCACCCAAAACGCCTTCGTGCGCAGTATGCACTTTAGCCCAGACGGCCGACGGCTCTTCTGGCTGGTGGATGGCCGCATCGAAACCGTGGATCTGACTGCGACCAACCCGTCGCCCGTGGTCATCCACACCGGCCTGCCCTCTGACTGCTCGCTGCAAGGCTCCACCCGGGACGGGACGGCGCTGGTCGTCCAGGATATGACAACCGTGACCTGGATCGGCCTTGACGGGAAGCGTCTGCGCCAGGAACCCATCGGGACGTTTACCGACGATCCCTGGGGTTCGAGCGCTGATACGTATCTGCCAAGCCCGGCCGACGAAGCTTTGATGCTGGTTGCCCGCGACGTGGTCGGCTCTGCAGCCTTCGCGCGCTGGGGCAACGGCCCCGGAGCGGCGCTTTATTTGTATGACGCCAAAAGCGGCACAAATTACCGCCTCACCCCGCGCAGCCTGACTGCAGCCTTTCCTGCCTGGACGCCGGACGGCAAGCGCATCTATTTTGCGGGTTTGCCGGATACACCGGCCAATGGGCCGCAGGGGATCTACCGTATGAACGCGGATGGGACAGAACTGACGCTACTCGGCAAAGGTTGGATGCCAAGCGCCGGGATGCGGCCCGAGGGCCGCTAACGGGCGGGATCAAGTCGATCCAGGAGTGGATAATAGTATCCAGACAACGCGGCCCGAGGGCCGCTGACGGGCGGGATCAGAGCAGGGGCAGGCGGCCTTCGACCATCCGGTCGCAGCCGGCCAGATCGCGGCGCACGGCCACCTCGGCAAAGCCGGCCTCGGTCAGGATCGCGGCAGCGGCCGGCCCCTGCTTCCAGCCGATTTCCACCAGCAGCCAGCCGCCCGGGGCCAGGGCGGCAGCGGCGGTCCGGGCCACCGTGGGCACGGCCTCCAGGCCGGTCTCGCCCGGCGTCAGGGCGCTGGCCGGCTCGAAATCGCGCACTTCCCGGGAGCATTCCCGGTATTCGGCGGCGCTGACATAGGGCGGATTGGAGACGATCAGGCCGTAGCCGCCGGGGCACTGGGGCAGCGCGGCGAAATCGGCTTCCAGAAAGGTCAGGCGGTCGGCCACGGCGTGGCGGACGGCGTTTTGCCGGGCGACTTCCAAAGCCGCTGCGCTCAAGTCCAGGGCCAGCCCCCGGGCCTGGGGGAAAAACGTGGCCAGGGTCACGGCCAGACAGCCCGAGCCGGTCCCGAGATCGCCAAAAGCGGTCAGCCCCCCGTCCGGGAAAAGCTTGCGGGCGCGGTCGATTATAAGCTCGGTCTCGGGGCGGGGAATAAGGGTGGCCGGGGTGACGCAGCAATCAAGGCCGTAGAATTCGCGTTCGCCCAGGATATAGGCGGTGGGCTCGCCGCGTCCGCGCCGGGCAATGAGCGGGCGCACGGCATCCAGTTCGTCCGGGGTCAACGGCCGGTCCATGGCCAGGATCAGGCCCAGCCGGTCCAGGTCCAGGGCCTTGGCCAGCAGCACCTGCGCGGACAGACGCGGGCTGTCGATGCCCCGCTCGGCCAGATAGCGGTCGCTCTTGGCCAGAATCTCCCGCACCGTCGGCGCTTTTCCCATCTCGGTTTCCACTCTGCTATTTTGATGGCGCGTTGTTTTCGGCCGGATCTTGACGACTGGGAACATCGCGCCTCCAGCAAAGGAGGGCCCAACGGAAGCAGCGCTGGCTCCCGTCAAGCGTCAAGCACAGCACGTTCCACAGCCGCCCAGCGCCAGCCAACGCCCCTAACCCCTTAAAAAACTTCTTTGGCTGGGGGGTCCGGGGGGATCATCCCCCCGGCCGCCGGAGGCCTCTTCACTTCTTCGCCTCTTCGTCTCTTCGCCTCTTCTGGCGTTACGCCGCGTCGGCCTGGGCTTTAAGGGCCTCGGCCTGGTAGTGGCCGATGAGCGCGTCGCACATTTCGTCGAGATCGCCTTCCAGCACCGCTTCGAGGCGATACAGCGTCAGGTTGATGCGGTGGTCGGTGATGCGGCCCTGGGGAAAGTTGTAGGTGCGAATGCGTTCGGAGCGGTCGCCGCTGCCGACCTGGGACCGGCGGACGGCTTCCTGTTCCATGCGCTGTTTCTCCTGCTCGGCCTGCAGCAGGCGGGAGCGCAGCACCTTCATGGCCTTGGCCTTGTTTTTGTGCTGGGATTTTTCGTCCTGGCAGATGACCACCAGCCCCGAAGGGATGTGGGTGACGCGCACGGCCGAGTCGGTGGTGTTGACACTCTGGCCGCCGGGGCCGCTGGAGCGGTACACGTCGATGCGCAGATCATTGGGGTCAAGGGCCACGTCCACTTCCTCGGCCTCGGGCATGATGGCGACGGTGACGGCAGAGGTGTGGATGCGCCCCTGGGATTCGGTGGCCGGCACGCGTTGGACGCGGTGGGCACCGGATTCGTATTTGAGCCGGCTGTAGACCTTGTCGCCGGAGATGGAAGCAATGACTTCCTTAAAGCCGCCGGTGCCGGTTTCGGACTGGCTCATGATCTCGACTTTCCAGCGCTTGGTTTCGGCGTAGCGGGTGTACATCCGAAAGAGGTCGCCGACAAAAAGGGCGGCTTCTTCGCCGCCGGTGCCGGCCCGGATTTCGAGCAGGATGTTTTTCTCATCCATGGGATCTTTGGGCAGCAGCAGCAGCTTGAGCTTGGCTTCGAGATCGACCTGGGTTTCCTTGAGCGCCTTGGTCTCGGCCTGGGCCAGTTCGCGGATGTCCGGGTCGGAGTCCTGGGTCATTTCCTGGTTGTCTTCCAGGTCGCGAACGACCTGCTTGTACAGGCGAAAGCCAGCCACCACGTCGCCGAGGTCGGAATGTGTTTTGGCCAGTTTGCGGTACCGTTCCTGGTCGGAAAGGACGTCGGGATCGGACAGTTGGCGCACCAGTTCCTCGTACTTGCGTTCGAGGCTTTCGAGCTTGGCGAACATGGGGAGTCTCCGGGGCGGGACACGGCAAAAGCGTCCCCCGGCTTGAGGGTTGGCACGGATCGACCGGACAGGGTCTGGTCAGGCGGCAGGCTGCCGGGCAACGGCACCGTCAAGGGCGGCCAGGGCCACTTCGATCTGGGCGTCGTCAGGTTCCTTGGTGGTGAGCATCTGCATGAAAAGCCCAGGGGCCGAGATCAGGCGGCAGACCGGACTGGTATGATACTTGCCGGCCAGTTTGATGACTTCATAGGCCAGGGCGCTGACCGGAATCATGAGGAACAGCTTCATGACAACGATATAGGCCTGTTTGATCCAGGCCGTTTCCGGGGCGTAAAAGGTCAGCAGCCAGGGCACGAGAAAAGCGTAGAGCACGATGGAAATGGCCAGGACAAAGAGCAGAAAGGCTGTGCCGCAGCGGGGATGCAACCGGGAAAACCCGCGTGCCCCGGCCGGGGTCATGGGCGCGCCCTGCTCGTAGGCCCAGATGACCTTGTGCTCGGCCCCGTGGTACTCAAAGACGCGGCGGATATCCGGCAAAAAGGAGATGGCCACCACGTAGCCCAGGAACATGACCATTTTAAACAGCCCGTCCCAGACGTGAAAGCTCAAGTCCTCGACGCCGCCGGAAAGGCCCATGCCGCGCATGCCCAGGGAAAACAGGTGGGGCGTGACGACGAACAGGAGCAGCGCAAAGCCCAGGGAGGCCGCCAGGGTCAGGCCCATGGCCAGAGGTCCGATCTCGGCCCCGTCCTCTTCCTCCACGGCCACCTGGGCCGAGAAGTTGAGCGCCTTGACGCCGTTGACCAGGGTTTCGAGCAGCACGGGAAACCCGCGCAGCAAGGGCTTTTGCAGCCACTTGGCGGCGGTTAAGGAGAACCACGGGCGCACGTCAATGAGGATATCGCCACCGGGTTTTCGCACGGCAATAGCCAAGCGATCCCGATCACGCATCATAACGCCTTCCATGACGGCTTGGCCGCCCACGGTTGGCGAGGCCACCAGCAGGGGGAGCAAGCGCAGAAAGCGTTTCATGGTCGTATCCCGGAGTTTGACGCCGGGCGGGCTGGCCGCCCGGCGGATATCGACAGAGGCCGCACTAGGCCTTGGGCGCGTCGAATTTGGCGTACTTTTTCCGGAAGCGGTCGATGCGTCCGGCGGTGTCGAGGAAACGCTGCTTGCCGGTGTAAAACGGATGGCAGTTGGAGCACACTTCGACCTGGAGCTGTTCGCCCTTGGTGGAAATGGCCTGGGCCTCGAAGCCGCAGTGGCAGCGGATGGTGGCTTTAAACGTCTTGGGATGAATATCTTTTTTCATAGCCTGACTCCTTGGATATCCCTTCCGGGAAAGCGAGATCAAGTAACGCCTTTTTTTGGGCTTGGCAAGGGCTTTGCTGACGTTTTTTTCCTGACCGCCCAGCCGGACGCCTCTCATACAGGCTCGGGGACGGGCTGGCAATGCCCTCAGGCAAGTTGTCGCCGCCGGATGCGCCCGCCTTTGAGCTTTGCCTGCCTTCGTGCTAGGATCGGCCATCCGGCAACCATTGAAAGGAAGCAGCATGTCCATCCTCAGTAAAAACGCCATCCTTGCCAATATCCTGCGCACCAAATCCGGCGAAATGGCCGCCGCCGAAGGCCTCACCCCGGCGACCATCGAAGCGGCTGTTGCCGCCGGCACCATGGTCGTTTTGGCCAACCCGGCCCACCCCGGTGTCACCCCCACCGTTATCGGCCAGCCGGCCAAGGTCAAGGTCAACGCCAACATCGGCACCTCCATGCTGGTCACCGACGTGGCTATGGAAATGGAAAAGGTGCACCTGTGCAAGTCGGCCGGTGCCCATACGCTCATGGACCTGTCCACGGCCGGCGATCTGGCCGCCATCCGGGCCGCCATCCTCGCCGCCACCGATCTGCCCCTTGGCACGGTGCCGCTTTACGGCGTGGCCCAGCGGCTGCTGGCCAAGGGCGGCGACCCCAGCGATTTTACCGTGTCCGACATCCTGGCCGAAATCGCCCACCAGGCCGAGGCCGGGGTGGATTTCATGACCCTGCATTGCGGCCTCACCCGCCGGGGCGTGGAACTGGCCGCCGAGAGCGGCCGCGTCACCGGCATCGTCTCGCGCGGCGGCTCGATCCTGGGGCGCTGGATGCGCCGGCATGATGCGGAAAATCCCTTTTTGACACACTACGACGACATTCTCGACCTCTGTCTGGCCCACAATGTCACCATCAGCCTGGGCGACGGCCTGCGGCCCGGCTGTGGGGCCGACGCCGGCGACGGGGCACAGTGGGATGAAGTCATCAACCTTGGCCGGCTGGCCGCCCGGGCCAAAGCCCACGGCGTGCAGACCATGATCGAAGGACCGGGGCATGTGCCGCTGCATCTGGTCCAGGGCCAGATCCAGGGCATCAAACGCCTGACCCAGGGCGCGCCGCTCTATGTGCTGGGGCCGCTGACCACGGACTGCGCCCCGGGCTACGACCACATCGCCGGGGCCATCGGCGGTGCCCTGGCCGCCTATTTCGGCGCGGATTTCCTGTGCTACCTGACCCCGGCCGAGCACCTCACCCTGCCCGACGTGGCCGATGTGCGGGCCGGCATCAAGGCCAGCCTGATTGCCGCCCAGAGCGCCGAGACAGCCCTTGGCCGCCCCCAGGCCGTGGCCCGGGATCTCGACATGTCCAAGGCCCGGGCCGCCCTCGACTGGGAAGCCATGACCAATCTGGCCCTGGACCCGGAGATGGTGGTCGCCCGCCGGGGAGCCCACAGCAAGGAAAAGGAATGCGCCATGTGCGGGGCCATGTGCGCCATGCGCATGATGACCGGCGACCACTTCGAAGCCGAACCGGCCGCTGGCAACGGCTGCCAGGCGAAAAAATAACCCTGTCCCGGGAGAACGCCATGCCCACCCTGGTCCTTGTGCGCCACGGCCAAAGCGTTTGGAATCTGGAAAACCGCTTCACCGGCTGGACCGACGTGGGCCTGACCCCGCAAGGCGAAGCCGAAGCCCGCGCGGCGGCCAAACTGCTGGCCGACGGCGGCTACGACTTCGACGCCTGCCTGACCTCGGTGCTCTCCCGGGCCGTGAAAACCCTTGATCTCGTCTTGGAGGGAATGGACCGGCTGTGGCTGCCGGTGACCAAGAACTGGCGCTTGAATGAACGCCATTACGGGGCGTTGCAGGGCTTAAACAAAGCCGAGATGGCCGCCCAATACGGCGAGGAGCAGGTGTTTGTCTGGCGCAGGAGCTACGACACCCCACCCCCGGCCCTGACCGTTGACGACGCGCGCTTTCCCGGCCGCGACCGGCGCTATGCAGCCCTTGCCGACGCCGAACTGCCCCGGTGCGAGTCGCTCAAAGACACCGTGGCCCGGGTGCTGCCCTTTTGGCACGACGTCATGGCCCCGGCCCTTTCGGGCGGCAGCCGGCTCCTTGTGGCCGCCCACGGCAATTCGATCCGCGCCCTGGTCAAATATTTTGATGCCGTCAGCGACACGGCCATCAGCGAAGTCAACATTCCCACCGGCGTGCCGCTGGTCTATGAACTGGCCGACGATTTGCGCCCCGTGCGCCACTATTATCTCGGCGACCCGGAAGCAGTGGCAAAAAGCATGGCCGCTGTGGCCGCCCAGGGCAAGGCTGGCTGATACGCCGCAGCCTTCTTTCAAATGCCAAAGGGCGGTCCGTAGCCGGACCGCCCTTTTTTTGTGCGCGCAGGGATGGTTCTAACGCGGCGGGCACGGCCCCTTGACCGGGACGTAGGCCACCCTGTCGCCCTGGTACTGCTCGATATAGCAGGTATTGTTGACGTTATAATAGGTCATGCCGGCCACGGTCACGGCAGCGGCGGCGGCGGGCAAGGCCCAAAGCCAGGGACCGACACCCACGGGCGGCGGCGGACCCCAGGGGCGCACGCCAACCGGCACGGGCACGGGCACGGGGGCCACCGGGATGGGCGGCCGGGGGCCATAGCCCGTTCCCGGGCCGTAGGCCGGGCCGGGCACGCCGATGCGCCCGG
>NZ_WVUD01000126.1 GCF_009856865.1 Solidesulfovibrio aerotolerans | reverse complement strand
GGAAGTGGATATCTTTCGCAAAAAATTCAACGTCCCCTTTGCCCTGTTCTCGGATGCGGACTTTGCCGTGCACCAGCGCATCGGCCAAGTGGGAACGCCCTTTTTCTATGTGCTGCGCCGCAAGCCCGCCGGCTACGAAATCGTCATGACCCATCTTGGCGTCATCCGCTCGCCGACGGATTTTCTCGCCGCCATAACCGCCAAGGCCGGCCTGTAATTTCCAACGCCCAAACAAGGAACGCCCATGCGCCATCCCGCCCCGGCACTGCTCATCGCGGCGTTGTTCCTGGTCGCCCCGGCCCTCGCCCCGGCCGACGCCCCATTCCCGGCCGCAGAAGCCGCCAAACAATCCTTGGCCGGAAACATCTTTCCCGTGCCCCACCTGCCGCCCACCGACAGCGTGACGACCGTCGCCGTCGGCAGTCCCATGCCCGACTTTGATTTGCCGGCCATTGACGGCTCCCGGGCGCGTCTGGCCGATTACATCGGCCAGAAAAATCTGGTCCTCTCCTTCGTGCCGGCGGCCTGGACCCCGGTGTGCTCGGGGCAGTGGCCGGGCTACAACATCGTCCGGGACATTTTCGAGGACAATGAGACCGCCTTGATCGGCGTGTCCGTGGACAACCTCCCCACCCTTTTTGC
>NZ_WVUD01000125.1 GCF_009856865.1 Solidesulfovibrio aerotolerans | reverse complement strand
TATTCGACGATCTTTTGACCAGTATAACCTTGATTAAATTGGATAATACTGGCATATTATCCGGGCTGTGGACATCAATTCTCTTCCTGACGACCCCGCCACACTGAAAGGCCTTCTCGCCGGCATGGCCGCCAGCCAAGCTGACCAGCAGCAACATATTGCCCAGCTTGAGCAGCGCATCCGGCTCCTGAATCTGATCATTTACGGTCCGAAGTCCGAGAAAAAGCCCCGTACCGGTCAAGAACAGCGGCTCTCCCTGTTCGACGAAGCCGAACAGACCGTGGAAGAGCAGACGCCCCAGACCTTCGAAGAGGTCTGCACCCCGGCCCACACCCGTGGCAAGCGCGGACGTCGGCCCATCCCCGCCGATCTGCCCAGGGTGGAGATCGTCCACGATCTGCCGGAATCGGAAAAGGCCTGCCCCTGCGGCGCGGTTCTGGTCCGCATCGGCGAGGAAGTAAGCGAGAAGCTCGATATCGTGCCGGCCAAGATCCAGGTCATCCGCCACATCCGGCCCAAGTACGCCTGCCGGGTGCGGATTTCGGTGAAATCGGCCACCCAATTCGGAATATTCGGCCACCCAGGATGAGTTGAGCGCGCTGGTATTTCTCTCCTGCTTCAGGTGGCCGATTTGGTCAAGTCCGAGGTTCGCTTCCGCA
>NZ_WVUD01000124.1 GCF_009856865.1 Solidesulfovibrio aerotolerans | reverse complement strand
TATTTGGCTATCGCGACATGGGCCAAAAGGCCCGGGGTGACGATGCCCTGGGGGATAATCTGGAGCGGCATGGGCGCGGTTTTCACCGTCGGCCCGTCATCCTCCACGCCTTCGCAGGCCCGGCAGGCGTATTTGGGCCGGATGTGGCGGATGACCTGGATTTTGGCCGGCACGATATCGAGTTTTTCACTGACCTCTTCGCCTATGCGGACCAATACCGCGCCGCAGGGGCAAGCCTTCTCCGATTCCGGCAGGTCGTGGATAATTTCGACCCGGGGCAGATCGGCGGGGATGGACCGGCGACCGCGTTTGCCACGGGTATGGGTCGGGGTGCAGACCTCTTCGAAGGTCTGGGGCGTCTGCTCTTCCACGGTCTGTTCGGCTTCGTCGAACAGGGAGAGCTGCTGTTCTTGACCGGTACGGGGCTTTTTCTCGGACTTTGGGCCGTAAATGATTAGGTTCAGGAGCCGGATGCGCTGCTCAAGCTGGGCAATATGTTGCTGCTGGTCAGCTTGGCTGGCGGCCATGTCGGCAAGCAGGCCTTTCAGTGTGGCGGGGTCGTCAGGAAGAGAATTGATGTCCACAGCCCGGATAATATGCCAGTATTATCCAATTTAATCAAGGTTATACTGGTCAAAAGATCGTCGAATACTCGAGGCGGGAA
>NZ_WVUD01000123.1 GCF_009856865.1 Solidesulfovibrio aerotolerans | reverse complement strand
CGATCCAGGTACCGGCCTCGATTCCTGAGACGAAGCGCAATGACACCCTGTTTCGCGTCGCGGCTTCCTTGCATGCAAAAGGCTTGTCGGATCAGGCCATCCGCGAAGCCCTGCTTGCTGAAAATGCTGTCAAGTGTGTGCCGCCTTTGGACACTCAGGAGGTCGAAGACATCGCCCAAAACGTGACGGCCCGGTACGCCAAAGGAGGCTCGGCGACAGTAGCTGTGCCGGAGGTGTTGGCTTCTTTGAATGCGACCATGACCGCTGCGTCGGGCAATGCTGCACAAACTCAACTGCCCACGATTCACTCCATGCTCCCTGACGCGCCAGTATCCGTCAACGCCATAGTGCCCGCGAGCATCATCCTCAGCATCCACGACGGAATTACCGCGTGGGTCGACAACGGAAAAGGACAGTCCGGATTCAAACGCGTCTTTCCCGTCGCCATCGTCCTCGTCGAACGTTTGAAATGCGTCCACACCGGCAAGGAGCAGGTCAAGATTGCCTGGCACATGGACGACGTTTGGCATTATCAGATGGTTGACCGCAAAGTCATCGCCGATACGCGGGATATTGTTTCTTTGGCAAGCTTTGGACTTCCGATTACCAGCGAGCACAAAGATTTTCTCGTCAAGTACCTCTCGGCCTACGACTTTATCAACCGCCGCTGTATCCCTCTTATCCAGGTCA
>NZ_WVUD01000122.1 GCF_009856865.1 Solidesulfovibrio aerotolerans | reverse complement strand
CGATCCAGGTACCGGCCTCGATTCCTGAGACGAAGCGCAATGACACCCTGTTTCGCGTCGCGGCTTCCTTGCATGCAAAAGGCTTGTCGGATCAGGCCATCCGCGAAGCCCTGCTTGCTGAAAATGCCGCCAAGTGTGTGCCGCCCCTGGACACTCAGGAGGTCGAGGACATCGTCCAGAATGTGACGGCCCGCTATCCAAAAGGAGGCACTCCGCCGGCTGTAGCTGTGCCGGAGTTCTTGGCTTCTTTGAATGCGACCATGACCACTACGCCGGGCAATGTTGTCCAAACTCAACTGCCCACTATTCACTCGATGCTCCACGACGCGCCGGTATCCGAAAATGCCATCGTCCCTGGACGCATGGCCCTCAGCCTTCATGACGGGATTGCGGCGTGGGTCGACAACGGAAAAGGTCAAGCCGGGTTTAAGCACGTATTTCCCGTCGCCATCGTCCTCGTCGAACGTTTGAAATGCGTCCACACCGGAAAGGAGCAGGTCAAGATTGCCTGGCACATGGACGACGTTTGGCATTATCAGATGGTCGACCGCAAAGTCATCGCCGACACGCGGGATATTGTTTCTTTGGCAAGCTTTGGACTTCCGATTACCAGCGAGCACAAAGATTTTCTCGTCAAGTACCTCTCGGCCTACGACTTTATCAACCGCCGCTGTATCCCTCTTATCCAGGTCA
>NZ_WVUD01000012.1 GCF_009856865.1 Solidesulfovibrio aerotolerans | reverse complement strand
CTGCCAGGGGGGAGTCAGACCCAGTCCCAGGGCGAAGATATCTTCTGTACGCATTTTGAGCCTCCGAGAGGGTCGCTACCCCTCGCCGGAGGATAAGGTCAATTCCATTTCAAGCGTCGAAGAACCGTACATTGCCGGCCTGCTGGTCGATCTCGAGGGCATGCAGCTCATCTGGATCATTGCCTGCATCGTGGCCTTAAACATCTTCCTCACGGAAGTGACCTCCAACACCGCCGTGGCCACGCTGATGATTCCGGTCATGGGGGCCATTGCCGTGGGCATGAAGATCAACCCCCTTGGTCCCATCGTGGCCGCCTGTATCGCCTGTTCCTATGCCTTCATGCTGCCTGTGGCCACGCCGCCAAACGCCGTGGTTTTCGGCTCCGGTGCGGTGACCATCCGGCAGATGGCCCGCACGGGTCTGTGGCTCAACATCCTGGGAATCATCCAGATCACCCTGGTGGTCTATTTCCTCATGCCCTGGGCCTGGGGCGTGGACCTGTCCGTGCTGCCCGACTGGGCCATTCCGAAGAAATAGTCCCGGTCGCCGTAGTCCCGCCGCCGGCCGGCGGCGGGAGACAAGACATGGCCGGCGCGCCGACTGCAAACCAGTAGCCACCGCGCCGGCCGCATACGGAGTGCGACTATGGGAACGGTGTTCTACCTTTCGTTTCTGTTGCTGATCTATTGCCTGTCCCGCGCCGCCAGGGGGCAGACAGGGGATGACGAGGCCGCGCTGGACCCGGGGTCTGTCCCGGATTCGGTGCGTCGGGCCATTGGCCGGGCGGCCCGGGGCATCGTTGTCACCGACGTGCGCGTGGCCCTGCACGGCACCGCTGGCGTGCGCTATCAGGTCTGCGGCATCATGCCCAATGGTCGGGTGGTGGAATTGGACGTGCACGGCGATGGAACGGTGTACCGGCGTGACCGGGGAGAGGCGTCGCAGCAATTGCCCGCAGCCGTCAGCCAACGGCTGCGCCGCAGCCTGCCGTCATTTCGGCTCAAGGCCGAGACCGTGCGCTTCGTCAGCGACGAGGCCGCCGTCTGGTACGAAATGGACGGGCTGGTGTCCGGGGACCAGCCGGCCAGCCTGAAGATCTCCCCCGATGGCAAAGCCTATCACCTGGAGTTGACCCGCTTTCGGGGACAGATCCTCCCCTGAGGCCTGGAACGCAGCTTTTCCGACCGTGCAGCGTTCCCGGCGTCCCCGTCTTTGCAAAGACCACAAGGAGTATGCTCGTATGAAGGTCTCCACCATCATGCACACGGATCTGGCCACGGTCGGTCCGAATGAAACCTTGATCGGACTGTTGTGCAGCATGCGGGGCAAGGCTTCACGCCTGCTCTACGTGATCGATGCCGCCGGCCGGCTTTTGGGCGTGATCTCCAGCTACGATCTGCTCAAGGTGCTCACGCCCTTTTATCTCGACTCCAACATGGCCCGGGCCATGGGCGAAGATGAAAACTTTGCGGCCCGGATTCTGGAGGAGAACAAAGGAACAGTCGCCAAAGACATCATGGTTTCCCGGTGCGTCACCCTGTTTGAGGACGCCCATTTTGTGGAAGCCGAAGTCCTTTTCACGGAAAAGGGCGTCAACGCCCTGCCTGTCCTGGCAAACGACGGCAGGCTGCTTGGTGAAGTCGATCGCGGGGCCATGGTGGCCGAACTGATATGCCTCTTCGGGCGGATCTGCCCGGAGCTTCGCTAAGGAGTCCCCATGTTCTGGGTAGCTGTCGGCATTTTTTTCACCGCCTATGCGGTCATTGTCTCGGAAAAAATACACAAGACCAAAGTGGCCCTGTTCGGAGCGGCCCTGACCCTTTTGACCAAAGTGCTGACCCAGCATGACGCGCTGCACGACATCGATCTCGGCGTGGACTGGAACGTCATCTTCCTCTTGATCTCCATGATGATCATGGTCAACATCATGACCAAGACCGGGGTGTTTCAGTACGTGGCCATCAAAGCCGCCAAAGTGGCCAAGGGCGACCCGTTCCGGGTCATGCTCATCTTCGCCGTGGTCACTGCCGTGGCCTCGGCCCTGCTTGATAACGTGACCACGGTGCTTTTGCTGGCGCCGGTCACCCTGCTCATCGCCAAGGAGCTGGAGGTGGACCCGGTGCCCTACCTCATCACCGAGGCCCTGGCATCCAACATCGGCGGCACGGCCACGCTCATCGGCGATCCGCCCAACATCATGATCGCCTCCAAAGCCGGCCTCGACTTCATGGCGTTTATCTACAACCTTGCTCCGGCCATCATCATCTCCATGGTGGTGTGGCTGTTTGTCTGGAAGCTCATCTTTGGCAAACGCCTGCAGGTGCGCGAGGATCTCAAGGCCCGCATTATGGCCATGAATGAAAAAGTCCTGATCAAAGATCCGGGACTACTCAAAAAATCCGGGGCGGTCATGGGCCTGACCATCCTCGGCTTCATGTTTCACGGAGTCCTGCATTTTGAGCCGGCCACGGTGGCCCTTGGCGGCGCGGCCCTGCTGCTGCTGCTGTCTGACGAAGATCCGCACCACGTCCTGGCCGAGGTGGAATGGTCCACCATCTTTTTCTTTATCGGCCTTTTCATCATCATCGGCGGCACGGTGAAGGTGGGCTTTATCGAACTGCTTTCAAGCAAAATGATCGCGTTGACCGGCCCCACCCCGGAAAGCATGCTGACACTCACCATGGTCATGGTCTGGTTTGCGGGCATCGCCTCGGCCATTGTGGACAACATTCCGTTTGTCGCCACCATGAATCCGCTGCTGGTGGATATGGCCGAAAAGATTCTCGGCCCCTCCACCGGCCTGAAAGGGTTTGATCTGCTCCAACATCCCACCATGATGCCGGTGTGGTGGTCCCTGGCGCTCGGGGCCTGCCTTGGCGGCAACGGCACGGCCATCGGGGCTTCAGCCAACGTCATCGTGGTTGGCCTGAGCGAGAAGGCCGGCAACAAGATCACGTTTTTGCGCTTCATGAAATACGGCGTGCCGGTCATGTTCATGACCGTGGCCATTTCCATGGCGTATCTGTACCTGCGCTATTATGTGCTGCACTGGTAGCCATCGCCGGGAAGGCGAGGGGTGTTGCCGCGGGTGATGCGCGTTGGGGTGGCGCACAGTCGGCAAAGGAGCAGGCCGCGGCCCTTGTCCAGCCCGCACGGGGGCGCGGGGAGCAGTCGGGCGGCTCAGGCCTGGGGCGGCGAAACGGCCTGATCCGAGGTGTCGGCCAGACGCACGATGTTGCCCAGGGCCACCTTGCCGTCGCCCATGACCAGGGCTGTGGCGTCGCCCGACGCGCAGCGCACCACCGAGGCCATGGCCACCGGCAGGCCGGATTCGTCATGCACAGCCACGGGCGCGCCGGTGGCGAGTCCCTGGTCTGTGCCCAGGCCAAAGGAAATGAGCAGTCCGTCCGGGGTCTTTTTGGTCATGTAGACCACGGCCTTGCCGGCAGCAGTCCACAGGGCTTCCAGGCGGCGGGTGGTCAGGTAGACGCACAGGCCGGCCAGACAGGCAAAGATCAGGCAGTAGGCGGCCACGGCCATGGGCGAGAGGCCGAGCAGGCGGATGCTGTTGGAATTGGAGGCGGCGTTAAGGGCTATCTGGTCCGGGTAGACCTGGATGATAAAGGCCTGGACCGGAGAGGCGCTCTCGCCGGCCGGGCTGCGCAAAATGACGGTGGCCGGGCCGGGTTTGGCGTCCGGGGCGACGGTCAGGACACCCTGCCACATGCGGTTGCCCATCCAGAAGCCTTGCTGCTGGGTGGTGATGTCAAAGGTCAGGCCGGGCCGGTCGATGGTTACGACCATGGACGCGGCGTCGGCCGCTTCGACGGGCAGGGGGCCGGATAAGCTTTCCGTGCCGCCGGCCACGACGGCAAAGGTGTTGGGTCCGGTGCGGAAGCTGTTGACGAAGCTGTCGGCCAGACCCATGGCGGCGCACAGGCAAAAGGCGGCGGCGATCCAGCCAAGGATTTCCCGCAGCCGCAGGAGCCGCAGTTCGCTCACGCTTCGACTCCGGCGTCAGGGGCGCTGCGGTCACGGAAGCGGCGGATGGCGAAAATGCCGGCGGCCAGGGTGGGGATGAGCATGGAGAAAAACACCTTCATGAAAACCGGCGTGAATTCGTCGGGTTGCTTGGAGGCTAAATAGACGGAAACGGTGACTTCGGCAAGCATGGCCACATCCATGGCGACGACGGCCCAGCGCTGGCGGGCGTTGAGTTCCGGGGCAGGGCTGGAAGAGCGTTCGAAGATCATGGCAGGCTCCTTTTAAGGGCCGTCCCGGCCCGAGCGGGCGGACCGGAACGGCTTGGCGGGGTGTGGGGTTGCGGATTCCTTACTTCTTAAAGATGTTGGTCTTGGTAACGTTCATCAGGCGCAAAGCCTTGCCGTCTTCCTTGTAGTAGACGCGCACTTCGTCGCCGGAATCCCAGGCCGTGGCGGGCAGGGCGGCGTATTCCTCAGGGACGATGAAGGTGACCAGCAGCTTCTGGCGGCCGGAGTAGATGGTGACGGTCTTCTTATCCTTGTCCAGGGCCGGGAACACCTTGGCCTTGTCAGCGGCTACATCGTAGACAAGCGGGTGCTTGCCATCGATGCCTTCCTGCTTGTCCACGATCTGGATGGCAATGGTCTCGAAGTTCTGCTTTTTGGGATCGTACAGCACGATCTGGCTCTTGTCGGCATCCATCTTCATCCGCAGACCGGCCTTGGGGATTTCGCCCATTTCCGCCGGCACAGTGGGGAAACTGTAGGTCAGGGCCGGCAGATAGGTGTAGTCGGGCTTTTGCCAGTCGTTGGCCTTGTCGCGGATGAAGGTGACGGTCTTTTTGTCCTTGTCCACGGCCACGGTGCGGCCCTGGTCTACCTTGCCGTATTCCACGCAGCCGGCCAGGAAGACGACGGGCAGGGCGGCCAGCAGCATTTTCTTGAGTATGGTACGCATGGCGTTCTCCTTTCCTTTGGCTGTTGCGCGCTTAGGCCTTGGCCTTCTTCATGGCTATTTCCCGCTTCGCTCCCTGGACCATCTTGATCGTAATGTAGAGCGCCATGCCGGACACCAGACCCAGAATGAGGTAGGTGGCGATGATGTCGCAGACGCCGGCGACGGAGGGAATATAGACCCCGAGGAGCTTTAAGAAGATCGAGATGCCGCAGCCGATAACGGCCAGTCCGAAGACGTAGCGGATGCCGTAGCCCTTGATGTACTTGGTGGCCACAGCGCCGACCTGGGCACCCATGGCCGCGCCGATGAGCATGATGATGGCGGCCACGAGTTCGGTGCGTCCCTTGTAGGTGTAGGAGGCAGCGCCATAGAGGCCGGAGATGGCGACTTCAAAGAGGTCGGTGCCGACGGCGACGTGGGTCGGGCAGCCGACAAGGTAGATCAGGGCGGGCATGCGGATCAGACCGCCGCCGATGCCGAGGATACCAGCCAACCAGCCGGTGAAGAAGCTGACGGCAATGGGCAGCCAGGCGGAGCAGTAGATGCCGGCCACGTTTAAGTGCACCATGGGCGGGATCTTGATCTTGTGCAGGGTCTTGTGCCACTCAAGACCCGTGGCATTCTTGTCCACTTCCTGGCCGGAGGCGATGGCAGCGCGGTCCTTGGCCTTGCGGCGGGCGATGTCGGTAAAGACCATCCAGGTGATAAAGGCCAGTAACCCCAGGTAGATCCAGCGCACGACCATATCGACTTTGCCGATACGCTCGAGCCACATAATCATCTGGGCACCGACTTCGAAGCCGACGATGGTTCCGACAAGCATGATGAAGCCGAGCTTGTAATCGACGTTGCCGAACTTGCCGTGGCGCATGGTGGAAATAAGCGATTTTCCGGCCATGTGGGCGATGTCGGTGCCGATGGCAAAGGCCATGGGGAAGCCGAGGATGTTAAGGCCCGGGGTGACCATCCAGGCTCCGCCCATGCCGAAGAAGCCGCCGATGACGCCGACGCCGATGCCCAGGATGATAAGGCCCGGCCAGAAGATTTTAACGCCCGCGATGGGCATGAGGATGTAAAGCCATTCCATGTGGATTCTCCTTTTTGCCTAGCGGTCCGGTTTAATGTTCGGCCAGGTCGCGGGACTTCAAGTCAATGCCGATGAAGTGCATGATGATGTCGGCCAGCACGCCGAAGATCACGCCAATCAGCGGAATGAGAATGACGGTCAGGATGGTGAAGTAGAGGTGGGACTCGTTGTAGAGGTTGGCCCACCAGGCCATAATGCCGGTCAGTTTGCGGGTGTCGGCCACCATGACGATGGGTGCGCCGCCGCCGCCGGCGGCAAAGGCCATTGCCGGAGCCAGGAGCGCAAAAGTTACGACGCAGGCGAACAGAGCCTTGGTTTTCGTGAACATGTCTTCCCCCTTCTTAAGTTAACGAATCACGAGGACCGAGCAGGGCGCATGGGACACGACGCGGGCAGCCACGCTGCCGATCAGATATTTTGACAGGCCTTTTTTCCCTTGGTGGCCCATGACGATCATGTCGATAGCCTTGTTTTCGGCGTGGGCGATGATCAGATCCGCCGGGGAAACCCCCTGTTCAACCACAACCTCGGCATCAATGCCGGAAGCCTTGGCGAGGTCGCCGTACTTTTGGGCGTCGGCCTTGGTCGCCGCAAAAATTTTATCAGTCACGGAAACGACGTCCAGGTAGTCACCCAGATCGAAGAAATCCTCAGCCACGGTCATGATGGACAGGGTCGCGCCTTGGGTTTTGGCCAGAGCGATGGCTTTTTCCAGCACGGTCACCGCAAACGGGGACTGATCGAGAGCTACGAGAATCCGCATCACAACACCTCCTTTTTGAATCGACGCGTTTGGCTGCGTCGCCTTCGCGCTTCTTTTAGCAAGGGGTGTGCCGGCGTGTTTTGTAAGTTGAATTGTATGGATAAATTTAAATAGTGAAAAAAAGCGCTTGACAGAATGGCGGGATATTTGCGCATTGATAGCGCCAGTTGGCCTGGATAGCGCAAAACGCGCCAAAGACTGAAAGCCTTCAGGAGTGCCCATGCTGCGCCTGCTGCGTCGCTCAAGCCACACCGGTCCCTCCCCAGCCTATATCAAGGGTCTCTCTGATTGGAGCATTCGCAAAAAACTGCTGGTTTTTCTCATCCCGCCAGTCATCGCCGTCCTTGGCGTAACGGGCCTCGTTCTCAATATTTTTTCCAATCGCTACATAGACTTGGCCCTGGGGCGCAGTTCCCTGACCCTGACCCTGGCCCAGGCCCACGAGATCGAAACCCTGCTGGAAGGCTGCCGCGAGGACATCGTGGCCCTGGCCCATCGCCCCATGACCCGGGAACGCTTGCGGAACTTCATGGAATCCTCAGCCATTGCCCGGGGGGAGATCTATGCCGAAGCGGCCTATGTGGGCGAGGGGACGGAGAACCAATACGCGTTTCTCAAAGACGGGAACCGGGTGGAGGAAGTGCCGCCGGAGGTGGCCCTGCAAGCCAAAAACAGCCCCTTTGTCGTGTCGCGCAAAGCTGTCGGCCTGGGGCGGGGGCAGGTCACCCTGTCCGATCTGATCGAAGTCTATTATCCGCCCACCGGGTTTGGAGCCCAGCCCCGCCATCGCGATCTGAGCCTGCTGCGCCTGACAACCCCGGTGCTGGAAAGCGACGGCCGTCTGGCCGGGTATCTCGTCCTCTCCGTGGATGCCCGGCAACTGCGCAACGTCTTGTCGCTTTACAATTCACCACGCTCGCCGCTGCTGGGGTATAACCGCACAGCGGAAAACCGGTTGAGCCTGTTCCTGGACGAGCGCGGTTGGATTCTCTTTCAGTCTGAAAACATCGAAGAACCCTTGCACCAGCTTTCAGTGGAAACGGCCAAGACCGGATTTTCCGGCGATCATGGCAAACCCGGCTACGATGACGCCTTTCGCCCCGGACCGCGCCACGAGACCTTCTGGCGCATGGTGTCGGCCCTGCAGCAGGGCCATTCCGGCATGGAGCGTGGCGAACCCGATTTTGGACCGTCCAAACTGGCCTCCAGCGAGGATTTCATCGGCTATGCGCCGGTGCGGTTTCGCAGTTCCGGCAACGGGGAACGAGAGATCATCGGCGGCATCATTTACATTGATCGCAGCCTGCTGCCCCGGGCCGCAGAATTCGGGCAGTTCAACATCCTTTTCGTCACAACCGTTGGCGCGATTTTAACCATGGCGGGATGCATTCTCGTCCTGGCCCGCTTGATCACCAAGCCGATCCTTCGTCTGGCCGAAGAAGTCCGCTCCATGCGAAAAGAAGGCGAACTCCACGAGATTGATCTCCCGGACAGCGACCTGGACACCGCCACCCTCAAACGGGCCATCAACAATCTGGTGGCAGCGCTTTTATCCAAAGAAATGGAAATAAAAGCCAGGGATGAGCGATTGCGCTCGGTTCGCGCCAGAGAAAAAGTGCAACTTGTCGCGCCAACTTCGCGCCAAGGGCTCCAGGCCGAAGCCTTGGAAGATCTCGTCGGCGAAAGCCGGGCCATGGATATGCTGTTGACCCGGATTCAAAAAATAGCCGCCACAGATGCTGACGTCCTGATTATCGGCGAAACCGGCACCGGCAAGGAGCTGACCGCCGACGCCATCCATCGCCTCAGCCGCCGAAAGGCAATGCCCTTTATTTCCATCAATTGCGGCGCACTGGATGAGAATTTACTCATGGATGCCCTGTTCGGCCATGTCAAAGGGGCTTTTTCCGAGGCTAAAAGCGATCGCAAGGGCGCGTTTTTGGCAGCTGATGGCGGCACGCTGTTACTCGACGAAATCGGCAACGCCTCGCCCCGGGTCCAGCAGGCGCTGTTGCGGGCCCTCTCCGTGCGGCGCATCAGTCCCCTGGGGAGCGATGACGAACAACCCTTCGACGCCAGGGTCATTGCCGCCACCAACGTCAATTTAAAGGATCTGGTGGCCTCTGGGGAATTTCGGGAGGATCTCTTTTACCGCTTGCAGGTGTTGGCCGTCACTACACCGGCTTTGCGGGAGCGCCAGGACGACATCCCGGTGCTGGCCGGCTATTTTCTCAAACTGGCCGGCCGGCGGATGGGCAAAGGAGAGCTGGCCTTGTCGCGTGGGGCCTTGGACAAGCTGCTGCAGCATGTCTGGCCCGGCAATGTGCGGGAACTGAAAAACTGCATCATCCGGGCCGCCGCTCTGGCCGAACGGGAGTTGATCCTGGCCGAGGAGATTCATTTTGAAGATGAGGAACCGGGCAGTGCTGTGTCACACCACGGGAGCAGTCCTGTCCCAGCCCTGGACGGCGAAGCGCCGGTGTTGGACAGCCCCCTGTCCAGCCGCCAACGCAAGGCCTTGCGCAGCCTTCTGGACCGGCCGACCTTTACCCGCCAGGACTATCAGGATGCCGGCGGGAGCGATGTGCCCCAGCGAACGGCCCAGCATGATTTGCAGGATTTGGTGACGCGCGGCATTGTGCGCAAGGAAGGGCGGGGGCCGGCCACCCGCTATCGTCTGGCGGGTCAGCGAAACGAGTGACAGCCCGGATCGGTTACGCCCCGGACAAGAAGCGAACCGCGGCCACAAGACCCATGCCAAGAGCCACCGGACCGAAAAAGCCCTTGGTGCGCAGGGCCAGGGCAAAGGCGGCCAAGCCGGCCCAGAGGATGGCATTGTCCAGGCTCATGTCAAACTGGCCTTGCGGGCGCAGCAGGGCCGGTGCTGCCAGGGCGGCCAGGACCGCCGCCGGCACGTGGGCCAGAAAGCGGATGGCTGAGGGTGCCAGGGTGCGCCCGGCCAGAAAAAGCAGCGGTCCCGAGCGGGTGGCGTAGGTCACCGCAGCCATGCCGGCAATGGTTACAAATGTCGTCGCGTCATCCATTTTTCCACTCCAAGACCACAGCCGGCGCCGGCCAACCCGGCCGCCAGCGCGCCAAAGCCGGTGATGCCAAGCCCGCACGCGGCCAATGACAAGCCCGCCCCGACCACAGCCGCCGCCACCTGTGACCGGCTGCCCACCTGTCCGGCAAGCAAAGCCAGAAACATACCCGGCAAAGCAAAATCCAAGGCAAAAGCCCGGCCGTCGCCCAAGACGTCGCCAAGAGCCACGCCAAGGGCCGTTCCGGCCACCCAGGAAGCCTGGGCCAGGACATTGATAGAGAGGGTCAGCTCTTTGCCCCGGTCGCCCCGGCCAAACCGGGCTGCGTGCAGGGCAAAGCTCTCATCCGTCAGTTCAAAGGCAAACGCCGCCAGTTCCCGCTTGCGCCAGCCCGACAGCAGCGGGGCCATGGCCGCTGAAAACAGCACATGGCGCAGATTGACGGCCACGGTCGTGGCCACGATGGCCGCGCCCGAAGCGCCGGCGGCAAACAGGCCAACGGCCACCAGCTGGGCCGAACCGGCATAGACCAGGACGGACATGAGCAGCACATTGACCGCCGACAACCCGGCCTTGCCGGCCAGCACACCGTAGGCCATGCCCACCGGCACATAGCCAAGAGTAATGGGCAGGGTCTGGGACAGGGCTTTGTTCCAAAGTGTGCCGCGAGCGGGCGGCGGCGACTGGGACTGCTGCATGGTGTGTGTGGTGCTGCGTGCGGGCGGGCGGGGCAGGTGCTCGGCTTGGAACAAAAAAACCGGCCGTGGCCGGGAACCAGGACTGCCGCCTCGGATGCGACCGGGCTTAGTCGTCTTCGTCGGCCTCGTCGTTTGAGCCAAGTCGCTCCTGATGCCGGTCGAGGGTGATGGAGAAGGCCACCGAATAGAAATGGTGGAAAAAATCAACGTATTCGACGTAGATATCGGCCGGCACGGTGAGCATGGCCGGAGAATAGTTGATAATCCCTTTGACACCGGCTTCAATCAGGAAATTGGCCGCCCGCTGGGCCCGGTTGACCGGCGTGGTAATCAGCCCGATCTCGATGCCCAGTTCTTTGACCGCGTCTTTGAGCCGACGGGTGCAGACCACTTCCAGACCGGAAATTTCCTCACCGATTTTAAACGGATCGCAGTCGAATGCGCCGACGATGTCAAAGCCGCGAAACTTGAAATCCTGATGCCGCAGCAAGGCTTTGCCCAGGTTGCCAACGCCGACCAGGGCGCATTTCCAGACCCGGTCAACGCCGAGGGAATGTTTGATGGAGTAGATGAGATCCTGGACATGGTAGCCCACGCCACGCACGCCGAATTCACCGAAATAGGCCAGATCTTTACGGATCTGGGAGGGATTGACAGAGCATGTACGGGCAAGGAGTTCCGAGGAGACGACTTGCGAGCCTTCGCGCTTGAGCGTTTCGAGCACTTGCACGTACATGGCCAGGCGCTTAATCGTGGCCTTGGGGATGTGTTCGCTTTTCAAGGCGCGGCATCCTTTGGTGCGTGCAGGGTTTATGGAAAAAAAAAGGAGGCCGGGGCTGCCGGCCTCCTTTCGGGTCAAACCGTCATTAGCCGGTGATGATCTTCGCGAACGGGTGGGCGAAGAGCAGGATCAGGCAGACGACCAGGGCGTAAATGGCCAGGGACTCGATGAAGGCCAGGCCGAGGATCAGGGTGACGGTGATTTTTCCGCCAGCCTCGGGGTTACGGGCGGTGCCTTCGCAGGCAGCCTTGAGGCCCAGACCCTGACCCAGACCGCAGCCGGCAGCAGCCAGGCCCATGCCGATGGCAGTGGCCCAGGAGATGGTGCCGATGGCAGCCATGGCATCGCCAGCGGCGAAGGCAGCGGAAGCCAGGGACAGCAGGGCAGCGGTCGAGAAGATGGTCATAAAAGCTTTACGCATGTCGATCCTCCTGAAAATCAGGTGTTTAAAGTTACGGTCCTAAGGACCATTTCCCCCGAATTCTAGTGCGCGTGTTCCAGCGAGCCCTTGAGGTAGATCATGGCCAGCATGAAGAACACGAAAGCCTGGATGCAGTCGGCCAGCGAGAACAGGAAGTACATCGGGAAGGTGCCGACCACCGGAGCCAGGGCGAACAGGAGCACCAGGACGATTTCCTCACCGCGCACGTTGCCGAACAGACGCAGGGTGAGCGACAGCGGACGGGCCAGGTGCGAAATGATTTCGATGGGCAGCATGAGTGGCACCAGCCACCAGAACGGTCCCATGAAGTGCTTGATGTAGCCGGCACCCCACATGCGGATGCCCCAGAAGTTGTAGTAGGCGAACACGGTCAAGGCCATGGCGGCGTTGGTGTTCACGTTGTTGGTCGGGGAATCGAGGCCGGGAACCAGACCGATCAGGTTGCCGGTGATGATGAACAGGAACAGGGCGCACAGGAACGGAAAAACCTTGCGTCCCTTTTCGCCGATGTTTTCGACGACGAAGGACTCGAGTCCGCCGACGACGACTTCGAAAAAGTTCTGCAACCCGCTCGGCACCATGGCGAGCTTGCGGGTGGCCAGCATGCCCAAAATGATGAGCAGGCCCATGGCAAACCAGGCGTAAATGACGTTGGTGTCGATGACCTGGGCGTGGAAGACGTCGTTGAGCTTATACAGCCCAACGTTCTTCGCGACCTCGTCGACGAGCAGAATCGGATGCGGCAACCCACCAGCCATGTCCTATGCCTCCTTTCCCGTAAGCGTTTGGTGCGTCTTGGAGCCGGCATGGCGCGCGACGCCCCAGACGAGGAAGTTAACCACCACCGTCGTAATGCCGGCCAAAAGCGGCAACGGCGAAGCCCCGAACCAGACAATCAAACCAAAGAGCACGAAACCAGTCAGCGCCAGCCGAAAATAAAACCGGACCAGCACCGCCGCGATGGCCTCGCGCTTGTTCCCATATCCCGTAATCTGCTGGCCGAATTTGGCCAGCGAGCAAAAGTTCAAACTGATAATGAGCGTGCCCGCAGCCAGGGACCAGGCGGCCGTGGAAACAGCGGAAAACGGCAGACAGGCGGCACAGACCAGGGCCGTGAGCACCACCTGGTTGCGCACCAGTTCGCGCACCTCGGGGTGGACGTAGCCACGGCGAAACAGCCACCGCTCCAGTCCGTCCTTAAGGTTTCGCATCAGTGTCGCCATGTTCTTCGTGTTCCTCGGCGTCAGCCTTTTGGATTCTCTTGACCTCAACCACCACGTTTTTAAAACCTGCGGCAATGCCCAAAATCAAAAACGTCAGCAGAAGCCAGGGCTTGGTATCAAGCCAGCGGTCCAACCACCAGCCCATGAGCAGGCCCACAAAGGTGGCTGAAACCAGATTGAGCCCGATCACTGAAGCCGAAGCAATGGCTTCGCGAACGGTTCTGTCCTTGATCAACTTGCCAAGCATGGTCAGGGCTCCTGCCTTGGGAAAGGCGTCGGGCTCCACGGCCCCCAAGGGCCGGCGCTCGTGCACAAGTTCACAAGTCGCGAAGGCCTAGCACGGTCCCTCGAGAAAAGTCAACGGGGACATCCCAATTTCAAGCGGTTTCAATTCCGTCCGGCAACCGGTTTTCTCTACCTGAAAATCATGACAACGACCAGGATTTGTTGTAACACCCAGGATAGCGGAAAACCGTTTCCGCAAGGAGGGAACCCCGTATGAAACGTCTGTGCATCACGTTTTTCGTCCTGGGCCTGCTGCTCGCCACTGCCGCCGTCGCTAGCGCCCAAACCCAGCTCTACTGTGTCAAGCCCGATGGCATGCCTGTGGCCGCCATTGTCATGCCCAACGGGTCCAATCACGACCCCAGTGTGGTCTGTAACGCCGTGGCTCCCCAGTGCTACCTGACCTGCGGCGCGGTCATGCAGATTCAAAACGGCGTGGTTGTGGCCCCCAATCTGCCCACGATCCAGGTGACCCAGCAGATGCTCGCCACGCTCGGCAACCCCGCCCCTGAAACGCCGCAGCAATGCGCCCAGCAGCACCAGGCCTGCGTTGCCAAGTGCCGCGGCGACAAGGCCTGCGTCGCCTACTGCCAGTCGGTGCGTTCCGGCTGCGGCACCGGCGGCCGGTAGACCCGCAGCGTCCCACGCTCGTGCGCCCGGAGAGGCATCGCCTCTCCGGGCTGCCGTCCCCATTCCCCCTCTTTGGGGCTGGGAGCAGCAGCACCGGTGGTATCCCGTCAAGTGTCCTCTTCGGCTGTCCCAGTCCACAGCCGACCACAGTCCCCACCAGCGCCGATAACCCCCTTCCCTACTTCTCCTATCAAGGGGGTCCGGGGGGGATTATCCCCCCCGGCCGCCGGAGGCACTCTTTTCCGTAAATTCCCCTCACTTTTTCTCATTTTCAAACAACCGGCCGCGGATGATGGCCTGGCGGCCGAATTTGTCGCGGATGGTGTCGAGGGCGGCGTCGATTTTGCCGTTGTGTTGGTGTTCGGTCTGGACCGGGTCGGGCAACAGCGAAAGTTGTCGCGGCGGGTCGCCAAAATGGGAGACGCCGACGCCGATCAGGCGCAGGGGGCTGGGGAGCGGTTCGGCGTCGAGCAGTTCCCGGGCGGTCTCAAAAATGGCGGCGTCGGAATCGGTGGCCCGGGGCAGGGTGCGGCTGCGGGTGATTTGTTTGAAGGTATTGAATTTGAGTTTGATGGTGATAGTGCGGCCGCGCAGATTTTCCTGGCGCAGTTCGCGCCCGATGCGTTCGGCCTGGCGCAGAAGCCAGGCGGCGAGGATGTGCCGGTCGGCGGTATCGGTGTGGAAGGTGTTTTCGGCGCTGACGGATTTGGCTTCGCGGTCGGTGACCAGGGTGGCGTTGCCTCTGGCGTGGGCTTTTTCGTAGAGCGCCGGGCCGTAGGAACCGCAGTGCCGGGCCAGGAATTCCGGGGTGTGGCGGCGCAGGTCGGCGATGGTACGGATGCCCAGGCGGCCAAGGATCGCTTCGGCACGTTTGCCGACCCCGGGGATTTTGCCAACGGGCAGGGGGGCGAGGAAATCCAGGGCGTTTTCGGGCGTGACAATGGTCAGGCCGTCGGGTTTGTCATAGTCCGAGGCGATTTTGGCGATAAATTTGACCGGAGCCACGCCGACAGAGCAGGCCAGGCCCGTGGCGGCGCGCACGGCGTCCTTGATGCTCCGGGCCAGAGTTTCGACCGGGCCGAAAAGCGTTTGCGTGCCGGTGATATCAACATAAGCCTCGTCGATGGAGGCGGGTTCAACAAGCGGCGAGAACTGTCCCAGGGTGTGCATGACGACCCGGGAGACTTCACTGTAGCGGCGGCGGTTGCCAGGCAAAAAGACGCCTTGCGGGCAGCGCCGGCGCGCTTCGGACACGGGCATGGCCGAGCGCACACCAAAGGCGCGGGCCTCGTAGGAAGCAGCGGAGACGACACCGCGATGGTCATGCCCGATGATGACGGGCAGCCCTTTGAGGGCGGGGTCGTCGTGTTGTTCGACGGAGGCAAAAAACGCGTCCATGTCGAGGTGGAGGATGGTGGGAATGGGGATGTGATTATGCATTGACAATATATAATTCTATATGTATGAATGTGTCGACGCGGTGAGTTTTAATAATTCTCCCGCGCACAGGTAATGAAAAAAATCTAGGCCGTCTAGGCGGAGGATCTCATGGAGAGCGATGCTTCAAGAGAGGACCGGGGTGTTGCAAGTACAAGTTATGATGATGCAGAAGCGTATTGTAAGGACCATTGCGATGATTGGAGAACATTACTAAATAAAGTTGAGTCGGCAATTATTAAGGCTCGAGATGAAAAAGAAGTGCCAGTCTACTCAACTAAGTGTAGAATAAAAACTCCAGAAAGCGTATATCTCAAAACAAAAAGAAGAGGGGTGTCGCTTGATTCTATCGAAGACTTTTCTGGGCTGCGTATTTTGTGTTTGTTTGAAGAAGACATTGTGAAAGTTCACGATGCTATCCTGGAAATAATATCAACTACAAATATTGAGCTTATAAAGTTTAAAGTATACAATTTTAACGAAGAGTGGTTTTTGAGCGATATTAGAAGCTCTTTTGAGAAGTATTTTAAGCAAAAAAATGATTTTAAACCTGCAACAAAGCTGTCAGGCTATAAGTCGATCCATTATATCGTGCATGGAAATTATAACGGTTATGCGTGCCCACTAGAGATACAGTTGCGAACATTGCTTCAGGATGTCTGGGGTGAACTCGAGCATGCGTTGTCGTATAAAAGAGGCATGATTCATCCCCATATTAAAAAGAGTTTTACTTTGTTGGCGAAGGATATTGAAACAAGTGATATCCTTATGAGTCATTTGAAGAGCATTCATAATAAGGAGACATCGAAGGACCAGTATGGAATTAAAAAAAGTGGCCTTAAGCGCTATTTTCAGTACGAGAATGAAATTTATCCGGAGCCTTTGAAGGCTGACGGTGTAACGGGACTGTGTGAAGCGTATGTTAAAAAATTTAGTTATTTGGTAAAGAATAAACACTCCATTGAGGATTTGAGTTTTGAAGAGGCTCAAAAAAGCTTCGATGCTCTAAAAGATGAAATTTACAGGCTGTTTGGGGCAAAAGTTACTACGGACAGGCGGCTAAATTATTGGCTCGAAATGGAAGAAGCGCTGCTTTTGTCGATGAATAATAATTACGATGAAGCTTTAGCCAAGTATGAGAAGCTTCTGCCAGATCACAATGAGCGGTACGTATTGCATTTTAGAATTGGAGAAATATTTCTTATAAAAGGATCGATTCCGAAGGCGCTTCGATCATTTGACAGAAGCGAATTAATGCTCAAGAAGGCAATGAGTAGTCAAGGTGACTCGTCAGTATTTAGTCAGAATTTAGTGTGGATAAAGCGAAAGCTCGCGTATACGTATTGGATGCTTGGTGAAGAATATATTAATAAGTCAATCGAATTGACTTTTGATGTTGAAGTCCTCTTGAAGGATAAGAAACTTCATTTTGAAAACTATCAAGAGGAGTTTTCGAACCATTGCAATAATGTGTGCTGGTTTATGACAGAGAAGTGGCAGTTGGAGAGGCGGAGGTTTTCTGGCGATGTCACTAAAGATGATATCGATAAAAATGAATGTTATCAGGCGGCGCGTGAAGATGCAAAACGCGCATATGAAGATCTTGTCGCTGCCATGGATCAGAATAAAGCGAAAAAAATTGAAATTCCAAGCAACCTTCTCGATACTGCAGGCTACTATTGCTATTGCGCATATATGGAAAGCCGTGAACCAACGTATAAAGAATTGGCCAAAAAATATGCAGCGGACTGTGATCGAGGAACAAATTACGCTACGCTAAGTCTGACAAGCCTCTCCATTCAGATCAATCACATCACAGATATAATGAGTCTAGGGTAGACCAGTACAATTTGGGGCGAACAATGAAAAAGGGGAGGCTGGACAGCCTCCCCTTTCCCGTTAGTCAATCGGGTCAAAGCTCATAGAAATCTCCCTCTTGCAGTGGACTCATTCCTCGAAAAAACATATACGATTTCATATAAACACTGAATCGACCATGACAGAGATTTTTTAGGAAATCAAAGAAAATTTTATAATGGAATAGCAATAATTTTAACAGCCTGGAAATAACTAATCACTGTGTGCCAAAAAGCAAGAGGCGCAACCGACGCCAATCGGCCGCGCCCCCGCGCTCGTTATCCAACCCGTATCGCTAGACGCCGACGTCAATCTGGGTGCCCTTGCCCATGCCGGCGAGGACTTTGGTCTGAAAATCGTGGTCAGGGTTGACCTTGCCGTTGGAATCCGTGTTCATCTTATTGATGGTTTCCGTCACCACCTGCGCGCCCAACGTCTGATTTTGTATGGCCGAGGCCGCTGCCCCGGCAGTGCTGCCGCCAATCGCGTCCATATGTCCTCCTAAAGGGTGAAAATTCCCTTCTATCGTAACCTATCGGCCAAGGACGCGGCGTAGTTTAGCGCTGCGGTTGGACAGCGGGAATCTTTTTTTGCTAGGGTGCGGCCAGTCTCGCGCCCCGTCCCAAGGAGGTCTTCATGCCTGTTGACAGTTGCCCGTTGCACAGCCTCGACACCGGCGACATTTCCTGTTCCATCCGGGAACACGTCACCCATTCCCTCGGCAAACCTTGTCGGGAGGCCAGCCAACGCGATGTGGCCACGGCGCTCTCCCTGACCCTGCGCGACCGTCTTGTGGACAAAATGCTCGAGACACGCGACCGCTACCGCGAGTCCCGGGCCAAGCGCATGTATTACCTGTCCATCGAATATCTGCTGGGCCGCTGCCTGGGCAATAACATCTATAATCTGAAGATCCAGGGGGAGATGGGCGCGCTGTTGCACGGTTGGGGCTACGAACTGGAGGATATCCGCGAGTTCGAGCGCGACCCGGCCCTTGGCAACGGCGGGCTTGGCCGACTGGCCGCCTGTTTTCTCGATTCCCTGGCCACCCTCGACATGCCCGGCTGCGGCTACGGTATTCATTACGAATACGGACTGTTTAAACAGTCCATCGAAAACGACCGCCAGGTGGAGCGCCCGGACTACTGGATGGCCGAGGGCATGCCCTTGCAACTGGAGCGGCGCGATCAATCCGTTATCGTGCCCCTCTACGGCCGGGTGGAAAACCATCAGACCCCGGACGGCAGCTATCTGCCCTTGTGGGTGGACTGGCAGGATCTGGTGGGCGTTCCCTACGACATCCCCATCGCCGGCTTCGGCGGCCAGACCGTCAATTATCTGCGTCTTTTTGCCGCCCACTCCACCGACAGTTTCAACATGGAGATCTTTGACCAGGGCGACTACATCAAGGCCGTGCATCAAAAAATCTATTCCGAGCTTATCTCCAAAATTCTCTACCCCAACGAGTCCATCTCCTTTGGCAAGGAATTGCGGCTGGTGCAGGAATATTTCCTGGTCTTTTGCTCCCTGCGCGACATCACCCGGCGCTTTCTCAAGCAAAACCGCAACATCGAAGAGCTGCCGGAATATACGGCCATCCAGCTCAACGACACCCATCCGGCATTGACCGTGGCCGAACTCATGCGTCTTTTGGTGGACGAACGCCGCGTGCCCTGGGACCGGGCCTGGAACATCACCACCAGCACCCTGGCCTTTACCAACCATACGCTGATGCCCGAAGCCCTGGAGATGTGGTCGGTGGAGCTGCTGGAAAAGGTGCTGCCGCGCCATTTGCAAATCATCTATGAGATCAACCGGCGGTTTCTGGATTCCATCCGCCAGTCCGGTCCGGTGGATGACGCCAAAATCCGGCGCATGTCGCTGATTGACGAGAACCACGGCAAGCAGGTCCGCATGGCCCATCTGGCCGTGGTCGGCTCCCATTCGGTCAACGGCGTGTCCAAGCTCCATTCCGAACTGGTCAAAACGGTGCTGTTCCCGGATTACGCAGCTCTTTGGCCGGGAAAATTCAACAACAAGACCAACGGCGTCACCCCCAGGCGCTGGCTGTACAAGGCCAACCCCGGTCTGGCCGGCCTCATCACCGAAGCCATCGGCGAAACGTGGATCACCGATCTCGACGAACTGCAAAAGCTCGTCCCCCTGGCCGAGGACGCCGCCTTCCGGGAGCGCTTCGCCGCCGTCAAACGCAATGCCAAGGTCCGTTTGGCCGGCTTCGTGGCCAAAACCACGGGCATCGTCATCTCCCCCGATGCACTCTACGACATGCAGGCCAAGCGCATCCACGAATACAAGCGCCAGCTTTTAAACGTCATGCACGTCATCCACGACTATCTGCGCATCACCGAGGACGGCTATCTGCCGCCGACCCCGCGCGTCTATGTGTTCGCCGGCAAGGCCGCGCCCGGCTATTTCGAAGCCAAGGAGATCATCCATCTCATCTGCCGCCTGGCCCGGGTCATTAACGCCGACAAGCGGGCCAGCGAGCATCTCAAGGTGGTCTTTGCCGCCGACTACCGCGTGTCCCTGGCGGAAAAACTCATTCCGGCAGCGGATGTCAGCGAACAAATCTCCACCGCCGGCACCGAAGCCTCGGGCACGGGCAACATGAAGTTCTCCCTCAACGGCGCGCTGACCATCGGCACCCTGGACGGAGCCAATATCGAAATCCGCGAGGCCGTGGGCGAGGAAAACTTCTACCTCTTCGGCCTGACCACCCCCGAAGTGGAACGGCATCTGGCCGAAGGCAGCTACGATCCCTGGGAATACTACCGCAAACACCCGGAAATCCGCCGGGTGCTGGACAGCATCTCCGCCGGGCGCTTCAGCCCCGACGAACCCACCGCCTTCCACTGGATTTTCGAGAAGCTGCTGGCCAAAAACGAACGCTACCTCCACTTGGCCGATTTCATGTCCTACATCGAGGCCCACGAACGCATCGGCATGGAATACGCGCGGCCCGACGTCTGGATGCGCAAAGCCGTGCTCAATACCGCCCGCATGGGCTATTTCTCCTCAGACCGCACCATCCGCGAATACGCCAAGGATATCTGGGGCATAAAGCCCATTCCGCCCCGAGGGGCGTGAGAAGAAAAGGCAGAAGATGCCTCCGGCGGCCGGGGGGGATAATCCCCCCCGGACCCCCTTGATGGGAGAAGTATTTCAAGGGGGGCTGGGCCTTGGCAGGCAATCTGATCGGCAGCGGACCGGGGCAAGCAGGAGATGGCGCTTGACGGGAACCGCCGTCGCTGCGGCGGCCGGAGGGAGCGAGAGAGGCAAGAGAGACGAGCCCCCGGCCCCTTGCGACAGAATTCCTCCTTCAAACGATCTCTTCTCGGAGACTTCCTGTTTGGGGGGCCTTGTCCGGGGCAGTGCTCTGACTGCCCCGGACAAGGCCCCCCAGACTGGGAGGGTCCGGGAGGGGGCAACCCCCTCCCGGCCGCCGGAGGCATTCTTCTCTTCTCTTTTCTTTCTTCTTTTTCATTTCTCCACGGCGCGGGGGCGGAACCGGCCGGTTTTTTCTCGCTGCCGGCCCCTACCGCCTGCCGGCAAAATGTATTATAGGCCCTTCCCACCCATCGAACAAAGGACCTGCAATGATCGGCATATCCAAGCTTTACTGCGGCGGGGTGGAAGCTTCCGACGCCCTGCGTTACGGTCGCCATTCCGGGAAACTCCCGTCGCATTTGCTGCAATTTTCCAAGGACAAAAAGCCCGTTGTGGTCTGGAACATGACCCGGCGGTGCAATTTGAAGTGTGTGCACTGCTACGCCAAGGCCGTGGACCCCGAAGGCAAGGACGACATCGGCACGGTCGAGGCCAAGGCCATGATCGACGATCTGGCCGCTTACGGCGCGCCGGTGATGCTGTTTTCCGGCGGCGAACCGCTGGTGCGCAAGGATTTGACCGAGCTGGCCTCCCATGCCGTGTCGCGCGGCATGCGGGCGGTCATCTCCACCAATGGCACGCTCATCACGCGCGACAAGGCCCGGGAGCTCAAGTCCGTGGGTCTGTCCTACGTCGGCATCTCGTTGGATGGCGGCGAAGCGGTCCACGACCTCTTTCGCGGCGTGCCCGGCTCGTATCAAAAGGCTTTGCAAGGCATTGAGAACTGCCAGAACGAAGGCCTCAAGGTCGGGCTGCGCTTTACCATTAACAAGCGCAATATCTCGGAAGTGCCGCTGCTTTTTGAGTTGCTGCGCGAACGCGAAGTGCCGCGCATCTGCTTTTACCATCTGGTCTATTCCGGCCGCGGTTCGGAACTCATCAATGAGGATCTGGACCACGCCGGCACCAGGGCTGTTGTGGATCTCATCATGGACCACACCCGGGCGCTGCACGACGCCGGGATGCCCAAGGAAGTCCTGACGGTTGATAACCATGCCGACGGTCCCTACGTCTACAACCGTCTGCTGCGCGAAGACCCGACCCGGGCCGCCGACGTGCTGGAGCTGCTTTCCTTTAATGAGGGCAACAATTCCGGCCGGGGCATTGGCTGCATTTCCTGGGACGGCAAGGTCCATCCCGACCAGTTCTGGCGGCACCACGTTTTTGGGAATGTCCGCGAGCGGCCGTTCTCCCAGATCTGGGACGACCCCACGATTGAACTGCTGGCCAAGCTCAAGGACAAAAAGAGCCATGTGAAGGGGCGCTGCGCCACCTGCCGCTATCTGAACATCTGCGGCGGCAACTTCCGGGCCAGGGCCGAGGCGGTCTACGACGACGTCTGGGCACCAGATCCGGCCTGCTACTTAAGCGACGACGAAATCCGGCCAGACGAATAGGCGACGACGACAGGAAAAAGGGCCGAAGGATGCGTCTTTCGGCCCTTTTTTATTGGCGCGTCCGGTCACTTTTGGCGAGACGGCCGGGCTCGCTTCCCCACGGGTGGCAAAGCTGGTGCATTCGGACAAGAGTGCTGGAACTGGTGCACCAGGGACGCTGGCCTGGTTTCAGGAGCGTCGCGCGCCGAATCCCGCTGTCAGCCAACCACAGCACAAACAGCGGAACCGGTGGGTTCCGCTGTGCTTTGCGTGCAGCTTGCAGGCTTGCGGTCGTGTGTGGCCGTCCCTGGGGAACGGGAGACTAATGGCGGGGAGCGCTGGCGGCGGCCTCGATGCGGGCCAGGGCCACTTCGGCCCGGCGGCGCATACGGAAAAGCGCCCGCATACAGGTCAGGTCGTTTTCTGCCACGATGGCGGTCAGGGCTTCAACGGCCACAGCCAGTTGGTCTGCGGCACTCAGTTCCTCGACCGGGGCCATGTCTTCAATTTTCTTGGTCTTTTCAGAAACAGCAGCCGTCGCGTTCATGACGAATCCCCCGTGCCCGTGCGGGCGTGATTTACCCGGCGGCTTCTTACGCCCCAGGCGCGCCGCTGTAAAGCGTCTTGGGCGGTTGACCACGCACCGGGAATAGGAATAGTATAAAAGTAAGTCTGGCCGCCCGTTCGGCAGGGGCGGTCGCGAAGGGGGATATCGTGGCTTGGTTGCCCGTGGACGCCCTGGAATCCGGCATGACACTGGCCGCCGACCTCAAGGGGCCGGACGGCTCGATGCTGTTGCCCAAGGGCGTTGTCCTTTCCGAGAGCCATATTGCGAGCCTTCGCCGTCGTGGGGTGACCCGGGCGGACGTGGGGAGCGATGCGGCCGACGGCCCGGCCGGCGTTGCCAGCCTCGACCCGGCCCTGGTCGAAGCCAGCCTGCCGTCCGTGTCCCGACGCTTTGCGGTCAACGATACGGACCATCCGGCTGTGGCGGCCCTGTTCGAGGCCGCCGTGCTGCAGCAGGCCCGGTCTCTGGCCGCCGGCGGTTCCCTGCCGCCTGATTTTTTTCCCAATCCCCGCGCCGAATCCTTAAACGACCTGTTTTTCCGTGAGGAGGGCAGCGTCAAGGATCTGGTGGCCAGCGAGGTCAAACTGGCCTCGTTCCCCGACATCTATTTCAAGATCCGCCAGGTGCTGGATTCGCCGGTGAGTTCGCCCTCCCAGGTGGCCGATGTGGTCATCAAGGACACCAGCCTCTCGGCCAAGCTTTTAAAGCTCGTCAACAGTCCGTTTTACGGTCTGCCCCAGCGCATTGATTCCATTTCCCGGGCCGTCCTGGTCATTGGCGGCCAGGAAATTTCCACCCTGGTCCTTGGCATCTCGGCCATGAACGCCTTTAAGGACATCCCGCCGGAACTGATCAACATGCGCACGTTCTGGGAGCATTCCGTCGCCGTTGGCGTCTTTGCCCGGCTGCTCGGGGCGGAGGTCGTCCAGGGTGGGGCCGAACGGCTGTTTGTGGCCGGTATTCTCCACGACATCGGCCGGTTGGTGCTGTATAAAAAGATGCCCCATGCGGCGGCCGAAGCCATCTACTACGCCCAGTCCAACGGCATTCCGCTGTACGCGGCCGAAGAGGAAGTCATGGGTTTTTCCCACCCGCTGGTGGGCGGCCTGCTGCTGCGGGCCTGGAAATTCCCCGACGCCCTGGTGTCCTGCGTGGCCTGCCACCACAAGCCGGCCAGTTGCAAGGGCAGTCTGGAGCCGGCCATCCTCCATGTGGCCGATACCGTGGCCGTGGCCCTGGGGCTGGCTCCGCCGGCTTCGTCCATCGTGCCTATTCTTGATGCGGCGGCCTGGGACCGGCTTGGCCTTGCGCCCGAGCGTCTGATGGCGCTGGTCGAGGAAGGCCTGGGTCAGGTTGACGATATCGTCAACGCCTTTTTCCCTGTCCGCAAGCAGTAAAGCATTCCCAAAAGCGAGGTTGTATCGTGAACATCGGTGACTTTCACCGTGGCCGACGGCTGCGGCGTACGGCTCCCCTGCGTGAGATGGTCCGCGAGACCGAGTTGCGGCCGGCGGATCTGATCCAGGGCTATTTCGTGGTCGATACCCCGGACGCGGGGTTTGAAAAGCCCATCGGCTCCATGCCCGGCCAGTCCCAGTTTTCGGTGGAACGGCTGGTTGTCCGGGTAGGCAAAGCCATGGACCTGGGGTTGCGCTCGGCCATTGTTTTTGGCCTGCCGCAGAAAAAAGATCCTGCCGGCACCGGGGCCTACGCCGACGAGGGCATCGTGCAGCGGGCGGTTCGGCGTCTTAAGGAAACCTATCCCGAGCTGGTGGTGGTCACGGACGTGTGCCTGTGCGAGTACACCAGCCACGGCCATTGCGGGCTGCTCAACGATCACGGCGAGGTCTTAAACGACCCGACCCTGGAGCTTTTGGCCAAGACGGCGCTGAGCCACGTCCGGGCCGGGGCCGACATCGTGGCCCCCTCGGACATGATGGACGGCCGGGTCGGGGCCATCCGGGTGGCCCTGGACGCGGCCGGCTTTTCCCACATCCCCATCATGAGCTATGCCGTCAAATACGCCTCGGCTTTTTACGGCCCGTTTCGCGAGGCTGCCGACAGCGCCCCGGCCTTTGGCGACCGGCGCGGCTACCAGATGGACCCGGCCAATACCCGCGAAGCCCTGCGCGAAGCGGCAGCGGATTTCGCCGAAGGGGCCGACATCCTCATGGTCAAGCCGGCCATGCCCTATCTCGATATCCTGCGCCTTTTGCGCGACAATTTCGACACGCCCATCGCCGCCTATCAGGTGAGCGGGGAATACGCCATGCTCAAAGCGGCCATCGCCAACGGCTGGCTCGACCCCAAACGCGCGGTTCTGGAATCCCTTATCGGCATCAAACGGGCCGGTGCCGATATGATTATCACCTATTTTGCGGAAGAAGTGCTGCCCTGGCTTAAGTAGGCGGGGAGGACGGCGCGCGCTTGTTGCATGGATGAAGGCTGTGGCGGCTTCCGGCTTTACCGGGAGCGGCTACAGCCTTATTTTCTGGGCAAGGTTTAGCCAAGTCCCATGACAAAGGCGAGGGCTCGGTTGAGGTTGTCCATGCTGTCATTGGCCTCAGTCTCCGGCATCCACCAGCGATTCCAGGAAGTCCATGGTCAGGGCCTCGTCGGCCAACCCGGCTAAAAGTCGGGATTCCCGCTTGGCTTCGGCTCGGATTGCGGCCAACGACGTATCAGGCACCCAGAGTGCAATGCGGCGCAACCCCAGCGACTGCATGCGCAGGCGCAAACGCCGCGACCGATCACGGCGCAGCAACCGGACGGCAGCCTTGAACGGCTGGGACGATGGACAGGCGTTTCTCATAAAAAAGCCATAGCCACTTGGACGCGGGTGGGCAAGAGGGAAACCCTGTCTTGCCTCGCCCCGGCCAACCATTATATCAAGCGAATCGCCGCCGAAACAGGTGCGGCGAAATCCCGACCAAGGAGGATGCCGGGACGTCTGTCCCGGCCCATGCCATATGCAGCATCCCCATGCCCAAAATCCCGGCCACCCCGGCGGCGGCCATCCCCTGGGGCACCCCGGCGGCCACCCCCAGACAGCCGGTCCGGCCGGCGCGCCACCGCTTCGCCTCATCGCCTGGGAAGTCACCCGGGCCTGCAATCTGGCCTGTAAACACTGCCGGGCCGAAGCCTGCCTCGATCCATGGCCCGGCGAATTCGATACCAAAGACGCCAAGGCGCTCATTGACACCTTCCCGGAAACCGGCAGCCCCATCATCATTTTCACCGGCGGCGAACCGCTCCTGCGTCCGGATATCTTCGAGCTGGTGCGCCATGCCCGAAGCCATGATCTGCGCTGCGTCATGGCCCCCAACGGCACGCTGATTACCCCGGAAAACGCCCGGGAGATCAAAGCCAGCGGGATTGCCCGCTGCTCCATCTCCATCGACGCCCCCACAGCCGCCGACCACGACGATTTTCGGGGCGTGCCCGGGGCCTTTGAAGGAGCCCTTCGCGGCATCGAATACTTGAAATCGGCCGGGATGGAGTTTCAGATCAATACCACGGTCACCCGGCACAACATGGGGAATTTCAAAGAGATATTCAAGCTGGCCGAAAAGCTCGGGGCCGCTGCCTGGCATATCTTTCTGCTGGTGCCCACCGGCCGGGCCGCCCAGCTTGGGGCCGAGATCATAACGGCCAAGGAATACGAGGAAGTGCTCAACTGGTTTTACGACTTCCGCAAAACCACCAACATGCACTTAAAAGCCACCTGCGCCCCGCATTATTACCGGATCATGCGCCAGCGGGCCAAAGCCGAGGGCGTGGCCGTGACCCCGGACACCTTCGGCATGGACGCCATGACGCGCGGGTGCCTGGGCGGCACGGGTTTTTGCTTTATTTCGGCCATTGGCCAGGTGCAGCCCTGCGGCTATCTTGATCTCGACTGCGGCCAGGTGCGTGAAAAGCCCTTCCCGGAAATCTGGCGCACCTCGCGGCAATTCCTGCAATTTCGCAATAAGGATGATTACGAAGGCAAATGCGGCGTGTGCCAGTACCACCGCGTTTGCGGCGGCTGCCGGGCCAGGGCGCAGACGATGTCGGGCAACTACATGGCCCCGGAACCGCTGTGCGACTATACCCCGCCCAAGGCTGCATCAGACGCGGACGCGTAGCGAAGCGGGCAGCGGGGAAGGAAAGCCTGCGACGGGCTGGGAGAGGACTCCCACCCGTTGCAGGACTTTTTTTTGCAGCATCCCCCGCGCCGCATCATGTGCGTTTTGACCTGCGCCACCAAACTCCCGCGCCGAGAAGCCCCCACAGCCCTGCCCCGGCCACGGACCAGCCCCTGCCCCAGGTCACGGTTGGCGCGATGTAGGATGTCGTCTCCGGGGCCAGGGTCAGGCGCACCGGCATGATGAGCCAGGCGAGCACCGCTCCCGGGCCGGGTTCGGCCGAGGGCACGGCCCGGGAGGCGCGCACGCTGTCGTCACCGCCGGCCGGGCGGCGGACGGCGGTGACGACGGCGGCGTCGTCGAACACGCAGGTGTCGCCAAACGGATCAATGACGACCTTGAGCCAGTGGCGGGCCGGGTCGTAGCCCTGGCAGGGGAGCGGGCGCAGGGACAGGTCGGCACCGAGCAGGCGGACGTCGCCGTCGGTGGTGACGAGCAGTCCGGCGGCTTGCCGGCCGGGGTCTTCCTGAACCTGGACATGGGCCGTCCGCGTTCCGGCCGGCAGTGGGACGGGCTCGGCCAGGGGCTGGTCGTAGAGCCGGCGCAGGCGAAACAGCGATCCGGCGGCGTCGGTGAGAAACCAGCCAGCGTCCCAGGGCTTGAGGATGGTGTCGCGGCCGTAGGCGGCCTGAACCGGAAAGACAAAGCCGGCTACAGCCAGGGCGGCGTTGACGGCCCGGGTCATGGTCGTATCCGGGGCGTTGTGGTCGGCGTTTATGAATTCGAGGTTGCCGCGCAGCCGGAAGCGGTCTTCGGGAAAGACGAGGTTGACCCGGTCGGGACGTGCATCGAGGAGGGCATAAAGCCCCGTGTCCAGGCGGGCCGCGCCCACGTCGGCCGGCCGGATGCCGAGGATGAGCCGGCCCTGGCGCAGGCCGTCGGCATCAAAGGTCCGGCCCTGTATGGTCAGGGGCAGCAATCCTCGGACGCGGAGGCTTTCGGCGTACTGGAAGGGCAGGGCGTTCTCAAAGGCCTCGCGGCTCATGGCCTGGCCGTTGGCGCTCCGGTGGATCAGGCCATGCTCCAGGCTGGCGGTTGCCGCCGCCGGCAGGACGGCCTCCTGCCAGGGGGGCAGGTACTCGCGAAAGACGAAGTCATTGGCGACCGGACTGAAAAGGACAATGGTGCGCACGACGCGCAGGTCGAGGATGGCGTCGAGACCGAGCGGCACCCAGATGGCGGCCAGCAGGCCGGTGAGCGCCAACAGCGCCCCGCGGGCGAGGGCAACGGACATGCGAGCCGCCTTATTGGTTTTTGCCGGTGTGGCGTTGGCGCGACACGGCCTGGAAAGGAATGACGGCCAGGGCGGCCAGGATGCCCGAGGCAAGGGCTGCGGCACCGGGATGACCCCAGGCTCCGGGCGCGGCCGGGACCAGGAAAACGGCCGCCGCCATGGCCGTGACGAGCAGCAGATGCACGCGGCCGCCGGTGGACGGCTCGAACAGGATACAGGTTGCGCCGAGATAGGCGGCCAGTCCGGCCGCTTCCCAGGGGATCAGGGTGGCAAGTTGGGCCGTGGCGATCTCCAGGGGAAACCGGCTCAGGGCGCAGACAAACACCACCCCGGCGTCGAACAGCCCCAACAGCGCGGTCAGGCCCAGACCCAGGCCCAGGGCGCAGCTCAGGGCCCGTTCCATGGACACCGGCAGATGCAGCGTCAGGCGCAGGCGATTGCCCCGGGTTTCGGGCAGATGCTGGGCGCAGGCCAGGGCCAGCCCGCCGGCCCAGGGCAGATGGCGCAACACGTCAAAGGACGTGTTGCCAAGCACCGCCGCCTGGTACCATACGGATTCCGGGTGTACCCCGGCAAAGGCCGCCCGCAAGGCCACCACGGCCCAGGCTCCGGCGGCCAGATGGGCCACGGCCAGGGCCGCAAACACCCTTCGGACTTTGAGCCATTCCTTCCAGAAAAGCGCCGCAAGCATTTTCAATACCGTCCCGTATAGCCCACGAAGGCGTCTTCCAGGCTCATGGGCTCGGGGCAAAGACCGGCCGGCGACCAGCCTCCCGCCGCCAGGGACTGGGCCACCCGGGCCTCGTCCTCGAAGCTGAAAATCTCGAAGCGGTCCCCGGCGGCCCGTTCGACATTGTGGATCACCCCGCCTGCGGCCGGTGCCTCCCGCCCCAGGCACGGCAGGGAGTAGCAGCGAAAGCGTTGCCGGAATTCGGCCAACCCGAGCCGTCTGGCCTCGCCTCCGGTCCGCAGCAGCACCAGATCGTCCGCCAGCCGCTCCATGTCCTCGATGACATGGGAGGTGAGAAAGACCGTGCGTCGTCCTTCCCGAGTGAAATCAGCCAGATAGTCCACGAATAGCCGGCGGTAGCCGGCGTCAAGGCCCATGGCGTAATCGTCGAGGATGAGCAGATCCGGTTCCTGGGCAAACAGCAGGCCGAGCACGACCTGCGACCGCTGCCCTTCGGACATATGGCGGATGCGGTGGTGGCCCGGCAGTCCCAGGCGGACCATGAGGTCGCGAAACCGCTCCGGATTCCAGCCGGCGTAGAACCGGGCGTAGAATCGTTCAATCTGGTCGATAGTCATGAAATCGTAGGCCAGATGCCCTTCGAAAAGCAGTCCCACGCGGCTTTTGGCGTGTGGCGACAGGTTGTGGGACGGTTCGCCAAAGACCAGACAGCTCCCGGCGGCCGGCCGCAAAAATCCCATGAGGATATTGATCAGCGTGGTCTTGCCTACCCCGTTTTTGCCGAGCAGGCCCACCACCTTGCCGCGGGCCACGTCGAGATCCAGCCCCTGGTGGATGATCCGGCCGTCGTAGCTGTGTCGCAAGCCGCGAATCTCGATGACGTTTTCCTGTACGGCAGATTTCATTGTTGATCTCGATAATCAACTTCAATTGAGGTGTCAAGGCCTGTCCCCGGCACCAGGGCAAGACCACCTTGTCAGCGTGTCCCGGGCATGGAATAGAGGATCTCTTGGGCTGTGGGGCAACGGTTGCGGGCGGGCCGGAACCAGGGCCGGCAGCTGGATGGGCTTGCGAACAGGAGGGACCATGCGGCGCGCGAACAGAACCGGACGGCAGGGAAGATACGGGTATGGGCAGGGCTGGCGACAGGCGGGGATTCGGTTTTTCCGGGCAGCCCTGTGGGCGCTGTGCCTGACGCTGGCTGCGGGGTGGGTCCAGGCCGGTCCGGCCGCTGGAAGCGAACAGTGCCCGAGCGGCCCGGCGGCCTCCTTTACGCCGTCCAGCCCCGGCACGGCCGGGACGTTCCTGCTCTTTTCCGACGTGCACCTGAATCCCTTTGCCGCGCCGGCCCTGGTCCCGGCTTTGGTTGCGGCCCCGGTCGAAGGCTGGCGCGACATCCTGGCCAAGGGGCCGGCCGGCTTTTCGCCCTACGGCCAGGACACCAACAATGCACTTTTCCAGTCATTTCTGGACGCCATGGTTGCGGCCTCGCCCAAGCCGGATTTCATCCTTTTCCCCGGCGATCTGCTGTGCCACCACTTTTGGGCGCTCTATCCCAAGCTGAGCGGAGACGCCTCCCAGGCCGGGCTGGAGGCCTTTATCCAAAAGACCGTGGAGTATTTTTTTAGCGAGGTCAGCCGACGCTTTCCCGGTGTCCCGGTCTATGTGGCCCTTGGCAACAACGACAGCACGGAAGGCGACTACCGCATCCAGCCGGCCAGCCCCTATCTGGCCGCAACGGCCCAGACACTGGCCCGGATGCTGCCGACCGAAGCCTCCCGCTCGGATTTTCTGAGCACCTATTCCCACTACGGCTGTTATGCCGTGACCCTGCCCGAGGCCGGCGGGGTGCGGCTGGTGGTTGTTAACGACATCTTCTGGTCGGTGAAATACCCCGACGCCGGCCTGGGCGAGCCGGTGGCGGCCTTTTTGGAGCGCGAATTGACAGCCTCCCGCGCCCGTGGCGAGAAAGTCTGGCTCATGACCCACATCCCCCTTGGCGACGACACCTTTAAAAGCGCGCACAAATCAAGCGGCCAGGGAACCCCCCGTTTCGAGCCGCTCCTGGTTGAAAGCCAGAACAACACCTTCGCCCGGTTGGTGATGGAATTCGCACCGACCATTACGGCCGCGTTTGCCGGCCATGTCCACCGCGATGATTTCCGGTCGTTCTCCGACGCAGCCGGCAAACCGGTTGGCGGCATGCGTCTGGCCCCGTCGATTTCGCCGGTGACGGGCAACAATCCCGGCTTCCAGGTGTACGCCTATGACCGGGAAGGACCGGCCATCCTGGACGAGACGACGTATTCTCTCAATCTGGCCGCGCCGGCCGGGGGCTGGCGGCAGGAATACGTCTATTCGGCGACCTACGGCCGGGGGCTGCGCGGGCCGGCCGACTGGCAGGCGACCTACCGCGATCTGGGAACCTGCCCTCCTCGCCGTTTGGCCTATGGCACGAACTACGATCTGGGCAGCGCGCATGTCGACGACGTGACCGAGACGACATTCCCGACCTACTGGCGGGCCATGGCCGCCCCGACCAAATCGGTCTGGGAGGTCTGGAGCGCCCCGGTGGAGTTGGTGCGGTAGCGCAGAGCGCCGCTGTGTTGCGATTGACGGGGATGGGCCACGCTTGTATGGGCGTGTTGTGCTCGTGTGCGTAGAATGATCGGCCGGCAACGGTTGTGCCTGACCGCAACCGTTGCCGGCCGCGCTCTTGTCCAGGCCGACGGCGCGCACTTTGCGTTCGTAACCGTTTTTTTGGCGCGCCCGACGCAACGCACGTGGTCGCGTCGGCATCTTCCCTGGCTGGTTTTGCGGCCTGGCCGTCGCGAGACGCCATCTTTTTTTGGAGAACTCCCTTGCAGCACGCTTTTTTTTCGACCCGGACCCTGGCGCCGAGCTTTGGCCCCATTGACGCCGACGTGTCGGCGCGTATCGACGTATTGCGCATTGTCCTTATCGCGCTGATTGTTATTTGCCACGGCGGCCGGTTCCTCGGCTCCGTCATCCCCTTTGCCGGGCCGGGCGTGGCCTTTGCCCTGACGGCCTTTAATCGCGGGCTGGCCTGTCTGGCCGTGCCGCTGTTTTTTTGCATCTCCGGCTATCTGCTGCTGCGCAAACTGGAATTGACACCGGCCGGCTATGTCGGGCTCTTGCGCAAAAAGCTTGTGGCCATCGGCGTGCCGTTTCTGCTCTTTAACGGCATTTGGATTGTGTGGCTGCTCACGGTCGGCAGCATCGAGCAGTTCGGTTCCCGGGGATTTTTATTGCAAAGCGGCATTGTGGCCAAGCTGTTCGGCTTCGGGACCACGCCGATGAATTACCCGCTGTGGTTTTTGCGCGATCTGTTGACAATTTTCGCCATGACTCCGCTGTTCCTCTTTCTGTTTTGGCGCTTGCCAACGCTTGGGCTGCTTGGGCTGCTGGCCGTGTGGTTTGCGGTCAGTCCGGCGAACGAATACGGCCTGGGCGGCTTTGCTTTTTGCTTTTATCTGGGCGGCTGGCTGGCCCGCAGCCGCATTGATCTGGCCCAGACGGCCGGCTGGGACCGCTGGGTGCTGCCGCTCTTTGTGGCGGGCACCGTGCTGGTCGGTCTGGCCCCGCAGTTGGACCTTGGCCCTAACACCTATGCGGCCATGAAAAAGGGCTATCAGATCCTGGGGATGGCGGCCCTGTGGTGCCTGAGCCGCCAGGGTTGGATCAAAAACAGTGGCCTGTTGCACCGGTTGGCCACGTTCAGTTTCTTCATCTTTTTGACCCACGAGCCCACGGTGTCGGTGGTGCAGTCGCGGCTGTTGGCGTTGTGGCAGCCGGCCGGCGGCGCGGCCCAGTTGGTGGCTTTTTTCGTGCCGGGTCTGGTGTCCATCACTGGTTTGTACTGGCTTGGCCGGGGGCTGGCGCGGTTTACGCCCCGGCTCTACGCGGTGGCCACAGGCGCGCCGCTGCGCTTGTCCCGGCCGGCGGGCGCTCCCGCTCGCACTCCCGCCGCATAACGCCCCCCATTCTCGCCGCTGCAACGCAAAAAAGCCGGGAGGACATCCGTCCTCCCGGCTTTTGCAATCTCTCGCGACCAACCCGTTTCTCCTGGCTCCCCACCAACCAATTAGCCAGTCTACTCCCGCAACCCCTTAAAAAACTTCTCCCTTTCAGGGGGTCCGGGGGGGATGTTCCCCCCCGGCCGCCGCCTCTTCTGCCTTCTCTTCTCGTCTCATCTCCCTCTCACCCTTCACCCCTTGCCGTGGCCTCGCAGATCGTCGAACTGGCGGCGGATGGCTTCCAGGCGGGCGCGGTAGCCTTCGGCGTCGCCGTATTCGAGGAAGAAACGGTAGCGGGAGTGCACGGCCTTGGGGGTGCGGGCATGGCGGATGGGGCACCAGTATTGTTCGGTGCGCGCGGCCACTTCGCGCACGAAACCGAGCAGGCCGTTGAAATAGCCGCAATAGACGCAGCTCAGTTTTTCCATCCAGTTGAGATACGACAACGCGTGGCGGTCGATGACGATATAGTCACTGCGCCGCACTTTGGGGATGCCGTAGATAGGAAAGCAGATGAACTGATAAAAAGTGATGCAGATGTCCATGAACAGGGCCGGTATGACGGCTCCCCAGATGATGGGCATGCTCAGCGTCCTGATGAATCCGGATTCACGGACGTACACCGACCATTTTGTGGCCAACAGTTTGTGCTGCTGCTTCACGTCTTCGGTAAAACGGACTTTTTTACGCTCAATGGTGTAGCGAACTTCGGCCCCAACCCGTTCGAATTCCTCGGCCAATTCCTTTTCCAACGCTTCCATGCGGCCAATAATGTCGTCGATTTTACTCAAAATGCCCTCGTATGGAGTTGGAAAGAATGAAGAAGAGAAAAAAGAATGCCTCCGGCGGCCGGGAGGGACTCAGCCCCTCCCGGACCCTCCCGAAAGGGGGGGCGAGGGGACAAGAGCATGTGCCTTGAAGCGATTGAGCGCGTTCGCGTGCGATTGCGCTGGTTTTCCTGTCTGCGGCCGCCCACTTTGCCAGCCATAACCCCCTGAAAAAACTTCTTCTATCAAGGGGGTCCGGGGGGGATTATCCCCCCCGGCCGCCGGAGGCTTCTTCGTCTTTTCAGACAATCAACCGCACTTGGTATAGCCGCAGTTTTTGCAGGCGTGGCAACCTTCTTCAAAGACGAGTTCCGAGCCGCAGTCCGGGCATTGGGGGTGGCCGAGTGTGCCGGTGTCGTCGCGCACGGTTCTGCCTTGCAGGTAGCGGTTTTCCAGCACCCAGGACACGGCGTCGGGGATGGAGAGGAGCAGGCCCTTTTTCTGGAACACCGGGTTTTCGCCGCCGATGCCTTTGAGCTGGCCCACAATGTCGTCCACGCTGACCCCGGAGCGCAGGGCCAGGGAGACCAGCCGGCCGATGGCTTCGGCCTTGGCGGTGACCGAACGGCCGGATTTGCCGATGGTGGCGAAGACCTCGAAGGGCTTGCCGTCGATCTCGTTGACGGTGAGGTAGAGTTCGCCCATGCCGGTTTTGACCTTCTGGGTGAAGCCGAAAACGATATCCGGGCGGGTGCGCACTTTGCTTGGCGCTTTGATGGCCGGATCGGCTGGCGCGCCGTCGCCGGTGCACAGCACCTGATTGGCCTTGCAGCCGTCGCGGTAGACGGTGACGCCCTTGCAGCCCAGTTCGTAGGCCAGCCAATAAATGCCCCGGATGTCTTCCTGGGTGGCGCTGCCGGGCAGATTGACGGTTTTGGACACGGCGTTGTCGGTATATTTCTGGAAGGCGGCCTGCATCTTGAGGTGCCAGACCGGTTCGATGTCCATGGCGGTGACAAAGACGTCGCGCAGGCTTTCGGGCAAAAGGCCGATATGGGCGATGGAGCCTTTGCGGGTGACCTCTTCCATGAGCGCGTCGGAGTAGGCTCCGGCCGCTTTGAGGGCGGCCACGAAATGGGGGTTGGCTTCCACGAGCTTCTCGCCGTCCATGACATGGCGGGCAAAGGACAGGGCGAACAGCGGTTCGACGCCCGACGAGCAGCCGGCGATGATCGACAGGGTGCCGGTCGGGGCGATGGTCGTTGTGGTGGCGTTTCGATAGGGGCCGAGGTTGCGTTTGCCGTAGATGGAATCGGGATAGGCCGGGAAGGGGCCGCGTTCGGCGGCCAGGGCCTTGGAGGCGGACCGGGCCTCGGCCTGGATGGTTTCCATGAGCTTTTCGGCCAGGGCCAGGCCCTCGGTGCTGTCGTAGGGGACGCTAAGCAGATAGAGCAGATCGGCAAAGCCCATGACGCCCAGGCCGATTTTGCGGTTGGCGTGGACCATTTCGGTGATCTGCTCGAAGGGATAGCGCGAGGCGTCGATGACGTTATCGAGGAAGCGCACGGCCAGATGCACGGTTTCGGTGAGGGCCTTCCAGTCCACGCCGTCCTTGGCCTTTTCGTCGTAAAACACGGATAAATTGATGGAACCGAGGTTGCAGGCTTCAAACGGAAGCAGCGGTTGTTCGCCGCATGGATTTGTGGACTCGATATCCCCCAGGGCCGGGGTGGGGTTGTCGCGGTTGATGCGGTCGAGAAAAACGATGCCGGGATCGCCGGATTCCCAGGCCTTGCGCACGAGCAGGGCAAAGACCTCGCTGGCCGAGAGACGGCTGCGCACCAAGCCGTCGCGGGGATCGATCAGGTCGTAATCCTCGCCTTTTTCCACGGCCTGCATGAAGCGTTCGGTCAGGGCCACCGAGATGTTGAAATTTTGCAGTTCGTTTTCGCGTTCCTTGCAGGAAATAAAGTCCAAAATGTCGGGATGATCCACGCGCAGGATGCCCATGTTGGCCCCGCGCCTTGTGCCGCCCTGTTTGACCTGCTCGGTTGCGGTATTAAAAATCCGCATAAAGGACACCGGCCCGGAGGCCACGCCGCCGGTCGAGCCGACGCGGCTTTTTTTGGGGCGCAGCCGCGAAAAGGAAAAGCCCGTGCCGCCGCCGGATTTGTGGATAAGCGCGGCGAATTTCACGGCGTCGAAAATCTCGTCCATGGAATCGCCGACCGGCAGCACGAAGCAGGCGGCCAATTGTCCCAGCGGCGTGCCGGCGTTCATCAGCGTCGGGGAATTGGGCAGAAAGCGCATGCCGACCATGAGGTCGTAGAATTTGCGGGCCAGGGCTTCGGGTTTCCAGGTGGAATCAGGGTAGTTGGCCTCTTGGGCGGCAATGGCTGCTGCCACGCGCCAAAAAAGTCCCCGGACGTCTTCTTCGGGCGAGCCGTCGGGATTTTTTTTGAGGTAGCGCTTGGACAGGACCACCATGGCGTTGTCGTTGACAAGGGCCTCGGGCAGGTCGGCGGGCAGGGGCAGGTTGGTCATGGGGCTTGGTTCCTAAGCGTTTTCGATTGCAGAAAAAAGTGTGGCCGCCTGGGGGGCGGCTTTCAAACAATGCAACTATATCAGGCTATTGGAAATTCTATCCAAAGCCGGAAGCGGTTGATTCCCAGCCTGGGAACCTACACCACTTCGGCTCGGATTGCCACCACCATGGCGGGGTTCGTCGGTCAGCTTAGATGCGGCAGGGGGCCGGGCTGGTGCAAGGTGAAGGTGTTTTTTCCTGCTTTTTTGGAAGCATACAGCGCCGTGTCGGCGAAACAGACGACTTCGTCCAGGGAGGCGGAATCCATGGGCCAGACCGCACCGCCGATGCTGCACCCCACCCGGACGGTGTGGTCACCCACCGGTATGGGCAGGTTCACGGACTTGATGATGCGGGCGGCGGATGCCACCAGTGCGTCGGCCGCTTGCCCGGCATCGACTTGCAGGATCAGACCGAATTCGTCGCCGCCCAGCCGGTAAGCGACGTCGCCCTGGCGCAGACAGCCTTTGAGGCGGATGGCCACGGCCTGCAGCACCAGATCGCCGACCGGATGGCCCAGGGTGTCGTTGACGGGCTTAAAGCCGTCCAGATCGAGATAGAGCACCCCCACGGCCTGGGATTTTCTGGGGGCGTGGCTGGTGATGGCCTCGACGTCTTTCTGGAACGCCGCCCGGTTGGGCAGGGAGGTTAAGCGGTCGGCAAAGGCCATGACTTCCATCTGCTCTTTTTCGCGGGTGGTTTGGGTCAGATTGGCGATGAGATTACGCAGGGCCGTGGTCAGGATTTCAATGTCAGGGATGCCGATGTAGGGCGGAATGTTGGAAAGCTTGCCGGCGAGCAGTTGCCGCGAGGCGGCGACGATGTTTTGCAGGGGCCGGGTCAGATGGTGGGATACCGCCACGCCAACGGCGATGGCCGACAAAGAGACCAGCACGCCGATGAGCAGGATGGTTTTTTGCAGCTCGTGGATTTTGCGAAATGCGACGGCCGCCGGCTGTCTGGCCAGCACGGTCCAGCCCAGGCCTGGATATTCGAGGTAGCCGCCGCCGTAGGCTGCGCCGGTCAGATATTCCGCGCCGTCGGGCCACAAAAGCGTCTGATGCTGCGCCGTCTGGCCTTTGGCCGCTGCGATGAGGGGCAGGGCAAGCGGTTGCCCGATCAAACCCGTGGGGCCAAGAAGAACCAGCCCGTCGGCCGAAACGATGAACACTTCGATCCCGGCTTTCTCATAGAGGGGCGAAAAATAGATCTGCTCGATTTCGCGCACCCATTGCCAGCTCAGGTGGGCGGCCAGCACGCCTATGAACTGCTCGTGGGCGTCGAAGAGGGGCGAACTGAGATCGACGAACTTCATGGGTTCGCCGCTGGGGTTGGGCAGGAGCTTGGCCAGCAGCACGGCGTCGTGGACATCGCCCACGAAGGGCTTCTCCCGGGCCTGGGAAAAGACCGGACGTTTGGAAAGATCCTGGCCGACCAGCACCCGGCCTGTGGCGGCCAGGACCAGGCCTTGGGCATCGGTGAAACCGATCCAGGAAAACGACGGGATGGCCCGGGTCAGATCGTCGATGGCCGTTTGCACGGCTTCGATGTTGCCCTCGAAGTTGAAGGTATTGAGCTTTTTAAAGACGTCCAATTCCCGCGAACGCGCCCACATATCCTTGTCCAGGCGGTCGCTGAGCTGCAAAGCGGTTTCGGCCAGGGAGTTCCCGACTTCCGTGCTGATCTGCCGGCTGGCGTCGCGCTGGACGAAATAAAGCAGCAGGCCGGTATTGACCAACAGGACAACGACCAGGGTCAGGGCGAACCGGGTGGCGATGGGCAATTTGAGCGTCATAACAACTCCAGGCCGGGGCAACGCTGCGACCGGACCAGCGTTCCTGATGGTAGAATAAAAAGGGATGAAATGCACCCCCCTGAAGCAGTGGCAAGGGGAGAGCGCGGCGACGCAAAAGGGTGGCGCGAGCAACAGATGCAGAAGGCACGCCAGAGTCCAAGAATGTCGCGGCCGGAGCCGGCCGGTGCTTCGCAGCCGTTGCTCCCGGGCCGGGCCTCGGCTACTGTGGGCCTATGCAAAGAGCCGGCTTTTCCTTTCTGATCTGTCCTGACCCGGAGATCATCCGGGAACGTGTGGAGCGCCTCTTGGCCGATGCCGGCCAGCCGTTTGCCCGGGAAGTGTTCTGGGGCGACGAGGAGCTTGGCGCGCCGTTTTGGAGCGCGCTGACCGTGGCCAGCCTGTTTGCCGGCCGCCGGGCCGTAGTGGTGCGCCGGGCCGAGGCTTTGCCCCCGGAATTTTGGCCCAAACTGGCTTCGGCGCTCAAAGGCTTTAACGACTCGGTCTGGCCGTTTTTCTGCCTGGAAGGCCCCTTTGATCGCAAAGGCGGGCCGAAACTGCCCAAGGGGCTGGCCGAGCAGCCGTATTTCAAGGTGGCGGAAAAACGCAAATGGGTGTTCGTCTCGCCGGGCCTGACCCGTCGGGATATGGGGCCGCGCCTGGCCGACTGGGCCGCCCGGCGCGGGCTGGTGCTTGGGCCGGGGGTGGCCGAGGCCCTGGCCGCCGCCTTGCCGGGGCAGCTCGCCCATGCCGACAACGAACTGGCCAAGCTGGAACTGTCCCTGGGGCATCGCACCAGCCTGGAACTGGCCGATTTGAGCCTGTTGTCCCACCACGAGGGCATGGACGGCTTTGCCTTTCTCGATGCCCTAGCCGGCGGGCGCGAGCCGACCCTGGTGTGGCGCGAAATTTTTGACAAGGAACTGGCCGGCGAGGAGATGATTTTCCCCTTTCTTGGCCTGCTGTTGTACGAGGCCCGGATGATGTGGCGGCTGGCCGTGGGCGAGGCCGACGACGTGCGCCTGCCGTCCCAGGTGCGCCAGAAAAAGGAGGCCATGGCCCGCCGGCTGGGTGCGGCCGGCCTGACCCGGATCTTTGAGGCGGCCTTTGCAGCCGAGGCCGGCATCAAAACCGGGGCGCGAAAGCCGGATCAGGCCATGGAATTTCTCACGGCCGAGTTGTACCGGCTTTTTGGCGGCCCAATGCGGGTTCCCGGCCGGGTTTCGCCATGACCCTGCCGATTTTTCCCCGATTTTTGCCCCGAACCTGCCCGGTCTGCGCAATTTGCCGGCTCAAACGCCTTGCCCGGATCAATAACCATGCTTACTAAGAAAGAACCGCCGCATTACCTCGGGCACCGCCGCCGGCTCAAGGATCGGTTGATGGACAATCCGCGCGCTTTGGCGGACTACGAGGTGTTGGAAATCGTTCTGGGCTACGTCAACGTGCGCCGCGACAACAAACCGCTGGCCAAAGAGCTTTTGCGACGCTTCGGCAACGTGCGCGGCGTCTTGACGGCCCGGCTCGAGGAAATGCGCGACATCCCGGGGTTTGGCCCGGGAGCCGAGGAATTTTTGACCCTGTGGCGCGAGGTCTGGGCCAGATTCCACGAGCAGCCGTTGCGCGACCGGGTGGTGCTTAACAGCCCCGAGATCGTGGCCGAAATGGCCCGCTCGCGCATTGGCGTGAAAGAGCACGAGGAATTCTGGATGGCCCTGGTGGACAACAAGAACCGGCTGGTCGGCTGGGAACAGGTGAGCAAGGGCACGGTGGATCAGGCGGCCGTCTATCCCCGGGAGGTCATAAGCATCGCCCTGCGCCACAAGGCCGGCGGGGTGATCCTGGTGCACAACCATCCCGGAGCCGATCCCAGACCCTCGGTGCAGGACGTGGAACTGACCCGGCGCATTGTCAGTGCTGCCCGGGAAATGGACATCCGGGTGCTCGACCATCTGGTTATCACCGAAAATCGCTTTTATAGTTTTCAATCCGAAGGGATGTTATAAGGTCCGGGTGCCGGGCCACGGCAACGCCCCGCCGGTTTTTTGCCTGATGGCAGGCGCAACCCCCAAGGAGCCCCCCCCATGACGGACCACCTGACGCCAAGTCTGCATGCCACTATTTCCGGCAAGGTCCAGGGTGTGTATTTTCGGGCCTGGGTCTACGATCAGGCGGCCAGCCTGGGGCTTGTGGGCTGGGTGCGCAATCTGGCCGACGGCAAGGTGGAAGTGCTGGCCCAGGGAACACCCGAGGCGCTGGCCGCGTTCAAGGAGCGCCTGCCCCAGGGCTCGCCGCTGTCCCGGGTGGACACGGTTGCGGCAGCGATGATCGAATACGACAACGCCTACACGGCTTTTGCCATTCGCAGCTAGAGCCGCGTTCACAAAAAACATTTATGTTTTTTGTGAATAAAAATAATAAATTTACCGTGTTAATGCTTGGTTGACCATAACGCCAATTAGCGAACGCCACACGAGAGCCGCCGCCGGGCAGGCGGCAGCCCGGAATCAAGGCCCGCCCGCGCGCACGCGCCATGTCCCTGAGAGGGAGATTTGGCGCTTGAGAAAAAGAACCGCCCGGCCCGCGCGCGCACGCCATGTCCTGGCCCTGCGCCGCTATGGACGCACAGAAGAGGAGTCATTGCACCATGGAAAAAGAAATCGACCAGCAAGCGGCCCCCGAGGCCCAGGCTCCCGAAGCCGACGCGACCCCGGTGGCTGCCGGGCCTGAGACCGAGGACACCAGCCAACCCGATATCCCGTCTGAACTGCCGGTGTTGCCCGTGCGCGACATCGTGGTCTTTAATTATATGATCCTGCCGCTGTTTGTCGGCCGCGACAAGTCGGTCCAGGCCGTGGACGCGGCCTTAAACGGTTCGCGCTACATCCTGGTCCTCACCCAGAAGGACGAAAAGATCGACGAGCCCGGGGCCGACGACCTCTACCGGGTCGGCACCGTGGGCATGATCATGCGCATGCTCAAAATGCCCGACGGTCGGCTTAAGGTGCTGGTGCAGGGCCTGACCCGCGCCCGGGTGACGGATTTCGTTTCGTCTGATCCGTATCTTTTGGCCAAGGTGGAAGTGCTGGCCGAGCGCGACCCCAAGGAAGCGACCCTGGAGCAGGAAGCCATGATGCGGGCTGCCCGGGAGCAGAGCGAGAAGATTCTGTCGCTTCGCGGCATGGCCTCGGCTGACATCATGGCTGTGTTAAACAGCGTCAACGAACCGGGCCGGCTGGCCGATCTGGTGGCCTCGAACCTGCGCATGCGGGTGGAGGAAGCCCAGCGGCTGCTGGAATGCGAAGACCCGGTGGAGCGGTTGCGCTTGGTCAACGACCAGCTTGTCAAGGAAGCCGAAGTGGCGACCATGCAGGCCAAGATCCAAAACATGGCCAAAGAGGGCATGGACAAGGCCCAAAAGGACTTTTTCCTGCGCGAGCAGATGAAGGCCATTCGCCGGGAACTGGGCGAGGGCGGCGAGGAGTCCGACGACCTTGAGGAGCTCAAAGAAGCCCTGGACAAGGTGGGCATGCCCAAAGAGGTGAAAAAGGAGACAGACAAGCAGCTCAAGCGCCTTGTCTCCATGCACCCCGATTCCTCCGAAGCCGGGGTCATCCGCACCTATCTCGACTGGATGGTGGAGCTGCCCTGGAAGAAAATGTCCAAGGATCGGCTCGACATCAAGGAAGCCAAGCGCATCCTCGACGAGGACCATTTCGACCTGGAAAAGGTCAAGGAACGCATCCTTGAATACCTGTCGGTGCGCAAGCTCAATCCTGCGATGAAAGGCCCGATCCTGTGCTTTGTGGGGCCTCCGGGCGTGGGCAAGACGTCGCTTGGCCGCTCCATTGCCCGGGCGCTGGGGCGCAAGTTCGTGCGCATGTCGCTGGGCGGTATGCGCGACGAGGCGGAAATTCGGGGCCATCGGCGCACCTACATCGGCTCCATGCCCGGCCGGGTCATTCAGAGCATAAAGCAAGCCGGCACGCGCAATCCGGTCATCATGCTGGACGAAATCGACAAGGTCGGCTCGGACTTTCGGGGCGATCCGTCGTCGGCCCTTTTGGAGGTGCTTGATCCCGAGCAGAACAACACCTTTTCCGACCACTATTTAAACGTGCCCTTTGATTTGTCCAAGGTGATGTTTATCTGTACGGCCAACATGTTGGACACCATCCCGGCCCCGCTGCTGGACCGCATGGAACTGATCCGCCTGCCGGGCTACACCGAGCAGGAGAAGGTCAAGATCGGCCGGCGCTACATCCTGCCGCGCCAGATTGAGGAAAACGGGCTGGCCCCGGCCGACGTGTCCATTTCCGATCTGGTGCTGGCCCGGGTGATCCGCGACTACACCCGCGAGGCCGGGCTGCGCAATTTCGAGCGCGAGGTCGGTTCGGTGTGCCGCAAGCTGGCCCGGCGCAAGGCCGAGGGCGAGGAACCGCCATTTCGGGTGACGGCGGCGGCGCTGGAAAAGCTGTTGGGACCGGCCCGGTTCATGGACGACGAGCGCGAGGCCGATCTGCCGCCGGGCGTGGCTGTCGGGCTGGCCTGGACGCCGGTGGGCGGGGTGCTGCTGCACATCGAGGCAGCCACCACGCCGGGCAAGGGCGCGCTGCATCTGACGGGCAAACTTGGCGAGGTGATGAAGGAGTCGGCGCAAGCGGCCATGACCTACGCCAAATCCCGGGCCAAGGAGCTGGGCATCAATTCCGATGCCTTTGAGAAAAACGACATCCACATCCACGTGCCGGCCGGGGCCACGCCCAAGGACGGTCCGTCAGCCGGTGTGACGCTGGTCACGGCGCTCATTTCGCTTTTGACCAACACGCCGGTGTGTAACGACTTGGCCATGACCGGCGAGATCACGCTGCGCGGCCGGGTGCTGCCGGTGGGTGGCATCAAGGAAAAGATCCTGGCGGCGGTTGCCGCCGGCATGAAGCAGGTCATCATCCCGGCCAAGAACATGAAGGATCTGCTCGATATCCCGAAGGATTTGCGCGGTCGCATCAAGGTCATGCCGGTGGAGCGCATCGACGAGGTCTGGCCCCTGGCCTGCGCCAAGCCCGAAGTGGCGGCGGCAGCGGCTGCGGCCATTGACGCCACGCCCGAGCCGGCGGCCAAGCCGCACTAGTCCGGGTGGCACTGGCGAGAAAATGACAAAGGCCGCAGCGGAGACGCTGCGGCCTTAACTTTTGCAATTTTGCGGGGCCGGCACCGCCCGGCTATTTCTTCCCAATCAGCGCAATGACGGCCTGGAAGCATTCGGCCAAGGTCTGGCTCTCGGCCACGGCCTGGCGCAGGAAGGTGTTGATCGGGCCGATCATGTCGATGGCCCGGTCGATCTCGGGGTTGGCCCCCCGGGAATAGGCCCCGATGTTGACCATGTCTTCCACCCGGCGATAGGTGGCCAGCAGGCGGATCAGTTCGCGGGAAGCGGTCAGGGCGTCGGCAGGCGTGACATCGGAACGCAGACGGCTGATGCTTTTGAGCACATCAATGGCCGGGAAATGGCCCTGGTCGGCCAGATCGCGGGTCAAAACGATATGCCCGTCAAGAATCGAACGCACGGCGTCGGCAATGGGCTCGTTGAAATCGTCGCCGTCAACCAGCACGGTGTAGATGCCGGTGATGCTGCCAAGGGCGTTGCGCCCGGCCCGCTCCAAGAGCTTGGGCAACTGGGCGAACACCGAAGGCGTATAGCCGCGCGTGGTCGGCGGCTCGCCAGCGGCCAGACCGACCTCGCGCCCGGCCATGGCGAAACGGGTGACCGAGTCCATCATCAAAATGACGTCAGCCCCCTCGTCGCGGAAAAATTCGGCCATGGACGTGGCCGCATAGGCGGCGCGCATGCGGATGAGCGGACTTTGATCCGAGGTGGCCACCACCACAACCGATCGGGCCATGCCCTCGGGGCCGAGATCTTTTTCGATAAATTCGCGCAGTTCGCGGCCGCGCTCGCCAACCAGGCCGATGACGTTGATGTCGGCCTTGGTGTTGCGGGCGATCATACCCATAAGCGTCGATTTTCCGACGCCCGAACCGGCCATGATGCCCACCCGCTGGCCTTTGCCAAGGGTTAAGCAGCCGTTAATGGCGCGCACGCCCACGTCCATGGGGTCGCAGATGCGCGGCCGTTCCATGGGCGGCGGGGCCGGGGCGAAAATCGGATTGAAGCGGCGCGGGGCAATGGGCTCGCCGTTGTCGATGGGGTTGCCAAAGGCGTCGATGACCCGGCCCAGATAACGCCGGCCGACAGGAAACAGCGGCGGGGTGCTGGTGTTGCGGATAAGCGTCCCGGGCGCGATGCCGCGCAGATCGCCGTAGGGCATAAACAGGCAGGCGCCGTCGCGAAACCCCACCACCTCGGCCGGCACTTCGCTCCCCGGGGAGCCGTCGCCCGGCAGCATGTGGCACACCGCCCCGACCGGGGCGCGAATGCCGCGCCCTTCGGCAATAAGCCCGACGACCTTGGACACCTTGCCGTAGGTCTTCATGGGCTGCATGGCCTCAAGGAGTGCTATGCCCCCGGCGGCGTCAACCGTTGCCATGGCCGTCCCCGGGGAGGCCTTCGGGGCCGTCTTCGCCGGACGCTTCGGCAGCGTTTAGATGGGCGAACACGGTCTCGACCTCGGCAAACCGGCTGGCGATGGTGTTGTCAACCAACCCTTCGGGATATTCGAGATAGAGGCTGCCTGGAATGAAGGCGGGATTAACCCGCACCGACACCCGATGCAGATTAGGCCGTTCGGCCTTGGCCCGCACGAGCAGTTCGCGCAAAAGCGCTTCGTCTTCGGGATGGACGGTCAGCGTGGGTTCGGCCTTGGCGTCAATGGCTTCCAGGGCCTCATGGAGCAGATTGGCCAGGATCTCCTGGCGGCGAAAGTCGATGCTGACATTGACGGTGCGCTCCACCGCCAGACGCAGCAGTGTCAAAAATTCCTCGCGCTGGAGATGCCACAGGCGGTCGCGTTCGCCGGCCAGTGTTTCGACCATGCCGCCAAAAGAGGCGGCCATGCGGGCCATCTCGGCCTCGGCCGCAGCCTCGGCGGCTTCGGTTGCGGCGGCATGGCCCTCGGCGTGGCCCTGGGCGTAGCCGTCGGCCTGGGCTTGCACCCGCAGGCGCTCGGCCTCGGCCAGGGCTTCGGCAATGATGGCTTGGGCCTTGGCCGAAGCCCTGGTCCGCAGGCGATCCCAGAAGCGGGCCTCGACTTTTTCCAGCTCTTCGGGCGACCGGTGGGCTTCCAGCTCGGCCACGGTGGTTTCGCCCGGACCGGCCAGACCCGGTCCGAGAATGACCCGTCCGGTGAGGACGGCGGTTTGCTCCCCGTCAGACGAAGACATCCCCGCCTCCGCGACCGATGGCGATCTTGCCCTCGGCCTCCAGACGCCGCACGGTCTTGACCACATTCTGCTGGGCGCCTTCCACTTCGGCCAAGCGGATGGGGCCCATGATTTCCAGGTCTTCCTGGATCATGTTGGCGGCGCGTTCGGACAGGTTTTTAAAGAACTTGTCGCGTAATTCTTCGGAAGCACCCTTTAGGGCCTGGGTCAGCTCCTCGTTGGAGACTTCCTTGAGCAGTTCGCGGATAGCCCGGTCGTCCAGGGCCTTTATATCCTCGAAGACGAACATGAGGTTGCGGATGTCCTCGGCCGTCTGGGCGGATTCTTCCTCGATCTCGGAGAGCACTTCTTCTTCGGTGGCCCGGTCCACGGCGTTGAGGATTTCGGCCACGGCCGTTATGCCGCCGACCTTCTTGCCTTCCTTGCCGCCCATGGCGATGAGCTGGTTTTGCAGCACCTTGTCCACTTCCATGAGCATATCTTCGGCCACGGCTTCGAGCTTGGACAGGCGCATGAGCACCTCGGCCCGAACACCGGAGGGCAGATTCTGGAGCAGCTCGGCCGCCTGCTCGGGGTGCAGATGCCCGAGAATAAGGGCCAGGGTCTGGGGATGCTCGTTGCGAAGGATCTGGGCCAGGATGCGCGGGGAGACGTTGCCCAGTTCCTGGAAGGGGGTCGGGCCGGTGTCGAGTTCCAGCGACTCCATGATATATTTGGCCGTGTCGGAATCAAGGGTCTTGGACAACAGCCGGCGCACCTGATCCGGGCCGCCCGTGACCATGTCGCGGCTGACCTGCAAGGCGTCGTTGAATTCGTAGACCACCGCCTCGACCTGTTCCTTGGGCACGGTCTCGATGTCCATCATGGCCTTGGAGATGGTGGCGATTTCGCGACGGTCCAGGCGTTTGAACACCTCGCCGGCGAACTTTTCACCAAGGGCCAGACACAGTACGGCGGTCTTTTGCGGACCGGTCATCGTGGAGGGCATGCGGGTTTAGGCCTCCTGCTTGAGCCAGGACTTGAGCAGCGAGATGGACTGCTCCATGTTTTCTTCAAAAAGTTGCAGCGCCTGGTGCTTGGCCAGTTCGAACTGCCGACCCGGCTCCAACAGGGCTGCCGCGTCCTCGCTTTCCTCGGCCTCGGCCAGAGCCAGCCGGGCTTCACCTTCGGGCAGACGTTCCAAGGTTTCGATCTCCTCTTCAGTGACCCGGGGCCGGATCAGCGCCAGCACCACCGGCCGTACGACCAGGATAAGGAACAGAAAGATCAGCAGGCCGTTGATGAAAGGCTTGCCCAGACGCTGGGCGTATTCCATCATGGTCTGGAGCAGGCTCGGTTCCAGCGAGGCGTCGGGCGGGCCGAACTCGAAGCTCGACACCTGGATCTCGTCGCCGCGCGCGCTGTCCAGGCCGCAGGCCCGGGACACGATCTGCTTGATGCGCTCCAGTTCTTCGGCCGGGCGGGGAATATACTTGTACGTGCCCGAACCTTCAACCTTCTCGTACGTCCCGTCAACGATAACCGCAATGGACTGCCGCTTCATCTCGCCAACCGGGTTGACGATGTTTTGTTCTTCCTTGTTTATCTCGTAGTTGGTGGTCTTGTTTTCCCGGCTGGACTTCTGGGTGGATTCGGTACCGGAATAGCCTTCGCCCCGGAAATTGGTGTTGGGCACGGCCTGGCCGCCGCCGCGCGGGGTGGTGGTGGCACCCGAGGCGTCCACGGCAGCGGAACCGGAGGTGGATTCATCGCTTTTTTGCTCACTGCGCACCACGGTGGCGTTGGGGTCATACATTTCCTTGCGGGTGGTGCGCTGGGCAAAATCCAGTTCCACATTGACCTTGGCCAAAGACCGGCCCGGGCCGAGGATGGGGGTGAGAATCTGTTCGAGGCGGTTTTCCAGGTTGGATTCGACCGTGTTTTTGTATTCGAACTGGGTGGTGGTCATCCCGTCCAGGCCGCCTTCGCCACGCGGCTGGTACAGGGACTGGCCGGTGGTGTCGGTGACGGTGATGTGTTCCGGGGTGAGGCCTTCCACGGACATGGCCACCAGATTGACGATGCCCAGCAATTGCTTGGCGTCAAGTTTTTGGCCCTTGCGCAGGGTCAGGACCACCGAGGCCGTGGCCTTTTTCTGCTCTTCGATAAAAAGGCTCTTCTGGGGCAGCACCAGATGGACGCGGGTCTTTTCCACCTGGGGAAATTCGCTGATGGTGCGGGACAGTTCGCCTTGCAGGGCGCGCGTGTAGTTGATGCGCTGCACGAAGTCGGTCTGGCCCACTTTGAGTTCGTCAAAAAGCTCGAAGCCGATGCCCTGGCCGCGCATGACGCCTTCGCCGGCCACCTTGAGGCGCTGTTCGTACACGGCCTCGGCCGGCACCAGCACGGTGGTTCCGTTGTCGCGCAGCTCGTAGGGCGTCTTGGAGGCCTTGAGCAGTCCCACCACCCGGGAGGCGTCTTCCTGGCCCATATTGGTATAAAGGACGCGCATATCCGGCTGGTTGAGGAAGATGAGCATCACGCCGAAGGCGATGACCAGGGAGGCGGACAAGCCGACCAGAAGGATGCGTTGGGCAGCCGATCGATTGGACCAGTACTGGATGAGTTTCTCGAAGTGCTGCTTCACAAAGTCAGGCATGGCGGTTCTCCTGGCGGGCTTCGTTTAAGGCGGCTCTAGCAGGAATCGGGCCTAGAATTGGATTTTGACCAATTCGCGGTAGGCGTCGAGAACCTTGCCGCGCACGGCCGTGGTCATCTGCATGGCCGTGCTGGCCTTTTGCAGATTGATCATCAGCTCATGGACGTTCTCGCTCTTGCCTGAAACAAAGGATTCGACCATGCCGGCCTTTTGATTTTGCATGTCATTGACGCGCGTTACGGAGTCGAGCAGCGTCTGGCCGAAGCCTTCGGCCGGGGCGGCCGGCTTGGCCAGGGAGCGCGACACCTTCGACGAGATGCCCTGGGACTGGCCCATGGCGTTTTGGTAGGCGGACAGGGCGAGCGGTGGGATGGCCATGGTGCTTCTCCGTTAACGCCCGATTTCCAGGGCTTTGTTGAACATGTTTTTGACGGTGCCGACGGATGAGCTTGACGCTTCGTAGCTGCGCATGGCCGTGATCATGTTGGCCATCTCCTCAACCACGTTGATGTCGGGATAGGCGACGTAGCCGTCGGCGTTGGCGTCGGGATGGCCCGGCTCGTACTGCATGCGAAACGGCCGGTTGTCGTCGACCATGCCCGTCACCTTGACTCCGGCCAGGTCGCGGTCCATGGCCGTTTTCATGGCGCTGGAAAACGGGCTGTCCACCGGGGTCGATTCCAGCATGACGGACTTGCGCACGTAAGGCCCGCCGCCGTTGACCGTCCTGGTGGTCTTGATATTGGCCAGGTTCATGGAGATGGTGTTCATCGTGGTCCGCTGGGCCGACATGCCCGACGAACCGATGTCCAGCGCGGTAAAGAGATCCATGCTACTTGCCTCCGTCGATGATGACCTTTTGCAGACCTTCGAAATCTCTCTTTGCCAGGTCGGCCAGGGCGTTGTACATCAACGTGTTTTTGGCCATGACCGTCATTTCCTTTTCCATATTGACGCTGTCCAGGCCCTGGACCACCCGGGGCTTCCACCCCATCTCCAGATCGCCTTCAAAGCCTGCGGCGTTAAAAACCGTGGGCAGATGGCCGCCGCTGGTGCGGGTCATCTTGCCCTTGTCGTTGGTATTGAGCGCCGACTGGAGTTCCTTTTCAAAATCCAGGGAGCGGGCCTTGTAGGCGGGCACGTCCAGGTTGGCCAGATTGGACATGACAAGATTCTGACGCTCCAGGTGCAGGTCCATGACCTTGCCGATCAGCCCGATATTATTTGAAAATATTGTTTTCATTGCGTTTTTCCCTCCGCTTGGGCGGACTGTCCCGGGTGGATTACCCCGGGTTCGCTGCTTCCTAGGGCAAAAAGCGTTCCAGCCGGATCGAACGCGTCGGCGTGTCAGGAATTTTTTTCCGGATATATGTTTCACATTCTAATAAAGCGAAGCGCATTTCCCAAAACCTTCATTGCTGCCAAGGCCCTGGAACGCGGAGGCAGGCGGCAAAAACAGGTTGGCACACCGATTGCTAGACACGCTTCACCTGACAGGTCGCACTGCCAGGCCGGCGAAAGCCGACACGTACCATCTGAGGCGTCGCTGCCAGGCGGCGCGAAACGGCAAGCGCCCAAATCCAGCAAAACGGGCTGCCGCGAATGGAGGGGATGTCATGAGTGGGCAATTGGACTACGAAATCAACAAGGAACTCGGCGAGTGTTATCTGTTCATGGGCGACCTGGACAAAGCCGAAGAGTATTACGGCAAGGCCATGACCAATAACGGCATCCATCCCGACCCCTATCTGGGTCTGGCCACCATCGCCGTCCAGCGCGGCCAGCTCGACGATGCCATGCTGCTCTACCGCAAGGCCTCCTCCATCGAGGCCGACGACCGGTCCCTGTCGGGCATGGCGCTGATCGAAATGGAGCGTGGCGAGACTGCCGAGGCCTTCACCCATTTCAAGGGTGCCCTGGCGAAAAATCCTGAAAACCTCGTGGCCCTTTTCGGCCTCGTGCGGCTGGCCCATGCCGACGCACGTCTGGGGGAAGTCCTGCCCTATTTGCAGGATTACCTCGCCCTGGACCCCATCAAGCACGAGGTGCGCTTCACCCTGGCCGGCTGTCTGGTCAATCTCGGCCGCCACACCGAAGCCGGCAACGAACTGGATCAGATCCTGTTGCAGGATCCGGCCAATGCTGCCGCCAGGGAACTGGCCGAGGAACTCAAGCGGGTCGCCGCCTAGCTTTCTCGCCCTATACGCGGCATCCCTTTGCGACGTCCGGCCGAAGACCCGTCAGCGGCCGGACGTCCCGACCAGGAGCGCCCCGCGCCCTTGCCAAGCCGGCCGGGTTGTGGCACCTCGCCTGAAAAAAGCGAGGTCCAGCATGGATTTTTTGCCAATCAAACGGGCGCTGTTAAGCGTCACGGACAAGACCGGTCTGCCTGAACTGGCCCGGTTCCTGTCCGCTGCCGGGGTCGAACTGGTCTCCACCGGCGGCACCCGCAAACTGCTCATGGAAGCGGGGCTGCCCGTGACCTCCGTCAGCGACGTGACCGGGTTTCCCGAAATCTTAAACGGCCGAGTCAAAACCCTGCACCCCAACGTCCACGGCGGCATCCTGGCCGACAAGGACAATCCCGAACACCTGGCCACCCTTGCCAAACACGGCATCGCCGCCTTTGACATGGTGGTGGTCAATCTCTACGCCTTCGGCAAGGCCCTGGAGAAAAAACTGCCCCTGCCCGAAATGGTGGAGCAGATCGATATCGGCGGCCCGACCCTGCTGCGCGCTTCTGCCAAAAATTTCGCCTCCATCCTGGTGGTGCCGGACCCGGCTTTCTATGCCGAAGTCATGGACGCCCTGGCCGGAAACACCATGCAGGCCCCGCTGGCCCTGCGCCAAAAAACCGCCGCCGCCACCTTCCGCCAGACCAGCACCTACGACGACGCCATCGCCACGTACTTGGCTGATGCCTAAGAGGGGGGAGAGCGGAAGAGGCAGGAGAGGCAGAAGAGGCCTCCGGCGGCCGGGGGGATGATCCCCCCGGACCCCTGCACTTGGAGAAGTTAATAAGGGGGGGCGAAGCGGCAAACGCTCCCCTTAAATCCCTGCCTTCCAGGAGGGATTCCAAAGGGCTCAGCCCTTTGGCCGCCGGAGGCACTCTTTTGAGCCTCACACCGCCACATCCCGCAGGCTTGCCACAACACACAGCATTTTGTGTCGTATTTTACCATAGCGACTCTGAACCGGGCTGCACACCACTGCTCCATGTCTCTGTCCATCTTGGGCCGGGCCACTCCACGGCCTCAATGCGGCCGGCTCCAGATTTGCAAAGGCTGCACTTGCGGCCTGGCATTGCGTTGCGCCCTGTCAGAAGAGAGAAATCACTTTTTACAGAATTGGAAGAATATCCTCCCTGGAGGCAGGCCAAATAGGTTGCCAGAGTAATCACTTTTCACAGCGAGCCGATAGACATGGTGCCGGTCTTGTGACATATATATAAATAATGTCATGTGGCTTTGTTGTGCCACGCCGGAACTCTCGTCTGGAGGGAACGCTATGCGTCTTTCACTTCGCGCCAAATTTTTTGCACCGATCCTCGGCATTGTCGTCATCGGCATGGCGGCTTTGGTCATTTGCAACGACCGCTCCGTCAAATCGGCCTTCAAGCAGGTCGAAAGCCAGTCCATGGTCCTTTTGGACCAGGCGATGCTCAAGGAGGTGGCCGGCTCGGTGACGGACAACCTCGCCCTCCTGGCCAGTTTCGCCAAAACGCCGCAACTCGTCGCCGCAGCCCAAGGGCAGAGCGCCGCCGAGGCCAACGCCTTGCTCACCACCCTGGTCAAAGGCATGGTTGGCGTGGATTACGCCAATGTCTTCGACCTCAAAGGGTTGGCCACAGCCTCCACCAATCCAGCCGCCATCGGCAAGGTCAATGTGGCCGACCGGGACTATTTTGCCGCTGTGGTCCGGGACACCAAGACCGACGTGGTGTCCAAGGCCCTTATCAGCCGCACCACCGGCAAAGCCGCCGTGGTGCTGGCCCAGCCTATCCGCGACGGGGCCGGCAAACTCGTTGGCCTGATCAACTGCGGTATGGATCTCGAATCGCTGACCGCCGATCTGGCCGCGACCAAGATCGGCCAGACCGGCTATGCCTTTATCCTCGACGCCCAGGGTATGATCCTGGCCCATCCCGACAAGTCGCTGCTCATGAAGACGGATTTCGCCGCCACCGACATCGGCAAGCGCATTCTGGCCACCACCGGCAACGCGGTCCTGGACTACAGCGATGCTTCCGGTGACCATCTGGCCGCCGTCGCCTTTGATGCCAAAACCGGCTGGCGTGTCGTTGTTGAAGCGCCGCTGGCGGAATTTCGCGCCTATGCCGACGCGGCCACCCGGCAAAATGCCGGCATCGCCCTGGCTGTCACCCTGGCCATTCTGGCTGCCGTTTTCATGCTGCTTAATGTCGCGGTCCTGGGCAAGCTGCGGGCCTGCATGGACTTCGCCGCCGCCGTGGCCAAGGGCGACCACGGACAGCGCCTGCACATTGCCAGTGGCGACGAATTGCAAACGCTTGGCGAGGCTTTAAGCGCCATGAGCGCCAGCATCGAAACCAGCCTGGAAGAAGCCAAAGCCAAGGGTGCGGAAGCCCTGGCCCAGGCCGACCGGGTGTCCACAGCTCTGGAGGAGGCCCGGCAAGCCAACGAGCAGGCTGAAACTGCCAAAAGCCAGGGGTTGGCCATGGCCGCCGACCGCCTGCAAGGCGTCATGGACACCCTGACCGGCGTGGCCGAGCAGCTTTCCCGGGAAATTGCCACGGTTTCCACCTCGGTGGGCGAGCAGGAGCGCCGCACCACCGAAACCGCCACGGCCATGGAAGAGATGAACGCCACGGTGCTGGAAGTGGCCAAGAATGCCGCCGCCGCTTCGACCAAGGCCGACGACGCCCGGGCCCAGGCCGTCAATGGCCGCACGGTGGTGGAAAAATCCATCGCCGCCATCAGCCGCGTGGACGCGGTATCCCGCGAGGTCAAGGCCGGCATGGACGAACTCGGGGCCAAGGCGCAGGCCATCGGGACCATCATGAACGTCATTTCCGACATCGCCGACCAGACCAACCTGCTGGCCTTAAACGCCGCCATCGAGGCGGCCCGGGCCGGCGATGCCGGCCGGGGCTTTGCCGTGGTGGCCGATGAGGTGCGCAAGCTGGCTGAAAAGACCATGACCGCCACCAAGGAAGTGGGTGCCTCCATCGGGGCCATCCAGATCGGTGCCCGGGACAGCATGGCCAAGGTGGACGAAGCGACCCGGGCCGTGGCTGACGCCACCGAATTGGCCGGCGCTTCGGAAACGGCCCTGGCCCAGATCGTGGCCCTGGTGGACGAGACGTCGGCCCAGGTCCAGGGCATTGCCACGGCGGCCGAGGAGCAGTCGGCCACCAGCGAAGAGATCAACCGGGCCGAAGAGGAAGTCAGCCGCCTGTCCTCGGAGATCGCCCAGGGTATGCGGGAATCGGCCGGTGTGGTGGAGGATCTGACGCGGCAGGTGGACGGCCTGGAAGATCTGGTGGCGGCGTTTCGCAGCAACAGCCTCGGCGAAGGCCGCTAGCCGCAGTCGTTTCCATCGCCCTTGCGCCCCTGTTCCAGCCAAACGACGCTACGACCCCTTGCCGGAGGGGCGGCTAGCGCGCTACAGGCATGCCGTTCGGTAATTCTTGTACTGCCCGGTCGCCGCGTCTGCGGCACTGCCCCTCCAACAAAAAGGATTCGCCATAGCTGCCAAGGTCGTCGGCAACGTGATCGGACTGAAACCCAGTCAGGTCAAAGCATTGGAACGTTTGGGAACGCGGCGCTATCCCGCTGTCGGCGGCTATACCGTCGATCAGGCCCGGGAACTGGCCGCCATCGCCTACGGCATCGGTCGTCAGGTCGGCTTGCTCATTGATCGCAAAGGCCGCCCGGCCCACATCATCGTCGGCAATCAAAAGGGCATCCTCATCCCCGAACTCGACCGGGCGCGCTTAAGCTCCGGCCGGTTGCGCGGGCTGCGCCTGCTCCACGTCCATCTGGCCGGCGAGCCGCTCAATGAAGAAGATTTGACCGACATGCTCTTTTTGCGCCTGGACTCCGTGGCGGCGCTGACCATCGACGGTCTGGCCGCGCCTGTGGCGCTGCATGTAGCCCATCTGCTGCCGCCCGGAGCCGGCGACGCGCCCTACGACGTGCTGCCGCCGCGTCCGTTTGACCGGGTGGACGAGGATTTTACCGCCCTGGCCGAGGCCCTGGAAGCCGAACTGGCCCGCGAAGGCGAGCGCATCGACACCCCGGGCAAATCCGCTTCGGGCCGCGAGCGCGCCGTGTTGGTCAGCGTGGCCAGCACCCCCAAGCCCGTCCAGGAAGCCTCCCTGGACGAGTTGGCCGCCCTGGCCGACACGGCCGGGTTGGATATTGCCGAGCGGGTGGTGCAGCGCGTGGCCACGGTCAATCCGAAATTTTTGCTCGGCAAGGGCAAACTGGCCGAGATCGAGATTGCGGCCTTGCGGGCCGGGGCTTCGCTGCTGGTCTTTGACGGCGAACTGTCGCCGTCCCAGATCCGCAACCTGGCCGAGGTGACCCAACTGCGGGTCATCGACCGCACCCAGTTGATCCTCGACATTTTTGCCCAGCACGCCGCCACCCGCTCGGGCAAGCTGCAAGTGGAAATGGCCCAGCTTAAATATTTGCAACCGCGTCTGGTGCGCCAGGACCGGGCCATGTCGCGGCTCATGGGCGGCATTGGCGGCCGGGGACCGGGCGAAACCAAGCTCGAAGTGGATCGGCGGCGCATTCGCGAACGCATCGGGCGCATCAAGGATGAACTCAAGGAATTGCGCAAACGCCGGGCCGCCGCCCGGGCCGGCCGGGCCAGGGCCGGACTGCCGGTGGTGTCGCTTGTCGGCTATACCAACGCCGGCAAATCAACGCTGCTCAATACCCTGACCGGCAGCGCCGTTTTGGCCGAAAACCGCCTGTTCGCCACCCTCGATCCGACCAGCCGCCGGCTGCGCTTTCCCAGCGACCACGAGATAATCCTGACCGACACGGTGGGGTTTATCCGCGAACTGCCCAAGGAGCTCAAAGAAGCCTTTCGGGCCACGCTGGAAGAACTGGAAGCAGCGGATCTGCTCGTTGCCGTGGCTGACGCCTCCCATCCCGAGGTGGAGGCCCAAGCCGCCGCCGTGGCCGATATCCTGCAAGAGATGGAGCTTGGCGACGTGCCGCGCCTGTTCGTGCTCAACAAGTGGGATTCCGTGCCCGAGGAATTACGTGGTGCGTTGCGAAATGTCTTTCCCGAAGCCATAACGCTCTCGGCCAAGACCCGCGAGGGCCTAAGTGAACTGACCGGTGCCATCCTGGACCGGGTGCGCAGCGGGCCGGGCGCGCGGGTGACGCGAAACAATGCCACCGGGGCCGAAGAAGCCGAGGCTGGGCCGGCAGACGCTGTCCCGTACGCCGTCCCGGACCCGGACGAGGCGCTTATCGACTAATTGGCGGCAGCCGGCTGCGGCGCGCCGGTCCCCAGGCACCCCTCCAGGAATTCACGAATCAATTTCCAGTACATAGGATTATCAAGAAGGTTGTTGTGGCTGGCCCCGATAATGGTCTCGACCGCTTTGGGGCCGGGCCAGACCTCGGCCAACCGCTTCGCGTGGAGTGGCGGGATGAGCGTGTCGTCCCCGGCAATGAGGAACAGCGCCGGTGCCGTGACCCGGGCTGCATCCGGGGCCACGTCAAAGGGATGCTTCAGAAGCAGGCGCACCGGGGCGAACGGGTGGCTGCCCTGGCCCACGGCAGCCAGGGAATCATACGGCGTCACCAAAATGACCCCGGCAACCGGCCGGTTGCCGGCGACATACGCCGCCACACCCGAACCCAGACTGCGGCCCATGACCACAATGCGGCCATCCGGCCCGAGTTTTTTAAGCAGCGCATCGTACACAGCCAGCGCGTCAGCCTTGACCAGCGCTTCCGTCGGCTTGCCATCGGAAGTGCCGTAGCCCCGATAGTCCACCCCGGCCACCGTGTAGGCGCTCAACTCATTGGGCGACCACAGGAAAAACCCGGTCTGCTCCTCGGCGTTGCCGGCAAAATAAAGCACCGCCGGCTGGAGCCGGCCGTCACGCCGGCGCGGCAGATAATAGCCGTGAAGCCCTGTCCCGTCGGCCGCCGTGACGTCAAACGCTTCCAATTGCTTGTAATACTGCTTGATGTCTGCGGTCCGGGCCGGGTTGGCCACCCGGCCCGGAAAGACCATGGCGTCCTGGCCCACATACAGCAGCGTGAGGTAGCCACAATAGGCCAACATGGCGGCAATACAGGCAACAGCAACGTATTTCATGGCGCTCCCGGACAGTGGGTGAGGATGAGGGTGAGGGAATAAGGGGGGATGCCTCCGGCGGCCGGGGGCCTGAGGCCCCCGGACCCCCCAAAGGGGTGAAGGGGGAACGGCGTTGCCCCGGCGGTGGACTTTTGTAGCGTCAAAGAGTGCCTCCGGCGGCCAAAGGGGTGGCCCCTTTGGAATCCCTCCTGGAAGGCAGGGGTTATAGGGGAGCGTCTGCCGCTTCACCCTCCCCTTAAAAACTTCTCCCGTCGGGGGGTCCGGGGGGATCATCCCCCCGGCCGCCGGAGGCATCTTCTGCCTTCTCTTCCCTTCTCTCGCCTAACGGCCGCGGGCCTGGTAGCGGTTGATGCGGCGTTCGAGGTAGCGGGAGAATTCCGTTAAGCAGTAGCAGATGACGAAATAGAGCAGGGCGATGGTGATGAAAATTTCCGTGGGTGCGGTGAGCGTGCGGTTGTTGACTTGCGTTGCGGCCTTGGTCAGTTCGTTCACACCGATGATAAAGGCCAGGGAGGTGTCTTTGGTCAAGGAAACGAACTGGTTGACGAAGGACGGGATCATATTGAAGAGCGCCTGGGGCAGGATGATAAAGATCATGGCCTGCACATGGGACAGGCCCGAGCCTCGGGCGGCCTCCATCTGGCCTTTGGGCAGGGCCTCGACGCCGGCGCGCACGATTTCGGCGATGTAGGCGCTGGTGAAAACGATCAGGGCAATGAGCGCGCTTTCGGCTTCGGGCAGGGTGTGGCCAAAGACCACCGGTGCCAGGAAATAAAACCAGAAGACGACCATGAGCAGCGGCGTGCCCCGGATGATTTCGATGAAAAACATAGCCGGCCAGCGCAGGCGACGCCGTTTGGAGATGCGCATGAGGCCGCAGCCCAGCCCCAGCCAGAAGGCACCGAAGATGCCGCCGACGGCCAGGATGACGGTCATGGCCAGCCCGCCCAGTGGTCCCTGGGGGTAGGCACCGATGAGGAGGTAGTCTAAATTTTTATAAACCGTGTCCCAATGCATCGTCAGCCTCCTACCGTGACCGCACGTGCAGCACGTAGCGGTTATAGAGGTTGACGGAGAAGGAGACGATCAAGGAAATCGTGAGATACATCAGCGTGGACACGGTGAAGGCCTCGAAACCGTGGAAGGTGTGGGCCTCGATTTGTCGGGCCATGTAGGTCAGATCCATGACGCCGATGGTCATGACCAGGGACGAGTTTTTGATGAGATTGAGAAACTGGGAAATCAGTGGCGGGATGATGACCCGAAAGGCTTGGGGCAAGATCACGTAGGCCATGGCCTGGAGAAAGGACAGGCCGCAGGCCCGGGAGGCTTCGAGCTGGTTTTTGGGGATGGAGAAGATGCCGGACCGGATTTCTTCGGCGATAAAGGCGGCGGTGTAGACGGTCAGCGCAATGACGCCGCAGGCGAATTCGAAGTCGCGGGCGTAGAGCCACTCGTTCACAGCGTCCGGGAGCACGCTGTAAGAGCCGAAATACCAGAAAAAAATCTGTACCAGCAAGGGCGTGTTGCGGAAAAATTCCGTGAACGAGGCCGCCAGCCAGACCAGCGGGCGCACCTTGGACAGCCGCAAAACAGCCACCAGCGTGCCCAGGGCCAGAGACAGCACGATGGCAATGCCGGAGATGCGCAGGGTGACGTCCAGCCCCGAGAGCAGCCACTGGCCGTATTCCCCGCTGACCACCTGTCCGAAATCGAATTGATACGCCAAGAGTCTTCCCCACGAACCGGCCGGAGCGGACTCCGGCGCAAGGGCGGCCGGAGGGGCAATCCCCCCGGCCGCGCGGCAAAGTATACGTCAGGCGGCCTCGTCTACGGCCACAACTCCATCTTCCAGGTCAGCGGGATATAGTCCTTGGTGTCCTTGCCGAACCACTTGTCGTAGATCTTTTGGTATTCGCCCTTGGTCCACATGTCCATGAGCGCCAGGTTGACGAAATCGCGGAACTTGGAATCATTTTCCGCAACACCCAGGCCGTAGGGTTCGGGGGAGATGTATTCACCCACGATGTCCCAGGCTTCGGGCTTGTCATCGCTGTTTTTGACGCCGACCAGGATGGATTCGTCGGTGGTCATGGCCTGGACCTTGCCCTGCTTAAGGGCCAGGAAGGCTTCGGGGTAGGTCTCAAAGGAGATGACGGTGGTGTCGGGCTGGGCCTTTTTGACATTCTGCTCGGAGGTGGAACCCTTGACGGACCCGACCTTCTTGCCGGCCAGATCGGCCACGGACTTGATGCCGCCGTCTTTTTTGACCAGCAGCTTCTGGCCGGTCATGAAATAGGTGATGGAGAAATCGACCTGATCCTCGCGCTCTTTTTTGTGGGTCATGGTGGCGGCCACGATGTCCACGGCACCCTGGGTGAGCATGGGGATACGGGTGGAGGAGGTCACGGGTTTGAGTTCGAGTTTGACGCCCAGGCGCTCGGCCAGCGCCTGCATGAGGTCGATTTCAAAGCCCACGATCTGGTTGGATTTTTCGTCCACGTAGCCAAAGGGACGCTGGGAATCCTTGACGCCGGCCACAAGGGCTCCACGCGCCTTGATGTCTTCGAGTTTGCCGGCCAGGGCGGGAATGGCCGCAAAAAGGGTGAGCAGGCAGGCAAGAACGGTAAACCGGACTGCAATGCGCATGGAGGCCTCCTTTCTAGGCATTTGAAGGGTTTGCGGGCTATTGCCCGCTTTTTGGGCGCTACAGGATTTCCTTGAGGAAAAGCCGGGTGCGCTCGTGCCGGGGATTGCTGAAGAAATCTGCCGGCGGGGCGCTTTCGAGTATCTGGCCGAAATCCATAAAGACGACCCGGTCGGCCACTTCCCGGGCAAAGCCCATTTCGTGGGTGACGCACAGCATGGTCATGCCGTCGCGAGCCAGGTCTTTCATGACGTTTAAGACTTCGTTGATCATTTCCGGGTCCAGCGCCGAGGTCGGTTCGTCAAAGAGCATGACCTTGGGCCGCATGGCCAGGGCCCGGGCGATGGCCACGCGCTGCTGCTGGCCGCCGGAGAGTTCGGCGGGGAATTTTTTGGCCTGCTCGTGGATGCCGACGCGCTCCAAAAGGGCCAGCCCCAGCTCCTCGGCTTCCTTGCGCGCCATCTTTTTGACCTTGATCGGGGCCAGGGTGATGTTTTTCAGGACCGACAGGTGGGGATAGAGATTGAACTGCTGAAAGACGATGCCGATGTCGCAGCGTAGCTTGTTGACGTCCAGGTCGTCGCCGTGGATATCGTGGCCGTCGAACAGGATGTGCCCTGTCTGGTATTCTTCCAGGCGGTTGACACAGCGGATCAGGGTGGATTTGCCAGACCCTGACGGGCCGCAGATGACGAGCACTTCGCCCTGGTCCACGGAATCCGTGATGCCCTTGAGCACGTGAAAGCTGTCGTACCATTTCTGGACGTTATGAAATTCAATCATGGCCATGGGGGCACCAATTCCTTTGGGCAAAACGCATTCGGTCGCCTCGCGGCGGCCGCAGACGGCAATACGACGAGGCGAATCTGCAATGCACAAAACTGCTTGAATCGAACCCTTTTGTCAATCCGTGCCGGCCGCCGGCAGGGGTTACGCCGGGATGGCGATTACAGATTTGAAAAAAGGGGAACTCCCCCTGGCGCAGCCGCAGGCTGGTCAGTATGGGGGCCGGTATGTATACCGGGACGCACACCGTACGGCCGCCGTCGCCCACACCCGAGGCCGCCGATCACAGCGACAAGGACACTTGCCCCATGCGCATCCTCCTGATTGAGGACGATGAAAAAATTGCCTCCTTCATCCTCGACGGCCTGCGCCAAAACGGCTTTGCCGCAGACCACGCCGCCAACGGCCCGGACGGGTTGCAACTGGCGGCCTGCGAGCCGTATGCCGTGGCCATCATCGACGTGATGCTGCCGGGTATGGACGGCCTTAAGGTCATCGAAGAACTGCGCCGGCGAAAGATCATGACCCCCATCATCATCCTCTCGGCCAAACGGTCGGTGGAGGACCGGGTGCGGGGCCTGGAGACCGGCGGCGACGACTACCTGTCCAAGCCCTTTTCCTTTGCCGAACTGCTGGCCCGGGTCCAGGCGCTGATTCGCCGGGCCACCAACATCGCCGAACCCACCCGCCTTGCCGTTGGCGAGTTGTCCATGAATCTGCTCACCCGGGAAGTGGCCCGGGGTGGGACGGCCATACCGTTGCAGCCGCGCGAGTTTGCCCTGCTGGAATATTTCATGCGCAATCCCAACAAGGTGCTGTCCAAGACCATGATTATGGAACATGTCTGGGACTACCATTTCGACCCCCAGACCAATCTGGTGGACGTGCTGGTGTGCCGGCTGCGCAACAAGATCGACCGGGACTATGACACGAAGCTGCTCCACACCCTGCGCGGGGTCGGCTATGTTCTCAAGGAATAACCGGCCACTTATCCGCTCCACCACGTTTCGTCTGACCGCCCAGTATTCCCTGATCTTTATTTTCAGCGCCCTGACGCTTTTCGTGCTGGCCTATTCCCTGCTCTCCGGTGCCGTGCGCGAGGGCGACCGGGCGGCCATGGCGCAGAAAATGCGGGAGTATGCCTCGGTGAGCCAGAAAAAGGGACTCACCGGGCTGGTGGATTTTCTGCGCCTGGAACGGGAGAATATCGACGTCGAACAGTATCTGCTGCGGGTGGACGGCCCGGACGGCGCGCATCGTTTCGAGCTGACCCCGGACGACAGCCAGCCCCTGCCCGCGGCGTTGCCGGTGGCCCCGGAGCAGGCGGTCGAGTGGTTTTTTCTGCCCGATCCCGGGGCCGAAGGCGGGCTGATCGAGGTGGCCTGCCGGACGCTGCCCGGCGGCGGGGCCGTGTATCTGGGCAAGGACGCCAGCGAACGCGAGGATCTGCTGGGCCGGTTCCGGGTCATCTTTGCCGGCATCATGATTCCGGTGACCCTGCTCGGGCTGGCCGCCGGCTTCCTGCTGGCCCGGCGGGTGCTGACACCCATCAAAGACTTGATCGACACCGTGCGGGCCATCGACACCGGCCGCATGGACGCCCGGGTGCCGGAAGTCGGCGTGGACGATGAACTCAGCGAGCTGGCCCGGCTGTTTAACGCCATGCTCGACAAGATCCGCACGCTTATTGCCGGCATGCGCGAGGCCCTGGACAACGTGGCCCATGATCTGCGCACCCCGGCCACCCGCACCCTGGCTGCCGTGGAAGTGGCCGCCGCCACCAAAAACGATCCCGAAGAACTGCGTGAGGCCCTGCTCGACTGCGCCGAAGAGACCCGGCGCATGGTGTCCATGCTCGGCATCCTCATGGACATCTCCGAAGCCGAAACCGGGGCCATGCGCCTGCATCTGGCCCCCACGGACATGGCCCGGCTGGTGGCCGAGGCAGCGGAACTCTACGAATACGCGGCCGAGGAAAAACAGGTGTCGCTGCGCGCCCATGCCGCCGGCCCCCTGGAGGTCGTGGCCGATGCCGACCGGCTGCGCCAGGTGCTGGCCAATCTGCTGGACAACGCCGTCAAATACACGCCGCCGGGCGGCCAGGTGACCATCACTGCCACAAAGCTCGCCGCCGGCGTGGCCGTGCGGGTGGCCGACACCGGCGAGGGCATGCACCCCGACGACATCCCCCGCATTTTCGAGCGCCTCTACCGGGCCGACAAGAGCCGGACCAAGCGGGGGCTGGGGTTGGGCCTGTCGCTGGTGCGGGCGGTGCTTTTTGCCCATGGTGTGGTCATCGACGTGGAAAGCGTTCCCGGGGCGGGCAGCGCGTTTACCTTTGTGCTGCCCGCCCCGGTACCGGCCGGCCAACCCGCGCCGGCCGGCCGCACCGCTTGACCGAGTTGGCGCGCGGAGGGGGAAAAGCATTGTCAAAGCCCCGCGCCTGGGGCATCGTTGGGGCAAACCTTTATGGCCTCGCCGCCTCCAACCGTTAAACCACATCGGGGTCGAACATGAGCGAGAACGGCCAGACCAGTGCCAGCCAGTTTTTTTTCACCAAGCAAGCCCTGTTTGATGTCAAACGCAAACTGTGGGGCTATGAAATCCAGGGCGGTGCCGACGCCTGCGCGACGTTGGCCTGCTTTACCGATCAGGAACAACTGGCCGGCTCCCTGGCCTCCACCTCCTATATGGGCGTGCAGCATGCCGTGGAACGCGGCAAAAAAGTGGTGGCCCCTTTTGACGAGGCCGGCTTGCTGACCCAGGCACCCTACGCCTTGCCGCCGGCCCATGGCGTGGTCAAATTCACCGGCCGCGTGACCCAGGCCGGGCCGGTCCTGGACGCGGCCCGCCAGTTGCGCAGCGACGGCTATTCCCTGGCCGTGGACGTCGGGCCGGGCCGGGAGCATCTGCCGGAACTGGCCGATCTGGCCGATGTGTGGTGCTTCGATGCCGGCCAGGAGGCCGACCCGACCGGGGTGGCCGCCCGCAGCAAGGGGCGCAAGGTCACCTTGTGGGCCAGCCAGGTCACGGGCCTGGACCACTTCGAGGCGCTCAAAACCGCCGGGTTTTCCATCTTCCAGGGCCGCTTTTTCAAGGAACCCGAGATTATCGCCGAACGCAAGCTCACCTCCCACCAGATGAGCCGGTTCCAACTCCTGCAGCTCATCGAATCCGAAGACCCGGACGTGGACGCCCTGGCCGAAGCCATCTCCGCCGACGTGTCGGTGAGCTTTCGCCTGCTGTCGTATCTCAACAGCGCCGCTTTCGGGTTCCCGCAAAAAATCCAGTCCATCCGCCAGGCCATCATGGTCCTTGGCAGCATCAAAATACGCAACTGGCTGCGGGCAGTCCTTTTGGCCGACATGTCCCAGGGCGGCGATCTGCCCCGGGAACTGGCCGAGCTGTCGCTGCAGCGGGCACGCTTTATGGAACTGGTGACCATGCGCTACGATTTCTGGGATTTTAATCCGGGAACGCTCTTTTTGCTGGGGCTTTTTTCGCTGCTCGACGCCATCCTGGGCCTGCCCATGGCCAAGGTGACCGAGCATCTGCCGCTGGATGAGAAGCTGAAATCCGCTCTGCGCCGGGATTCGCAAAACGAATACCAACCCCTGCTCGATCTGGCCGAATGCATCGAAGACTCGGATTGGCCGCGGCTGTCCGAACTGACCCGCCGACTCGGTCTGGAACTGGACGTGGTCAAGGTCTGCGCCAGCGACGCCATGGCCTACAGCAGCGGGTTTTTCGTCAGCCAGGCCGATGTCGTGCCGCCCACGGCCCCAAGCAAACGCCCGCGCCAGTAGCCGGGCACCGGCAGCCGGCCGCCGGAGGCAGAAGAGACAGAAGAGGCCTCCGGCGGCCGGGGGGATGATCCCCCCGGACCCCTGCAATTAAAGAAGTTTTTAGGGGAGGGGGAGGCGGCAGACGTCCCCCTTAACCCCTTGCCTTTCAGGAGGGATTCCAAAGGGGTCACCCCTTTGGCCGCCGGAGGCACTCTTCCTCTTCTCTTTCTGCCTTCTCCTCCCCTCTCGTCTATGCTGCCGGTAGGGCGGCGATGGTGGCGGTGTCGACGTTTAAGCGCACCACGCCGTCTTCGTAGGCCGCCACCAGTCCGGCCGGGATGGCCACTTCGCGCGCACCCCACAAATGGCCTTGGCGCAGCAGCAGCGTGATGACGCGGCCGGAGTGGGCTTCGGTCAGCACACCGTCCAGGCGTCCCACTTTGCCGTCGGTGGCGTGGACCGCCTCATGGCCGGACAGGGCCACATCGCCCTGGGGTGTGGCCGGGCGCTCCACGCTCCAGCTGGAGGGGGCCAGCGGCAGCTTACAATGTTCTTTGGCGGCCAGCGTCAGGAAAAAGGACGGCGGATAGTAGTCGGTGATCACATATTCCCGCAGCCCGGCCACTTTGGCGGCGTCGATGGACAGGTGCACGCCTTTGTCGTCGGAACTGGTCACGAATTTTTCCGGCACCAGCCGCAGCGTGTTGGGCAGCGCCTCCTCGCGTACCACCAGGTAGGCGGCCCGACCGTGGGACGGATCAATAACAACGTGTTCAATGCGCCCCACCAGGGCGTCCGTGGCGAAAACCGAGGCGGACAGGGTCAGATCGATGGAACGCTCGTGCATGAAGTCCTCCGGTAAAGGTGCGATGGGAACGGGCCGGCCTTTCTTGCCCGGACCCTCTTGTGCGTATAGAAGGAGGCAAAGGCCGGTCAAGTCCGCATTGCGTTGACACGCGGATTCGGTTCGGCCGGGGAGGCCTGATGCTGTTTGTTGTTCTTGCCATCTGCCATCTTATTGGCGTGGCCTCGGCCGCCCGGGCGCTTTTCACGGCCCGCTCGTCCCAGGGTGCTCTGGCCTGGGTCATGTCCATGATCACCTTCCCGTACGTGGCCGTGCCGCTCTACTGGATTTTCGGGCGCAACCGTTTTCAGGGCTATGTGGCTTCGCGCCGGGCCGGCGACCGGGCGGTCAACGCCATGGCCCCGGAACTCCATGCCGCCAGGGCCTGGCCCGATCCCCATGCCCCTGGCCTGCCGAGTCTTTTTCCGGTGCTTGAACGCCTGGCCGAACTGCCCTTTACCGCCGGCAACGACGTGCGCCTGCTCATCGACGGCCAAGCCACCTTCGAGGCCATTTTCACGGCCATAGACGCGGCGACACGCTATGTGCTGGTCCAGTTTTTCATCATCCGCGACGACGGCCTCGGCCGGCAGCTCAAGGAAAAGCTGCTGGCCAAGGCCCGGGCCGGGGTGGCGGTGTATGTGCTCTACGACGAGATCGGCAGCCATCACCTGGACGCCGGCTACATCGCCGAACTGACCCGGGCCGGGGTGCACATCTCGCCGTTTAACACCACCCTGGGCTGGCGCAACCGTTTGCAGCTCAACTTTCGCAACCACCGCAAGATCGTGGTCACCGACGGGAATCTGGCCTTTGTCGGCGGCCATAACGTCGGCGATGAATACCTCGGCCAGGATCCCCGGCTGGGGCATTGGCGCGACACCCATGTGCGCATCGAAGGTCCGGCCGTGACCCTGGTCCAGCTCACCTTCCTGGAGGACTGGTACTGGGCCACCCGGCAGACCCCGGCCTTGAACTGGGAGATGCGCGCGGCCCCTGGCGGGACCATGCCCGTGCTGGTGTTGCCCACCGGCCCGGCCGACGACATCGAATCCTGCGATCTGTTTTTCTTCCAGGCCATATCAGCGGCCACGAAACGGCTGTGGATCGTTTCGCCCTATTTCGTGCCGGACCGGGAGATCGTTTCGGCCCTGCAACTGGCTGTGCTGCGCGGAGTGGATGTGCGGGTCATGCTGCCGCAAAAGGCCGACCATCATATGGTCTATCTGGCTTCGTTTTCCTATCTGACGGACCTGGAGACGTTGGGGGTCAAATTTTACCGTTACCAGAACGGTTTTTTGCACCAAAAAGTCATTCTGGTTGACGACACCATGGCCTCGGTGGGCACTGCCAACTGCGACAATCGGTCGTTTCGGCTCAATTTCGAGCTGACCCTGGCTGTGGCCGACCCGGGCTTTATTCAGGCGGTGGAGGCCATGCTGCTGCGCGATTTCGCCCAGTGTATCCAGGCCACGGCCGAGGACTATACCGACCGCTCCTTCTTTTTTAAAACCGGCGTGATGGTCAGCCGGCTGTTCTCGCCGATTTTGTAACGCGGGTTGACGGGGCAAAAGGCCGCGCGGGAGAGAGCCTGCGCAGGAATTTTCGGTCGATATAATCTTTGAGGCCCATGACCCAGGCACCCTCGGTGACAAACGGCCCTTTGCGCAAAATCGCCCGGCCGTCGCCGCAGTTGAGCAGGGCCAGATAGTTTTTGCCGGTGGCGCGAAAAGGGGTCAGCTCCCGGCCGGTCAGATAGGCCAGCAGATTGGCGGCCAGGACCGGCCCCTGGCGCACGGCGTAGACGCCCGCCCGGGGCAGCGGGGCAGGGCCGAAATGAATGCAGTCGCCGCCGCCAAAGATTTCCGGGGCAAACGGACTTTGCAGGCAGGCGGAAACGGTCAGCCCGTCGTCGGAATCGGCCGAAAGGCCGCATTCGGTAAAAAGCCCTGGCGGGCGCGTGCCCGTGGCGGCCAGGAGCAGATCGCAGCCGATGCGCGCGCCGTCGGACAGGCTGGCCGTGCCCTTGTCCAACCCCACCACCCGCGCCGCGACCACCCGCGCCCCGCGATCCTCAAGCGAGCGCCCGGCCAACCGGACGGCCCGGTCCGGCCAGCCCGGCAGCAGCCCCCGGGGCGCGGCCACGGTGAGATGCGGTGCCGCGACTCCCAACCGGTGAAAAAGCCCCAGCATATTGGCCGCCACCTCAAATCCCGCTGCCCCGCCGCCGGCCACCACCACCCGCACCATGCCCCCGGCCTCCACCCGGCTCTCGACAGCCTGACGGGCCAGCAGCAGATTTTCGATGGGCTTGACCGTCAAAACGGTCGCGCCGGGCGTGTCGCTGAGGGAAAAATCCGGCACCACCCGGCTGCCAAGGCCGAAGCTCACCGCGTCATAGCCCAGGCTGCGGCCATCCCGAAGGAGCAAGCGACGCCCGGCCGGATCAATGGCGGCGACAAGGCCCCGCTCAAAGCGTGCGCCGTGCCGGGACGCCATGGCGGCGATGGGAAAGCGCAGTTCGGCCAGGGTATAGCGGCCCGCCAGCAGGCCCGGTCCCATGCCGGAATAGGCCAGATACGGCCCCGGGGCCACGCAGACGACTTCAATGCCGGCGGCCGCGAAATCGGCCAGCCGCGACAAGGTCATAAGATGGGCGTGGCCGCCGCCGGCCAGGACAAGGCGTTTTGCGAGCATGGTCCTTTCTACGCCAAAGACGCGGCCCCGGGAAGATGGGCAGGGAAAATTATTACAGGGAGCGCGTGAGGAGAAGGCAGAAGAGTGCCTCCGGCGGCCAAAGGGAGTGACAGCCCTTTGGAATCCCACCTGAAGGCAAGGGGTTATAAGGGTGGGGAGTGGCTGCGGCGGCCGGGTGAGCGCGAGAGGAGAAGGCAGAAGAAGCCTCCGGCGGCCAGGGGGGATCATCGCCCCCGGACCCTCTGAAAGGAAGAAGTATTTAAAGGGGTTTGCGGCGCTGGCTGGTAATCTGGCTGGCTGAAGATTGGGCGGACTACGCCTCGGCCTCGGCGGGCAGACAGCCCAGGCGGCGCAGTTCGGCCAGGATGGATTTCTCGTCCACCGGCTTTTGCAGAAACGACGTGGCACCACCGAGGTACATGGCGTTGTGGGTGTCTTCGCCGTCTTCCAGCACCGAGGTGATGATCACCTTGCAGCCGGCGTCGCCGGCGACGCCGAATTCTTTTTCGATCTCGCGCATTTCTTCAAGTGCCTGCGGGCCGTCGATGACCGGCATGAGCAGATCCATAAAGACCAGCGTGTACGGCTCGTTGCCCTCCATGGCCTTTTTAAAGGCCATGATGGCGTCCTCGCCGTTCACGGCCGCGTCGCATTTTGCGTAAGGATGCAGAATATATTCGAGAAAGCTTCTGCTGTAAAAATCGTCATCAACAATGAGCGCCCTCATGATTCCTCCGGCGGATGGTGAACGGGAAACGTCAAAAGTTGATGCAAACTGGCCGAAAGCGTTTCTACCGGGCCGCACAGAGCTCTGTCAAGGCAGGCTAATGGCTAGTCGTTTTTAAGGATCGTTGCATAGTTGCCGGCACACTGGCAGTCCGTGTCGTAGCGGCGCACATAATCGAGGCGGCTGCGCAGGCAACTGACCACGCCGTCGCGAAAGACCACCCAGATACGGCCGTAGCTGGCGCACAGGTAGCTTTCCGGGCCGATGACCGATTGTTTGACCGCTGCCGGGTTGCCGAGCAGTTCCTTGACCTGTTTGATCGACATCCCGGGCACGATACGCCGCGCGGCAAAGGCTGCGTCCTGGCCCATCTCCTGCTCCATCTCCCTGGCTCGAAATTCCCGGTCCGCGCCAAAGGGCACGGCGGCCATGCGGGCTTCACCGGCCTGTCGGTCACGCATGGCGGTCTCGGCCAGGGCGGCGGCGTGCAGTTCGGGGTTGCCGGTATAGGCGGCCAGCCGCTGCTCCAGCGTGCCGGGATCGGTTTCGGCCCGAAGGGTCAGGCGCACGGCCAGACCGTCGGGAAGGGGGCGGATTTCCTCGTCGGCCACCGAGATCTTGAGCAGGCTGTCGGCAAAGGCCCGAATATCCGGGGCGCTCAAGGCGGCCCGCACGATGGACGGGTCGTTGCCGAGCTGGTTGACGGCGGTGTCGAGCAATTTGCCACGGGCCTGATAGCCGCACAGCCGTTTGGCCTGGCCCTGGTCGATATGCGGTCCGTAAAAGCAGGTGGTGGTGGTGGACAGGACACGGGCGTCGGAAACCTGACGCCGCAGTTCCGGGCTGTCCGGGGCGGCGGGGGATTGTTCGGAGGCTGGCTGGGGAGCCGGGCTCGCCAGGGGTTGGCCGGCCGTTTGTTGGGCCGCTGGGCTGGCTGCGGGCTGCCCGGCAGACTGGCCCGGCACAGGCTGCGGCGGGGTGCCGTAGAGGGGTGTGGCCGAGTGCCCGGTTAACCGGGAGCCTTGCTGGGCCAGGGCCGGCAGGACGCACCCGGCGATCAAAAGCAGGGCGAGAAAAAAGGGGAGGAGCAATCTGGGCATGGGGCCTTCCTGGGTTTGCCGGTCTGCTAGCAAAAACGGTTCCAGTGGCCCGGTCGCAAAAAAGGCGCGACCGGTTTCCCGGCCGCGCCTTTCGCGTTTTCATGAGGCCAACGCAGGCGGGCTACTTTTTGGGAGCCGGTTCGTGGCAGTCGCCGCAGGTGACCGGGCCCTTTTGCTTGTCCATGTGGCAGCCCATGCACTGGCGGTGGAAGGCCCGCATAAGCGGCGTCTTGCCCGGTTTGGCTTGGGCCGAATGGCAATCCGAGCAGGGGATGCCGGAGGTGTCGGCGCTGTTGTCGCGTTTGCCGTCTTTTTCGCCGTGATGGCAGGCCGAGCAATCGGCCAGGGCGGCTTTTTCATTATGGGCGTCGTGGGCAAAGACTGCCGGCAACCGGGTGGTTTGCTTAAACCCTTCGGTCGGCACGGTGGTCATGTCCTGCTGGCTCATAGCCGGCACCGCCAGGAAGACGGCGGCGACAAGCAGCAGCAGCGCCAGGGGGATAAGGGGCGTTCGTTTCATGTCGGTTTCTCCTGCGCGCCGGGTTACTCGGCCTCGGGCTTCTCCATGAGTTCATAGATGAGGTCGCCCAGGAACTTGGTGTGCATATTCAAGCCAAACTTGCTGATGATGTCTTCCAAGCCGCCGTGGCAGTTGTGGCAGGGCGCGACCAGGGTATGGACACCGGTGGCCTTTAACTGTTCGGCCTTGATGGAGTTGCCGACAATGCGGACGTTTTTGAACGGAGGCCCGCAGTTGATGACGCCGCCGCCGGCGCAGCAACAGTAGTTGTGCTCGCGGTTGGGGGTCATTTCCACCACGTTTTCGCACAGGAAGTGGGTCACCTCGCGCAATTTTTCCATGAGACCGCGTCCCCGGATGATGTTGCACGGGTCGTGGATGGTGACGGGTTCGGCGTACTTGTGGGTGAGCTTGATGCGCCCTTCCTGAATGAGCTGCCAGAAGAAGTCCACGGAGTGGACCACCGGCACGGGATGCCACTTCCAGCCGAGCCAGCGGTTGCCGACATCGTAGACGGCGCGGAAGGCGTGGCCGCACTCGCCCATGACGATGCGTTTGACGCGCAGCCGTTGGGCGGTTTCGTAGTGGGCGCGTTCGATGCGGGCCATGATTTCCGAGTCGCCGGTGAACATGGCCATGTTGGAGTTGTCCCAGCCCGGGGTGGAAGGCATGGTCCAGGAGACGCCGGCAGCGTTAAAGATGGCCGCGGCCTGATAGATGAGCTGGGTACGGAACTTGGGTTCCGGGGCGATGACGGAATACATGAAGTCCGCGCCCTCGACATCGAGCGGGATGCGCAGGCCCGGAAATTCTTCGCGGGCTTCTTCTTCCTGCCACTGCAGGGTGTCGGGCCATTCGTCGTCTTTGACCCACATCTGGTTCATGGTGGCCGAGTGGCTGTGGGCAGTGTCCTGGATGTACTGGGGGGTGACGCCGAGCTTGTGGCACAGGCGGCGCACGACACTGATGATATAGCCGGTGTCGATGCCCAGCGGACAGTAGTGGATGCAGCGCCGGCACAGGTTGCACTCGGTGTAGGCGACCTGGGCGCATTCGTAGATGACTTTGGGATCGACCTTGCCATCGGCGTCAAAGAGGCGCCACATGGTCTGGCTGACCTTGGCCACCGGGGTGTAGCTCGGGTCTTTGTGCGACATGTAGTAATGGCAGGCCTTGGCGCACATACCGCAGCGCACGCAGGTCTCCATGTAGGTCTTCATGCGTGCACCGCATTCGCCGGCCACGAGTTCTTTAAAGACCTTCTGTATTTTCTCCGGGGTCAGGCGGTCAACGCCGCGTCTGAGCCCCACGTCCTCGATAAGACGATCGGCAATGGTTTTCATGACATCCTCCGGCGGTTACCAGTCCTTGGCGTGTCTGACGGACCCGAATTCCGAGGCGATGTAGCCACGGCTGAAAAATCCGAACAGCATGTGGGAAAGCCTCGTGAACGGGATGGCGACCAGCATGGCCTCGCCGCACAGGATGTGCAGGGTGGTCATGAAGAGATTGTCGCCGATACGGTGATAGGCCAGGACGCCGGTGAGAAAGGTCGCGCCGACCAGGGCCAGCACCAGCCAGTCATGGGTGCGGGTGATGAAGCGGACTTCCGGGACAGCAATGCGCCGCCACAGGAAGTAGAGGCAGGCGGCCACGACCACGATGGACAGCGTGTCGGCCACGGTGTCCGGCAGGGCCGGCCAGGACCAGCCGTGAAAGGCGTCAAACAGGGCGATGTGTCCCATGAGGAACAGGGGCACCAGGAACAGGCAGATGTGGAAGGCAAAGGTGACGACGGTGACGCCGGGGTTTTCCCGCCACCCGAGCGCCCCGAACGGGGTGATCCAGTGGGCCAGGGATTTGAGTGCATGGGGCCAGCTGATGTAGGCCACAAACGAGGCGTCTTTTTTAAGCGCCAGGGCGCGCATGGCCATGAGCCGGTAGGCCGAGCCGAGGATGAACAGGGCAAACGCCAGCCAGGCCAGGGGGCCGACGGCGAGATTGAACAGGGCGTGCATGACGTACCTCCTAGCCGGTGAAGGCCGCAACCGGGGCCACGATGCGGTGGTATTTGCCGCCGGCCACGGCCCGGATGAGCACCTTGGAGCCGTCCGGGGAAAAGGCCGGGTCGAAACACTTGTCAAAGCTCTCGGGATAGGCCTTGCCGTCCACCAACACGGTGAAACGACCGGCTTTCTCCACGGTCACGGCCAGATGGGCGGCGTCAGGGCTCCACACCGGGGGGTAGGCCATGTCGTAGCGGCCGGCCCAGACTTTGCCGTCGCACAGGATGGCGAAATCGGAATTGTGGTTGCTGGCCAGGGCGGCGAAGCGGTTGCCCACCGGGCTCGGGGTCAGGTCGGTCACCACCGGGAAGACGATATCCCAGGGGGTGTTGTCCACCACCACGGTGAAATCGCCGAAGCTCACGGCGGCAATGGCCGCCAGCTTGGAACCGTCGGGCGAAAAAACCTGATGCCACAGTTGGCCGTAGCGGATGTCCCAGGCCATGGCGTCGTCGATGGCCATGCCCCAGGCTCCGGCCTTGCGCACCGGCGCAGCCACGGCCCCGGTGGCCGGGTTGAAGACCGGTCCCCAGGCGCAGGCGTACGAGCCGGTCCAGGCCTTGCCGTTGACGGCAATGGAATAGTCGTAGAGAGAGCGGCGGATGGTGGTGGCGACGTTTTTCCCGGCCGGGTCAAAGGTCGGCGCCCAGCAGTTGACGAAAATGGAGTCCCAGGCGACGCCATTGACGGCCACGCTGAAGATGCCTTCCTGGAAGGCCGCGATGTCGGCCTGGGCCGGGGACTTGACCTGCACCACGGCGGCGGCGGCGCTGCCGTCGCGCGAAAGCGTCACCTGGTTGGCGTTGTCAAAAAGCGTTTCCCAGGGTGTGCCGTTGACGGACAAGCCGTACTTGCCGTCCTGCTGGATCGGCGCGGCAATGATGTCGCCGTTGGCGGAAAAAAGCGTACCCCAGATGTAGGCGTACTGCTCTTCCCAAGGCTCTCCGTCCACGACCATGGTCCATTCGCCGTCGGTCTGAGCCAGGACCGTCAGGCGGCCATCGGGCGAAAACCGGGGATACCAAACCTTTTCGAAGGTCGCTTCCCAGACTTCGCCGTTGACCGCCACGGAAAGGGCGGGATCAGGCAGGGCTGCGACCATGGCCACGCGTTCGCCGTCAGGCGAAACGTGGGGTTCCTCCAACCATTCGTATTCACGGGAGCATTGCCGCATATCGTCGAGAACGACGCGGACGCCCGGCGTGAAATCCCAGGACTGCGCGAAGGACATATCGACCTCCTTGACGGGTGGAAAGCACGCAGGGCAGGCGTCCGGGATCGCACGCCCTGGCAAAAGAAACAGACATTGTGAACCCGGGAACGATAGTCACGAATTGCCAGCGAAGTCAAGGGGGGTATTTTTTGAATACATCTAGTAAAACTGCGGGATATGACGCTCCAAGGTAGGAAATTACGCCATGCCCAGACCGGGAATACTCCCCTTCTCCGATCAAATTGGTGCGGTCTTGATCGCCCTGGCCTTTCTTCTGGCCGCAACACCTGCCCTCAGCCGGGCCGCCGCCCCGGACCCCTGGCTGCCGCCGGCCAAACCCGAGGCCGCGCCCCTGCCGCGTTCCGCCAAACTCGGCGTCGACGAGGACAGTCTGCCGGCCGGGCGCACGGTCAAAATCCCGGCCGGAGCCAGTGAGGCCTTTCGCGAACTGATTCTTGGCGTCAGCGAAGTGCTGGCCGGCGCGCACCGCCAGGGTGTTACCCGGTTGCGGGCCGTTTTGCCCCAGGCTGGCGATCAGGCTGACGTGGCCGCCTATTACCAGGGGCTGGGGCTGTATCTGGCCGATGAGCCGGCGGCGGCCCTGGCCGCCCTGGAAGGGCTGGCCGCCCGGTCGGCCAACTCCTTCCTCGGCCGCGACGCCCTGTATATCGCCATGGAGAGCGCCGCCCGGGCCGGGCGGCAGGACCGGGCCCTGGCCCTGGCCGAGGCCTGGCTGGCTGTTCCCGAGCCGGGTCTGGCCCCGGAAGTCTGGCTGCGGGCCGCCGTGGCCGCGGCCTCCCTTGGGGCGGGGCAAAAAGCCCAGGATTTTCTGCGCCATCTGGCGCTCGATTTCCCGGCTTCCCGCTCGGCCGCCGCCGGCAATGCCCTGGCCCGGCGGCTGCTGGCCCAGTCCGGCGGAGCAGGCGCGTTTGATCCCGACGCCCCGGACACCGTACTGCTCATTGCGGAGGCGTTGGTGGAAAAAGGCGCGCCCGAGACGGCCTTAAAGCAGCTGGCCGGCCGGACCGGCTGGACCCCGGGGCAGGCCGCCCGGGCCGAATATGTCCGGGGCAAGGCGGAATACCGGTTGCGCCGGCCCAAGGCCGCTTTCGACGCCTTTGCCCGGGCCATCGCCGTCGATCCCACCGCAACGCTGGCCGGCTGGGCGCGCTACCATCAGGCCCGCTGCCTGTGGCGCTCCCTGGAGGCCGAGGACGCGGGCCGCATGGAGACGCTGTTGCGCGCGGTGCTCGACGCCCCGGGCCGGGATGACCCGTTGCGCGAAGTCGCCGCCCGGCATCTGGCCTTGCTGCTGGCCGAGCGGGGGCGCTTTGCCGAGGCCCTGGAGGCTGCCGGGCGCTTAAAAGGCTTGGCCGTGTCGCCGGAGCTGGCGGCCCAGGGTGCGGCCCTGGCAGCCATCCTGCGCTACGTGACCGGGGATAATGCCGGGGCCGAGGCCGAGCTGGCCGCTTTTGCCGTCCGGTTTCCCGGGGACGACTGGGCCGACGGGGCGCGCTACTGGCGGGGCCGGGCCCTGGCCGGACTGGGACGGCCCGGCGAGGCGGCGGCGGTCTGGATGGAGGTGGCTTCTACCCGCCCCAACACCTATTACGGTGGCCGGGCCGCGGCTGCCCTGGCCGGGGCCGGCGACGTGCGCGATACCGTGGTGGCCTCGACCCCGGGTGCCTCGCCGCGCTGCCCGGAGGCGGCCGAGCCGCCTTCGCCCGAGGCGACGGCGAGCCTGGGCAAGGCCTATGCCCTGTCCGACGCCGGTTTGCCGGCCCTGGCCGAGATGGTCCTGGAATTTGCCGCCAAGGCGGCACCGGGCCGGGCCGATCTGGCCCTGGCCCACATCCGGGCGGCCATGGACGGCGGGCGGCGCACGGCGGCCATGCGCACGGCCTGGCGCACCTTCGGAGCCTGCCTGCTGCGCGGCACGGCAGCGGAACTGGGACCGCTTCGCGACGCGCTCTACCCCCGGGCCTATGCCGGCGAAGTGACGGCGGCCCTGGCCGGCTCGGACATCGACCCGGACGTGATCTATTCGCTTATCCGCCAGGAGAGTTTTTTCGATCCCAAGGCCGTGTCCGGGGCCGGGGCGGTGGGGCTTATGCAGCTCATGCCCGAGACGGCCAAGGCCATCGGCAAAAAAATCGGCATCCGGCCCGAACGGGCCGATCTGTTCAATCCGGTGATCAATATCCGCCTGGGCACAGCCTTTTTCCGGGAGCGGCTGGCCCGGGAGGGGACGCTGGCGGCGGCCCTGGCTTCGTACAATGCCGGCCAGAACCGGGTGGCGATCTGGAACACCGGGTTTGGCCGGTTGGGTGAGGAGCTTTTTATTGAACTGATCCCCTTCACCGAGACCCGGGACTATGTGCGGCGCATCACCACCAACGCCATGCTTTACGGGAAGCTCTATCCGCGCGCCAAATAAAGCAGACGCTGCGCCTGCGGCCCGACCGCCAAGGCATTAGGATTAGGGGAGCCTCCGGCGGCCGGGGGGGATAATCCCCCCCGGACCCCCTTGATAGGAGAAATATTTTAATGGGTTTTTGGCGATGGCGGGCAATTCAATCGGCTGCGGGCCGAAACAGCCGGCGCTTGTGCTTGACGGGAACCACCGTTGCTCCGACGGCCCCTGCGGAAAAAGTGGTTAGAGGTTCTTGGGACTGCGTGCAGTCGTCGCAGCAACGCCGCCCCCCCTTAACCCCTGTCAGGGAGGGTCCGGGAGGGGGCTACCCCCTCCCGGCCGCCGGAGGCACTCTTTTCTATCCTTCTCTTCCTATTACGCTGCACTACGCGTCGTCGGCGGAGAGTTCTGCCAGGGAAAAGAGCTGTTCGGCGTCAAGGACGATGGTGAAGGTGTCATCCAGGCGGACCAGGCCGCGCACGAAGCGGGTGGGCACGGCCAGCCCCATATCCGGTGGCGGGGCGATGTCGGCTTCGGCGATTTCCACCACTTCGTGGACAGCGTCGGCCAGGGCGGCGATGGGCAGCATGTCGCCGTCGTAGTCGCGTTCGACGATGATGAGGCAGGTGGGCGGCCGGGTGCCGGGATCGAGTTCGAGCTTGCGGCCCAGATCCACCACCGTGGCCGCGTTGCCGCGCAGGTTGACCACCCCGCGCAGATGGTCCGGGGCCAGGGGCACCCAGGTCAGGCGCGGCAGGTCGAGCACCTCGGAGACGAGCAGCGAGGGCAGGGCGAAGCGTTCGCCGCACAGGGTGAAGGTCAGGTATTGGCGGGCGGAGTCGTCGGCCATGGAGGGAGCCTCCGTTTTCGGGCAGTATGCAGCAACCATACGGCAGCCGGGGCCGCCCGGCAACCTCCCGTCGCCATTGCCCTTGCCGCGCCCGGACAGGAATGGCGGGCAGGGCGTTGACAAGCTTGCCGGGCGGGCATACACCTTCCAGCAATTATGCACCTTTTTGAGGAAACAATGGACGAGCCGTACAGTAGTCGCTGCTTCTCCCACAAGGCCTATACGCTTTTCGCCATGCGATAACGCCTCCTGCCGCCTCCGGCCACGCCCCGTCTGGGGTTTGGCTGACGTCCGCCGGCAGGCGGCGGCACAAGGAGGCACCAGATGAAAACGTCCTTCATCGGGTCTGAAATTTTTGCCTCAGGGCTTTTCCCCCGCGCCGGCTCCCGCTTTGGCGCGGCCACGCTTTTCCCTGTCTCCCGGCGGCTTTGCGCCGTCTCTTCCGACACAGCCAAGGAACCTCCCTCATCCAGTCCCCTGCCCACATCGTAGGGCCATGACGCGGCTTTGGCCGCTCCTCGTCTCATGGTTTTTTGCGTCTTGAGGCGCCGACGGTTTGTCTGACGCCCGTCGGCGCAAACCCTGGTGGCATTGCAGCCGGCCCGCGCCGCGCTGCACCGCCGCCTCAGGGGAGGCTTGGTTATGAGCGAACTTTATGTCAGCGCCGTTCTCGGCCGGCCGGTCATCGACCCTTTTGGCGTCGAACTCGGCCGTCTCGACGATCTGGGACTGGTGCCGGGCGAAACGCTGCCTGTCGTCTCCGGGCTTTTCATCCACCGCGCCGGCAAACGCCGGTTTGTGCCCTGGCGGTGCGTCAATCTTTTCACGCCGGTCATCGTTTCGGCCGATCTGGCCGGCGTTGCCGACCTGGACATCCTGCCGGGGGATCTGTCCGGCCCCCACGATGTGGCCGACATCCGCCTGCGCCGCGACATCCTCGACCGCCAGATCGTGGATGTGGACGGGGCCAAGGTGGTGCGCGTCAACGACCTCAAACTGCGCGCCCTGGGAGCCAGTTTATTTATCGAGGCCGTGGACGTGGGCATTCGCGGCATGGCCCGACGCCTGGGCCAGTTGCCCTTTTGGAACTGGCTGGCGAAACTGTGCGGCCTCACACTGCCCAGCCGGGAAATCGACTGGCGCTACGTGGCCCAGCTCGACCCCAACGCCGACAAGCTGACCCTGACGGTTGCCCGCGAACGCTTAACCGACATGCACCCGGCCGACATGGCCGAAATCCTGGCCCAGCTGCCCCACAAGGAAGTCGGCACGGTCATCGGGTCCCTTGATCCCGAAACCGTGGGCGAAGCCATCGGCGAACTCGATCCCGAGGTGGGCGGCCGGGTCATCAGCCAGCTCGACAGCGAGATGGCTTCGGACATCCTGGAAGAGATGGAGCCGGACGAAGCCGCCGATCTGCTCGGCGATCTGCCCGAGGAAAAGGCCCGGGAACTCCTTGGCCTCATGGATGCCGACGACGCCGAGATGGTCCAGGAACTGCTCGAACACGAGGACGACACCGCCGGCGGCCTCATGAACAACATGTTTGCCTTCGTGCCCCCGGCCATGACCGCCGAGGAAGCCCTCACCTACATTCGTTTGGTCGGAGCGGAAATCGAAAACGTATATTATGTCTACGTCATCCGGGCCGACGAGACGCCTCTGGGCGTGGTGACGCTTAAGCGCCTGCTGCTTTCGCCGCCCAAGACTCCGGTGGCCGAAATTATGACCGTGGGTCTTAAGGCCGTCACCGTTGAGGACACGCCGGGCAAGGTCATGGAAGTGCTTTTTAAGTACAATCTGCTGGCCGTGCCCGTGCTTGAGGCCGGACACATGGTCGGTATCGTGCCGGCGGATGCGGTCATCGAACTCTATCTGCCCGAATCCGTCACCCGCACGCGGTTCGCCTCCCATTAGTTATTGAGGGTTTGTTATGCCGTTTTTCAAGAAATTTTCCCGCAAGAATTTCATGCTCTTTTTCGCCCTGCTCGGACCGGGCATCATCACCGCCAACGTGGACAACGACGCCGGCGGCATCACCACCTATTCCCTGGCCGGGGCGCGCTACGGCTATTCGCTGCTGTGGATGCTCATTCCCACCACGATTTCGCTTGTGGTCATCCAGGAAATGTGCGCCCGCATGGGTGCTGTGACCGGCAAGGGCCTGTCTGATCTCATCCGCGAATCCTTTGGCCTGCGCATCACCTTCTACATCATGATTGCGCTGTTTCTGACGAATCTGGGCAACACCATTTCGGAATTCGCCGGCATCGCCGCCGGTATGGAACTGTTTGGCGTCACGAAGTTTTTATCCGTGCCCCTGGCCGCCACGCTGGTCTGGCTGCTCATCGTCAAGGGGTCGTACCGCATTGTGGAGCGGGTGTTTCTCATCGTCTGCGTGGTCTATCTGGTCTATCCGCTGGCCGCTCTCTCCGCCGACGTGCCCTGGGGCGAGGTGGCCCGGGCGTCTGTCACCCCGTCCTTTCGGGCCGACGGCGACTATATCGCCATGATGATCGCACTCATTGGCACCACCATCGCCCCGTGGATGCAGTTCTACCAGCAGGCGGCCGTGGTGGAAAAAGGCATCACCGCCGAAAATTACGCCTTCACCCGCCTGGATGTCGTCATCGGCTGCATCCTGGCCGTTATCGTGGCCCTTTTTATCGTGGTGGCCTGCGCCGCCTCCATCCATCGCCACGGCCTGCCCATCGAGACGGCGGCCGATGCGGCCATGGCGCTCAAACCGCTGGTCGGCCAATACGCCTCGTGGCTGTTTGGCGTGGGCCTGATTAACGCCTCGCTCTTTGCCGCCGGCATCCTGCCCTTGTCCACCGCCTATTACATCTGCGAAGCCATGGGCTGGGAACTGGGCATCGACAAGGATTTCCGCCGGGCACCGGAATTTTTCTGGCTGTTCACCATCAGCATCGTCATCGGCGCGGCCACCATCCTCATCCCGGGCATGCCGCTGCTGTTCGTCATGTACGTGTCCCAGGTGGTCAACGGCGTGGTGCTGCCGTTTGTCCTCATCCTCATGCTGCTTTTGATCAATAATAAACGGCTTATGGGGAAATTCGTCAACGGGCCGGTCTTTAACGCCGTGGCCTGGGCGACCGTGGCGGCACTCATTGGGCTGACAGCACTCATGACCATCGACACCATACGGCCCGGGGCCATCAACGCCCTGGTCAAGTTGATGACTTGAGTATGGGGAGGAGAAGAAGGGGGGATGCCTCCGGCGGCCGGGAGGGGGGAGCCCCCTCCCGGACCCTCCCTGACAGGGGTTAAGGGGGGCGGCGTGGCTGCGACGGCTGCACTAAGTCCCAAGAATCACTAATTATTTTTCCCACAGGGGCCGCCGGAGCAACGGTGGTTCCCGTCAAGCACAAGCGCCGGCTCTCCCGGTCCACAGCCGCCCACAATACCCGCTATCACCAAGAACCCATTAAAATACTTCTCCTATCAAGGGGGTCCGGGGGGGATTATCCCCCCCGGCCGCCGGAGGCACTCTTCGTCTTCCTCTTCGTCTAGGCAGGGCGGGCTGTGCCGAGGCCCTGGCTGAGGGCTAGTCCGAGCAGGCAGGCGCCGGCTCCGACCAGCAGGAAGCCGTCGTAGCCGTACAGGCCGACGGCGGCGCTGCCGAGGATGGGGCCGAGGAAGCTGCCGCCTTGCAGCGAGAGCATCATGAGATTGGCGTTGAGGCCCTTGAATTCCGGTTCGGACAGTTCGTACATAAAGGCGTTGAGCGACGGCGACCCGACGCCCATGCCGCAGCCTAAAAGGACGGCGGCCAGATAGGTCAGCCCCTGGCTGTGGGTGAAAGCGAGCAATATGAAGGTAGCGCCGGTGACGGCGTAGCAGAACCGGATGAGCCGCAGTTTCGGGACCACGTCGAAGAGGCGGTTGGCAAAGACGCGCAGCAGCAGCATGCAGCCGGTCTGTATGGAAAAAAAGAGGCCCACCCCGGCCAGCCCCCGGGCCAGGAAGAGGCTTTTGGCCAGGAAAAAGAGCGAGGCAAAGCTCAGGTAATACATGGCGTTAACCACGAGCAGTTGGGAAACCGGCCGTTTGCGGGCATTTTTCGCCATGGCGGCCAGGGTCGGCCTGGGGGCGTGGGCATGGCTTTTGCCTCGGCTGCGACGTCCCAGCACGGCCAGGACGAGCAGGGCCGGGGCCAGGGCCAGGGCGACCAGCGCGTAGCCTTGGGGATAGTCGAGGTAGGCTGGCGAGAGCCAGTCAAACAGCGGCGGCATGACGGAATAGGGCAGCAGCATGGCGATGGAATAGAGGCCAAAGGCCTGGCCGCTGCGGGTGGGCGGGATGACGGCCACGAGCAGCGTCATGGCCCCGGCCGATACCAGGGCCACGCCCAGGCCGTTGGCCAGGCGCACGGCCAAGAGCGCTGGTGTCGAGACGGCGACCAGATACGCTCCCCCGCACCCCAGCAGGATGACAATGCCGAGGGCGGCTGCCTTGGCTGCGTTTCGCGTGTTTAAAAAGGGGCTGACGACGAGGTAGGCGGCCATGGTGGCCAGGGCCGAGGCACCGATCAAGACCCCGCGCCAGGACTGGGGCACGCCAAGGTTTTCGAAATAGACGTAGAGGCTGAAAAAGACCGAAATATTGCAATAAGCCAGAAAGATAAGCAGACACAGGCCGATAAATTCGAAGGAAAAGATGCGTTGGGGCGGCGTTGGGTTCATGGCGTCCGACCGGCGGGGGGGAGGTTGGCGGTGCGTGGGGCTCAGGCCGGATACCCGGGCCGGGTCGGGGCGTCAAGGTCGGTGCTCTGACAACTATTTCTGTTGGAAAGTTTTGCCGCCGTGTTGTTGTCCGGGCCGGGAGGGCGCTGCCCCCGGCCCGGACGGGGACGGTTATTTGATGGGTTTGGCCGTAGCGGTGGTGTTGGGGTAGTCCGGCGGCACATTGATGGCTACGGTCTGGATGGTGCTGCCGGCGGCGGCCAGTGCCTGGGCCACGTCCACGTAGCGCCAGTTTTTGTCGCCGGCAGTGTGGTAGTAGTAGCGTCCCCGGGCGGTGTCGGCGGCGACGGCCCATTGGGTGACGTCGTATTCGGTGCCGGTGGCGTCTTTTTCGCGCACAGCGCCCTTGGGGATGTCCACGTTGCCGATAATCGTCATGGCCAGGGCCAGTCCGGCGTCGGGGCCGGTGGCAGGCAGGGCGGACTGGGTGAGGGCCACCATGCGCACGAAGCGGCTGGGCGGGGTGAAGTCGCCGGGCAGGCCCAGCATGCCGGAACCCTGGCCGGTCTGGCGCACGACGTAGCCGGGCAGATCCAGGGCCGGGACGTTGACGGCCGAGAGATTGACGGTGTTGCTTAAAAACGTGCGCATCCAGGGGAAATCCGGGGAGTTGGTGAGCACACCCAGGGGATTGTCGTAGATATTGAGTTTGCCGCCGACGTATTCGAGGACAATGCTGGCACCGGTTGCGTCGTGGATGGTGTGGTGCAGGGCCAGTTCGCCGATGGGCACGCCTGTAAAGGTGGTTGGTCCCTGGCAGACGCGCACCTTGGCGATTTCGCGGCGCACGTCGGCCACGGTGGCGCACTGGGCGAGCAGCCAGTCAACCAGATCAAACTGGGCCAGGGTGCTGCCGGATTTGGTGGCGGTGTAGGGTTCGTAGCCAGCGTAGCCCGGGAAGAGCAGGCCGCCGACCATGAGGCCCTTTTCGTTGATGCCGTCAATGAGGATGTTGGAATTAAAGGCGTTCATGCCGACGAAGCCGTATTTGGCTTTGTAACGCAGGCCCTTGGGGGAACCGTCCGGGAGGGTGCCGACAAGGGGCGTGCCTTTGGGCACGATGAGCACGTTGGAGCCGAGATCCTGGCCGTATTCCATGGTGCGGGCGTAAAAGACCTGCCCCTGGGCGGTTTTCATGCGAATGCTGGTGCAGGCGTCTCCGGGGCGCACAGGCGCAAGCAGGGCCAGGAGCAGGGCGGCGGTGACGAGCGGGCGGGCAAGCAGCATGGCACAATCCTTTGCCGCACGGGCGGGGGTGGGGGGTTGTGGAACTGGCGCGCCGTCGCAGAAAGGAACGAGTCGCGTCTCTAAACGCTCTACGGAAAAGCGTCGGCGAGGTCCAGTCGAGGCAGGAGCGGCGTATTCTTTCCTGCAAAGACAGGCCTCCCCGCATTGACCCAGCCCCCCCGGGAACGCTAAGGCTTGGGAGCGGCCATACCGGCCCGTAGGCCATCCGGCCCGCAAGGAGGCTCCTTTATGCTTCGTCCTCTCGCTGTCGCCGCCTCGCTGGCCCTGGCCGTCCTGGCCATGGGCTGTGCCGGCTCCAGTCCCCATGCCGACAATGTGGCCCAGGAAACCCTGGATGCCGATTACAACAACTGCCAGTCCAGGGCGCTCGTCTCCACCGCCCTGATCAAATCTGCCGGCGAAGCCGAAGACAAGCAGCAGGAAATCCTCGACACCTGCATGCAGGAAAGGGGGTACTCCGTTAAATGAGCGCACCCGAAAAGCGTTCCCTTGAGCCTAAAACCGTGTCTGCCAGCCATGTGGTCATGCCCCAGCGCATGCTGCCGTCCGACGCCAATCCGGCCGGCAACGTCCATGGCGGCGTGATTCTCAAATATATCGACACGGCCGGCGGCATCTGCGCCATCCGCCATGCCCGCTCCGCCGTGGTCACCGCCTCCATCGACCGCATGGATTTTTTAAAGCCCGCCTACATCGGCGAGGTCGTGACCTTTTTCGCCAGCGTCAATCTGGTCGGGGCCACGTCCATGGAAGTCGGGGTGCGGGTGGAGTGTGAAAATCCCATCACCGGCGAAACCCGCCATGCCGGGTCGGCCTATCTGACCTATGTGGCGCTCGATTCCGAACGCCGCCCCCAGGCCGTGCCGCCGCTGGTGCTGGAAAACGAGGCCGACCGACGGCGCAACCGTGAAGCCGCCGCCCGCCGTGAAGCCAGACTGCAAGAACGTCGCAGCGAACGCGATTCCCAACTGCAACATCAGTCCGAAAACCCTTAACCGAGGTGCGACGTGGCCGAAACCATCGATGATTTGACCGTCAATTACGAAGAAGACGACGTCCAACTGACCAAGGAACTGGACAAGGTCATCCTGACCCGGGGTGCCTGGACCACCATCATCTTCCGCTTTGTCCAGTGGGACCCCAAGAAAGAGGCCTACAGCCCCGACCGCTACGCCATCCGTCGCTACAAGAAGTCCGGCGACACCTACCGCGTGCAGTCCAAATTTGCCATTTCCAGCCGCGATCAGGCCACCAAGATTGTCGCTGCCCTGTCCCGCTGGATCGAAGCCCCGGAGGGTGAAGCGTGAGCGATACCGTCACTGTGCGCGCCCTGGCGACGTTGGCCCCCTACGCCCCTCCCGGCGGCGTGGCGTCGGTCGGACCCGGCGAAACCGCCGGCGAACTGGCCGACCGTCTGGGCCTTGAGGCCGACGCCATTGGCGCGGTCCTGGTCAATGGCAACCCTGCCGCCATGGAAACGCCGCTGTCCCCGGGCGACGTTGTCTCGTTTGTGCCCCCCATCACCGGAGGCTAGGTCGGTCCTTGGAAGAATACGGGCGTATTTTTAAGGAATACCGTTTCTTCCAAGTTGTTGGCAGGCATGGCCGGGCGAATAGGCGGCGCTGCCCGACCGGTCCCGGGAGGAGAGAGTCATGGCCGTTACCCCCATCGCCCCTGATGCTCCTGACGCCGGCGTAGACGCCGGTTTCGCGGCTGGCCTGGATGTCGCCCAGGCAGCTGCCCAGGCCGGGGCTCTGAACGCTGCTTTGGCCGCCGCCCTGACCACCGCCAGCCGCGAGCTGCCCTATCCTGACGGCCGGCCGGGGCGTTTTCTGGACGCCGGGGCCGTGACCGAACTGGCCCAACGGTTCGGTCTGGCCCCGCGCCGGGTGGAGATCGCGGCCCTGGCCGCCGCCATCTGCCCCCTGCGCTATGCCCGCAACTTGCGCGCCTTTACCCTGGCCGAACAAGCCCGGCTGCTGGGCTCCAAGGCGGCCCTGATCGGTCTTGGGGGCCTTGGCGGCGGGTTGCTGGAAAATCTGGTGCGGGCCGGGGTGGGGGTCATCCATGCCGCTGACGGCGACGTGTTCGAGGAGACCAACCTCAACCGCCAGTTGCTTTCCCGCCTGGACGCCCTGGGCCGGCCCAAGGCCGCGCTTGCGGCCGAGCGGGCGGCGGCCGTCAATCCGTCGGTGGAATTTGTCGCGACCGCTGCCTTTCTGGACCGGGCCGGCATGGAGACGCTGCTCACCGACGCCCAGGTGGCCGTGGACGCCCTGGGCGGGCTGAAGGATCGCGGCGCCCTGGTTGCCGCTGCCGCCGGCCTGGGCCTGCCGCTGGTGACCGGGGCCGTGGCCGGCTATACGGCCATTGTGGCCACGGTGCTGCCGGGCGCGCCTTCGCCGGCCGACCTGTTTGGCGGCGGCGGGACCGGCCCTGCGGCCGAGGACGTACTGGGCTGTCCCTCGCCGGCGGTCATGGCCGTGGCCGCGCTCCAGGCGGCCGAGGTCATCCGGCTGCTGGCCGGCCGCCCGCCGGCCCTGGCCGGCAAAGCGCTCCTGATCGATCTCGAAACCATGCGCTTTGACACGGTCGCTTTGTAAGTCAGGTGACAAGGGGGGCAAAGGCGCGGTACAAGGGCAGACGACGCGCCCGGCGTCAAATTTTTAAGGAAGCGTCATGACCCTCAAAGCCGATTCCTGTTATCTGGCCACCCCGTTGTTGCTCATGGGTTGCGATCCCCGCGAGCGGATGCAAAACATCATTGGTTCCGCACCCCAGGCCGTGCGCATTGCCATCACCGATCTGCTGCTTTCCATAAAGACCTCCCTGGACGTCCTGCCCATGGCCCCGCAACTCGTGGAGCCTGATCGGGAGGTGACGGACTGGGAAACGCTCCTCACCACCCTGACCGCCATTCGCCGCGAACTCGACGTGTTAAAGGCCTCCAAGATCGAAGGCCTGCGCCGGGCCAATCCCGGCTTTGTCCAGCTCGAATACCGCTTCGGGATGCTTAAAAAAGCCAACGAAAAAGCCAAGCTCATGCTGGAGATCCTTTATGAGCTGATTAACGCCGGCCAGGATTTCCAGACCGCTGGTGAAATTTTGGAGCAGAGCGCCGAGATCATGCTCAAGGAGCTCAAAGGCGACCTCTACGTCTGCCGCCTGCACGACGAGGGCAACTGGGTCAATATCGCGGCCAACACCCACAACGGCCGGGCCACGCCCATTTTCGTCAAGTTCATGGAGGAAACGCTGCCGCATCACCCGGTCATGCGGTCGGTCAGCGACCCCCATGCGCTGTTCGTGGTCTCCAACAACCTGCTTGGCCCCGAACGCGGCGGCGAGTCCATCGACTGCGTGCCCTATCTCGAAGGCTACCGCTGCCGGCTGTCCTTTTTTCTGCGCGAACCCGATGGCAAGGCCTTCGGGTTGATGATGCTCTATTCCAAAAAGAGCCAGTTCTTCGACCGCTACGAAACCGATTTTCTGGCCGACTGCGCCCGGGTGGTGTCGCTCACCGTCGGCCGACGCCTCGAACTGGGCCGCGACGTCCTGGCCAAGGCAGCCGGCGGCATGGCCCATGTCGGCAACAACGTGCTGGCCATCATGAAAAACGGCGCGGAACTGATTTTGGAAGATTACGAGGATTTTCTCGACCATGAGGACGACATCGCCACCGCCATGATCGCCGAAGCCATGCAGCTTGTGCCCGGCCCCTGGCCTCCGCTGGCCCCGGCCGCCATGCGCCATCTGTTCGGTCTGGCCGTGGAACGCATGGAAGTCGAAAAGAAGATGCAATACGTCAATCTCATCGTCGAAAATATCAACAGGCTCAAAGGGGCTATTGCCAATCTGCTCAAGGCCGTGGAAAACCCCATCCTCATGCACTACATCGGCGGCGAAAACGTCCTCGATCTCGAACCCGACGACCACGAACCCGACGAGCGCGAAGTCTATAACCAGACCTCGTAAGCGCGCTTGCGCACGAAATGAAAAGCGCCCCCTGACCGCTGTGTGCGGCAGGGGGCGCTTTGGCGTCCGGCGATGCGTCAGCCGAGGTTTTTGGCCGCGAAATCCCAGTTGACCAGCTTGTCCAGCACGCCCTTGACATAGTCAGCCCGCCGGTTCTGGTAGTCGAGATAGTAGGCGTGCTCCCAGACGTCGATGACCCACAAGGGTTTGAGGCCGTCCTGCAGGGGGTTGTCGGCGTTGCCGGTTTTGACCACCGACAGCTTGCCGGTGGAATCGGCCACCAGCCAGGCCCAGCCGCTGCCGAACTGGCTGACTGCCGCTTCGGCCAGGGCTTTCTGGCAGGCTTCCAGACCGCCAAAGGAGGTCTCGATGGCCTTGGCCAGTTTGCCCGAGGGCGCGCCGGCTGTGGCTGTCAGGCCGTTCCAGTAAAAGACGTGGTTCCAGGCCTGGGCGGCGTTGCGAAACAGCCCCACCATCTTGGGGTCTTTGGCCGCTTCCAAAAAGACCTTTTCCAGCGGCTGCCCGGCCAGGGGCGACTCGGCCACCAGTTTGTTGGCGTTGTCGAAATAGCCCAGGGTATGCTTGCCATAGTGAAAGCCCACGGTCTTGGCCGAGATGACCGGTTCCAGGGCGTTTTCGGCGTAGGGCAGGGCCGGGGCGGCAAAGGCGGCGGCCTGGGCATCTCCGGGCCGGAGCAGACCGCCGGCCAGAAACAGCAGGCCCGCGCCGGCCGTCAGGCGCAGCATGTGGCGGCGGGAGAAGGTGTGGGCGCTCGGTATCGGCATGTCGCATCCTCCTCAGTGCCCGGCGTCACCCAAGGGGACGGGGCACGTTGGCGTTGCAGCGGGCCGAAACACATACGGCCCGCCTGGGGATGCTTTCAGTCTTGCCAGAAAAAGCGGCGCAGGGGAACGGGAAACCCGTTATTGGGGTTTCGTTTCAGAAGCCGGGGCCGGTTTGACGCCCTCGGTCGCCGGCTTTTCCGGGTTTCCAAGCGTTGGTCCCTTGCCGTCGCGGCCAGGCGGCGGGCCAGGCGGCGGGCCATGGGGCGGCGGACCGAAATCCGGGCCGAACATATCCGGGGGCGGACCGAAGCCTCCCGGCGGCGGTGGGCCAAAGTCGTCCATGTCCGGCGGACCGAAGCCGGGGGGCAGGCCGGACTCGCCGGGCGGACCGAAACCTCCGGGCGGCGGCCCAGGCGGGCGACCGTCCCGGCCCGGCGGCGGGCCGAATCCGCCCGGCGGCGGGAGCGGCGGGCCAAAGCGCTCCATGGCTTTGCGCCGGGCGTCCAGGCGTTCCATCATGGCCGTGAATTTCTCACGCTGCTCGGGGGTGAGCAGCGCTTTGGTCTCTTCTTTGCTTTTCTCGATAATGGCCTGGATCTTGGGTTCCTGTTCCTTGCGGAATTCCGTGAGCTTGCGGGCGGTATCCATGACCAGGGGCCGCAGTTTTGCCTGTTGCGCCTCGGTCAGATCAAGATCGCCCGACAGGCGATGCACGATCGTTTCGGCGAAATGGCGCGGGTCGCCGTGGAGCAGGGCCAGGGGACCGCGCTCGTCCACCAGACGGGAGCCGAAATAGCCCACAACCGCCCCTGAGGCGAACAAAACAAGTCCGGCCAATACTTTGGCAAATTTCGGAGTCATGCCTCCACCCTACACGCCCAGCAGGGACACCAGAACCTGCCCGCTCGGATCATAAAACAAGAGCCGGCTCAGTTCCCCTTCCAGCCCCGAACCAAAGGTCAGGGCAAACAGCACCGTGGCGGCGGCCAGAAGACCGGCTCCGGCGGCCATGCTCCACAGCACGCTCGTTTCCTGATCGGGCTGGGCAGCGGCTTCGGCCTTTATGGCCTCCAGCACCGATACAGCCATGGCCGGGTCAAGGGGCGGCGGCAAACGCCGTCCCTGGGCCGTGCGCAACACGCGCTCCAACCGGTCGATACGGGCGTCGGCGGGCTCGGTCGCGCACGGTTTGGCAGTCCCGGGTCCGGCCTTTATGGCAGCCAGCACCGAATCCGCCAGCCCGGCATCCACCGGGGGGGCACCACGTCTGGCGTGGGCCGCCCGCAACATCGCTTCCAGGCGATCTGTGCGCCGTGCATCGTTTCCGTCCATGGAGTCCTCCTTACGCACCGATGACGTTGGCAAGCAAATCCCGCAGTTTTTTCCTGGCCCGAAAGGCCCGCACCTTGACGTTGGGAACGCTTAACCCCAGCATTTCGGCAGCCTCGGCCACGGGACGCTCTTCCAGATGGGTCAGCGTCACCACCATGCGGTCGGTGGGTGAAAGTTTGTCCAGCGCCCAGCGCAGCAACTCTTCGGCTTCCCGGCGCGTGGCCGTCTCTTCAGCCGCTTCGCCGGTGGCCAGGGCCGCCGCTTCTTCGGCAAAAGCCCGGCATTCGTCGGAAAGATCACTCTCGGGGCGCTCTTTTATGCGGTACTGGGCTCGCCAGAAGTCGTGGCAGGTTCGCACCGCCACCTTGGCCAGCCAGTGCCCCAGCGGGCTGTCGCCCCGGTACCCTGCCAGCGAGCGATAGGCTCGTACAAACACCTCGTGGGTCAGTTCGCTGACCCGGTCCCGGGGCGCGTGGCCGGAAACGATGCCGGCCACGCGTCCCTGGTACTTGGTCATGATCGTAGCGTAGGCATCCACGTCGCCAGCCCGTATTGCCTTAAGAACCCGGGCGTCCTCCATATCCACCAACGCTTCGACCATAACGCTCCGCAGGTTAGCTGTCCTTGCCGGCGTGGGTATCGATCCAGTCATTAACCAACTCGCGGCCGGCATGGAATCGCTCCTTGGCGTCCTTGGAAAGGGGCGGCATGTCAGTCTCGTCCCAGTATTTACGCTGCTCGGGGGTGAGCAGGGCCATAAGGGCGGCCTCCACCTTGCCGCGCAGCACGGCCATGTCCTCGGAGGCCACGGCAATGGCCCGGTAGGCTTGGCGCACGTTGGCCTCGTTGGCGGGATCGGTGCGCATGACCTGGCCCATGCCGTCAAAGGCGTTGCGCAGGGCCGCCATGTCGGTTTCAAAGGCCGCACGGTTGCGTTTGAGGATCACGGCCACATCGTGCTTTTGGGCGTCAGTCAGCTTAAGCGACAGCAGCCGGTTGAGCAATCCTTCAGGCCCGGGACCACCCGGGCCGCCCGGGCCGGGACCGGCGGCCACGGCAAAGGCCGAACCGACCAGGATGGCCAGGGTGAGCATTCCATAGAGTAACTTTTTCATTGAGGAGAACCTCCCGCGTGTGTTGGGCGGCAACGCCGTCCTATGCGCGGTTGGTCGCGGGCTGGAATGTCCCGGTTACATGTTTCGGGGCGCTGCGGTCCAAGCGCCCCGAAACAGGCGTCGGGCTGCCGGGCGACAGCCGCGTCACGCGTCGTCAGGGAAACCGCGCCGTCTTCCTGCGTCTGCGGGGCAGACCGGAGCGTTTTGGGGGCGCAGCATCATCCCGCTCCCTCCGGGCTAGGCGATGGTCACTTCCGGGCACAGGTAGACGTCCTGGATGGCCTCCAAGAGCTTGACACCCTCGTTCATGGGGCGCTGGAAAGCCTTGCGCCCGGAAATCAGGCCCATGCCGCCGGCCCGTTTGTTGACAACCGCCGTGGTCACGGCGTCGGCGAAATCCGCCGCACCGGACGCGCCGCCGGAATTGATCAGCCCGATGCGGCCCATGAAACAGTTGGCCACCTGATAGCGGGTCAGATCAATGGGATGGTCGGTGGTCAGCTCGGAATAGACCCGCTTGTCGGTCTTGCCAAAGCCGATGGCCGTGTAGCCGCCGTTGTTGGTGGGCTGCTTTTGCTTGACGATATCAGCCCCGACCGTGGCGGCCAGATGGTTGGCCTGGCCGGTCAGGTCAGCAGCGGTGTGGTAGTCCACCCCGTCTTTGACGAAGCCGGGATTGCGCAGATAGGCCCACAGGATACAGGCCATACCCAGTTCGTGGGCCCGGGCAAAGGCTTCGGAAATCTCCTGGATCTGGCGGCGGCATTCGGGCGAGCCGAAATAGATGGTGGCCCCGACGGCGGCCGCACCCATGTCGTAGGCCTGTTCCACCGAGGCGAAAAGGGTCTGGTCGTGGATGGGCGGCAGGGAGAGCAGCTCATTGTGGTTGATTTTTAAAATAAACGGGATCTTGTGGGCGTATTTGCGAGCCACGCTGCCCAGGGCTCCAAGGGTCGAGGCCACGGCGTTGCAGCCGGCGTCCAGGGCCAGTTTGACGATGTTTTCCGGATCGAAATACACCGGATTGGGGGCAAACGAGGCCCCGGCCGAGTGTTCGATGCCCTGATCCACCGGCAGGATCGACATGTAGCCGGTGCCGCCCAGGCGGCCGTGGCCGAAAAGGGCGGCCATGGAGCGCAGCACGGGAATGGGACGGTCGGTCTGGGTAAAGATCGTGTCGAGATAGTCCGGTCCCGGCAGATGCAGGGACTTTTGGGGAATGGTCTGGCAGACGTGGGACAAAAGCGATTCGGCCTGGTCGCCGAGGTACCCGGTAATGGTGTCGATCATAGGGGCCGCCTCCTTTGGCAGATTGAGGGATAGTAGGGCATGTGCCGCCTGGGGGACAACAAAAAAACGCTTGTTCCTCCTGACCCGGCGGCCGTGACAGAAACATGTCGGAGCGGCGGCGGCAGCGACACTGCGTGCGGCCCGGCGAATGCGGACAGATGTGGAGCACTGTCGGTTTGCCGGGCCATCGGGCAGATCATCTACCCCCTTGATCGGTCCTTTCTGTTGGTGGGCATTGACGCGGTTTGCGCCTTTGCCCTTGCCCAGAGCCGCCGGTCCCGGCTACATTAACGATATAGCCAAGGAGGTTCGCCATGCTGCTGCAAACCCTTGCCGCCCTGGCCCTGGTTGCCGGCCTGGCCGTTTCGGCCCGGGCCGCAGCCCCTGCCTCGGATGTGTTCGACACCGCCGCCGGTCCGCTGACCGTCACGTTTATCGGCCACGGCTCCCTGCGCTTCGATTTTGCCGGCAAGACCGTCTACGTCGATCCCTATGCCAAGGTCGGCGACTACGGCACCATGCCCCCGGCGGATCTGGTGCTGCTCACCCACGAGCATGGCGACCACCTCGATGCGGCCGCTCTGGCCCGTATCACGGTGCCTGGCACCCCGATCATCGAGACCGCGGCATGCCTGGAAAAGCTCGGCCGGGGCACGGTGCTGGAAAACGGCCAGACGACCCAGGTGCTTGGCATCGGCATAACCGCTGTGCCGGCCTATAATAGCGTGCACAAGCGCGAAAACGGCGAGCCCTATCACCCCAGGGGGCGCGGCAACGGCTACCTGCTGACCTTTGGCGGCCTGACAGTCTACGTGGCCGGCGACACCGAGGACATCCCGGAGATGGCGGCGCTTGGCCGCGTGGACGTGGCCTTTTTGCCCATGAACCTGCCCTATACCATGACGCCGGAAATGGCCGCCCGGGCGGCCCGGATGGTGCGGCCCAAGGTGCTGTATCCGTATCACTACGGCGAGACCGACCCCCAGAAGCTCGTCAAGTTGCTGGCCGGGGACGGCATCGACGTGCGGGTGCGGGAACTGCGGTAGGGACATGCACGGTGCGGCTGGCGGGCTTGGCTTTGCCACAGCGTTGCCTGTGGCAAGCACTTCTCCTGCGCTGTCGTTGGTTTTAAAAGAAGATTCTTATTGGTATGTCGCGTGCCGTGATCGTGTATACGATAGATGAAAAGGAACAGGAAATGACACGCCAAGAACTCGGTACAAAATGCGCCCCACCCCAACGACTTGGCGTCAACGCGGTCGATCTGGAGAAGCAAAAGCTTTCCCAACATATTTGCTCAAGCTATTTCGACTTTTTCCCCCTTTCGATTGTCGTTATTAATAGCTGCCGTCAAATAGTGTTTAGCAACAAAGCTTTTCTCGATGTCCTTGGGGTCAAGGATATCGGCAGTTTTCTCGGTGAACGTCCCGGCGAAGCCATGGGCTGCATCTATGCGTCTGTCGAAGAGGCAGGGTGCGGGACGTCTGAATATTGTCGGGAATGCGGCGCGTTGAAGGCAATACTTGACAGTATGATAAACAATTCAAAGTCCAAACAGGATTGTCAACTCCTGGTAAAAGAAGACGACGAGACGCGCGCCCGGGATTTGCGCATATTTGTCTCTCCGTGGAAAGTCGAAGATACGATGTATTACGTCATGTCTTTGGTTGACATCGCTGAAGAAAAACGCCGGGAAATGCTGGAACGGATATTTTTCCACGACATACTCAATGCTGCCGGAGGAGCAAAGGGGTTGGTGGATATCCTTATGGACGAAGTTCCAGACGAAGCCAAAGAATTTGTGATTTTGGCGCAAGCTTCCCTGTTTGGTTTGGTTGAAGAGATCAGAAAACAAAAGCAGCTTCTTGCTCTTGAGAAGAACGAATATACGATTTCCATGATAACGCTCCAAGGCGCTGAACTTATCCAAAAGGTGGCGAACGAGTATCGCACCCATCCTGTCGCAGTTGGGAAACGCATTGTCATTGCCCCGGACAGCGTCAATGTTTCCATTTCGTCCGACTACGCCCTGCTCATGCGCGTCCTGGTCAATATGACGCTCAATGCCCTGGAGGCGACCAGTGAAGGGGGCAGTGTCACCCTTGGCCTCAAAGACGATGGGGACTTTGCCACCTTTTGGGTCGCCAACGCCAAAGTCATGCCTGAAGCTGTCAGGGTACAGATCTTTAAGCGTTCTTTTTCCACAAAAGGTACCGGGCGCGGGCTGGGCACGTATTCCATCAAGCTGCTCACGGAAAACTATCTTGGCGGCGAAGTCGGTTTTACTTCCGAAGAACCTGCCGGAACGCGTTTTTGGGTGAAAATTCCGAAATACCATGCCTAAGCCGTCTCATCCAGGGCCTTCGGGAGCGCCTTTTTAACAAACGCATCGCTTTGTTGGGAAGGGAAGGCGTGTTTCGGAGAGCAGGCTAGGCCGAAAGAAACGCCGCCCGGTGTTCCCAGGACTGACACCGGCGGGATTTGGCGCGTCCGGCGGCAGGGGCCAAACCCGGCACGGGATTTGCTGTGTCCCGGGCGGAGGTCCGGGACCATGCCGGTCATATGCCGTACTGCCTTGCTGCTCCTGGTGAGCCTGACCCTTTGCGGCTGCGCCTTTTCCGTAGGCTCCCGCGAGCCTGGCCCTTTGCCGCCGGCCCAGGGTTCGGTGCTGGAGACCGCCCGGTCCCTGATCGGCACGCCGTATCGGCCCGCCGGCGAGTCGCCGGATAAGGGCTTTGACTGCTCGGGCTTCGTCAAATGGGTCTACGCCCGCCACGGCATCCGCCTGCCGCGCCGGACCTCGGACCAGTTGCGGATCGGGCGGCCCGTGCCCCGGGAGGAACTCAAAGCCGGGGATCTGGTCTTTTTTACGCCCTCAGGCCGGCTTTCCAGCCTGCATGTGGGCATCTTCGACGGCCACGGCGGTTTCATCCACAGCCCGTCCCCCGGCGGCCGGGTGCGCGAAGAACATTTGCTCGCACCGTACTGGCGCTCCAGCTATTATGCAGCCAACCGGGTGGCGCGCTGATACGCCGCCCCGGCCTTGAAAGCCTTTGACAGTCTTTTCCGTTGTTTTTAAGAAAGAGAGAAATTCAAACTGCTGCCGTCAGTGGCACGTCTCCTTCCGGCAGGCCAGGACTGCGGGGCCGGCCGGAGCGGGGAAGCGGATCATCCATGCGCGGCGTATCCCTGCGACTCAAAATCAATGCGGCGATCCTGCTGGCCTTTCTGGCGGCGGCAGCCGCCTTTGGCGGCGTGCTGCACCTCTATATGGAGGACCGCCAGGCCGCTGCCCGCAACCGGACCCGGACCCTGCTCGGCGTCCTGGCCGCCCACCGGCTGGAAAATCTGGCGCCACTGCTCGCTTCGGATCAGGCGGCGGGGCCGGTCCAGGAAATTCTCAACCGGCTGGTGCGGGTCGAGGGCGTGGCCGAAGCCAGTCTGTTTTCGCCGGCCGGCCGGCTCGTGGCCGATGCCGGAACCGTTGCCCCCGGCCCCCTGACCAACGAGGGCGATAGCACACTGCCAACGGGTCGCGTCTTTACCGTAGCGGCCCAGGGCGACCGGCTCACCGCCACCCTGGTGGAACCCATCCGGTCCGAAAACCGCGACCTGGGCTTTTTGCGGCTGCGCTATGCTCTTAAAGATGTCTCGCCCCTGGCCGGACAGGTCTGGACCATCTTTGCCCTGGCCGTGGTCGGAGCCTATGTCTTCCTGGCCGGGGTGCTCAATGTGCTGCTGCACCGTTTCGTGCTGCAGCCGGTCAACACCTTGCGCCAGGCCCTGGAAGCCGTGGAAGCCGGCGATCTCGACCAGCGCGTGCCCGTGGCCACGTCCGACGCCCTGGGCCGGGTGGGCACGGCCTTTAACGCCATGGCCGCCCGACTGCGGGAAACCTCGCGCTGGCTGGGGGAATCCCGGGCCGAGGTGGAGGAGCACCGCACGCTGCTCACCCGGCGGGTGGAGGCGCGCACGGCCGAACTGGCGGCGGCCAACGCCCAGCTCGTGGAAGAGATCGGGGCCAGAAGCCGGGCCGAAGACACCTTGCGCCAAGCCCTGGCCCAGCGCGACGCCGTGCTTGGCAACACCCAGATCGGCCTGGCCACCACCCGCGACGGCCTGTGCACCGAAATCAATGCCCGGGGCGCGCAACTGCTCGGCTATCGCCGCGAGGAACTGTTCGGCAAAAATATCACGGTCCTTTTTGACGACATGACCGAGTATGAAGCCCTGACCCGGGTGGTCGAGCAGAGCCTGGACAGTTGCGGTTCCACCAGCCAGGAGTGTCGGCTGCTGCGCAAAGACGGCCAGGCGATCTGGCTGCGTGTCCACGGCAAGTCCGTGACTCCCGATGCGCCGGCCAGTCTGGTGGTCTGGGCCTTTGACGACATCACCGCCGAAAAGCGGCATCAGGCCAGCCTGGAGCAGGCCAAGACCGTGGCCGAGGAAGCCTCCCGGGCCAAGGGGGCGTTTTTGGCCGTCATGAGCCATGAAATCCGCACCCCGCTCAATGCCGTCATGGGCTTGGCCGACGCCCTGCTGGCCGGTCAGGCCAGCCCCGAGCAGCTTGGCCATTTGACGGCCATTCGGGACTCGGCCGGGCATCTGCTGGGCGTGGTCAACGACATCCTGGATTTTTCCAAAATCGAGGCCGGCAAGCTGGTCTTGGAGCGCCTTGATTTCGATGTGCGCGAGATGGTGGCCGAAGCGGCGCGGACCATGGAGCTGGCTGCCCGGCATAAGGGGTTGGCCTTTTCCGTGGCCATTGATCCGGGCACGCCGGCCGCCCTGCGGGGCGATGCCGGCCGGTTGCGCCAGGTGTTGCTCAATCTGCTGGGCAATGCCGTCAAATTTACCGCCGCCGGGTCCGTGTCCCTCACTGTCGCTGCGGTCCCCGAGGCCCAGACCCCGGCCGGCCGGGTGGGGCTGGCGGTGCGCGTGGCCGATACCGGCATCGGCATCGATCCCACCCGCACAGAGGAACTGTTCGAGCGCTTCAACCAGGGGCCGGGCAACATGGCCCGGCGCTTTGGCGGCACGGGCCTGGGGCTGGCCATCTCCAAGGAACTCATCGAGCGTATGGGGGGTCGCATCACGGTCAGCAGTCGCGAAGGGAGCGGCAGCATCTTTGCCTTCACGGTTTTTCTCCTGCCCGGAAACGCCGACGCCGTGGTCCGGCTGACCGGTTTGACCGCTGGCGGCGGCCCGGCCGCCCGATCCGTGCTGCGCATCCTTTTGGTGGAGGACAATGCGCTCAATGCCGCCGTCACCCGGCTGCACATGGGCCGCATGGGGCACCACCTCACCGTGGCCAGCTCGGCCCGGGAAGCCTATGCGGCCCTGGCCCGACAGCGCTACGACGCCGTGCTCATGGATATCGAGATGCCGGAAATCGACGGCATCACCGCCACCCGGGCCATCCGTGGCGGCGGTGCGGCCACGGCCCCGGTCCTGGACCCGGGACTGCCGATTATCGCCCTGACGGCCCACGCCGTGGAAGACGTGCGCCAGCAGTGTCTGGAAGCCGGCATGGACGGTTTTGTGACCAAGCCGGTCAACTATCGCACCCTGCAAAGCACCCTGGAAGCCATCCGTCGGGAAAGCTGCCTGCCGGTGCCCGATCAGCAGGCCGACCCGGGGGAGGAAGTGTTTTCACCGGAGGTGGCCCGGGAGGCCATGGGCATTTCCTGGACGCAGTTCGGGTCGTTGGCCCGGGCCAGTTTCGAGGAGGGCACGCGGCGGCTGACGGAAACCGTCGCGGCGGTGGAGTCCGACAACCAGACCGGGGCGGTCCTGGCCATGCATACCTTTAAGGCAACGGCCGCCGCCCTTGGGGCCTATGCCTGCCGCCAGTCGGCCATGGAACTGGAGGCCGTCCTTCGCCGGGAGGATGCGGCCCAGTCCCTGCTGTTGCTGGATCGCCTGCAAAGCCAGTGGGGGCAGGTGCGCGCGGCTCTTGCCGCCTGGAGCTGTCCCGACGATTGAGGTCCGTGCCGGCGTCTCGTGGTTGCGCTTGGCAAGCGCCGTACGGGGTGACCCCCTTGCCATCCCGGCGGGGGGATGGGAAACAGGTGTTCACAGCGAGAAGGGGGAAGGACGTGGAAAAAGAGACCCGCTTTAAATTTGAGTCCACCCAGGACGCGGACACCCTGCGCCGCTACCTGGAAGCCATCACCGCCGGCTTTGCCTCGGGCGAACTGCGCCTGGGCAGCCGCGAGGGCGAAGTGGTGCTGCACCCTTCGGGCATGCTGGGCTTTCTGGTCGAGGCCCGGTCCATGGGCGGGCGCATGAAGCTGCATCTGAAGTTTTCCTGGCGCGAATCTTCGGACGAAGACGTCGGCGACGATACCCTGACCATTGCCCCCGGCGGGCAGGAATCCTGACACCCCGGGGGGAGCCGCCATGCGCATTCTGGAAGGCATCGAAGAGAATTTCCGGTTCATGGTCCTTGAAGTGTCCAAGCAGGTCGCCAGCGCCCGCAGCGTGGTGGAGCGCCCGGAACCAGACCGCATCAAAGCCATCGAAAGCCGCGACGACTATATCGATAATCTCAAAAGCGTCATCGAAAACGCCTGCTGGGGCCGCATCCACGGCTCCACCGACCGCAACAAGCGCACTCTGGATCTGGTGCGAGCCGCCAATATCATTAATATCAACCTGGAACGCATTGCCGACTATGCCGTCAATATCGTCTCCCAGGTGCAGTATCTGAGCGATCCGGGGTTTATCCGACGCTACAACTACCGCGAACCGTTTGTGGACGTGGACAAGGCCCTGGGACTGGTCTTTGCCGCGCTGACCCGCCAGGACGTCACCCTGGCCCTGCGCATCTGCCGGGCCGAATTCGCCCTGGACGACCATTTCAAGACCGCCTTCGACGCCATCCTGGCCGATCTGCGCCAGGGCGAATCGCCGGAAAACGCCATCTCCAGCTTCAACATCTTCCGCTACCTGGAACGCATGGGCGATGCGTTGCTCAACATCGGCGAGGCCGTAATTTTCGCGGCCCTGGGCGAAAAACTCAAGATCCACCAGTATCAGGCCCTCCAGGACAGCCTGGAACTGGGCGCGGAAACGCCCATTCCGGCCGGCGATTTCCATTCCATCTGGGGCACGCGCTCGGGCTGCCGCATCGGCCGGGTCCAGGACGACCACGGGCCGCGCTCCAAGGGTGTGCTGTTTAAGGAAGGCAATGCCGTCAAGCTGGCCAGGGAGAAGGAAAATATTGAACGGTGGAGCAGGCTGGCTCCGGGGCTGGCCCCGAACATCCAGGCCTTTCAGACCGATGGCGACTCGGCCTCCATGCTCATCGAATTTCTGGGCGGCTGCAACGTGCAGCAGCTTGTACTGACGGCAGACACCGAAATCATTGAAAATGCCTGTTTCCTCATCACCCAGACCGTGGGCGGGTTGTGGGAACAGACCCTGGTGCGCCGGCCGGTCCCCTGTGACGCCGTGGCCCAGTTGCGCTCCCGCTTAGACGATGTCTTTCGGCTGCATCCCGAATTACCCGCCGATGCCAAGACCCTGGGCCGGGTGGTTGTGCCGTCGCTGGCCGAGTTGCTCGCTGCGGCGGAAACCGCCGAAAAGGAACTGGTTGCGCCCTTTGCCGTGCTCTTGCACGGTGACTTCAACCTGAACAACCTGGTCTACGACCACACCGCCCAGCGCATCCACTACATCGACCTGCACCGCACCCGGGAAGGCGACTACGCCCAGGATACGGCCGTGTTCCTGGTTTCCAGCTTCCGTCTGCCTTTTTTCGATCTGCGCCTGCGTGGGCAGTTCGAGCTGGTCATGCGGCGGTTTCTGGAATTCGCCCGGGCCTTTGCCGCCGAGCAGGGGGACGCCGCCTTCGAGGCCCGCCTGACCCTGGCCGTGGCCCGGGCCTTGGCCACCTCGGCCCGGTTCGAGGTCAATCGCCCTTTTGCCCAGGAGCTTTTCCACCGGGGCATCTATCTGCTCACCCGGGTTGTGGCCCACGCCGGCCGTCCCTGGGAGACACTGGCCTTTCCCGATTCCGTTCTCGTCTATTAAAGCGGGGCAGTGTCTCCCGGGGCCGTTTTCCCCAAGAGCTTTTCCTTGCACGTTGTCTGTGGCCGCTCCACAGGAGTTCGTGCAGTGATCTGTTGTCGCAGCGCTGCTGCCCTGGCAGGAAACTGCAACTGGAGCAATCCAGCCAGGGAGGATGCCACCGCGTTGCCGACCACGGTCAAGGATACGCTCCTCTGGGGCGCGCTGGAGACTTTTCTGATGGCCGCCAACGCTTGCGATCCCTAAACGATTTGTTCGTGTTGCACGCAAAAGCCCCCGCCCAAACGGGAGCTTTTGCGCGGTTGCGGCCAAAGCTGCAGTCCAGGCTTGCCAAGCTTCACCCCCCCCTTGCTTCAACGACGGCAGCCGGCTATGAGCAGTCGATATTCGGCAGCCGGCCGGCCGCTCGTGGCACCACCCGCCGAACAACCCCTCGCCAACCGCAGGCAAGGAATCGCGCTCATGCCCAAGGGCCTTGTCAGGACGACCGTCTTGGTTGCCGCCGCACTGCTTGGCGCGGCACTCGTTGTCGTGCCGGGAAGCTGGGTTGTCCTTGATTCGGAAAACGCCCGTTTCGCTGCGGCCCAACGAGCCCAGACCCAACTCGTATTGGCCGAAGCCAAGGTGGCCCTGGAAGCCTCTCTGGCCGCCCGGCTGACCTCCCTGCGGGCCCTGGCCGCCTTTGCCGCCAGCCAGCCCGACGTGGGCGAGGCGGAATTTGCCATCTTTGCCCAGGGCCTGGCCGCCAGCCTGCCTGACATCCGTTCCGTCCAACTGGCCCGCAACTTTGTCGTTTCCCACCTCTACCCGCAAAGCCGCAACAACGGCATACTGGGCTTGGATCTGCGCGCGCATCTGCCGCCAGCCCAGCAGGCGGCCTTGGAACGCGCCGTCGACGCCAACGCGCCCGTACTCGATGGTCCCGTGCCCCTGCTCCAGGGCGGCATCGGCCTGATCATCCGCAGTCCTGTCCTTGCCCCGCACGGGGGGGGCCAGCCCCCGCAGCGCTGGGGCCTGGCCACCATCATCCTGGATGCCGACGCTTTTTTCGCCCAGGCCACGCCGCCCGACAGCGGCATCCGCCTGGCCATCCGCTCGGCTGGCCAGACCGACCGGGAAAACCGCCTGCTCTTTGGCCACGGGGCCGTTTTCAACGACGCCCCGGTTCTCCTGAACCTGGAGACGCCCGGGGGGCTCTGGCAATTGGCCGCCACCCCGGCCCTGGGCTGGACCGCCATGACCACGCCCCCGACCCTGGTCGGGGGCAGTTGCGCCGCCTGGCTGGCCCTTTCTGCCGCCTTTTTTATCCTGCTTATCTGGCCGACCCGGTTGCGCACTGCCGTGGCTGCGGCCACCGCCGCCCTGGACGCCGCCCGCCAGGATCTCGAACGGACCGTGGCCGAGCGCACCTCCGCGCTGGTTGCGGCCAACGAAACCCTGGGCGCTCTCTACGACCACGCGCCGGTCGGCATCTTCACCTCCACGCCGGATGGTCACTACCTCAAGGCCAATGCCTTTCTGGCCCGGATGTATGGCTTCGACACCCCGGAGGCGCTGCTCGACCATGTGGCCAGCATCCAGGATCAGATTTACGTTGATTTCACGGAACGCCAGCGCCTCCTGGAACTGCTTACGACCCGGGGGTCCCTGTCCAACCACGAGATCCGACGGCTGACGCGCGCTGGCGACGTCATCTGGGTGTCGCTCAATATCCTGGCCGTGCGCGACGACGCCGGCGACATCGTGCGCCTGGAAGGCTTTTGCACCGACGTCACCAAGCGCAAGCTCGCCGAAGCCGCGCTGGCCCGCCAGGAACGCGAACTGCGGATCATCTTTGAAAACTCCCCCCTGGGGTTGGTGGCCTTTGACCCGGATGGGGCCATCGTCAAAGGCAACCAACGCTTTCTGGCTCTCATGGGCACCACGGCCGAGCAGATCCAGGGGGCCAATCTTGTGCCCCGAATGCCGGCATTTGTGCGCGAGGCCCTGATGGGCGCCCTGGCCGGCGAGCCGTCCCAGGCGGAAGGTCCGTATACCTCGGTGCTCGGTGGCCGCAGCTTGAACATCCGGGCGGTCTTTAACCCGGTGCTGACCGGCCAGGACCCGAGCCCGGTCATCGCCTCGGTGGAAGACATTTCCGAACGGCGCGCGCAGGAACAGCGGCTGCGCCTGCTGCGCGCGGCGGTTGAGCAGTCGCCGGCCTCCATTGTCATCACCGACGAGAACGGGAGTATCGAATACGTCAATCCCTATTTTACGGAGCTGACCGGCTACAGCGCTGCAGAAGCGCGCGGGAAAACCCCCCGGGTCTTATCCAGCGGCATCCATGACAAGGCCTTTTTCCAAGCCATGTGGCAGGTCTTGCAGGCCGGCAATATCTGGCGGGGGGAGCTTTGCAACCGCAAACGCAACGGCGATCTGTACTGGGAGGATTCCTCGATCTCGCCCATCCGGGACGACCAGGGCAGGATCACCCACTTTGTGGCCGTCAAGGAAGACATTACCGAGCGCAAAGAACGCGAAGCACGCCTGCACCAGCTCATGACCGAGTACGAGGCGATATTTAACGCCTCCTCGGTGGGCATCGTGCATCTGGACAGCGAGGCCCGGGTGGTGCGGGCCAACCGGTGTTTCGGGGTGCTGTTCGGCATTGCCCCGGAAACACTGGCCGGCCGCGGCCTGGACGCCATCCATGAGGCCGAGCCCCGGCGGGAAACCCTGCGGCGAGAAGTTCTGGCGGCTGTGGCCGAGGGCCGGGAAGCCTCGGTGGAAGAGCGGTTCCGCAACCGTTCGGGCCAGGTGGTGTGGTGCTCGATCCACGGCCGGCGCATCGATGCCGAAAGGCCGCAAGCCGGCTCCCTTTGGATCTTTGACGACATCACCGCGCGCAAGGACCTCGAAGCCATCCGCGAGGACGTGGAGCGCATCATGCGCCACGATCTCAAAGCGCCCCTCAACAGCATCCTGAATTTGCCCGAACTCGTGGCGGCCCTTGGCGAAACAACCCAGGAGCAGCGCGACATCCTCAATGAAATCGAGCAATCCGGCCGCCTCATGCTGGATCAGATCGACCTGTCACTCGACCTGTATAAAATGGAAACCGGCACCTACGCTCCCGAGGTCCAGCGCATCGACCTGACGCGCATCGTCACCACGGCGGCGGAAATGCTGGTGACCCTGGCCAAGGCCCGGGGGGTGACCATCGATCTGCCGCCCGGCCAGGTACCGGTCTTTGCCCTGGGCAACGCCCTGCTGACCCAGACCATTGCCGGCAATCTGCTGAAAAACGCCCTGGAAGCCGAGCCTGCCGGCCGGGTGGTGGCCGTGCGCTTTTTGCTCGCCCAGGGGCTGGCTGGCTTTGCGGTGTCCAACCCGACCCCGCCGCCGCCGGAAATTGTTCCGGTCTTTTTTGAAAAGTACGCCACCAGCGGCAAACGCGGCGGCAGCGGGCTGGGCACGTACTCGGCCCGGCTTATGGCCGAATGCCAGGGCGGCGAAATCCGCCTCGACGCCTCCGAGGCCGCAGGCGTAACCGTGACGGTCCGTCTGCCTGCGGCCTAGGAATTTACGTCGGGTTAGTCTCGTTGGGGGTTGCCAAGCGCCCGCAGCCTGCCTTGAGAGTGTCTCTTCGCAAACAAGCGATCTGTCTTTTGTGAACGCGACCCGAGGGAACGCCGGGAGACCGTGTTAGCGTTCGAGATTCCAGTCTTCTTTTTCTTTCTCACCCTCTGTCTGGAACCAGCCCACCAGCATCTTGCCGTTCTCGACGATCTTCCATTCCACGCGGCCGCGCTCTTCCTTGCCCTTGCCGACCTTGGGACGCTCATACCACTGGCCCTTGACCGTATTGCCTTCGATCACGGCGTCGATGCGTCCATCCAGCGTCACATCGTCGTCGTTGGCGTAGGAATAGCTGGCCACAAGCTTGTCGCCGGTCTGTTCGATGGCGACCTTGCCGGTGATTTTGGACGCCCAGGACCCGGTCAGGTTGACGCTCGCCGCTGCCGGAGCCGCCGGGGCGACAGCCGGTGCCGCGGCCGCAGCCGGTGCCGCCGCCGCCGGGGCTGTTGGAGCAGCGGCAGCCGGGGCGTCAGGGGCGGCTGCAGCCGGTGCCGCCGCCGCCGGAGTCGCCGGGGCGGCCTGTTGGTCGCCTGTGGCAGCGAAACCATTGACGGTGATGGCAAATACAAAGAGAAACAGAAGTGTCGAAAAAGCCCATCTTTTTTCCATAATACGGTCCTTTCACGCAGCAATGTTGCAGGTTGATGAGAGTCTTGACGCTGTGCCCACTGTCGTTTCAAAACCTTGGGGCAAGAGGCGGACTGTTGCACGCTCGGCCCCAGGCGCACCCTGTCTTACGCGGCGGCTTTTTTGCGGCGTCCCAAGCCGAAAAAGAGCGCCACAGCCGCAACAAGCAGGGCGCCGCCCAAGAGCGGCCGAAAGACGATCCAGGCCACGGCGATGGTGATAAGGGAACAGACCAGGGCAAGAAGGAACGCAAAAAAACCCAGGCCCCAGGAGGCCACATCACCCAGGAACGGCAGGACATCGAGCACGACCGAAATCGGCTGAAAAGCCAGGGCAAAGCCAATGAACAGGAGCACGAAACCGACGCCGCGCAGCACCCAGGTCATCACCGTGTTTTCGGCGACAGCATCCTGAAACATGGCCTGGGCGCTGTGCTCACCGGTTTCGATGCGCTCGATGGGCTTGCCGATTGTCGTGACATACGGCGCAAACGAGGTGCCGCGTTGGGCCGCATACAGGCTCACGGTCTGCGGGGGCACCTGGCTGAACGAGACGCGCGTATCACCGAGTTGCGGCGAAGCCGGGTCTTGGCCGAGATAGATGTCGCCATCAATGCCCTTGGCTTTGTCCAGCAGGGCCGCCGGCACAACAACAGCCACTTTTTCATACCCCCCAAGGGCCGCCAGCAGCGAGGCGGAAAGCCGAAAGGCTCCCACCGTGACCGTCCGGGCTCTTTGCTCCTGCGAAGCAACGGCAAAGGGGGGATTGGCATGCCCCTCGGGTTTTTTAAACCGCGTCGCATCAATGGGTGTTTCGGACCAGACCTTGGTGTAGGTATAGGTCGTGCTTGTGGTCTCCCCGCCGCCGAGTTCTTTGCGTTTTTCCTCGCGCTTGTCTTCGCGCCATTGCAGCATCTCGACCTTGCGTTTGAGCTTGAGGGCATTACTGTCCGGCTAAGAAAAGGCTTGACGCCTGAAAGCGACAACTGGTGCAAGCTCATGATGCCTTTCCACTTAGGCGATCAATTTTGAAAAAATGGCATAAATTGCCATGACATCAAGTTCAAA
>NZ_WVUD01000120.1 GCF_009856865.1 Solidesulfovibrio aerotolerans | reverse complement strand
CCCGGCCTAGACGACTCCAGAATTTACAACACTTCCGTGGACTCTACCGTCCAACTCTCTTTATATTACCTCATCGCCATCACAACATTTCAATTTTAGCAGTAAAAAACGGTGAACTCCCCTACGAAAGAAGCTCACCGTCGACACAAAATGGAAAATATACTAAACAACCACCAGCTGAAGCTGGTGGGTTTGAACCAGCGGACTGAAAGTCCAGCTACGAACCGGCGGGCTTCGCAGCCGGTTGCTCAACATCGAAACTATCATTGGGATCGCGTTCGAAATGATGTGCAAGATACTCCTGGATCATCTCTTTAGTAAGTTCACCAGCTGTGACGCAGAAGTATCCTCGCGCCCAAAAATGCCTTCCCCAGTACCGTTTTTTCACCAGAGGGAACTCTTCAAATATCTTGCTGGATGTCCTGCCTTTGACGCGGCGCATTATTTCAGAGGGCGCGATTTCAGGCGGAGCAGAGACCAGAATATGCACATGGTCTTTACTCACAACTCCACGCAGTATTTGAATTTCAAGCCGCTCGCAGATTTGGCGCACAAGTTCACGAACCCGCAAGGCAAGGTCACCTTGAAGAACTTGGTAACGATATTTCGTTACCCATACGAAGTGGTACTCGATCTTGTACTTGGTGTGGCTGCCACGGCGGTAGTCCATGCCCACTTTCTTAAAGCAACTGCTAGCTGAAAGCTACCCGGCTGAAGCCGGGGGTTTAAACGGTTCTTCGACGCTTGAAATGGAATTGACCTTATCCTCCGGCGAGGGGTAGCGACCCTCTCGGAGGCTCAAAATGCGTACAGAAGATATCTTCGCCCTGGGACTGGGTCTGACTCCCCCCTGGCA
>NZ_WVUD01000119.1 GCF_009856865.1 Solidesulfovibrio aerotolerans | reverse complement strand
TTTTGTACTGAGAAAATCGTGTACTGAGCACCCAGCATACCCTCCCCCTGGGAGGGCGGCACCGCCCCCGGCGACGCCCCGAAAAGCAGTTTTTTTGGGGAGACCCCCTGGGGGCTCAGTCTCAGTACATTTTGAGATAAAATATTGAAATCATTTGAAAAAAGTGTACTGAGCGTGTCCTGAGGGGTCAGTACACCGCAGGCGTGGGCAAATTTCGATGCACAAACATCATTTAAATCATATCTCTACTTATATGGCAGTCGAAAAACGTACTATTCGCTACAAGACTATTCCAACTTTCAGACAGATATCTTGATTGGAAAATATTTTACTATATTTTCAACAAATTCGTGACAAGTTATTTTGTAACATTTTGGCAATACCAGTCCATAAGTTGGTCGTGTGTGCCTTGAAGTCTCGACAGTCCAGTTCCGATGTTAGTTCGGATGGATTTGCTACCCAAGCAAAACCAAGGCTAAAAAACCTCACCTTCTCCGTGAATATCACACTGCGTCGTCCTCATCGAACGCGGATGCCGGAGAAGTGCATACTCGTCACGGAGCGATCCGGGCGGGGGAGTTGCTGATGCCGAAGCACTGGCCCGTAGTCCATCAATTGGACGAAACCGCTGGCCCATACGTCGGACGAGAACCCGGCCGTTTGAAGTCCGTGGCTCACAAGCCTCAAGGGACGCCACCGAAGGGATGGTGCGAACCCTGACGTATGCGGCGATTAGGTGCGGGACGGCGCTGACGTGACTGTCGATATGACCAAGGGAAGTCTCTTTGTCTTGCTCTTATATTAAGACGCAAAGGCGTGAGGGCCTGAGACATTGAGATGGCTGCGTATCCGTAAGGGATACACCGGAGTGACGCTTCGAAATGCTAAAATCCTGCAAATAAAACAAATTACGA
>NZ_WVUD01000118.1 GCF_009856865.1 Solidesulfovibrio aerotolerans | reverse complement strand
ATATCCCGCCGTTGCCGACGGCGGGAACAACCCTTTAGAGCACTTCCTGCGCTGTGGAATGCGCAGGTGCTTGCAGTCCCTGCCGAGCGATCTGCCCGACCTGGAGGACCGCATCGAGCGCGTGCTTCGGGACGATCCGGACAACCTCTATATTTTGCGGGTACTCATCCCGATCCGCTTCCAACAGGGGCGGTATGAGGATGTTGTGTCCACCGTGGGGCGCATCGATCCGGTGGATGTTAGCCCCGGCGAGACACTGTTTCTATTGTTAGCACAAAATTCTCTGTCCTGGCGGAAATATGATCTGGCACTTTGCGTCGAGATCTACCACGAAATCTTGAAACTTACGCCCACAGATGTGTTCGCTAGAAACCATCGAGGTCGATTGCTGAGGATGCTCGGCCGTCATAAGGAGGCGGCAGAGGAGTTGGAACGAGCCGCCAAGGCTGGAGGAGCGGGATCACCTGAGGCCCGGGACTACGTGGAATTTGCAAAGGAGATATCGCTAGCCGAGGATCTGGAGGCACAGGCATTGAAGGCCCTGGCGGTCGGGGACGCAATCGGTGCCCACCGCTTGGTTCGTGAAGCAGAGGTTCTTCGGCCTGGTGCACAGGCTCGCGTCTTTGGTGCGCAGTCTTGTCCCCAGGGAAAGGGGAATGCCGGTTTGCTTCTGATTGATAGTAGTTTTCCTTCCCCGGTGTCGAGTTTCCGATACGGCGAATTTTCATCTTATCTTGAAGCCATCCCGGACAGCCGCATTTACTCGTCACTGTGGGAGGTCAGTCCTTACGGAAGTGGGGAGAATTTTCTTGAATCAACATTACGTTATTCGAAAAAATCTGGGGTTGACATTAGTCGAGTGCAGAGTTTCGATGCCAACCGAGATATGACGTGTCGCCTTGCATACTGCGTATTTG
>NZ_WVUD01000011.1 GCF_009856865.1 Solidesulfovibrio aerotolerans | reverse complement strand
CCGGTCGCGCGCCGCCGCCGGGGCAGGGTCGTTTCCGGCCCAGGCCTGCCCACTGTTTTTCGCGCCGCAGCATTGCCGGAGTAGCACCACTTCCACGTCGTTTCCGGCGCGGGCCTGTTCCTTTCCTGCGCCGTTTTTGCCAACAGCCCCGCGCGCTGCGCCAGGCCCAAGCCGCCTGCCAAAGGCCGGGCGGCTGCGGCGCTGCCGCCCCTTGGGCCAGTCCCCATCGCGGCACTTTTCTTCGCTGCCGGATGGGCGTATAGGCGGACTATGTACGTCCCAAGCTTGCGTCACCGGCCGGGCGCGACCCGGCGACTGGCGGCGGCGGCTGCCGCTGTCTGGTTGGCAGTGTCCCTGGTGCTGGCCCCAACCGCCCAGGCCTCGTTTTTTTCCTTTGATCTCAAAGACGAACGAGAGCTTGGCGAAAAATTCAACACGCTGATTCGGGCCCGCATGCCGCTGATCGAGGACACCGAGATCAACGACTACATCAGCGGCGTGGTGGAACGCATCGTCAAAGTCATGCCGCCCCAGCCTTTTCCCTTCAACGTCGCCATCATCAACAATAACGCCGTCAACGCCTTTGCCGGGCCGGCCGGCTACGTCTTCGTCTTTACCGGGCTGATTCTGCAGATGGAGCACGAGTCCGAGATCGCGGGTGTTGTGGCCCACGAACTGGCCCACGTCAGCCAGCGCCACATCGCCAAGCGCGTGGGCGAGATGAAAATGCTTTCCATCGGCCAGCTGGTCGGCGTCCTGGCCGGCGCGGTGCTCGGTCAAGCCACCGGCAACCAGGATCTGGGCACGCTTATGGCGGTCGGCTCCCAGGCTGCCACGGCCCATGCCTATCTCAAATATTCCCGCGACGACGAACGCGAGGCCGATCAGGTGGGCATGAACTATCTGGTGGCCGCCGGCTATTCGCCCCAAGGGTTGGTGGAAGCCTTCGAGACCATGCGCAAACTCAAATTCATGCAGGGCGGCGGCGACATCCCCACCTATTTAAGCACCCACCCGGGCCTCAACGAACGCATGGCCTACTTAAAAGACCGGGTGAAGATGCTGCCCAAGGACGTCCAGGACCGCAAGGATCAGGACGCGGCTTTCAAACGCGCCCAGGTGCTGGTGCGCGCCCGCTATACCGACCCCAAAAACGCCGTGGCCTACTTTCGAAAGATTGGCGACAAGGCGACCTGCCTGGACAAGCTCGGCCTTGCCATCGCCCTGTCCCGGTCCCTGGAGGATATGAGCCAGGCCAAGGCGGCCTTTGATGCGGCTTTGGCCTGCGGCGGCACAGACCCGCTGGTGCTGCGCGAGTCCGGCCGCTATTATTTAAAGATCCGCGATTTCGCCCGGGCCAAGACCCTGCTGGAGGCGGCCCTGCGGCAAAATCCCGGCGACATCGATTCCAATTTCGAATACGGCCGCATGCTGGCCCAGGAAGGCAACCCCAAGGCCGCCATCAGCTATATGGAAAAGGTGCGCCTGCGCGTGCCGGAAAACGGCGAAATCCGCGCCATCTACGGCCAGATCCTCGGGCAGGCCGGGGATATTTTCCACGCCTACCTCAACCTGACCTACGCCGCCGTGTACGAAAACAACCCCATGCAGGTCAAATTCCAGCTGGAAAAAACCAAGGCTGCGGCCAAAACCGACGACGACCGCCGCGAGCTGGCCAAGCTGCAGGCGGCCATCGAAAAACGCGCCGAATTCTGGAAGAAAAAGATCCTGAATTAAACGCGCTGCGGTTAGCTCGCCCTTACGGCCAGCAGGTCTCCTTACCGGCCGCTGCCGCCTTTCCAGTCTTTAAGACCAGCGCCATGGGCCGCACCGCCGTCTTGCCGGCCGGACAGGCCGTTTTGCGCCCGGTCTCGGGGCGCTTTTCCGTATAGAACAGCCGCCCCTTGGCCACCGTTGCCCCCGGCGCAACCGTGGCGTCCAGGGTCTGCTTTCCGGCGGCCAGATCGACGGCCATCAGCCCGTGTATCTCTTGGGGCGCGCCGTTTTGCACCAGCAGCGTGTCGCCGGCCAGACCGGCAAAGGCGAAGTCGCCGCCGTTGGGGATCTCAAACAGCGGCGTGCCCTGGGCCAGTTCGCAGACCGCGTCCGGCGAATCGGCCCCGGTGTGGGCCGCAACCCGCAGGGTGTGGCCGTCGGAATAGGACGCCAGCGTCTCGACCACGGCGTAACGGGGGAAAAAATAACAGGTCTTGTTATGATAGGCGTGGACCTCGGCCGCATCGGTCCCGGGCAGGCCCACCGGCTGGTTGCGCGTGATGGTGGTGGCCCCGTATTCCGCCGTCAGAGGCTTTATCTCGTCCACGGCCAGAATGCGGTAGCTGACACCCTGGCGGTCCACGGTTTCGCGAACCACACCCACGACCCGGACCTTGATGCCCACCACCGAACCCATAATCGCCCCGGTATCGAAGGGAATATAGACCACGCCGGGCTCCTGGGGACTGGTCAGCTCGATGCCCCCCTGGGCACTCTGCCGAAACATGCCGTAAACCGTCGTTTTCCGGGTTTCGGCCTCGGCCTCGGCCGGCTCGGCCGCCCCCAGAAGGCAGCACAGCACAACAGCGAGCAGTACAAGCAGGGACTGGATGCGAAACATAGGGCCTCCTTGGCGTGATGGTCTGGGGTATCAGAGCGGCGACATTTTGCAAACGCGTCATTTCCTCGCATCGCAGTTGAAAAAATATGGAACGCGGGTATGAAGGTAAGCATCGGAGGCCGCAATGAACCAATCGCCCACAGACGGCACACGGCAGACCTGGAAAAACTGGCTTATCGCGGCCCTGGCCGTCATCGCCCTGGGCGAGTTTGCGCTGCTGGCACGCCAGCCGGCCCCGCCGCCAGCTGCCTCCTCCGAGCCGACAGGCCAGGTCGCACCCGCGCCCCAGGCCGCCCTGGACGCCGTGCGCGTGGCCGGTCTGGCCATGGACCCCGAACGCGGCCGCTATCTGCTGGCCGCCTTTGACCGGCCCGTGGGCGCGGCCAAGGAAGGGGCCTCACCGGCCGCCGATCCCGCGGTCATCGAACCGCCCATACCAGGGCGCTGGACCTGGATTTCGCCCTACATGCTGCGTTTTGAGCCCAAAGACGGTTTTGCCCAGGCAACGGTCTACACTGTAAAATTTTCCTCCCAGGCCCTGGTGGCCCCGCCCCAGGTACTGGCCGGCCAGGACAGCTGGCAGGCCAGCTACGGCAGCTTTGAAGTGGCGCGCCTGACCGCCCACCTGGAACCGGCGGCCGCAGGCGGGGCCATGGTGGTGGTGCGCGGCGAAGCGGCCTTTAACCGCTCCGTCGAGCCCAAGGCCCTGGTTGACCACATAAAACTCGTTGATCCCCGCGACCCGTTAAAACCCGTGGCCATTGCGCTGAGCACCACCCACAGCGCCAAAAAAATCAGCTTTGTCTCCGATCCCATCGAGAAAACGCCCCAACAGCGCGATGTCAAAGTCGTGATCACTCCGGGGCTGCTCCCGGATAAGGGCGACATCGCCCTGGCGCGCGAAGCCGTGGCCGTCATCCCCGTGGCGCTCGACCCCCATCTGCGCCTGCGCGAGGTCAAGGCTGCTTCCGAGGAAGGAACCGCCACCATCCGCCTCACCATGTCCACTCCGGTCGAGGCCAACGAGGAAACAGCCGGGCACATCCGCATTGAACCGGACATGGCCACGGAACTGGCGTCCGATGGCGCGGAGTTGCTCTTAAGCGGGGCCTTTGAGCCGGGCCGGGAATACAGCGTCGTCCTGGAAAAGGGACTCATCGCTGCCGACGGCGCGGTTCTTGACGCCGAGGTCACGCGCACGGTGCGCGTCCCAGACCTTGAGCCCAGCGTGGATTTTCGCGACCAGGGGTTGTTCCTGTCGCGCAACGGCTACAAGAATCTGGCTGTTAAAAGTGTCAACGCCACCACGGCCGAAGTCTCCATCGACCGGGTCTATTTCAACAACATGTGTCCGCTTTTTACCATGGACTACTCGGCTTTTGAGGACTTCTACGGCGGCGGCGGGATCAATTCCAGCCTGGGCGACCGGATAACAAGCGACCGGGTGCCCTTGCGCCACAAAAGCAACACCGTGGAGACCACGCCGCTTAATCTCGAAAAATTCATCCAGGGGCAGGAACCGGGCCTCTACCGCGTGGCCCTCACCGTTCCCGGCAAGTTCGAGGGCTTCCAGCGATTTGTGTGTATCACCGACATCGGCATCATCGCCAAGCAGGGACCGGGCGATCTGCTGGTCTGGACGGCCTCGGTGGCCAGCCTTGCCCCCCTCACCGGAGCCAGCGTCAAGGTCTACTCCCACCAAAACCAGGAACTGGCCGGTGGCACAACCGACGCCCAGGGCCTTTTCCGGGCCAAAATCAATCCCAAGGCAGCTTCCGACAAACGCCCCTATTTGATTGTGGTGCAAAAAGGCGCGGACACGAGCTTTCTGCTCTACGACCGCTTCCGGGTGGACGAAGCCGGCCTCGACGTCGGCGGCGCGGTCATTCCGGCCGCCGGCTACACGGCCTTTATTTACGGCGAACGCGACATCTACCGCCCGGGCGAAACCCTGGAGGGGCTGGCCGTGGTGCGCGACGTGCGTCTGGGCGTGCCGCCCTCCATGCCGGTGACCATCCGGCTGGCCGATCCCCAGGGCCGGAAAATCAGCGAACAGGCCGTCGTCACCGGCGCTGAAGGGGCGGTGAGCCTCAAACAGTCCCTGCCGTCCCAGTCCCTGACCGGGGCCTATACCCTGGAAATCGCCATCGGTGAGACCGTCATCGGCCAGTACCGTTTCCAGGTGGAAGAATTCGTGCCCGACCGCATCAGCGTCGCGGTGACGGCCGACCCGGCCCTGGCTGTCCCAGGACAGGCCGTGCCCTTTGCCGTGTCCGGGCGCTATCTCTTTGGCGCGCCCGGGGCGGATCTGCCGGTGGAGGTGCGCGCCCGGCTGGTCAAGGCGGCCTTTGCTCCCAAGGGGTTTGAGCAATACGTCTTTGGCGATCCGGAACGCAGCTTTGAGGACACGGAATTTTTCCAGGAGTCGGGCGCGCTTGACGCCGAAGGCAAGGCCGCCTTCGAGGCCGCCCTGCCGGACGGCCTGTCGCCGCCGGCCGCCCTGGAAGCCATTTTCACCGCCCGGGTGCGCGAAGGCGGCGGCCGGGGCGTGTCCAGCCTGGCCCGGATGCCGGTGCATGTCTACGCCAGCTATCCGGGGCTCAAACGGTTGGCCAGCGATGCCGCCCCCCCGGGCAAGCCGCTCACCTTTGATTGCGTATCTGTGGCCTCCGGCGGCGCGCTCGCCAACACGGCGGAGCTATCGGCCACGCTGTACCGCGACGCCTGGCAGACCGTGCTGCGCAAAGGCCCGGACGGTTCGCTCAAATACGAATCCGTGCGCGATCCCAAGGTGCTCGACACCAAGACCGTGGCCCTTGCCGGCGGCAAAGGCCGGGTGAGTTTCACCCCGCCGTCCTTTGGCAGCTACCGGGTGGTGCTCACCGACGACGCTTCGGGCGCGGCCACCCAGGTCGATTTCTATGCCGGCGGTTTTGGCTATTCGCCCTGGGCCATGGAGAATCCGGCCCGCATTGAACTGAAACCCGACAAGACCGAATACGCCTCGAGCGAAACAGCCAAATTGCAGGTGCGCGCCCCCTTTGGCGGCAAGCTGCTGGTGGCGGTGGAAGGCTCGGCCATCCACGACGTGCAGATCATCGACCTGCCCGGCAACACCGGCGAAATCACCGTGCCCATTAAGCCCGAATACATGCCCGGCGTGTATGTGACCGCAACCCTGGTGCGCAAGGTCGGCGACGTCGTCTCCGGCAGCCCGTCGCGCGCTTACGGCGCAACCCCCATCGGCGTGGACAAGGCCTCGGGCAAGCTGCCCCTGACCCTTGCCGCCCCGGCCGAAATCCGCCCCGGCACAACGCTTTCCGCCGAGGTCAGCGCTCCCCCCGGCAGCGTGGTCACCGTGGCTGCCGTGGACGAGGGCATCTTGCAACTCATCGCCCAGAAAACCCCCAACCCCTTTGCCGCGTTTTATGCCAAGCGCCAGTTGCAGGTGGAAACCAGCGACACGTTTGCCCTGCTCCTCCCGGAAGTGGCCCCTATCCTCGGCAAGGCCCTGGCCGGCGGCGGCGACGGTCTGGAAGACCTGTCCAACTTCGTGCGCTCCCAAAGCCCGGCCGCCAAGACCGTGGCGTTCTGGTCGGGGCTGGTGTCCGTCGGCCCCACCGGCAAGGCGACCGTGCATTTTGATATCCCCGAATTCCAGGGACAGGTGCGGCTTATGGCCGTTGGCGCGTCGGGACGCCGCTTTGCCTCGACCGAGGCCAAAACCATCGTCAAAAGCCCGCTCGTCCTGTTGCCGTCGTTCCCCCGCTTCCTGTCCTTTGGCGACAAAGCCCTAACGACCCTGACCGTTCGCAACGACACCGGCAAGGACGGCTCCTTTGCCGTGACGCTGACTGCCTCCGGCCCGGCGAGCGTGGCCAATTCCCCGCAAACCGTGGCCATTGCCAAAGGAGCCACGGCGGCCATCGTCTTCCCGGTCACGGCCGGGGAGAGCGAGGGCGTGGCCTCCCTGGCCGCCACCGTCAGCGGCGGCGGGGAATCATCCACGGATTCGGCCGACATCCCGGTGCGCTCGCCGCTGCCGGCGCGCACCTCGGTGCGCTCGGGCAGTCTTGAATCCGCCAACCTGACCATTCCCGAACTGGCCTCCGGGGAATTCCTGCCCGGCACGGCCCGGCGCGACGTCACCGTCGGGGCCTCCCCGCTGATCCGTTTCACCGGCAACTTAAAAGCCCTGCTCGGCTATCCCTACGGCTGCCTGGAGCAGACCACCTCCAAGGCCTTTCCCCTGCTCTATTTTGCCGATCTGGCCCGGGCCATGGACCCGGCCGCCTTTGAAAACCAAAATCCGGCCGCCATGGTGCTCTCGGGCCTGCGCCGGATAACGGGCATGCAGCTGTATAACGGCGGGTTTGCCATGTGGCCCGGCGGGGATGAACCGCAACCCTGGATGAGCCTGTATGCCACCCATTTCCTGGTCGAAGCGGCTGCGGCCGGCTATCCCGTGGACAAGGACGTCCTGGGGCAGGCGTTGCGCTATGCCGGCGAAACCGGGCGCGAGGCCAAGCTCGACACGGCTGACGGCCAAAAGCTCGCCGCCTATGCCCTGTTCGTCCAGGCCAAGGCCGGCCGGGCCGACATCGGGGCCATGGACAATCTGCGCGATGCCCACGGCAAGGGCATGGCTGCCGAATCCAAGGGCCTGCTCGCCGCTGCCTACGCTGCCGTGGGCAACACCCGGGCCGCCGATCTGCTGGTGGCCGGCCCTGTCCCGTCTGGCGAAGCGCGCAAGGAAACCGGCGGCACGCTGGACTCCACCCTGCGCGACAAGGCGCTCTATCTGTCGGCGCTGATGGACGCCGCCCCGGCCGATCCGCGCCTGGGCAGCCTGGTCGTGGAGGTCGGACGGCTCCTGGAGGGCGAAGCCTACCCGTCCACCCAGGAAAACGCCTTTGCCCTGTTGGCCCTTGGCAAGTTCTACGCCCGCCAGCAGGCCAAAAAGCCGTTTTCGGGCCAGCTTTTTGCCGGCTCGGGCCTGCTGTCGGATTTTTCGAGCGCCAAGGTCTTAAGCCTGCGCCGGCTTGCAGACACCGGCGATCTGCGGCTCAGCGTCACCCAGGGCTTCGAGCCGGGCAGTTGCTTCTACTCCGTGCGCACCCGCGGCATCCCGGCACCGGCCGCCTATGCGCCCCATGCCGCCGGGCTGGAGATCGCCCGGACCTATCTGACCCGAAACGGCGAGCCGCTGCTCGCCAACACCGTGCCCCAGGGGGCGCTGGTGGTGGTCAAATTCGCCGTGCGGGCAACGAGCGGGCCGGTTGCCAACGTTGTCCTGGAAAATCTGCTGCCGGCCGGCCTTGAAGTGGAAAATCCGCGCCTGGACAGCACCGAACGGCTGCCCTGGATGGGCGAGGACGACAAATCCAGGAGTAACGCCCTTGACCTGCGCGACGACCGTATCCTCATGTTCACGGATCTGCCCGACACCGGCTGGCAGGTCCACTACGCCCTGCTGCGGGCTGTGACGCCCGGCGAGTTCCGGCTGCCCCCGGCCCAGGCCGAGGCCATGTACGCCCCGGAATTGCGGGCCAGCGGCGAAGCCGGCTCCTTCGTTGTCACCGGATCGGGAAAATAGCCCACGACTTATGGAAAAATTCAAAAAACTCGTCACGTCCTGTGTTCGCAACAATGTATCCGACCTGCATCTGCGGCCAGGGATGCCCGTGGCCGCCCGCAAAAACGGGCTCCTCCACTTCCAACGCGACATCACCTTTGCCGCCGAGGAACTCGATACCCTGCTGCACAGCCTCACCACCGACCGCCAACGCCGCATCCTGGCCGAACGCTGGTCCGTTGATTTCTCAGCCCATTTCCCCGATGCCCAGATGCGCTTAAACGCCTTTCATACCGCCGATGGCCTGGGCCTGACCATCCGCTTTCTGCCCGCGACCATCCCCGATTTCGAGGCTTTAAATCTCCACCCCTCCCTGCGGGACTTGTGCAGCCAGCCCCATGGCCTGATTCTCATCTGCGGCCCGACGGGCAACGGCAAATCCACCACCATCGCGGCCATGGTCCGGGAAATAAACGAAACCCGGGCCGGCCATATTGTCACTTTGGAAGATCCCATCGAATACCGGTTTGTCTCCGAGCGCTCGCTGGTGGACCAGCGCGAACTCGGTGCCCATTTCCCGAGCTTTGAACAAGGGTTGCAGGATGTATTGCGCGAAGACGCTGATGTGATCGTGGTGGGGGAACTGCGCGACCCGGAAACCATGCGCCTAACGATCAACGCCGCCGAGTCCGGCCATCTGGTCATCGCCACCCTGCACGCCGCCACGGCCGAGGAGGCGCTGTTGCGCCTGTGCAACGCCTTTACCGCCGACGCCCAGGATTTTGTGCGCTCCCAACTGGCCTCCTGCCTGGGGGCCGTGGTGGTGCAGCATCTGGAACTGTTGCCCAAGGTGGGCTTTCGGGCACCTGTCCTGTCCATCATCCGCAGCGCCCCGGCCCTTCGCAATATCATCCGGGAAAACCGCTTCAACCAGATTGAAAACATGCAGCAGGCCGGCCGCTCCGACGGCATGTTCACCTTCGAGCGCTACCGCGAGGAATTTCTCGACGCCCGGACCAGCCTGACCCCGCCCACCCTGGTCTTTCGGGCCAGCAGCCGGCCAGCCCCGCCGCCCATCCGCCCCGCCGAGCCACAGCCGGCCCGACCCGTGGCCCCGGTCAGCCCCGCCCCCCACCCGGCCGCCGGCAACGCAGGCCATGATCTCGATTCCGACCGGCCCGAGCCCTACCGCATCGACGACGAGATGTCCCTGGAGGAACTCGTGGCCCAGATGCACGGCAAAAAGCCTTAGCTTGCCCCCTCGCCTTGCCGGTCGGGGTTTGGCCCCAGACTGCGCCCAACGGCCGCCACCACCAGGGCGATGGTGGCCGGATGGTAGAGCATGGCCACATGGGCCACCGGCGGCGTGACCACATGCTGCCAGCCCGGCCGGCCCGGGTCCAAGCCGGTATCCGGCACCACGAGTCCGTCCACCGGGGAATACAGCGCCGTGCAGCGCGCGCCGGGCGGATCGGGCAGCGCCGCCAGACGGGCCAGGAGCCGGCTGCCCGGACGCAGCGACCGGCCAAGCCGGCCCACGGCCAGGATGGCGAGAGCACTGCCCTGATGCGGCGTACCCAGCGTCACGATGGCCCGCGTGCGCCGGGCTAAGTCCGGTTCGGCGGCCAGCCGCCGGGCCAAAAGCCCGCCCAAACTGTGGCCGAGAAAACACAGCGGGGCATCAGGGGCGAGCGTGGCGCGCAACACGGCCAGCAGGCGTTGGGCCTCGGCCTCGAAATCCGTCCCAAGCGAGCGGTAGGCCAAAATGGCAACCTGGGCATAGCCGGCCCGGGCCAGGGCCGGTCGGATGGCCAGAAAAGCGGCCGGGGTGTGGTAAAGCCCGTGCAGGCATACCACCGTCGGCTGTCCGGGAACCGGCGGGGAGCCTCGCCGGCGGGGAGCCAACAATGGCCCCAGGGGACAGGTGAGAATCATGACCAACTGGGCAACCACGGCCGAGAGGATGCCCTGGGCCAGACAGGCGGCCCCCTGGCCCGGACAGGCCCGGCCGAACAGGCTGTTGTGCCCCCGATAGACAGCCAACCCGAAGGCGGCATAGCTGCCAGCAGCCAGGGCCAGGGCTGCTCCCAGGGGGAGAGCCAGGAGCACAAGGAAAACGGTCATCATGTCCACCCTGCCGGTTGTGGTTCAAAGCTGCCTCTAGCATAGCGGAATACAACAGGAATGAGAATTGGCCCTAGAGCCGTGAAAAAAAATGTTGACGCCGGGGGGCGAGATGCGTAGATACCGTGTCTCGCCGGGCGGGCGGGTAGCTCAGCTGGGAGAGCATCGGCCTTACAAGCCGGGGGTCACAGGTTCGAGCCCTGTTCCGCCTACCACGAGTTGCCGAGCGATCTGGGGCCGTAGTTAAGCTGGTTATAACGCCGGCCTGTCACGTCGGAGGGCGCGAGTTCGAGTCTCGTCGGCCCCGCCAGATCTTAACAAGCAGTATAAACTGCTTGTCGGGGCCTCGAAGCACAATCCCTTCGAGGCTCCTTACTTTCAAGTTTGCGGATTGTCGATCTGGGGCCGTAGTTAAGCTGGTTATAACGCCGGCCTGTCACGTCGGAGGGCGCGAGTTCGAGTCTCGTCGGCCCCGCCAGATCAAATCAGACAGCATTGGCTGCCTGTCGAGGCCTCGAAGGAAACCCTTCGAGGCCTCTTGTTTTTTGCCATCGCTGCTTTTTCGCTGTCGCTGCTTTTTCGCTGTCGCTGCTTTTTCGCGCCCCCCCGACGGGGTGCGCCCCGACCGGCGGCGGCTCGTGGGGCACCGGCAACGCCCGGGACGCCGCCTTGCCCCTGGCAGGCCCCAGCCAGTCCCTGTTTGACGCCCTGCCCCAAGGCGTTTATAGAAATAATACGTTCTTTGAATTTTCTCTCCTCTCGTAAAGGAACGCAGCTGCGGCGCATCCTGGCGGGCGTGGTCAATCGCAGCCTCACCGCACTGTGGCACCGAGGCTGCCAACGCCTGCCCGGAATCAAGTTGTTCGCGACGAGCCGCCAATTCTGTACCGATCTGTTTTCTGCACGGCCAGCCGGACAAGAAACCAAGGAAGTGACAGTATGAGCTGCTGGCTCCCGATAGCCTTGATCGCCGGCGCAGTCTGCTTCTCCCTCTTTGTCTTTTTGTATTTCTTCCTCTACGGAAAATACAAAGACCGATTCCTGTTGCTCTGGGCCCTGGCCTGGCTGGCCCATGCCCTGCGCAACATGGTCATCCTGGTCAACGTTTCCAATGGACCCTGGCCCGGCCTCCTGCTCGTCGAACAACTGCTGGTGGTCGCCACCGGCACCCTCCTGCTGTGGGGTTCCCTGGAATATGCCGGCCGACGTCCCGGCCGGAGTCTGTCCCTGGTCGCCGGATTGACGGCGGCCTGGTGCCCGGTCTCGCTCGCCCTTTCCATCCCGGCCCCCTGGTTTTACATCCCCACGTACTTTTATTTTGCCGTTTCCCAGATCATTAACGGACGCGTCCTGCTCCATGGGGCTCCAGTCAATGCCGTCGGCCGCCATGTGGCCGGCTGGGCCTTGATCCTGTGGGGGCTGCACCACCTGGACTATCCGTTCCTGCGCCCGGTGGCCGCCTTCGCTCCCTGGGGTTTTTTGATCGGGGCCTCCCTGGGCCTTCTCTCGGCCGTGGCCATCATCGTGACCTACCTGGAAGCAATACAAGGCCGGCTGGCCCAGAGCGAGCGCATGTTTCGCGCCCTTTTCAACAGCCATCAGGCACCGTTTTTTCTGCTCGACGCCACCACAGGCGACATCGTGGACGCCAACGTGGGCGCGGCCGCCTTTACCGGCTACTCCCAGGACGAACTGCGCGGCCAAAACATCTCCCGGATCAGTGCCATGCCGCCCGAAACCCATACCGACCTGCGCCAGGAAGTCTGTGCGGGAACGCGGCAACGCTACAGCGCCGTACACCGGCTTAAAAACGGCGAAGAGCGCCTCACCGAAGTCTACCCGTCCGTGGTGGAACTCTCCGACCGGCCGCTCCTGTTCTGCATTGTTCATGACGTCACCGAGCGCCGGCAAGCCGAGCAGGCGCGCCAGGAAAGCGAGGAGCGCCTGCGCACCCTCATCAATGCCATACCGGATCTCGTCTGCTTCAAGGACGGCCAGGGCCGCTGGCAGGAAACCAACCCCTGCAATCTGGAATTGTTGGGACTGTCCGAAGCAGACTGCCTGGGCAAAAGCGATGCGCAGTTGGCCAGGGAATATCCGTTCCTGCAGGAAACGTTGCGGCACTGCGAAACCACTGACGAGAACGCCTGGGAACGTCGTGGCCCCAGCCGCAGCGAGGAGACCCTGCCCCTGCGAAACGGCACGTTGCGCCTGTACGACCTAATAAAGGTTCCCACCTATTACCCGGACGGCCGCCGCAAAGGGCTGGTGGTCGTTGGCCGCGACATCACCGAGCACAAGAGCCTGGAAAAAACCTTGACCTTTCTGGCCACCCACGGCGTCAGTGACGGTTTGGATTTTTTCCAGGCGCTGGCCAGATTTCTGGCCGAGCTTTTGAACATGGAATTCGTGTGCATCGACAGACTGGAAGGGGAAGGCCTCACGGCCCGGACCCTGGCCGTCTATCACGACGGCCACTTCGAGGACAATGTCACCTATGCGCTCAAGGATACCCCCTGCGGCAATGTGGTGGGCAAAACGATCTGCAGCTTCCCCCGCGATGTGGCCGAACTGTTCCCCAACGATCCGGTACTACGCGACATGGCCGCCGACAGCTATGTCGGGACCACGCTGTGGGACGCCGCAGGATACCCCAACGGCCTGATCGCCGTCATCGGCCGCCGCCCCCTGGACAATCAACCGCTGGCGGAATCCGTCCTGCGCCTGGCCAGTATGCGGGCGGGGGCCGAATTGGAGCGGCTGCTGACCGAGGAAGCGTTGCTGGCGGCCAAGGACAGCGCTGAATCAGCCAACAAGGCCAAATCGGAATTTTTAGCCAACATGAGCCACGAAATCCGCACGCCGCTTAACGGGGTGCTCGGCATGCTGCAACTGCTGGCCACCACTGCCACCGACGACGAGCAGCAGACCTACCTCGGCCACGCCATAGCCTCCACCCAGCGCCTGACCCGGCTGCTGGCCGACATTCTCGACCTGTCCAGGATCGAAGCCGGCAAATTGATCATCCAGGAAGCGGCCTTCAATATGGGGACGTTGCGGGAATCAGTCCTGGAGATTTTTGGCCGGTCTGCCACGAGCAAAGGCCTGGGGCTGGACTTTAGCATCGATCCCCGCATCCCCCCATTGCTTTACGGCGACGAGGCCCGCATACGCCAGATACTGTTTAATCTCATCGGCAACGCCCTCAAATTTACCGACCATGGGGCGGTCCATGTGGAAGCCGCGCCCCAGCCCCGCACGGCCACAGCCGGTGTCCGGGTTCTTTTTACCGTCAGCGACACCGGCATCGGCATTCCTGAATCCCGCCTGACCGATGTCTTTGAGCCTTTTGTCCAGGCCGAGGGAAGCTACGCCCGCCGTTTCCAGGGGGCCGGCCTTGGTTTGTCCATCGTGCGCAAACTCGTTAAGCTTCTGGGCGGCGACCTCTCCATCGACAGCACCGAGGGCCTGGGAACGACCATTTACCTGTCCCTGCCCTTTGGCCTGCCGCCGCCCGCGTCCGACCCGGGCAGTGTCGCGGACGCGCAAAAGCTCCAGGCGACCGGGGCCGCCCCGCGCGTCCTGTTCGTCGAGGATGACCCGGTCAATCTGCTGGCCGGCCAGCGGATGCTCGAAAAGCTCGGCTGCGCCGTGACCACGGCCACCGATGGCCGGCATGCCCTGGAGATATTTAACCGGCAGTCCTTTGACATGATTTTCATGGACATCCAGATGGCCGATACAGACGGCGTCCAGGCCACCCGGGCCATCCGCTCCGGCCCCTTTGCCGGCAGCGCCAAGGCGGCCATTCCCATCATCGCCATGACCGCCTACGCCATGACCGGCGACCGGGATAAATTCCTGGCGGCCGGCATGGACGACTACCTCGCCAAGCCCGTGGATATGGCGATGCTCACGCAGATTGTGGAAAAATACCGGGGCACCGGGCGAAAGGCTTCGGACTGATCGGCGGGGCGGTTGATCGCGCCCTCTCAGCACACTGGCCCCGCGGGCGGGCGGGGAATCTCCACCGTCACCGCCAGCCCGCCCCCGGCAACGGCAGCGGCCGCGATTCGCCCGCCATGGGCGCGCACGATGGCCTGACACAGGCTCAGCCCCAGGCCAAAGCCGCCGGTGTCACGGGTCCGCGAGGCGTCCACCCGGTAAAACGGCTCGAATATATGCGGCAAGGCTTCGGCCGGAACACCCGGGCCGTGGTCAGCCACCACCAGCACGATGCGCTCGTCTGGGGCGCTCAGGGTCAAGGCCACTGCGGCGTCGCCCGGGCGGGCGTACTTGCAGGCATTGTCTAAAAGATTTCCCAGCACAGTGGCCAGTTTTTCAGCGTCGGCCACGACCGCGACCGGGGCCTCGGGCACGGTCAGCACCAGCCCGGGCCGGCAGTCGGCGTAGCGGGCGGCCACGGCAACGGCCAGTTCCCGGACATCCATCGGGGCCGGGTGCACGGCACCGGCCTGATGGCGCAACCGGGCCGATTCGAGCAGCGAGACCACCATGGTTTCCATCTCGCCCACATCCTCGGCCATGGCCTCGGCCCGTTCCCGGTCCGGCAACAGCTCCAGGGCGAGTTTGAGGCGGGTAATGGGCGTTCGCAACTCATGGCTCACGTCCAGCAGCAACCGCTTCTGGGCGCAAAGCGTGGTGCGAAGAGCCAGGGTCATCTCATTAAACGTCCGGCCAAGTTCCAACAACTCCCCGCCGCAGGTCTCGGGTGCCCGGTAGTTGAGATCGCCGTCGCGCACCGCTGCCGCTGCCGCCGACAGCCAGCGAACCGGTCGCAACAGCCAGCGCATCAGGCCGTAACCGGCCAGCACTGCCACCCAGGTCAGGACCAGGGACAGGACGGCAAACTGGCGAAAAGCGGCCAGCTCGGCTGCGGTGGGGAACACGTCAAAGGTAAGCTTGGCCCCATCCGGGCCGGCCACCACCATCCGCCGATGGCCATGGACCAGTCCGCCTTGGACGCCGTCGCCCAGGGGACGCAGGGTGAGAGAGGCCTCGGGAAAGACCCCGCCCTGCCCAACGCTCCAGGCCTGCGGCCCGGCAACCGTGACGCGAAGGGGCAGCTCTGCCGTCAGGGCCTCGGCTTTGGCCCGATCCGGCGGATTGCCCACGGCCTCGGCCAGAAACCGGGCGTAGCGGGCCATATGCCGGCTGTCGGCGGTGTCGGCCCGGCTGTGAAAATGGATGTAGAGAAACCACGTGCCGCAGTTGATGACCAGCACCATGCCGAGCATGACCAGGGCCAGCCTGGTAAAAATCGAGCGGAACTGGCGACGGAGGAAATCAAGCATGTGCGTCGGCCTTGGCAATAAAGACATAGCCCGCGCCGCGCACGGTCTTGATAAAGGCCGGGGCCTTGGCGTCGTCGCCAAGCTTTTGGCGCAGCCGGCTCATGGCAATGTCAATGGAGCGGTTATAGACATCGCTTTCCAGCCCGCGCAAGGCGCGCAGCAAAGCGTCACGGTCGAGCACCCGGCCGGCGTTGCGGGCCAGCAGGGACAGGGCCTCAAATTCCGAAGTGGTCAGGCCCAGGGGCACTCCATCGAGAAAAGCCTCCCGAGCGGCCGTGTCCACCCGCAGCCGGCCAAAGGACAACACCGCCTCGGCCGGTTGGGTCAAAGCACCTTCGCCCCGGCGCAGCACTGCCTGGATGCGGGCCACGAGTTCGCGCGGTTCAAAGGGCTTGGACACATAATCATCAGCCCCGATTTCCAGGCCGGCCACCCGGTCGGCCACATCGACCCGGGCGGTCAGCATGATGATCGGCGTGGCCCCGCGCCGACGGATTTCCCGGCAGGCCTCGAAGCCGTCGATGTCGGGCAGCATGAGGTCAAGGATGATCAGGGCCGGGGCAAAAGCCTCCAGGAGGTTGAGCCCCTCCTGGGCGTGGCCGACAGTTTTGACCTCGTAGCCGAAGGTGCCCAGATACTGGTGCAGGAGGTCTTGCAGCCGCCTGTCGTCTTCAATGACCAGAATGCGTTTTGCGCCCATGGCGTCTCCTCCTGGCCGGCCGGCTGGCCGGAGGCGGTCGAGGTTGGAACCGATTCTAAGGCCCTCGGCCGGACTTGTGAACCCCGGGCGATCACGGCACCAGCGCCGGGCGACCCTGCGTCCAAGTCTACCCCGATGGACGCGTCCCGGCATTTCCGGGGCGCAACGGATTGTAACGAAATGTGTCAGTCGGATTGCAACAGTCTGTTACAATCTGTTGCGCCCTGGAGACGCCGGGACGCGGTCCTTTTGGCATGGTCCGGTGGCGGTCGCAACCGACGCCGCGAAAGGAGACGCATCATGGAACAAACACTCGTTACCCCGCAAATTCTCGACGCCTTCCACCTTATGTGGGATCTCCACCCCGGTCCGGTCATGCTGGTGCGGGCCAACCGCGAAATTGTTGCAGTCAATACCACCGGCAAGGAGCTGGGCATCCCTGCGGGAGCCAAGTGTTTCAGTCTGGCCGGACGAGAAAGCGTCTGCAAGCACTGCCAGGCCAACGCCGCCCTGTCCGAGGGCAAAGCCCGGCGCGCCGGGTCCTATGCCGAAAGCCTCGGTGGGTTCGTGGACGGTTATTGGACGCCCCTGGCCGGGGTTCCCGGGCTGTATCTGCACTATGGCAACAACATTTCCGAATACGTCCGCCCCGAGCTCTTGGTCCCAACGGCCGATTGAATCCGGCCCATACCCTAGAAAAAGCCGGTCTCCAAACGGAGGCCGGCTTTTTTGTATTTATCGGACAGGGCAGCGGGCGGAGTGGAAACGACATGGGATGGGGGCTGGCCCGGCGTCTGCGGCCGGCACGTGGCCCGGCTGACCGGCAGCGTCCAGGCGGTCGGCGTTGGGGACTGCTATCGGGGTGCAGCGGCAGCTTTTTAAAGGCTTGGCCGATAGCGCGTCGGATCGACCACGCCGGCTTCCTCGAAGCCTTTCTGGCGCAGCAGGCAACTGTCGCAGCGCCCACAGGCCAGACCGGCGGGATCGGGATCGTAGCAGGAATGGGTCAGGCCGTAGTCCACGCCAAGGCGTGTGCCCAGCCGCACGATCTCAGCCTTGGACAGGGCCAGAAGCGGCGTGTGGATGCGGATATGCAGTCGCCCTTCCACCGCCTCCTTGACGGCCAGATTGGCCATGGCCTCAAAAGCGGCCACAAATTCCGGCCGGCAGTCGGGATAGCCGGAATAGTCCAGGGCATTGACCCCGATAAAGATGTCGCTGGCCCCCAGCACCTCGGCCCAGCCCAGGGCCATGGACAGAAAAATGGTGTTGCGGGCCGGCACGTAGGTGACGGGTATCTCGGCCTCCATGGTGGCCACATCGCGGTCCTTGGGCACGTCGATGTCGGCGGTCAGGGCCGAGCCGCCGATGGCCCCCAGGGGCAGGGGCAGGATGAGATGGGCCTGGACCTGCATGGCCTTGGCCACCCGCCTGGCTGCCTCGATTTCGACGATGTGGCGCTGGCCATAGGCAAAACTGAGCGCACAGGGCAAAAAACCCTGGTCGCGGGCCACGGCCAGACAGGTGGTGGAATCCAGGCCCCCGGAAAAGAGGACCACGGCTTTTTTCAAATTGTCTGCGGGCATCACCGCTCCCTCACACGCCCCGGGCGTCGGGGCTCCAGATGTATTTGTGCAGTTGCAGCGAAAGCCGGGCGCGCACGCCGTCGGCCACCATCCAGGCCGCCAGTTCGGCGGCCTCGAACCGGCCGGGCACAGGCGAAAAATGGACCATGGCCCGGTCCCAGACCCGGGCCGCAATCTCCCGGGCAAATTCGTAATCGCCCCGGCCGGTCAGGACGAACTTGACCTCGTCGCGCGGCCGCAGGCGGTCCAGATTGGCGTAGTCGTTGCGCCCCTCCATGCCGCTGCCCGGGCATTTGACGTCCATGACGGCCACGGCCCGGGGATCGAGGACGCGAATGTCCAGGCTGCCGTTGGTCTCGACCAGGACGGTGCGGCCGGCGTCGGCCAGGGCGGCCACAAGTTGCGGCGTCTCGGGGGCCAAAAGCGGCTCCCCACCGGTAAGTTCGACCAGGGGCAGGCCCAGGGCGAGCAGCGCCGCAACCGCATCGGCCACGGGCATGGCGGCAAAAGACTCACCGGCATGGCGCGTATCGCACCAGGAGCACGTCAGATTGCAGCCGGACAGGCGCAAAAAGGCGCACGGCCAGCCGGCAAAGCTCGATTCGCCCTGGATGCTGGCAAATATCTCGTGGACCTTGAGCATCAGTCGTCGCGTCCCTAAAAAAATACGATAGTATTTTTCAAGAAAAATGCATGATTTTAATGTGTTACCAACGAAATACTCTATCCTCTTTTCGAGGACACGACACTAGTCGTCGCGGTAGGAGGCGGACAGCCCTTTGCTTTCCACCACCGTGACCTTGGCCACGCGCACCCGGTCGCTCCCCAGGCGCGCCTGCAGCCGGCCGAAAAGCCAGGCGGCAATGACCTCGGCCGTGGGCGGGCTCAGTTCGGGATGGTCGTTTAAGCAGGCGTGGTCCAGGCCGGTAAAGGCCTCGTCCATGGCGGCGCGCACGTCGGCGAAATCAGCCACCATGCCGTCAACAAGCTGCGTGGCGCACAGCTTGGCCGTGACCTCGAAATTGTGGCCGTGCATGGCGGCGCAGGGGCCGGGATGGCCGGGCAGGCAATGGGCGGCGCTAAAGGAACCGGAAACGGCTATGCTATATTGCGGCGGCATGGGGCATCTCCCTGGTCATTGAACATCGAGGCCCGGAAGCGTATGGAGGCGGGACGCATCTGTCAAGACAACCACGGCCGCCCCCGGCCGTCAAGGAGACTTCCCCCATGTCGCACCCGGTTCCCAGAGACGACACCAGCACCCTTCGCAGCCTCGGCCAGGGTGCCACGATTTATCCCCGCACCGCCACGCCCGAACTGCTGGAAACCTTCCACAATGCCTTCCCGGACCGCACCTACACGGTCGTTTTATCCAGCAACGAGTTCACCAGCCTGTGCCCCAAGACCGGCCAGCCCGATTTTGGCACCATCACCATCCGCTACGTGCCGGATGCGCTGTGCATCGAATCCAAGTCGCTCAAGCTCTATCTGTTCAGCTATCGCGAAGAGGGGACGTTTATGGAGACGGTGACCAATCGCATCCTTGATGATCTGGTGGAGGCCTGCTCGCCCCTGGAGATGGAAGTCGTTGGCGCTTTTGCAGCCCGGGGCGGCATCACGATTACGGTGACGGCCAGCTATAAAAAAGGCGCATAAGGGAAAAGGATGCCGGCGGCCGGGAGGGAGATGATCCCATGGGCCATTGTCTTTACAGACAAACGCGACACTAGGCACCGGGTTCGGCGTCAGTGTCCAGCACTCCGGGGGGCTTGTCCCCAGGCGGCAGCGCGCTCAGTGGCGGTTCGGCCGCGGCCTCGCCCCGCTCCCGGGAATCAAGATAGGCCAGAAAGGCCTTGGCCTCGGGAAAGGCGGCATTGAGCCGCAGGGCCTGGTTGAGCATGGCCCGGGAGCTTTTGAGCCGGCCTTTTTCGTACAGGGTCCGGGCGATGTTGTAGAGCAGATGCTCGTCGGTACGGCACAACCGGTAGGCCCGGCTGTAATAGCGCATGGCCTCGTCGTACATGCCAAGCTTGCGCATCTGGATGCCGAATTCGTTAAACAGATGCTTGTGTTCCGGTAAAAATGCCGCCTCGATGCGCATGATCTTGTGAAATACCGCATCGGCATTATGTTGTTCCTGGCGCTCCAGATAGGTCAGCCCCAGACCGAAGGCCGCCTTGACGTGTTCCTCGTCCAGCCGCAAAATGGCGTTGTATTCGAATTCGGCGGCAAAAAGCTCCTGGCGCTGGCGATGGTTGTCGGCTGTCTGGACGGCTTCTTCCATCCGGCGCATGACCGGCACAACCTTGTTGAGATAGACCGACGGTTCTGGCTGATATTGGGTGAGCAGGATCTCCCGGGTAATAAACCGCTTGGTCCCGGACGGGATGAAATTGCGGCTCAGGCGCTGGAGCGCCACCCGGCCGGCGGCGTCGAGTTGCTCGGCATAAAAAAAGATGCGCTGGCTGGCTTGCGAAACACCTCCAATACCAAGCAAGTGCTTTGAGTCAATAGAGAAAACACCCTTGACGGGCTTTTGGCCGAAAACGGGCCGGGTATGGAGTGTGGGTGGCTCTGGCATGGCTTGCAGATGGGTATTGGTGTTTCATACCCATCTCCGGGGGGTTTCGGCAAGCTCCCCCGAAAAGCAGGCAAACCACGCGTGTTGACAGTTTTTTTTCCAGGCGCGTATAAGATTGAATGCCGTCGCGGCGACCGGCGCGCCCGGTGAAACGGGAAACAGGCCGTGTTTGCCGGCAGCCAGAGGCCCGCCCCGCGCACCCGACGGGCGCGGGAGAAACAAAACGGCACCCGCAGTTTCAGGGAAGGTCATGCAGATAGACGAATATCCCATTTTGGTGGAACAGTTGTGTCCGGGGCTTTTTATCCGCATTGACGCCCCCGGCCTGTCCCACCCCTTCCCGGCCAAGGGCTTTGTCGTGCGCAACGACGCCGATGTGGCCAAAATCATGGCCCTGGGCCTGCCCCATGTCTATTGCGTGCCGGATAAGTCCGCCCGGCTGCCCATTTCTCTGGAAGAACTCGAAGGCCAGGCCGGAAAGCGGCAAAAAGGCCCCTGGGCCTCGGCCCGCACCCCGGTTTCGGCCGAACTCTCCAGCCTCAAACGCGAGACGATTGAACGCAACAAGGACCGCATCGAACGCTTTGCCGTCTGCGAACGCCGCTACGAAAAAGCCATGGACAAGGTCATGGAGGCGCTCAAAAAGGTCAGCTCCCCCAACGCCGAGGTGTTGGAAGCGGCCGGCGAAGTGGTCGGCCCCATGGCCGAGATGTTTCTGTCCGATCTCGATGTCCTTATCAATGTCATGACCGCCAAGATGCGGGATGAGGCCAAGCACTACCACGCCCTAAACGTGGCCGTGCTGTCCATGATGCTGGCCAAGGAAATGGGACTAGCCAAGGCCGAGATCGAGGAAGTGGGCACAGGGTCGCTTTTCCACGACGTGGGCAAGGGGCGCGTTCCCATCCAGCGTTTTTCCAAGGGCAACATGGTGACCATGAGCAAGGTGCTCAAGGAATACTACATGGAGCACCCCAAGATCGGGGCCAAGATGCTGGCCGCCGTTCCGGGGTTCCCCCCTGCGGCCCAGATGCTGGTCCTGCAGCACCACGAACTGCTCGACGGCACAGGCTTCCCAGGCAAATTTAGGGGCGATGCCGTGGCCCTTGGCGCGCGCATCGCGGCCGTGGCCAACGTCTACGACCGTTTTTTAAACGCCAAGGACGGCAGCCCCCTGCGCACGCCCCACGAAGCCATGAAGGCGCTGTACAAACGACGCGGCCCGCTCGACCCCAAGGCCGTGACCCTGTTTATCCGCAAGCTCGGCGTCTATCCGCCCGGGTCGCTGGTGGAGCTGTCCAACGGCATGCAGGGCATGGTCGTCTCGGCCAATATGCGCGACTCCCTGCGCCCCAGCGTCAAGGTCCATCACCCGGACATCCCCAGGCGCGAGGCGCTGATTATCGACCTGACCATTGAAACCGAATTGACCGTGACCAAAGCCATGCGTCCTGACGACCTCCTCCCGGACGTGCTGCAATACCTCAATCCCGGCAAGCAGGTTTCCTACTATGTGGACGCCGCGCCCCGGTCCTGACCGCCAAACGCCTGCGTTGCGGGGTTGCCCATGAACCGGCCGGCCTCGCCGGCCCAGGCCCTCATGCGCACGCTGCGCTCCGGGCTTTCCCTGCCGCCCAGTTCCGACATCACCCCGCTGCTGCCCCTGGCCCGCCAGGCTCTGGCCTTTATCGACCGGGGGGCGGCCGACGATCCGGTCACGGCGGCCCAGGCGTCCGAACTGGCCTATCTGCTGGTCGCCCTGCTTGAGGCCGGGGATGAGAGTTTTTCCCGCCAGGCCTTCCCCCTGCTCTTTCGCCTGGGCGTCGAAGGCGAGGTGTTGGCTGTGACCCATCTGGGCAACATGCCCGAGGAGCAGGCCCTGGCCTTGCTGGCCGGCCTTGGCGACGAGGAAAAACTTCTTTTTGCCAATGCCTTTTTTCGCCGTCCCCGGGCCGAGCGCCCCAAAACCGCCGCATTTTGCCTGGATGTCGTGGCCGCTGTGGTGGAACGCACCCCGGACGAACTGCTCATTCTGCTGGATCTGCTGGCCAACCGCCACGAATACCCGGCCCTGCCGCTGCGAAACGCCCTGATTCGGGGGCGCCTTGGCCGGTGGCTGACCCAACTCCTCCAGATGGATCTTTCGGCCGAGCAGAGCCGGTACATGGCCCGGGTGGCCGGCCGGCTGCGCGAACCGGGGCTGGTGGAAAAACTGGCCGCCCGCCTGGGCCTCGTGGATGAGGTCTCGGCCGAAATCATCTGCCGGGCCTTGGCCGAAACCCCCGGCATCGATCCGACAGTGGCGGCCGAGCCGGCCCAGGCCCTGCTCGGGGCCACGGAACCGTCTCTGACCGCCGCCGCCCTGGCCGTCCTGGTCCGTTGCGACGAGTCCCGGGCGGCAACCGCCGTGGCCGCCCTGGCCGCAGCAGCGCCCGGCCGCATTGCCGAACTGGCCCCGGCCCTGGCCGGCATGTCGCTGGCCGCCTTTGGCCAGGCCCTGCGCGGCCTGCCGCCTGAACCCAGGCGGGCCGTCCTGGTCGCGGTCTACGCCGTCCTGGCCGCCGCCCTGCCCGAGGCCGCCCAGGACGCCGCCCGGACCCTGGCCAAGGCCGGACTGGTTCCGGCCAGCCTCGGCCAAGCCCTGGCCACCGATCTGGCCAACCGCTCCCGGGCGGCCTCCCGGCCCTTTCCCAAACGCGCGCCCCTGCCCGGCCCCGCCGCTTCGCCAGAGACCTCCAAAGGCTTATGGAACCGGGTCAAAACCATGGTCTCCAGCCAACCCGGCAGCCAGCCCGGCGAGGTATCCGACACGCTGCGCCGAGAGATGCGCGAAGCAGGCGGCGTCTTTCACAACCGGCAAATCCTGTGGACCAATTTTGACGGGGTGCCTGTGGCGGCCGTCGCGTTTACGCGCAGTGTTTTAAAGGCGGTCAGCTTTGTCCAGGCCACCTTTACCGGGACGACCTTTGACGGCGTGCAGTTTACCGACGTGCAGTTCGAGCGCGCCCGGATGGACGGCGTTGTCTTTCGCCGCTGCCGCTTCCAAAACTGCCGCTTTACCGAAGCAGTCTGGGAGCAGGTCCGGTTTGAGGACTGCGATCTGCGCCTGTGCGCCTTTGGCAATCTGGCCGGACGCACGGTTGCCATGACCGGCGTGGACGCCCTGGAGTGCGATTTTTTCAGCGCCGCCCTGTCCAACCTGACAATGACCCGTTGCCGTTTTCGGGCCGTCAGTCTGGTGCGGGCCGTGTTGCACGATTTTTCCTGCCAGGGAGTGCTTTTTTCCGACTGCCTGTTTGAAATGGCGGTTTTCCCCCGGGCCGACCTCGCCGGCGTTCGCACCGAAGGCTGCTATTTCGCGGGTTCGCGCTTTGCAGGACCAACCGATGAGCCGGACATCCTCGGGGCCATGGCCAAGGACGAAAGCCTGGCCCTGCTCGACGCGGCCGGCTGCGGCCCGCCACTGCCGGCGGAGCTGACCGACAGCACCGGGCTGCGCTTGCTGGCCGGAATCTGCGATGCAATGCTCTCAGGCCGCGACATCCGCCGCCGCCGCCTGTCCCTTTTGGCCAACAACAAGCGGCGTCTGGCCTGGGCCAGACGCCGGCTCGGCGAGACCGGGGCCGGGTTCCTGGAAATGCTGCCGGGACTGATCGCAGCCGGGGCCGTGCGCGACGAAACCGGCCTGCGGCCGGCCCCGGCCGCCCGCATCGCCGGCTACCATCCCACGCTGACCGCCGCGCGCCTGCTGGCCACGCATTTCGGCCAGCAGGCAGTCCAGGCCCAGGCCGCTTCCCCGGACGCCATCGCCGTGGAAGCGGTCTACACCATCGGCAGCGTCGGCACTGTGGCCCAGTCCGACGATTCCGACCTCGACGTCTGGGTCGTTGTGGCCCAGTCTGATGCCGACCGGCCGGATCTGCCCGCTTTCCAGGACAAACTCGACGCCATCAGCCGGCAGGCCGACCGGGACTACGGGCTGGAGATTCATTTTTTTCGCATGAGCGTGGCCGACATCCACAACAACATTTTCGGCTATTCCGAGGACGAAGGCTACGGCTCGGCCCAGGGCTGCCTGCTCAAGGAGGAATTCTACCGCACGGCCCTGGTCATCGCCGGCAAAAAACCGGCCTGGTGGTGCGTCGCGCCGGACATCGGCCAGGAGGCCTATGCCAAGGCTTTGGCCGTTATGGGCCGCAGTGCCGCAGACGTTGCCGCCGACAGCCTGGATTTCGGCTGTGTGCGCGCCATCGCTGGCGACGAATTCTTCGGAGCCTCCTTGTGGATGATCGTCAAATCGCTGACCAGCCCGTTTAAATCCATCATCAAATTCGGCCTTTTGGAAAAATATGCCGCCCACCCGGGCAATCCCGAATTGTTGTGCGAGACGCTCAAAACCTTTGTCTGCGCCAACCAGGGCGGGCTGTGGCGGTGCGATCCCTATGCCCTCTTGTTCCAGGAAGTCAGCCGCCACTACCAGGAACTGGGACAAAAAGGCGCGGTGGAACTACTGCGTCAGGCTTTTTTGCAGAAAACCGGCTTTGACCCCGGCAACGAATACGCCAGCCCCACCGGGGAGACCATCCTCGACCATTTTTTCCCCTACGCCCCGCCATCCTTTGGCTCCTGCCCGCCGCCGCCCAAAAAGGCCGGGCAGACCGACGAGGACGGCTTTGCCCAGGCCATGGCCCTTTGCGACGCCATCTCCAGCTATTTCTTAAAGGCTTACGAACGCCTCAAAAACCGCAGCGCCGAGTTGGCCAGCGGGGGGGGGCTGACCGAGCGCGACCAGACCATGCTGTCGCGGCGCATCGGGGCGAGTTTTGGCCAGCGGGTCGGCAAGGTCATGCGCCTGCCGTTTCTGCGGCCGGGACGGCATCTGTTCGGTTCGCTGGAAATCGGGGTGGAGAAAGGGGAAGGCCGGGAGATGACCTATCTGTGCCGGGGCGAACCGGCTCCTGGCGGGGATCGCAAGACCCGCAAGCGGGAGACGCTGCGCCAGGAAGGGTCGGTGGTGCGGCTGGCGGCCTGGCTTGTGGCCAATGCCCTCTACCGAAAAGGCCTGCACCTGCAGGCGACGACCCTGCCGGCACCGCTGACCCTGCCGGATATCGCGGGCCTTATGCAGGCTGTTTGCGACGTGTTTCCGGTCTGGCAGACCTTTAATCCGCCGCTCTCCTGGGGTCTGTCCGGCGAACGGGTGACCGCTGCCTTGCTCGTCGTCAACATGCTTGCCCCGCGCGAGGAGCGCGGCACGGTCAGCGTGGACACGCTCTACGCCACCAACTGGGGCGAACTGTTTCACCTGGAGCGCACCGTTGCCCTCGGTCCGCTGTCCGAGTCGCCCCGGGACTATCTCATCGAGGCCATGGGCCTGACGCTCGACCCGGACGCCCGCATCGCCGTCTTTGCTCCGGCCAAATCCCAGTGCCAAGCCGTGCGCCGGGCCAAGCGCTGACCCGGGCGGCGTCCGGTCGCTGCTTGGCGGTGCGGCCCTGGCAGGCTGGGCACGGCGCACAGTGTTTTTCCCCGGGAACGCTCCGCCGTGGGGGCGCGACACGAGGAACGCGTTTCAAAACAATGCGAAATGGTCGTTGCTGGCAAGAGAGAAAAGACCGGACCGTGTGCTTGGCTTAGGCCCGCCCGGCCTCGTTGGCGACTGCGTGCAGCGGATCTGGCGGCGTCAGATAAAGTTCGTTGCCGTCGAAGCGGTTTGCGGCCCGATACCACAGCCAGTAAAACGACTGCTTGACGAGATGGCGGTTGCCCACCCAGTCCATGAGCATATGCCCGGTGACGCCGATGGTCAGGCCTACGCCCCAGGCTGCGGCCACGCCCGTGCCCACCAGCAGCCACAAAAAAATGACCAGCTCAAAGGAATGCAGCAGCAGATACAGGCGCGGCAGCCGGCCCTCATCACACATGGCGAAGAAATGGGGCAGGCCACCCCAGCGCTTGTTGCACAGCAGATAATCGAGCACATGGTCGCAGTCGATAAGGACACTTGAGGCCCCGGCCATAAAGGCAGCGGCCAGACTGCCGCTGGTGGCGGCGTAGGCGGCAACGGCCAGCGGTACAGCACTCATGCAATGTTGGGCGAGTTTCACGGATCGATCTTCCTTGCAGCGGCCCGGCGGCCGGCCGCAGTCAGCCGGCCGCTATAGGCCGAAATGTCGTATTCGTAATAGCCAAGGCGAACCAAACAACGGAAAAGCCGGCAAGCCCGGGCCGGGCCAAAGCCCAGATTCGTGGCCGCCTGTCCCGGCATGATCCGCCCGGGGAAAGGTGCCTCGGGCAGTTCGGCCAGCGCCTGCAGCAACCGCCAAGCGGCAGGGGAGAGGCTGTCGTCGTCCACGGCCCCACTCCTTTGCGGCCGGTTTTGGTTGCCTGCAAACCTCGCCGGCGTCAAGGCCCATGCGCTTTCCCGGCCCAGCCGCAACGGCTCGCGGCATCGCCCGTCACCTCGGTCAGGGGGGCCGGGAGGATATTCCCCCCGATGGGGGGTCCGGGGGCCTCAGGCCCCCGGCCGCCGGAGGCACTCTTCTGCCTTCTTCTCTCTCGCGCCTACACGCCGGCGGCGGCGAAGGCGTCGGCCACGATTTCCTTGGCCTCGGCCTGCAAGGCCTGCAAGTGCTCGCGGCCCTTGAAGCTTTCGGCGTAGATTTTATAGACGTCCTCGGTGCCTGACGGCCGGGCGGCAAACCAGCCGTTTTCCGTCGTGACCTTGAGCCCGCCGATGGCCGCGCCATTGCCTGGGGCGTTGGTGAGCAGCCCGGTGACGGCCTCGCCGGCCAGGGTGGTGGCCGTGACCATTTCGGGCGAGAGTTTGGCCAGGGCCGCCTTTTGGGGCTTGCTGGCCGGGGCGTCGATGCGCTCGTAGATGGGCGCGCCGTAGCGGGTGGTCAGTTCGGCATAATGCGCGGCCGGATCTTTGCCGGTCTTGGCCGTGATCTCGGCCGCCAGCAGGTCCATGATGATGCCGTCCTTGTCCGTGGTCCAGACTGTGCCGTCGGTGCGCAGATACGACGCGCCAGCACTCTCCTCGCCGCCAAAGCCAAAGGAACCGTCGATAAGGCCCGGCACGAACCACTTGAACCCAACCGGCACCTCGCACAACCGCCGGCCAAGGCCGGCCGCCACCCGGTCGATCATGGCGCTGGACACCACGGTCTTGCCCACAGCGGCGTCGGCGCGCCACTTGGAGCGGGTGGCAAAGAGATAGTTGATGGCCACGGCCAGATAGTTGTTGGGATTGAGCAAGCCGGCCGAACGGGTGACGATGCCGTGGCGGTCATAGTCGGGGTCGTTGCCAAAAGCGATGTCGTAGGCATCGCGGTGTTCGATCAGCCGGGCCATGGCATAGGGCGAGGAGCAATCCATGCGGATTTTGCCGTCCCGGTCCACGGTCATAAACGAAAAAGTCGGGTCCACCACATCGCTTATAAGCGAAAGGTTGAGGCCATAGCGCGCCACCAGCGGTTCCCAGTAGGCAACGCCGGAGCCGCCCAGGGGATCAACGCCGATGCGGATGCCGGAATCCCGGATGGCGGCCATATCGACCATATTGGCCAGATCGGCCACATACGGGGCAATATAGTCGTATTCTTCGACGCAACCGGCGGCCAGGGCGGCGGCCAGGGTGATGCGGTGCACGCCGGCCAGCCCCTTTTCCAGATAGGCGTTGGCGGCGGCCTGAACGGCTTTGGTGATATCGGTGTCGGCCGGGCCGCCAGACGGCGGATTGTACTTAAAGCCGCCGTCCTCCGGGGGATTGTGTGACGGCGTTATGACGATGCCGTCAGCCAGGATGCCCGGATGGTCGCGGTTAAAGGTCAGGATGGCGTGGGAGATGACGGGGGTTGGCGTATAGCCGCGTCCGGCCTGGATGCGCGTGGCCACACCGTTGGCGGCCAGGACTTCCAGGGCCGTGATCCAGGCCGGCTCGGACAGGGCGTGGGTGTCCATGCCGAGATAGAGCGGCCCGGTGATGGCTTTGCCCTTGCGGTAATCGCAGATGGCCTGCGTGGTGGCCAGGATGTGGTCTTCGTTAAAGGAGCCGTCAAATGACGTTCCCCGATGCCCCGAAGTGCCAAACGATACCCGACAGCCCGGATCGGACGGATCGGGTTTGACGGCATAGTAAGCAGCAACCAGACGCGGCACGTTGACGAGTAGCGAACGCGGGGCCGGTCTGCCGGCGAGGGGACTGACGGTCATGGGGGTTCCTCCTGGGACGACTGCGACTTGGGCATAGTGCCGCAAAGCGGCGGCAGCGTCCACTTCCGGCGACGATTGGATGGAAAAACGCGGGGGATCGATGCGCAGGCTGCGGCACAGCGGGCACTTGCCGGGTTTGCCCAGCCGGTCGCGCTTGGCAAACACATGGCCGCAGCCGATGCACCGGGCTGGTTGGATGCGAAGACGGGTTTGGGAACGGCGCAGGGAGCGTTGCAGATGCATAAGGGCGGCAAGGACTGCCTTTTCGCCGGCCCGGGCCAGGGCCGAGAGCTCCAGGGCCGTGGCTGGAGCATCAAGGCCAGTGAGTGCTTCAAGCAGCGCCTGGGCCACGGTTTTATCCCGTGACGGCGGAAGCGGTGCGGCCTTTGGGCGCATGGCGGGCGGGCCTTAGATGAAATCCGGGTCCACTGCCGCCTTGCCGCCGGCCAGCATGAGCTTGACAAAGCGCACCGACCGGTCGTCCACCGGCACGATGGGAAACCGGCCATGGCAGGCATCGCAGGCGATCATGGCCGGCTTGACCGGAGCCACCACCGGCACTTCGCGGCGACAAAACGGGCAGGGATAGAGAAAGACCAATTCCACGCCCACGGGCTTGGCCGGGGTGAGCGGTTTGCGCTGTTCGTTGCTCATGCCGCTGGCTCCGTGACAAGACACGCGCCGGTCATGGCCGCCGGCACGGGCAGCCCGGCCAGGGTCAGGATGGTGGGGGCGAGGTCGCCGAGCTTGCCCGGAGACAATTGCGCGTTCTTGCGGGCCGGATCGACCAGGATCAGGCGCACCGGGTTGAGCGTATGGGCGGTCATGGGGCCGCCGTCCGGGGCGATCATCTCCTCGGCGTTGCCATGGTCGGCCGTGACCAGCAGCCGCCAGCCGGCGGCCAGGACCGCCTCGGCAATGCGGGCCACGCAGGCGTCCACGGTGGCCACGGCGATTTCAGCCGCTGCCAGGATGCCGGTGTGCCCCACCATGTCGCAGTTGGCCAGATTGACCACCGACAGGCTGTGCCCCGCCTCCATGGAGGCCAAAAAGGCGTCGGTGACGGCCACAGCACTCATCTCGGGCTTTAAATCATAGGTAGCCACGTCGCGCGGCGACGGGACCATCTGGCGAACCTCGCCCGGGAAGGGTTCTTCCCGGCCGCAGTTAAAGAAATAGGTGACGTGGGCGTATTTTTCCGTCTCGGCCAGACGCAGCTGGGTCAGCCCCTGGCGGGAATAGACCTCGCCCAGGACATCGGTGACGGACACCGGGGCAAAAGCCGCCGGCAAATGAAACGACCCGTCGTATTCGGTCATGGTGGCAAAGCCGGACAGCCTGGGCACGCGCCCCCGGACAAAGCCGTCGAAATCGGCCGCCGTCAGCGCCCGGGTGATCTCGCGCGCCCGGTCGGCCCGGAAATTAAAGAAAAACACGGCGTCGCCGTCGCGGAGAATCCCCTCGCCCCCGGCCAACACCCGCGGCGTGACAAACTCATCGGTCTGCCCGGCGGCGTAGGCGGCCCGGACAGCGGCCACAGGGTCGGTAAAGGACTCGCCGGTCCCTTCGGTCAGGGCGGCGTAGGCCGCAGCCACCCGCTCCCAGCGGTTGTCGCGGTCCATGGCGTAGAAGCGCCCGGTCAGCGAGGCGATACGCCCCGCGCCGATTTCCGTCAGCGCAGCGTCAAGATCGGCCACGTAGCCGGCTCCGCTTTGGGGCGGGGTGTCGCGGCCGTCGAGGAAGGCATGGACCAGGATGTCGCGCTGCCCCAGGGCGGCAAAGGCGGCAACCAGGGCCTTGGCGTGGGTGATGTGGCTGTGCACCCCGCCATCGGAAACAAGGCCCATGAGATGCACCCGCCCGCCAGCGGCCAGGGAAGCCCGGGCCAGTTCGGCCAGGGTCGCATTGGCAGCCAGGGAACCGTCTTCCACAGCGATATCGATGCGGGTCATGTCCTGGTAGACGATGCGCCCGGCCCCGATATTCATGTGGCCGACCTCGGAATTACCCATAAAGCCCGAAGGCAGCCCCACGGCCCGGCCCGAACAGGCCAGGGTGGTGGACGGATACTCGGCCAGAAGCCGGTCCAGGGCCGGGGTTGCAGCCTCGGTCACGGCATTGCCGGGACCGGCCGGGGCCAGGCCCCAGCCGTCCAGGATAAGGAGCAGGGTCGGCGTCGGTTTCATGCTGGGTTCGTCGGTCCTTGCGCATCTTCGGATTCTTCAATATCGTCGTCATCGTCGTCTTCCGCCGAGGTTTTCGGCGCATCCGACGGTTTGGACAGGGACAAGGCAATGGGCTTGCCCTCGGACCACAGGCCTTCGAGATTGTAAAAGGACCGCTGGTCTTCCTGGAAGATGTTGACCACCACGTCGTTTAAGTCCACCAGCACCCACTGGCCGGTGCGGTAGCCTTCCATACCGAGGTAGGAAAAGCCGTGATCGCCGCAGCAGGCCAGGACATGATCGGCCAGGGCCTGGGCCTGACGGATGCTTTGGGCCGAAGCCATGACCATGGCTTCGCAGATGGGGCTTAAGCCGGTAACGTCTACGGCTTTGATGTCTTTGGCTTTTTTCTCGTGGAGCCAGGCGGCCACCCGGGTGGCCTTGTGGGCGGGGGAAATATTGGCGTCAGTCGGTTTTGCGGGCATTGTCTCTCCAAAAAAGTATCCTGTCGCCCGGTTCCCGGGCAACGTCGGTTGTCTACGCGATTTGGCGGCGTCGCGCAAATGCGCCACCAGCCTTTTTCCCGACACGCTCTTGACGCCGCCTGGTGCTTTCGGCAGGAATCCCTTTTGGATGCGCCCATGACGTCATTTGGAGGAATCCCATGATTTTCGATATGGACATCGAAACCCTGCCCAGGGAAGAACTCGAAGCCTTGCAACTCAAACGCCTGCAAACGCAGTGCGAACGGGTCTACGCCAACGTGGCCTTTTATCGCCGCGCCTTTGACGAGGCCGGCATCAAGCCGGCCGACATCAAAAGTCTGGCCGATCTGCGCTATCTGCCTTTTACCGAGAAGCAGGATCTGCGCAACCATTACCCCTTTGGCCTTTTCGCCGTGCCCAAGGACAATGTGGTGCGCGTCCACGCCTCCTCCGGCACCACCGGCCGGGCCACGGTTGTGGGCTACACCCAGCGCGACATCAACATCTGGGGCCGGCTGGTGGCCCGCTGCTTTGCCGCTGCCGGGGCCACCCGCCGTGACATCATCCATGTGGCCTACGGCTATGGCCTGTTTACCGGCGGCCTTGGGGCACACTACGGGGCCGAGGAACTGGGTGCCATCACCGTTCCGGTTTCCGGCGGCGGCACCCGGCGTCAGGCCATGCTGCTCAAGGACTTCGGGGCCACGGTTTTGTGTTGCACCCCCTCCTACAGTCTGGTGCTCTACGAGACGGCGCTGGAAGCCGGCATCGATTTCAAGGAACTGCCGCTTCGGGTGGGTGTTTTCGGGGCCGAGCCCTGGACTGACGAGATGCGCCGGGACATCGAGACCAAAATGGGCATCAAGGCCATCGATATTTATGGTCTGTCCGAAGTCATGGGACCGGGGGTCGGCATCGAATGCGCCGAGGCCCAGGCCGGTGCCCACCTCATGGAAGACCATTTCCTGTGCGAGGTCATCGACCCGGTGACCAAGGAACCGGTGGCCCCGGGCGAGGCCGGCGAACTGGTCATCACCACCCTGACCAAGGAAGCCCAGCCGGTCATCCGCTACCGCACCCGCGACATCACGCGTCTGGTCTATACGCCGTGCAAATGCGGCCGCACCTTTGCCCGCATGCAGCGCGTCCACGGCCGCAGCGACGATATGCTCATCATCCGGGGGGTCAACGTCTTCCCGTCCCAGATCGAGAGCATCCTGCTCGAAACCGAGGGGTTGACGCCGCACTACCAGTTGGTCGTTCGCCGCGACGGCAATCTGGACACGCTGACGGTCCAGGTGGAAGTGGATGAAAAACTTTTCTCCGACGAGATCAAAAACCTCCAGCGCCTGGAAGGCAAGATCCAAAAGAACATCAAGGAATTCCTGGGTGTCACCGCCCAGGTCAAGCTCGTGGAACCAAGGGCCATCCAGCGCTCCGAAGGCAAGGCCAAGCGTATCCTGGACCTGCGAAACGAATAACGGCCAAACACCCGACTTGCGGAGGGAAACGCCATGAAAGCCGAACAAATTTCCATTTTTCTGGAAAACCGAACCGGTCGCCTGGAAGAAGTGACCCGCGTCCTGGCCGAGGCCGGCATCAGCATCCGCGCCCTGTCGTTGGCCGACACCTCGGACTTCGGCATCCTGCGCCTTATTGTCAGCGATCATGAAAAAGCCAAAAAGGCGCTCAAGGACAGCGGCTTCACCGTGGGCCGAAACGCCGTGGTGGCCGTGGAAGTGTCGGATAAGCCCGGCGGCCTGCACGCCATTTTAAATCTGCTCAACGCTGGCGGCGTCAACGTGGAATACATGTATGCTTTCGTCCACCAGTGCGAACGCTCAGCCGTCATTATCTTCCGTTTTGACCGCACCGATCAGGCCATCGAGCTTTTGCAGAAAAACAACATCACCATCATTCCCGGGGATAAGCTTTACACTATCTAAGTGCCCCCGTGATGCGTCCTCGCTGCAACGGGCCGCAGTCCCCAGCCGGACTGCGGCCCGTTTTTTTGCCGGCTGCGCAGCGCCGCCCCAAGCGACACCCCAGTCCCGGTCCAGGCGGCCACGCCTTGACAAAATGCGCCCGGCATGACCAACCATGGACAAATGGCCCCATGGCCCGAGACGGCATTTCGCTTCGCGCCCAACGCCGCAAAGGGGTTGGCGAACAGGCTCAGGGAGCCTACAAGGACATCGAAGATGGTCCTCCCCCGGTTTTTTTGGGGGGCCGCCAAAATCGCCAGGCTTCGTACCCTGGCATGTAGCACAAGGGGTACCGCCGCCATGCTCGAAGGCCTGATCCGCGAAACCGACGCCCTGGGAGTCCTCACCGGCGACGGCTGGCTCCTCGTGGATAATAACGGCATCATTGTCCACGCCACCCCCGAGGCCGGCCCGTTTTTCGGGCTCCCGGCCAGCCAGCTCACCGGCCTGCCCCTGGGGATTCGCCTGGACGGCCAGCCTGGGCGCAGACTGCGCCTGCCAGCAAGCGACCGTCTGGTCAGCCTGCGTTGGGAAGCCGTGCCCCAGCCCGATCTGCCCCTGACCCGGGTGCTGCTGCGCGACGTAACCGCCCTTGCCACCGCCGAGAACCAGCTCGCCGCCGCCCGGGAAGCGGCCCAGGCCGGCGAGCGGGCCAAAAACCACTTCCTGGCCAACATCACCCACGAAATCCGCACGCCCATGATCGGCATCCTGGGCATGACCGAGTTGACCCTGGCCACGGAGCTTGCGCCCAAGCAACGGGAATACCTGGAAATGGCCCGACATTCGGCCCAGTCGCTGCTGACAGTCCTTAATGATATCGTGGATTATGCCCGCATTGAAGTCGGCGTGCTGGAGCTGGCCAGACTGCCCTTTGACCTGCGGGCCACGGCCGAGGAAGTCATCAGCGTTTTCAAGCCCCTGGCGGCCAAAAAAGGCGTCTCCCTGACCTTTCGGTTTGTGGGTGCCGTGCCCCAGACCCTTTTGGGCGACGCCAGCCGGCTGCGGCAGGTGCTGGTGAATCTGGTCGGCAACGCCGTCAAATTCACCGACGCCGGCAGCGTGGTCCTGGTCATCGCCCGCACCGGCCAGGGCCAAGCTGCCTCCCAGCTGCGGCTGCGTTTCGAGGTGCGCGACACCGGCATCGGCATCCCGGCCGATAAAATCCAGGCCATTTTCGACAGTTTCACCCAGGCCGATGTCTCCCCGGCCAGACGCTACCAGGGCGCGGGCCTGGGGCTGGCCATCGTGCGCCATCTCGTGGGCATGATGGGCGGGACGTACGGCGTTGACAGCGTCGAAGGCACAGGCAGCGCCTTTACCTTTGAAATCGAGTGCGCCCTGCCCGAGTCCTTCAAAGACGCCGTGGCCCCGGAGGTGGTCCAGGAACCGTCCAGCCTGCGGCCCCTGACCATCCTTTTGGCCGAGGATAATCCCATCAATCAGATTTACGTGCAGGAACTGCTGGAGATGGACGGCCATGAGGTGGTGGTGGCCCACACCGGACGGCGCGCCCTGGAAGCGCTGCGCAAAAAGCGTTTCGACGCCATCCTCATGGACATCCAGATGCCGGAGATGGACGGCCTGGAGGCCACCCGGGCCATCCGGTCCGACGACTCCGGCGATTTCGATCCGGCCATCCCCATCGTGGCCCTGACCGCCCACGCGCTCAAAGGCGATCGCGAAACGTTTCTGCGGGCCGGCATGGACGAATATCTGAGCAAACCCGTGAGCCCGGGCGATCTGGCCGCAGCCCTTGGCCGGGTCATGGACGCACCGGCAAAAGACGGCACGGCCGCGCCGGCGGCCCCGGTCACGACCGGGGTCGTGCTGGACTGGGCGGAACTGCTGGGCAAGGCCCGGGGCAACACCGGCTTTCTGGTCAAGCTGTTCGGGGCCTTCGTGGCCGAACAACCGGGTACGCTGGCTGCCATGCGCGAGGCCCTTGCGGCACCGGATCTGGCCCGTCTGGCCTTTTTGGCCCACTCCCTCAAGGGTGCCTCGGCCACCATGTGCGCCCCGGCCCTGCGCGAGGCCTGCCACGACCTGGAGCGGGCTTCCCGGGCGGGCGACCCGGGCAGGGCTACGGCGGCCCTGGCCGGCGTGGAAACGACCCTGGACGATGTGCTCACCGCCATGCGCGCAAAAATCGCGGCCGCTTAAATGAAACGCGCCCACCCCGGCCGGGCCCGCAGGCACGCGGCGGGGCCTGGGCCGGACCGCAACGAAAGGCACCCCGGCCGGGCTATTTGCTGGACCAGAGCTTGCCCAGCCGGGCCAGTTCCTCGGGAGGCAGGCTCGGGGTGCCATAGCGGCCGGCGGCGTCAAGCTGGCGAAAGCCTTCATAAAGGATGACTGCAGCGGCCACCGACACATTGAGGCTTTGCACCATGCCCATCATGGGGATATACAACGCCCCGTCGACGTGGGGCGCCAGATTCTCATCCACGCCCCGATGCTCATTGCCAAGGATGATCGCCGTCTTGGCGGTCAGATCCCAATGGGCCAGGGGTTTTGCCGTTTCGGAAAAGCTCGTGGCCAAAAGGGCGTAGCCCTGGGCTTTGAGCGTGGCGGCCAACGAGGCCGCATCCCGGTGACGCACGGTTTCCACCCACTTTTTGGCCGACCCCGACGATTTCTTGCCCAGGGCCGGAAAGGCCGTGTCGGTATAGAGCAAATGGACGCGGTGAATGCCAAACGCGTCGCAGCTTCGTAAAATGGCCGACACGTTGTGGGGATCATGAATGTTGTTTACAACCAGGGTCAGATCGGTCTGCCGTCTGGCCAGGACTTCTTCAATGCGCTTTGCCCGGCGCTCGGTGATGCAGGCTTGCATGGCCGTGGCACATAGGCCAATACGCGCTGCGGCGCAAGAACCAAGGAGAGGCAAGCATGCCAAGAATGACCGCCCCGGACGTGACGGCTGCCAAGGGAACGCGCAAAATCGCCATGCTGGCCGCCTATGATTTCACCTCGGCCCGGCTGGCCGAAGCGGCCGGCATCGAGGTGCTGCTCGTGGGCGACTCCCTGGCCATGGTGGTTTTGGGCCACGACGACACCCTGTCCGTGACCATGGACGAAATGCTCCACCATGTCCGGGCCGTGGCCCGGGGTTCCCAAAACGCCCTGGTGGTGGCGGACATGCCGTTTTTGTCCTATCAGGTTTCTGTCGAAACGGCCGTGGCCAATGCCGGGCGTTTTTTAAAGGAAGGCCGGGCCGGCGCGGTCAAGCTCGAAGGAGGGCAGGCCGTGGTGCCCCAGGTCCGGGCCATGACGGCCGCCGGCATCCCGGTGCTCGGCCATGTGGGGCTGACACCGCAGCATGTGGCTGCCCTGGGCGGCTTTAAGGTGCAGTCCAAAACCGCTGATGCGGCGGTCGCATTACTGGCCGACGCAAAGGCCCTGGCCGAAGCCGGCTGCTTCGCCATCGTGCTGGAGTGCATCCCGGCCCCGGTGGCAGCGGCCGTGACCCGGGCGCTCACCGTACCCACCATCGGCATCGGTGCCGGACCGGACTGCGACGGTCAGGTGCTGGTCTTTCACGACGTCCTTGGCCTCTACGACCGGCTGCGCCCGCGTTTCGTCAAACAGTTCGCCGCCCTTGGCGAACAGGCCGTAGCGGCATTGACGGACTACGTCGAGGCGGTTAGGAGTTCGGACTTTCCCGGGCCGGAGCACAGCTTTCCCATGGCCCCCCAGGCGCAGGCCGCATTCGCGGCCCAGCTCGATCAGACCGGGGCGACGGCAAACCAGACGCCAGCTAAGCCCTGACCCGCGGCCCGTCGCGACGGCCTCCGACTATGAGCAGTACATGAAAAACAAGCAGTATGATGACGATGTCCGGGAATATGTTGCCCAGCAAAACGGCGTGTTCCTGGTGGTCAGCACCGATCCCCTGTTCAATAAAAATCTTCGCGGCACCCTGCTTCGTCATCTGAGCGTCAAAGACGAATGCGTCCATAATGTCGCCACTACTGAACAATTACCCAAACAGATTAAGCAACTGCGGTCCAAAAATCACAAAATCCTCGTTTTCATCGAACGCGAGCTGAACGGCCGCAATACCTCCGACGTCATTCGGTATCTGAAAAACGACTTCGCCAGCGACCTTTTCGTCGTGGTCCTGACCACCGAAGTCGAACGCGACAAGCTTGTGCTTTTGCACGAACTCGGCGCGGACAACATCATCACCAAACCCATCTCCGCCGACACCCTGGTGGAAAAAATCGCCTTTACGGTCAAACCCCGGGGCCAGATCGGCGAATTCATGGACAAGGGCCGCCAATGCCTGGAGATGGGCGACGCCCTGGAAGCGGCCAAGCTCGCCAAACAGGTGCTGGATATAAAATCCAATAGTCCGTCAGGCCTTTTGCTCATGGGCGACGCCCTGCGGGCCATGGGCAAAAAGGACGAAGCACTGCGGGCCTACACCCAAGCCGAAAAGGGTGCCCGGCTCTTTCTCGATCCTTTGAAAAAGATTGCCGAACTGCACCGCGAGGAAGGCAACACCACCGAGGAGATCCGGTTCCTGGAACGCCTGGACAAACTTTCGCCCCTAAACGTTGACCGCAAGGTGGATCTCGGCACAGGCTACATCAAGCTCGGCGATACCGAAAAGGCCAAGGCCGCCTTTGACATGGCGGTGCGCATAGCCACCAAGGAAGCCCTCGATACCGTCAGCCGCATCACCCAGACCATTGCCGCCCGCTGCATGGAGTCTGCCCCGGAACTGTCCGAGCAGTATCTGCGTCAATCGCTTAATACCCGCAAAAACATGCTCGACCGCTCCGACATCGAGACGTTTAACCGCCTGGGACTGATGCTGCGCCGCCAGGGAAAATGGCAGGACGCCATCTCCGAGTACCGCAAGGCGCTAAAAATCTCACCCGACGATCCGGGCCTGTACTACAACATTTCCATGGCCTTCACCGAAGGCCGCCAATACATTGAAGCCTATCAGTACGTCGAGCGGGCCTTGTCGCTCAATGCCGACCTGTGGAAAAACGGCGAAGCGGTCTGCTACAACATCGCCACGGTCTATCGTCGCTACGGCAAAAAAGACCCGGCTGTTGCCTTTCTCAAAAAAGCGCTGGAACTCAATCCCGGCTATGAAAAGGCCAAAGCCCTGCTCATGGAGATGGGCGGCGGCCGCTGACCCACGCGCCCAAACCGGAGCCGCCACCCCACCCTTATGCTCATCCATCCCCAATTCGATCCCGTGGCCGTCAATCTCGGCCCGCTGGCTGTCCGCTGGTATGGCCTTATGTATCTCATCGGCTTTGCCGTGGCCTGGCTCCTGGGCCGCTGGCGTGCCACGCGCCCGGGGTCCGGCTGGACCGGCCTTGAGGTCGATGATCTGATCACCTATCTGGTGCTTGGCGTGGTGGTCGGCGGGCGGGTGGGGTATATGCTCTTTTACGATCTGCCGGCGCTTATCGCCAATCCGCTGTCGCTCTTTATGGTCTGGCAGGGCGGCATGTCGTTTCATGGCGGCTTTGTGGGCGTGCTGGCGGCGGTGTGGCTGTGGGGGAAAAAGACCGGCAAGGGCTTTTGGGGCGTGGCGGATTTTACCGCCCCCCTGGCCCCGTTCGGCATTTTCGCCGGCCGCATCGGCAATTTCATCAATGGCGAACTGTGGGGCAAGGCAACGGACCTGCCCTGGGGGGTGGTCTTTCCCGACCCCCGGGCCGGCGGCATCCCCCGGCATCCCTCCCAGCTCTACGAAGCCGGACTTGAGGGCCTGGCCCTGTTCGTCATCGTCTGGCTCTATTCGGCCAAAAAACACAAGGCCGGGGCTGTCAGCGGCGTTTTCTCGGTGTGTTACGGCACCTTCCGCTTTGCCCTGGAATTTGTGCGCCTGCCCGATCCCCAGCTCGGCTATCTGGCCTTTGGCTGGCTGACCATGGGCCAACTGCTCAGTCTGCCGGTCATTGCCTTTGGCCTGTGGCTCCTTCTGCGCCCCGGGCCGCGGGCGCAAGCCGGCTAGCCGCGCATCCTCCGAATTGCCAACCCGCGTCGCGAACCCCTTAATAACTTCTCCAATTGCAGGGGTCCGGGGGGATCATCCCCCCGGCCGCCGGAGGCATCTTCATCTTCTGCCTTCCCCCCGGCCGCCAAAGGCATATTCCCATCCGTGCCCCTATTCGCGGTGCAGGGGGATGAGCACGAACTCCCCGCACAAATCCTCGGCCTGGGTTTCCGCCCATACCGCCACATAGGTCTTGCCCCGGGCCTGCTCCACAGGGGCTGTGGCCGGAGCCGGCGCATAGCGCTTGCAATAGCCCCATTCCCCGCCCTGCATCTCCTCGGGCGGACAATAGCGGTCCTCCGGGGGAATGGGGCCTTTCCAATACCGACACATCCTGCATTTCTGCTTCATACTGCCTGCCCGGGGGCGTTGCGTTGCTTCCTGCATGCCTCGACCCTTGTCCTTTGCATAAAACATGTCCCCCGGACAGACCGCCGGGGATCGGCTCCGGGCCGCGTTCGATCCTGGCGCGTGGCCGGCGCAGACGCCATCGGTTTGCTAGGATACTCTGTATTCACAACACACAGCAGCGCTTGCTGCTGCTGGCGACATCAGGGCCGCACACCGCCTGTGGGCAGCCCTGGCGTCGTAATTTCAAAAATCTCGGACCAGTGTTTGCCCGTCACCCAGACCCGGCCCGTGGCCGGATCAGAGGCAATGCCATTTAAAACCATCTCCAGTTTGGCCGCAACGCCGCCGGGCCGCAGCCCCGAACAATCCACCCAGGCCACCACCCGCCCGCTGGCCGGATCAATGACCGCAATGCGCGTTTCGCCCCAGACATTGGCCCAGATGCGACCGGCCACCAGTTCCAGTTCGTTGAGTCTGGTCACGGGTGTACCGGCATCGGTTACAGCGATGGAGCCAACGGCGGTCATGGCGGTGGGATCGTAAAAAGTCAGCGTGTCGGAACCGTCGCTGACCACGAGCTTGCCATCCAGGGCGCACACACCCCAGCCTTCCGTGGGCAGGGGCAACTCCCCGACCGGCGAAAGATCGGCCGGATTGGCGGTGAGCACCCGCCCCTCGCGCCAGGTCAGTTGGTAAAACAGGCCGTTTAAAAGAACCAGTCCTTCGCCAAAGACCGACGCCGGCAGACTGCGTCGGGCGACAATCTTGCCGGTGGCCGCATCAATGCGGCGCAGGCTGGATTGGCCGTACAGGCCCGTGCTCTCATACAACGCGCCGTCATGATAGAGCAGCCCCTGGGTGAAGGCCGCCGGATCATGGGGCAAGCGGGCCTTGATGACTGCTGGCAACACCGGGGCGGCGGCCAAGGCCCGGGAGCCAAGGGGAAGGACAAGCAGCAGTGCCACGGCCAGGGCTGTGGCCAGGGGATGGCTAATAGTTGAGAACATGTTTGGAATCCACTCCATAGCGCCGCATACGGTTCAGCACTGTGCCGCGGCTGACGCCCAGCAACCGGGCTGCTTCGCTCTGATTGCCGCCGGTCTGGCGCAAGGCCTCGACCAGTTCGGTCCGCCCGGCCTCGCGCGGGGTCAGCGGCCGGCAGACGTCCTGCAGGACGGCCGCAGCGGCGCGTCCGAGCAAGGCCGGTGGCAGATGCCGCGGCTCCACCGGGCCAGCGTCGGTGACGACAAAGGCGTATTCCAGGGCGCTTTTGAGTTCGCGCACATTGCCGGGCCAGGGATGGGCCAACAGGATGCGCATGGCCTGCGGATCGATGGACGGCACGGCCCGGCCGGCCTGTCCGGCCAGACGCCGCAGGAAATATTCGGCCAGGGGGGGCAGGTCTTCCAGACGGGCACGCAGGGGCGGCAATTCAATGGGGATGACGTTTATGCGGAAAAAAAGGTCTTCCCGAAACCGCCCCTGGGCCGCAAGGGTGGCCAAGTCGCGATTGGTGGCCGCAATGACGCGCACATCCGCGCGCATCGAACGCGTTTCGCCCACCCGCTCAAAGCTCTTGGTTTCCAGAACGCGCAACAGCTTGACCTGGATCGAGGCCGGCGCGTCGCCGATTTCGTCTAAAAAGATATCCCCGCCGTCAGCCGCCTCGAACCGGCCCTGTCGATGGCGGTGGGCTCCGGTAAAGGCCCCCTTGGCGTGGCCGAACAGTTCGCTTTCCAGCAGGGCCTCGGAAAAGGCGGCGCAGTTAAACGGGACAAACGGCCCCAGCCGACGCCGGCCCAGCTCATGCACGGCCCGGGCAGCCAGTTCCTTGCCCGTGCCCGATTCGCCGACCAAAAGCACCGGGGCTTCGCTGGCCGCAGCCCGCTCCAGCAGATCAAACACCCGGCGCATGGCGACCGAGGCTCCAATCATGCCGTGAAACCCCTCCTCGGCCGACAGCAGCCGGGAAAGGGCTTCCACTTTGCGGTCAAGGCCTGCCACTTCGGACAGATCCGTCAGCGTCTCCACCGCAAAAAGCGGCCGCCCCTCGGCATCGCGCAGCAGGGACTGGTTTTTGAGCACCGGCAGATAGGCTCCGGTTTTGCGCCGGATCATACAGTGCTTGGCCTGGGTGGTCTTTTCCGCGAAAAGCCGGCACCAGGCCTCGCCGCCCAGCCCACGTTCCCGCTCGCATACATCGCAGTCCAGCACCCGGCAGGAGCGGCCCACCAATTCCTCACGGCTATAGCCCGTCAGACGCGTCAAGGCCTCGTTGACCATGGCAATACGCCCATCGGCCCCGACGAGGAGCAGCCCCTCGCTCATGGTGTTAACGATTTCCTTGAGGTGTTTTTCAAATTCCATGGCGTCCCCGCCAGCCCGCGCACCCTGGGGCCAGCCGCCCCGGACCGGACGACAGACCGTGGACGTATAAATTTTGTATTATACCAACAAGTTATCACACTATGTCAAAACTGGCAAGACCAAGGCCAAAGCGAAGCCAAGCCTGGACCGGCCGCCGAGCCGAAAAGGCCAAAAGCCCGCTGCAGGCTACCGCAGCGGGCTTTGGAAAAACCAAGAAACCGAAAAGCTAGGCCGTCTTGGTCTTGTTGACGGCCGTGGTCAGGCGCGAGATGTTCCGCGCCGCAGCCTTCCAGTGAATGATCTTTTTGGTGGCGGCCTTGTCCAGAACCTTGGTGGCAGTGAGCAGGGCCGTTTCGGCAGCGGCGACATCCCCGCCGACCAGGGCGGCGCGCACGGCCTTGATGACGTTACGCACGCGGGTCTTGACCGCCCGGTTGCGAGCCCGGGCCAAAAGGCTTTGACGGTGCCGCTTGATGGCAGATTTATGATTGGCCAAGGATCGTTCCTCCGTGAAATGTTCGCTGAAGCAGGGTTAGCTAAAACAAAGCCCCAACCCTGTCAAGCAGTTTATTGAATTCCTAGACCTGCAAAGCAGCGAAATCCGCCACCCGGCCCAGACGGTCCACCAGCGACTTGAGCAAATTGAGGCGATTAAGCCGCATATCCATGTCGTCGCACATCACCATGATGTTATCAAAAAAGGCGTCCACCGACGGCCGCAATTCATAGAGCAGTTCAAGCACCGCCCCATAGTCGCCGCCTGCAAACAAGGCATCGAAACGCGGGAAAACCGCCGTGCACACCGCTGCCAGTTCTTTTTCCGCCGGCTCGGCCAGAAGCTCGGCCTTGATCGTGCCGGTCAGCGGCACGCCGGCCCCGACTCCCTGCTTGCGGATGATGTTGGCGGCACGCTTAAACGTCAACACCGCCTGGCCAAAATCCGGCTTGGCGGCAAACGTCGCCAAAGCGGCCAGCCGGGAGGTCAGTGCGGCGATGTCGGTGTACGACGCGCCCAGGGCCGCTTCCACCACCAGGGTGTCATAGCCCTGGCCGGTGAAATAGGCTTTGAGGCGCTGGCCGAAAAAGTCCAGCAGCTTGGCCAGCCCATGGGTGCGGTCCACCTTGAACTTCACCTCGCCGTACCCGTCGATGGCCCCTTGCAGCAGTTCCATGAGATCAAGGCGCAAACCGTGCTCAATGATGATGCGGCAGATGCCAAGAGCCGCCCGGCGCAGGGCATAGGGGTCGGCCGCACCGGTGGGGGCCATGTCCAGGCCGAAGCAGCCGGCCAGGGTGTCGGCCTTGTCGGCGATGGACAGGATGGCACCGGCCAGACTGGCCGGGACCGGGCTGTCCGGGCCAGCCGGTAGATACTGCTCGGCAATGGCCCGGGAAACGGTTTTTGACTGGCCTTTGCGGCGCACGTAGATGCCGCCCATCCGTCCCTGCAGCTCGGCGAATTCGCCCACCATGTCGCTGACGAGATCCACCTTGGCCAGACCGCCGGCCTGGGAGGCTTCGAGCATGATCTCGGGCTTGCCGGCCTGCTCGGCAATAAGGCCGCACAGCCGTTCCAACCGCCGGGACTTGTCGCGCATGGAGCCAAGGCCGGCCAGAAAGACCACGCTTTCAAGCTTTTTCTGCCAGGTCTCAAGGTCGGTGGCCAGATCGGCTTCCCAGAAAAACCGCGCGTCTTCCAGGCGGGCTGTCAGCACCCGCTGCCAGCCCCGGCGCACCAGTTCGACGTCGCCCGGCATCAGGCCCAGGGTGGTTAAAAACACCGGCAGGAGGCCCCCTTTGCCGTCTTCCACGGCAAAGCTCTTCTGATGGCTCTCCATGCTGGTGATGAGCACTTCCCGGGGGACTTCCAGGAACTTGGGATCAATCTGCCCCATGAGCACCACCGGATGCTCGGTCAGGCCCGTGACTTCGGCCAAAAGCGCCGGATTGATCACAGCCGTGCCGCCGGCTTCCTTGGCCAGGGCTTCGGCCTGGGACCGCACAATGCTCTCGCGTTCCCGGGCATCGAGCACGACCTTGCCCGCCTCACGGATGATGGTGAAATAATCCGCCGCCGTCGGCACCTCAAAGGGGCCGGGGCCCATGATGCGCTGGCCCCGGGTGTGGCGGCCGGAAACGATGCCGTCAAGCTCGAAGGAAACCACGGCGTCATCATAGAGGGCCACAAACCAGTGCACCGGCCGGCCGAAAGCGAACTCCCGGCTGCCCCAGCGCATGCGTTTGGGGAATGACAGTTTCTTGACCGTCTCCAGACAGATGCCGGGCAGCAGCTCGGTGGTGGCCTGCCCGCCGGTATTTTTGCGCAGGGCCAGATACCGGCCCTTGCCCGTCTCCATGACATAGACGTCGGCCACGGTTAAGCCCTGCCCCTTGGCAAAGCCGATGGCGGCCGGGGTCGGGTTGCCGGCGGCGTCGTAGCCCACCCGCTCGGGCGGACCGCTGACCACTTCCTCTTCCTGGCGGGCGCTGGCCGCAATGTCGGGGATGCTGACCACCAGCCGGCGCGGCGTGGCAAAGGCGGCGACCGGACCGCAGGTCACCTTGGCCTGGGCCAGGGCTTCGGCAAAAAGGGTCTTGACCTCTTCGGTCAGCCCCGCGAGGAACCGGGCCGGCATTTCCTCAAATCCGATCTCAAACAAAAAATGGGACATGGCATGCGTCCTTTAGCTTTTATTCAGAAGAGGATAGCCGAGTTCCGTACGCTGGGCGGCATAGAGCCGGGCCAGAGAAGAAGCCAGATTACGCACCCGGCCGATGTAGCCGGTGCGTTCGGTGATGGAGATGGCCCCCCGGGCTTCGAGCATGTTAAAGGCGTGGGAACACTTGAGGCAATAGTCATAGGCCGGCCAGGGCAGGCTCAGTTCGCACAACCGCTTGCATTCCTTTTCGCAGGCATTGAAATGGGCCAGCAACATGGCTGCGTCGGATTCCTCGAAATTGTAGCGCGAATGTTCGTACTCGCCGCGCTTAAACACCTGGCCGTAGGTCACATCCTCGTTCCAGTCCAGATCGTAGACGGAATCCTTCTGCTGCAGATACATGGTAATGCGTTCCAGGCCGTAGGTGATCTCCACGGAGACCGGCGACAGGTCGATGCCGCCCACCTGCTGGAAATAGGTGAACTGGGTGGCCTCCATGCCGTCGACCCAGACTTCCCAGCCCAGGCCCCAGGCCCCAAGGGTGGGGGATTCCCAGTCGTCCTCGACAAAGCGCACGTCGTGATCCGAGGCGGAAAGTCCTATTGCGGCGAGACTTTGCAGATACAGATCCTGGATGTTGTCCGGCGAAGGTTTGAGGATCACCTGAAACTGGTAATAGTGCTGCAGGCGATTGGGGTTTTCGCCGTAGCGGCCGTCGGTGGGACGGCGGGAAGGCTGGACATAGGCGGCCTTCCACGGCTCGGGACCGATGACCCGAAAAAAGGTGGCCGGATTAAACGTGCCGGCACCGACCTCGCTGTCATAGGGCTGGACCACGAGGCAACCGGATTTGGCCCAGAAGTTTTGCAGCGTCAAAATGACATCCTGAAAATACATGCTCGCTCCGATTTCAAGGTTTCGCCGCCAGCCGGGCCGGACGCGGCGAGGTGTTGGAGGTACGGCCGTGTGTGGTGCGACGGCGTCAGGCCCGCACAAACCCGCCCTGCTCCCAGGCCAGGCCCATATGATAGCGTACCAGCAGATCGACCGCCCGGGAAAACTCCCTGGCCGCCGTCGGCTGGGGCCGGCAGAGCGCCCAGCAGTCCGGGCTCTGGGCGACGGCAGTCTCCAGCAGCGACAGCGCCCCGCTGGACAGCGGCAGGCGCACGCCGCCGCTTGCGGCACTGCGGCAGGCCGGGCACAAAATTTTGCCTTCCTCGACATGGCACACGGCCCCGTTATCCCCAAGGGCCCTGCCGCAGGCGGCGCAGTGGCCGCACACGGGCAACATGCCGTGCACAAACGTCATCCTGGCCCGAAACAGCAGCGGCACCAGCGACGACGGAGCCTCGGCCGCATCCAGGGCGGCCAAAAGCTCGCGCAAAAGCGCGTAGGCCTCGGCCGCGCTGTGGGCCGGGATAGGCACAGCCTCAAAAAATTTCAAGCAATTGACCGCCATGCCCAGACGCTGGGGATGGGTGCGCAATTGCCGCGGCGAATCCAGAAGCCGGCCTTCGGTCAGGCAGTGATAGGACCGGTAGCCGGACCGGCGCACCTTGAACTGGACATGGTTAAGGGGGTCAAGACAGCCCAGGAACCGGCGGCGGCTTTTCATGCCGCCAAAGGCAAAGGCAGTATAGACGCCGCGCACCGGCGAAAGCAGCCGTACCCAGGCATCGATCTCCCGAAATCGCCGTACGGCAAGTACCAGTGCCTGTTCGCAAAATTCCATGCCGTTTGCCGCCCCCTCACACCATTGGCTCGTCCGACGTTTCCAGGCGCGCCGGGTAAAGACACCTCGCGCACCCGCCGGTCGCCTCAGGGGAAACGCATGGTTTTGACGCCGCCCTTTTCGGTATTCACGGGCGTCTCCTTGCCGTCGTAGCGAAAGACCACACTGCTCGGATTGCCGAGTTTGATCTCGATTTTCTCGCCAAAGGGGATGCTGATGCGCTGGCCCTTTTTGACGTAGATTTCCTTGGACGGGGCCTTATCCGGGCTGACAATGACCCAACTGCCGTCCTGGCCGTAAATTTCCACTTCCTTGCCGCCCGGCGTTCCCTCGGCGACAGCCGGAGCCGCCGCAACCGCCGGTGCCGCTGCGCTCGCGCCCGGCGCACTTGGCGCGACCGACGCGCCCGGCGCACCCGGTGTGACAGGCACACTTGGCTGCGGGCTGCCCGCAGCCGGTGCGGTCCCGGCAGCCGGCTTGGCCGGCTCACCTTCGGTCTTTTTGGCCACGAACTTGAGCGTCTTGACGGCACCTTTGCCGGCCTGAAGCGGATACAGCTTGTTGTCGAAATGAATCTCCACCGCGCCGGCGTTGCCCAGGCGCACCAGGAGATAGTCGGTGAACCGGCCGGTGAAGGTATCACCTTTTTCCAACATGGATTCGTGCATGGAACCGCCGTCGGCCCCGGCCTGCAGCCAGCAGCGCTCATTGGCCGCAATGACGACGGTATGAGGGCCGGTCTCGCCGACAGTAAAGCTCTTGGCCGACGGAGCCGTCGGAGCCGGGACGTTGTCCGGGGCAGACGGCACAGCCGGGACCGCAGCGGCCGGGCCACTGACGGCAATGTCCTGGGTAGCCCGGTCTTCGGGGGTAAGGCCGGGGCGCGGGGTGGCGTCGGCACCGGACTTGGCCGGCTCGGCAACAGGGGCCGGGGCGACGGGAACGACCGGGACGACGGCTACTGGCGCAGGGGCCGGGACAACCGGCGCGGGAGCCGAAACGACCGGCGCAGGGGCAGGCACGACCGGCGCAGGAGCCGAAACGACCGGGGTCGGCGCAACAGGCGCGGTGGCGGGGGCTGATTTCCCGGCAACCGGGCCAGCCAGATCCCCGGCTGGCGGGGTTGCCGATGCCGGAGTCTGGTCGTCGGGGCCTGAAAAAACATGGGCCACGACAAACCAACCCAGCCCAAGCAGGAGCAGCAGGCCGCCCCCGACCAGAGCGATCAGTTTGAAGGGCGGACGCGGCGCGGACGTTGGCACGGAGCAGCCGCAATCGTCGTCCGGGATGTCGGAAACCAACGAGATCTCGCGAAAATGCGTCTCTTCGGTCTGATAGACAGTGGACAGCCCGGCATTAAATTCAGCCTGGTCAACGCCAAGCAGTTTGGCGTAATTTTTAATGAATCCCTTCGCATACACCGGATGGGGCAACGTTTTTTCGTTGCCTTCCTCGATGGCGGCAAGACAGGATCGCGATACCTTGATCCTGTCCGACACCGTATCGAGGGACAAACCCTGTCGCTCCCGTTCCTCGCGCAGTATCGTCCCTATCTCACGCAAATCCATATAAAAAACTCCTCTGTGCCCGCCACGCCGGGAGCGGGAGGTCCCCCGGACAGCCGGATCGATCACAAGCGCGCTACAGCTTGACCTCGATCACAGCCTTGGACCGCAGATTCTCGATGTATTCCTGAAAGATCTTGTCGAACTTCTGCTTGTACAGCAATTCCTGAATCTGCTCCCGGGCACCCTCGTAGGAACCGCCGGCAGGCGCGGCGGCAACAGGTGCCGGGGCAGGCTGCGCCGGGGCGGCCTTGTCCGAGCGCTGCATGAGCAGCACGGCCTTGCCGTCAAGCATCACCGGTTCGCTGACCTGTCCGGCCGGAGCCGCTTTCAGGGCATCGCGCAAAGGGGCGGCCAGATCCTTGGCCTGCACGTCGCCCAGATCGCCGCCCTGGTCGCGGCCGGGACCGATGGAAAACTTTTTGGCGGCATCGGCGAAGCTCATGCCCCCGGAATTGATTTTGGCCCGCAGTTCATCGGCCTGCTTTTTGGAAGGGACCATGATAAAGCCGATAGTTCCCGTCACTTTCGGGCCAAGGAGAGACTTGGCCGTCGGGAGATTGCCCCTGTTTTTTTCGTAATAGTCACGGATTTCGTCTTCAGTGACCAACACCTTGCGGTGAACCATGAAGCCAAGAAGACGCTTACGCATGCTGTCGTCACGCATGCGTTGGCGGAACTGCTTAAGCGTCAACCCTTCCTTGGCCAACTCGGCCACGAGCTGTTGCTGGGAAAGCGAGTTCTTCTTTTTAAGTTCATCAATCTGCGTATCAATTTCAGTTTCCGATACGTTAATCTTCATCCTTGCCGCTTCGTCTTCGATGAGCATCTCAGTGATCATGCTGTCGAGCATCTGACGCCGCAACTCATCCACCCGGGGATCGCCAGGCTTTAGCGCGACACCTTGCGTGCGCTGGACGACATCGACGACCTTGGTGTTGACGTCAAACAAGGTGATGAGCTTGCCATTGACAACCGCCACCACCCGATCCACCAGTTCGGCGGCACCAGCCGGGGCAGCCAATGCGGCCAGCAATCCGAGTATACAGAAAATTTTTGGCAGTCGCGGCAAAGTATCCTCCATGGTGAGGCGGCGTCGGCCGCGTGCAAGAGACACACCGCGCCCGTCCGGCACTGCCCCGGTTACGTCAGCAAAGCTGCGGCGTCCTCACTCCCAGGCCGGCGCAACCACGCTTTTGGGGCCTATAAACGTTTTTGCCACCCCAGGCAATCGTGCCCACCGATGCCTGGCTGCCCGTGCTCAGGGAAATTCAAGCACCCGGCTTTCTTTCCTCCCGACTTCCACGGTGGCCTCGCGGCCGCCGGCGCGGTAGGTCACTTCGCTTGGGCTGCCAAGCCGCACGACCAGCCGTCGGCTATAAGCGATGCGCTGGGGTTTTCCCGGTTTGAGATAGACCCGTTCCTCCTGGCCCTCATCCACGATGTAGAGAATCCAGCTGGCCTTGACCGCAACAAACTCCACTTCGCCGCCGGCCGGGGCCTGGAGCGCCTGGGGCGGTGCCGGCAGGGAGGCCGGCGCATCACCGGCGGCGGCAACCACCGCTGCATCATGCGACGGCGAGGCAGCCGGTGGCACGGGAGCACCAAGGCCGGACGGCGCGGTGGCGGGCGCTGTCGCCCCAGGGGTGGCGGCATGGGACGGTTCGGCCAAAACCGGTGGCACGGCCGGAGTAGCAATGGCAACAGGGGCCAAATCGGCCGAAACCGGCGGCGCGGCCGGGGTCAGGTCCGGGGGCGGCGCGGCTTCGGCCCCCTGCTCCGGCTGTCCGGGGGCGGCAGCAGGCTCGGCGGCAGGTATCGTCTCCCCGGCCACGACAGGCAGGCCCGCTCCGCCAGCTCCGGTCGGCCCAGGCGACAGGGGGACGGCGGCCGGGCTCACCGTCTGCCCCGACGCCACCGGCACTGCGGCAGCGGCTTCCCGCTTGTCGGCCAGGGTCTTTTGGGCCTGTGCAGCCACATAGGCCCGCGCCGCATCCTCGGCCCGGGCAGTCTCGATTTCCGTCTGCTCCGGCTGCCTGCCGGCCTGGGCCGATGGGGACGCCGGCCCTGTCTCCGGCGACTTCCCCTCGGCCAGAAGCTGGCGGTTGATGCTGATATGCGCTGCGGCCAGCGCCTCGGCCAGCCAGGCCGCAAACGCCTTGGTCAGCTTTTCCTCGGCCAGCAGGGCTTCGACCCGGGCGTAGGCCTTGGCCGGATCAAGGACGGCAGACGGCAGGCGCTCGAGAAGGACCAGCCCGATCTGCTCCCGGCCCGAGGGCAAGGGCGGGGTGGCCTCGCCGGGCTTAAGGCCCTTAAGGGCGTCGCGCCAGGCGGCGGGGAGGCCGGCTTCGGGCAGCACGGCCTGGGCGATGCCCGCCCCCGCCTCCTCCCCCTGGCCCAATTTGCGGGCCTTGGCGAGAAGCGCCTTGACCGCATCCGCGTCGCGCCCCGAAACAACCAGAACCCGGACCGAGGCCGGTCTGGTGAAGGTATTGATATGTTCTTTGTAATAGGTGGCCGCTTCGGAAACCCCCACCCGGAGCGTGGGGCGCAGCACCTCCCGCGTAAATTTTTCCTGGGCCAGCCGATCAGCCAGCATGGCCCGCCAGCGGGCCAGATCGAGGTGTTCCTCAAGGAGCAGGCGCTCGAAGGCGTCGCCCGGATAATCGGCCCGCACAGCCTCCTCGGCCTCGACCAGTTCCCGGGACGTCGGGGACAGTTTGCGCCGGGCCAGCTCCTGGGCCACCAGCCGGGACACAATCAGATCGGCCAGGGTTGCGCCGTATTCGGTCCGCAGTTCCTCAACCGCCGGATTCTCAAACGCGGGCATGCCCAGACGGCCGACCTCATGCCGGGCCTCCAGGGCAGCCAGACGGATCGGTGCGCCGTTGACCACGGCCACCACCCCCGACTCCTCGGGGTTCTCCCCCAGACAGCCGGCCAGCAGACAGGCCGCGAGCAGGCAACAGCCCGCCCCACCCCGCAGCAACCGGCCAAGCACAGCCCTCACGGAGTCCCTGCCTCGCCAAGCCCGGCCAGTTCCCTGGCCCAAATCGATAGCGCCTCGGGCAAGGGCAGGGTCTGATCCACCGGCAGGACGATCTTTCCCGGCGGCAGCAGGCGCGCGCCCTGATGCGTGCCCACAAAATCCACCAGCCGCTGGGGTTCGACCGCCGCCCCTTCGCCCTCAAAGGAAACAGTGAGCTTGGTCGGGGCAATCTCGGCCCTGGCCACGCCCAACCGGGCCAGCACCTGCTTTAAACCCAAAACGGCCCGGAAATTGTCCACCTCCGGCGGCGGCGGCCCGAACCGGTCGCGCATCTCGGCCGCCAGTTCGGCCAGCCCTTCCTCGGAACGGGCCGTGGACAGGGCCTTGTACAGGCGCAGCCGGTCCGAAGCCTCGGGCACGTAGCGCTCCGGGATGCGGGCAGGCAGGGCCAGGGTCAGTTCCGGTTCGGTGTGCTCCTTGATGGGTTCGCCCTTCAGGCGCCGCACTTCTTCGGAGAGCATCTCCAGGAACATGTCCAGGCCAATGCGGGCGATATGGCCGGACTGGGCCTCGCCCAGGATGTTACCGGCCCCGCGCAGGCGCAGATCTTCCATGGCCACCTGGAAGCCGGCCCCGAGATAGTCCATATCGAGAATGACGCGCAGGCGCTTTCGGGCCAGTTCCGGCACCTTTTCGATGCTTGGCACCACGAAATAGGCAAAGGCCTGCCGGGGCGAACGGCCCACCCGGCCGCGCAACTGGTAGAGTTGGCCCAGGCCAAACATGTGGGCGTTATCGACGATAAGCGTATTGGCGCGAGGAAAATCCAGGCCGGATTCGATAATGGAGGTGCACACCAGGATGTCGGTTTCGCCGTGCCAGAAGCCGTGCATGGCCTCTTCCAGGGCGGTTTCCGACATCTGGCCGTGGGCCATGGCCACCTTGGCCCCCGGGGCCAGGGTCTTGACGTAAGCGGTCACATCCTCCAGCCCCTGCACGCGGTTGTGCACCCAAAAGACCTGTCCCTGGCGCTCCAGTTCGCGCTTTATGACTTCGCGCAAAAAGCCTTCGTCGCGCTCGACCAGAGCCGTTTCCACGGTTTTGCGATCCACGGGCGGGGTTTCGATGACCGACAGCCCGCGCACGCCGGACAGCGACAGTTGCAGGGTGCGCGGAATGGGCGTGGCTGTCAGCGTCAGGGCGTCGATGTTCTTTTTAAAGGCCTTGAGGCGTTCCTTGTGCTTGACGCCAAAGCGCTGTTCCTCGTCGAGAATCAGCAGACCGATGTTGGGGATGGTCACGTCAGAGGACAGGATGCGGTGGGTGCCGATCAGGATGTCCACCTGGCCCCGGGCCACGGATTCCAGCACCACTTTGCGGCGTTTGGGCGAAACAAAGCGCGACAGCATCTCCACACGCACCGGAAAGCCTTCCAGCCGGGCGGCAAAATTCTGGTAGTGCTGCTCGGCCAAGACCGTGGTCGGACAGAGCATGGCCACCTGCTTGCCGTCAAGGACAGCCCGAAAAGCGGCGCGCAAAGCCACCTCGGTCTTGCCAAAGCCCACATCGCCGCACACGAGGCGATCCATGGGTTCAGGCCGCTCCATGTCGGCCAGCACCTCGTTAATCGCCCGCTCCTGGTCCGGGGTCTCCTCGAAACCGAAAGTGGCCTCAAATTCCAGGTACAGCTCGTTGGTGGGGCCGTAGGCATAGCCCTTGGCCACCTGCCGGTAGGCGTACATCTCGACCAGATCGGCGGCGATGCGCTCGATGGCCTTTTTGGCCCGCTCGCGAATCGACTTCCAGCGCGCTCCGCCCAGACGGTCCAGCGGCGGCGAGATGCCTTCCGGGCCTTTGTAGCGCTGGAGCAGGCCGAGCCGGTCGGCTGGCAGATAGAGCTTGTCCTCGTCGGCAAAGACCAGCAGCAGATAATCCCCGCCGGTGGCGTCCACGGTCATGCGTGTCAGGCCCTCGAAGGTGGCCACGCCGTAGTCGCGGTGTACGATCAGATCGCCTGGGCGGATGTCGTCAAAAGAGGCCAGCCCCTTGAAATCCTTGTCACGGCCCCGCTCGCCTCCAGCCTTGGCCGATTCGGGATGCAGGATATCCTCGGCCAGGATGCGGGTGTCGCGCCAGGACAGTTCCATGCCGTGGCGCAGCGTCGAGATGAGCGCGAAAAGTCCTGTCTCTCCAGGGGCATAGCTGGTGCGAAAGGCCAGCCCCTCAGGCTCGATCATCTGGAGAAATTTCTTACGCGAGCGCTCGCCATGAAAGGACAGGATGGTCTGGCCCTGGCGGTTCCAGTCTTTGAGCGACGCCACCAGCGTGGTCCAGGGCCGTTTGTCCGACCCCGGCTTCCAGAAGATGTCGCCAAAGTGCTCCACGACCTTTTCCGGCAGATCCGGCCCATGCCGCCCCCGGCCCATGACCAGATCTTCAAAGAGGATGCGCCGGCCGGCCACCAGGGATTTGCGCGCCATGTTCTCGGGCCACAGCACCCGGGACGTGGGCCAGGGATGACCGCGTTCCTTGGTTTCGGCCTCGAAAAACCGCCGCCAGGCGTGTTCGGCCTCTTCCAGGCGTTCCTTGACCTTGGTGGGATCGCTCACGAGGTAGGCGGCGTCTTCGGGAAACCAGGCGGAAAGCTCCACCGGTTTTTCATAGAAAAGTCCGGGCCAGATGCCGCCGTCGCGGGTTTCCAGGCAGGTTTCCAGATGCTGCTTGGCGGTCCGGTGCAGTTCGCCCGTGCCGGCGATGGTGGTCCACAGGGCGCGGGCCTCATCCATGAAGGTGTCGGAGAGGACCGCCGGGGCGGCCGGCAGCAAGGCGGCTTCGTTTAATTCCGCCAGGGAGCGCTGGCTGCCGGCGTCGAAGCGGCGTATCGCCTCCACCGTATCGCCAAAAAATTCCAGGCGCAGCGGGCTGTCGTAGCCCGGCGGAAAGATGTCTAAAATGTCGCCGCGCAGGGCGAATTCGCCAGGGTTGGTGACCATGGGCGAACGCTTGTAGCCCCACAGGACGGCCTGTTCGGCAATGAGATCCCGGGGCAGTTCCTCGCCCAGGGCCACGTTTAGGATGTTGCCTTCCAAGGCGCGCTGGGGCGGCCACTTGGGGAGCAGGTTATCCGCCGTGACGAGCAGCACCCGAGGCCCGCGCCCCATGGCGGCAAAGGCCAAAAAGGCCATGCGTCTGGCCCAGAACGCGCCGCTGGGGCGACCGGGCGCATAGGATGGCAAGGTGGCATAGGGCGCGCCCCACAGGGTTCCCGGCGAGGGCGGGGCCAGCAGTTCGAGCAGGGCGGCAATCCGGGTCAGTTCCGTCATACCCGGGACAACAACCACGGCGGACTGCCCCCGGGCCAGGGCCGCAACGGCCAGAAAGGCCAAGGTGGCCGGACCGCTTTTATAGACCGAGGCGGAATCAGCGCCGGCTAAAAGATCGGCAAGGGGAGAGGGGGTGCGGGACAAGACAGGCCTCATGGGGAAATACGGGATGGCCGCCGCCACAGGTCGTGACGGCGGCCGTGAAATCAAACGAATGTTGCCTCGGCCCCACAAGCGGCCGCATCAAGCCAGGATACGGCAAGGCCTGGAGCACTCCAGACCTCGCCCCGGCGCAGGTCCGAGCGCGTGGCGGCTTGGATCTAGAACGACCCGAGCATGTCGCGCTCTTCGCCGGAAAGCAGTTTGTTCAGATCCAAAAGGATAAGCAACCGATCCTCAAGCTTGCCCACGCCGCTGATATACTCCGATTCCAGACCGGAAACCACCGGTGGTGGCGGCTCGACCGTGCTGGCGGGTATGCGCAGCACCTCGGAGACGGAATCGACCACAAACCCCACGATCATATTGTTGATCTCAATGACAATGATGCGGGTATGCTTGTCGTGGTCCCGGGTGGACAGGCCAAAGCGACGCCTGAGATCGATGATGGGAATGACCTTGCCCCGCAGATTGATGACGCCCTCGACAAAGTCAGGGGCGCGCGGAACCTTGGTGATATCCATCATGCGGATGATCTCCTGCACGCTGAGGATATCGACACCAAACTCTTCCTCGCCAATACTAAACGTGACGAGCTGCAGCAGTTCGGCATCCTGTTTCTTGAGGGTTTCCTCCATGCGACAAGCTCCCATTTATGGTGTGGCCGCCCCTGCGGCGGCAGAATACGTCTCTTAGACCACTAGTAACGAAAGCAGGCCCAACAATGCAAGGCCGATCCGTGGCGACGGCGAAAAAAACTAGTCTCCGGCCGATTCCCGCTGGCGTTCCTCGGGTGTCATGCTCCAAAAAGGGAAGCCGTCCTTGGTGCGTCGGACCTTGAGTTGCTGGTTCTCGCCCTTTTTCACCTTGACGGCAAGCAGCACATCCTGGCCGTCAAACTCGGCCCAGACCCCGGCCGCCTTGATCTGGTCGCCTTCTTTCAGGCCAATGGAGGCCAGATCAACGAAATCTTTTGGTCCCAGGTGGACGATTTCCAGGGTTTTGTCTTTTTTGTCCTCGACCTGCAAGGCAACACCCGTGGCCATGCCGGGCGATGGCGTCATGTCATAAATCTTCACCACCCGGCCTTTGATGGCGTCGGCTTCCTTGGGATCGAACATCCTGTCGTATTCCCCGCCCTTTTCCCAGCCCTTGATGTCCGGGTTGGCCTTGGAACCGGCCTGGGCCAGACCAAAAACCAAAAGAACCGCCGCCACGCTCAGCACTGCCAATCTGCGCATACCCCACTCCTTGCATATCCCCGGTCGCGCCGGTCCCCAGGACCGCGCGCCACTGCCGCGATACGGTGCCTTCCCGTCGGCGTCAATACGCGAACTGGCCATCCTCATAAATGGTGACGTCGCGGCCGTCGGCGAGATGCGCCCGGACCCGCTTGGGCTCGGTATTGACCAGATCCCAGTGCAGGGCCGAATCGTTAAAGCCCAGGTCAGCTTTGGCGGCAGCGTCAAGGCTGGCCGGGTCGCCGTCGTAGGTGTCGGAATAGGAGCTTCCCACGGCCACATGGCAGTTTCCGTTCGCTCCGCCGAAATTCTCGTCATAGAGCGTGTTGGCCATGAATTTGTCGATGCGGGAGAACCGGCGGTCCGTCAGGGAAAACTCGCCCAGCCGGGAAGCCCCGGGGTCCATGGCCAATTGTTTGCGCACAAACTGCTCGCCCTGTTCGGCGGCAATCTCCGTGACCTGGCCGTTGGCAAAGGTCAGGCGTACGCCGCCGACCAGGTTGCCGCTGCGATACGACAGCTGATCGGCGTAATACCGCCCGGTGGTGCCGCGCCAGTCCGGGGAAGTGAAAATCTCGAAACTCGGGATATTGTGGCCGGACAGGCCCAGCCAGCGGCGCTTGGCCCCGGGCGTGACCTTCAAATCCACGTTGGCGGATTCGACGTGCAGGTATTCGGCCTTTATGCTGCCAAGCCAGGCTTTTATTTCCCGGGCGTCTTCGTACAGCTTGCTCCAGCGGGCGACCGGGTCGGCGTCTTTCAAGAAACAAGCTGCAATGACCTGGGCGGCGTATTCTTTTTTCGTCATGCCGGCTTTGGCGGCCAGTTCGGCGGTGGGATACAGACACAGCGTCCAGCCGAATTCGCCCCGCTCCTCCCGGCCGACTAAGATGTCGCGCAGGGGTTTTCGCGCCAGGGCGGCCGTGGCAATGCGTTTGGGATCGACGCCGCTTAAATGCGTCAAGCTGTCCGGGGCCAGCAGATGCATGGCACCGTGCAGATTTTCGTTGAGTTCGACCTGGCCGGGGGCCTGGAAGACGAGCTGGGCCTCGTCGGCCACGCCGTAAAAGGCGGATTCCATGGCCGGGGTCAGGGCCAGCCGGGGCACGGGATTAAGCCCCCGGGCCAAAAGCTTGGCGTACACGGCCTCGGCGAGCTTTATGGCGGCCAGTTCGTATTGGACCAGGATGACATCGCCCGGCTTGTACGGTTCGGCGCGCGAAGTGGTCAGTCCCCAGACGAGAACATCGGCGTATTTTTCCAATTGGGGGCGCGTAAGCACGGCGTTATATCCTTTTTTCCCGGGGTATAATCTGAAAGGCGGGCAGGCGGCAAGGACTGGAGAAGCGCTCCCGCCCCCTTGCCAACCGTAAAAAAATCGACTATCTTACTACGTTCTCAACAACGCGACCGTAGCGGCCGCGCCCATACGGCGTGCCGCAGGAGGATACAGATTATGGCCAAAGAAGGCGCTATTGAGGTCGACGGCGTGGTGCAGGAAGCACTACCCAACGCCATGTTTCGCGTCGAGCTGGAAAACGGGCACGCCGTGCTGGCCCACATCTCCGGCAAAATGCGCAAGTTCTACATCCGCATCCTGCCCGGCGACCGGGTCAAGGTCGAGCTTTCCCCCTACGACCTCACCCGCGGCCGCATCACCTACCGCCTCAAGTAACGTCGCCGCCCTCCTGCCTCGGCGGGCGGCGCGGCGACGGGGACACCCCCCAAAGCCGCGCCCGCTCCACCGGCTCACATCTCCGAGAGCAGCTCCAGCAACTCCCGGTCCAGGGCCAAAAGCCGCTGGCGCATTTCCGCCTGTTCCTCCACTGGCCGATCGGCCAGGGTCTTGGTGCGTTCCCGCATTCGGGACAGGCGGCCCTCCATCTCGGTGAAAACCACGTCCCAGTCGATGCGCGGGTGGGCCTTTTCGGCGTCCACCGCCACCACCGGCTCGGCCCCGGGGGTCAGGGTATATTCTTCCAGATACTGGGGAATGCGCACCGTGACGCCGAAGCGCTGGCGGATAAGCCCGGCCAGGGTGTCCAGGGACTTTTGTTCGCCGTGGACCAGAAACACCTGCGGATGGTTGACCTTAAAATGCGACAACCAGGTGAGAATCTGGCTCTGGCCGGCGTGGGAGGAAAAGCCGCCGATGGTGAAGATGCGGGCATTGACCACCACTTCCTCGCCAAAAATCCGGATCATTTTCGCGCCGTCCACGATCTTTCGCCCGGGCGTGCCCATGGCCTGGAAGCCCACAAAGACGATGGTGGCCTCGGGACGCCAGAGGTTATGGCGCAGATGGTGCTTGATGCGTCCGGCGTTGCACATGCCGCTGGCCGCGATGACAATGGCCGGGCCGGCCATCTCGTTTATTTCGCGGGACTGGTCCGTACTGAGGGTAAAGCGCAACGTGGGCAGGGACAGCGGGTCTTCGCCCCGGTCGAAATAGGCCCGCGTCTCGGCGTCGAGATAGGCCGGATTGCGCTTAAAGATCTCTGTGGCCTTGATGGCCAGCGGGCTGTCCACAAAGACCGGCATATCGGACGGTATCCGGCCTTCCTTTTGCAACAGATGCAGGCAGAACAACAGCTCCTGGGTGCGCTCCACGGCAAAGGCCGGGATAATGACCTTGCCGCCGCGCTCGTAGCTGGCGCGGATGGCCTGGGCCAGTTCCTCGCGGCTGTCGGCCACGTTTTTATGGTCGCGGTCGCCGTAGGTGCCTTCCAAAAAGAGATAGTCGGTGTCCACGGGCTTGTCCGGGTCGTTGACCAGCAACTGGTCCGGGCGGCCGAGATCACCGGAAAAGAGCATGCGGGTGCGCTTGCCGTCGCCCTCCAGGGTCAGCTCGATAAAGGCCGAACCCAGGATATGCCCGGCGTCGTGGTAGACGGCGGTTATGCCCGGGGCCGGCGAAAAGGGCTGGCCGTAGGGGATGGGCGTGAGGAGTTTCGTTGTGGCTTCGGCGTCGGCCCGGGTGTAGAGGGCCTCCACCGGGCGGGCACCGTGGCGGCGGTTTTTGCGGCTGGCCCACTCGGCCTCCATTTCCTGGATGTGGGCGCTGTCTTCGAGCATGATGCCCAGCAGATCGCGGGTGGGCGGGGTGCAGTAGATCTTGCCGGAAAACCCGGTTTTGACCATGCGCGGCAACAGCCCCGAATGGTCGATATGGGCATGGGTCAGGATGAAAAAATCCATTTTGCGCGGCTGATAGACCGAAGTATCCAGGTTTCGGCGCTCGATGGTTTCGTTGCCCTGGTGCATGCCGCAGTCGATGGCGAACCGGGCGGCGGCGGTTTCGATGCAATGGCAGGAACCGGTGACGGTGCCGGCCGCGCCGAGAAACTTAACCTTCATGATGCCTCCGAAGTTTGGCCGGGGGGCCGGCCACGTCTTGATAAACCTCGCCCAAGCGGGCAAGACCGGCGAACACGCCAAAGCGGTAGCCGCATCCCACCATGTACCCCGTTCGGCTGCCGCTGAAAAGCCTCGACCGCTTAGCCCGCAAAGGAGCGCCCATGCCCGCCTCGCGCCAGTATCTCATAAACGACCTGTCCATGTCCGAATCCTGGCGGCTTTTTAAAATCATGGCCGAAATCGTGGACGGTTTCGAGCAGCTTGGGGACTTAAATCCCGCCGTGTCCATTTTCGGCTCGGCCCGCACCCAGCCCGACGATCCGATCTACCACGAAACCACCCGGCTGGCCGATATGCTGTGCCGGGCCGGCTATTCGGTCATCACCGGCGGCGGCCCGGGACTCATGGAAGCGGCCAACAAGGGGGCCAACGAGGCCGGCGGCCAGTCTGTCGGCCTGCACATTCATCTGCCGCTGGAGCAGCAGCCCAACAAGTATCTGACCATTCGCAGCGACTACCGCTATTTTTTCATCCGCAAGCTTATGTTTATCAAATACGCCATGGCGTATATCGCCATGCCCGGCGGTTTCGGCACCCTGGACGAACTGAGCGAAGCCATGGTGCTGATTCAGACCCGACGCATCAAGCCCTTTCCCATCATTTTTATGGGCAGGCAGTTCTGGAGCGGGCTTATCGACTGGTTTAAGGGCACACTGCTGGACAAGGGCTACGTCTCGGCGGATGATCTGGAGCTTTTTACCGTGCTCGACACCCCGGAAGAGGCTGTGGCGTATATCCGGCGGCACGTGATTATCTAGAGGAAGCACATGCACATTTACGTCGATGCCGACGCCCTGCCCGGCCCCATCAAGGAAATTCTGTTTCGCGCCGCCATGCGCCGCCGCATTCCCATGACACTGGTGGCCAACAAGTTTTTGCAGATCCCCGCTTCACCCTACCTCGCCTTTGTGCGGACAGGCCAAGGGTTCGACGTGGTGGATGCGGCCATTGTGGCCCGCGTGGTACCCGGCGATCTGGTCATTACGGCCGACATTCCGCTGGCCGCCCTGGTCATTGAAAAAGACGGCCATGCGCTCAATCCCCGGGGCGAACTGTACACCAAGGACAACATCCAGGGCCGGCTGACCATGCGCAATCTGCTCTACGAGTTGCGCGGGGCCGGCGTGACCACTGGCGGCCCGCCGCCGCTGCATAACCGCGATAAGGAAGCCTTTGCCAACCAGCTCGATATCTTTCTAACCCGCCACGCCGGCACCATGCCTCGCCAGCCTTGATACGGCAGCGGACCTCGCTCTTTTATCGCCGCAATCAGAGACGGCGTGTCGGCGTGCCGCTCCAGCCTTGATACGGCAGCGAAGCTTGGGGACAACACCGGGCACACCACGCAAAAGCCCGCCGGACAGGACCTCCGGCGGGCTTTTGCAACGCTGGGACGGCCACCAGACGGCCGTGGACTTTACTATTCCGCGACGTCCGGGCAGGCCTTGAGGGCCTCGGCAATATGCTCCTCGGGATAGGCGAAATCCGTCAATTTTCCCTGCAGGAAGGCGTCGTACGAGGCCAGATCGAGCAGGCCGTGGCCAGAATAGAGAAACACCACCGACTCGCCGGGTTTGGCCTTTTTCGCCGTTTCGATGGCACCCTTGATGGCGTGGGAGGTTTCCGGGGCCGGCAGGAAGCCCTCGGTGCGCAAAAACAACTGGGCCGCCTCGAAACACTCGGTCTGGTAGTAGGCCGTGGCCTCCACCAATCCCTCGTTGACCAGATTGCACAAAATGGGCGCGTCGCCATGGTAGCGCAGGCCGCCGGCATGGATGGGCGCGGGCATGAAGGCGTGCCCCAGGGTGTGCATCTTGAGCAGGGGTGTCAGCCGCGCCACGTCGCCGTAGTCGTAGCGGAACTGCCCCCGGGTCAGGGTCGGGCAGGCCTTGGGCTCCACGGCGACAAAACGGATGGCTTCGCCGGAAAGCTTTCGCGGCAAAAAGGGCGTGATCAAGCCGGCGAAGTTGCTGCCGCCGCCCACGCAGCCCACCAGATAGTCGGGCTTGTCCCCGACCATGGCCAACTGCTTTTCCACTTCCAGGCCAATGACGGTCTGGTGGTGCAGGACATGGTTGAGCACGCTGCCCAGGGCGTATTTGGTGTCCGCGTGGGTCGCGGCGTCTTCCACGGCTTCAGAGATGGCCAGCCCAAGCGACCCGGTGCAGTCGGGATCGCTTTCCAGCATGGCCCGGCCGGTCTGCGTGCGTATCGAGGGCGAAGCAAAGACCTCGCCGCCGTAGGCGTTGATGAGAATACGGCGATAGGGCTTTTGATCGTAGCTCACCTTGACCATGTAGACCGTGCATTCCATCCCCAGCATGGAACAGGCAAAGGAAAGGGCCGTGCCCCACTGGCCGGCTCCCGTCTCTGTTGCCAGTCGGCGAACACCTTCGGCCTTGTTGTAATAGGCTTGGGGGATGGCGGTATTGGGCTTGTGCGAGCCGGCCGGCGAAACGGACTCGTTTTTATAATAAATCTTGCATTTAACGCCAAGGGCCGCTTCCAGGCGTGTGGCCCGCACCAGGGGCGTGGGGCGATAGAGGCGATAGACGTCAAGCACCGGCTGGGGGATGGGCAACCAACGCTGGGGAGACATCTCCTGCTCAATAACGGCCTTGGGAAAGATGACTTCAAGCTGCTCGGGACTTACGGGCTGCTTGGTCTGGGGATCGAGCGGCGGTGCCAGAGGTGTTGGCAGGTCCGGCAGGGCGTTGTACCACTGAGTCGGCATGTCGCTCTCGGGAAGATGTATCTTAACGTCCATGGATCACTCCAGTTTTCGAATTATTCCACAGGCCCTGGGCAAGGGTTTTCTCCCAAACAGCACGGCCAACCATGCGGCCCGTTGTGCCAAACCACGGATTCGGTGTCGTGTCAACGTCGTTGGCCCACGTCGTTAGCCCACTTTCCAACCAGCGCAAAGCAAGGCCCTTTCACAGGAAATCACAAGTGTCATGGCCCGCCGTGGCCCGGCATGGCACGTCGCCCGGCATGGCCGCCGCTATGGCCGCCGCGACCCGCAAGGATCAACTATGTTGCGGCGTTGCGCCTGCGCGGCCAGGGCACAGGCCCGGGGCTGGTATGCCCCATACAAATGCTTGCCGTTGGTCGATTTCTGTTTTAACAATTACATAATTACCCATATAGGCTGTGCGCGTCCTGTCGGCCTTCGGCAGGCGCGTCCCTGCGGGCTGGAGCGCAACGAAGCGTGCGGCTTTGTTTTCCCGAAAGCTGTTGTTGCAAAAATGCCGCTTGTTGCCACGGCGACGTAACAGGAGAGACACCACAGGGCCTCTATAGACGCAGAGTGCAGTACAACACCCAAGGGAGAAGGTATGAAACGGATCACCGCAGCGTTGCTGTTCTGCCTGCTTGTTGCAACAGCCACGGCCCAGGCCGCTACCGAAGTCAAAATGGCTGGCGATTTTCGAGCCTACGGCGTTTTTTTCGAGAACCACAACTGGACGTCCTGGAACGCCAAGGGCACCCAGACGGAAGACACCTTTGAAATATGGCAACGCTGGCGTTTGCGCACCGATTTCGTGGCCAACGAAGCCGTCAAGTTTCGCCTGGGCATCCGGGTCAACGACACGCCCTGGGGCTATGGCACCTACACCGCCGCCAACCCCACCGTTTCCATCGATGTCTACCAAGCCTATCTGGCCTTTAAATGGCCCGGCTCCGATGTGGAAATTACAGCCGGCCTGCAGCCCTTCTCCATGCCCGAAGCGCCGATTTTCTACGATTCCCCGATCCTGGCCGCCAAGGGCTCGGGCGACGGTGCCACGAACTCCTTTGCCGGGCTGGTGGTCAAGGCACCCATCGTTACGGGCGTGTTCGAGCCGATAGCCGGCTTCTCCCGCCTGATCGATGCCAACCGCACCTATGACATCACCACCACCCAGGTCGACGACGAGCTCGACATCTATTTCCTGACCCTGCCCGTCGTGCTGGACGGCTTCACCATCACGCCCTGGGGCTTGGCCGCCGTCATGGGCAAGGCCAGCGCCTCGGCGGTCACCGCCATCCGCAACGGCATGGTTTCCGGGGGCAGCTTCGTCGCGCCAAATAGCGCCAATAACCAAAACGGCTACTGGTGGGGCGGCCTCAATCTGGCGGTCACCGTCGCCGAACCGTTTAAATTTTACGCTGACGGCATCTACGGCCAGGGGGCCATGGCCGACCGGGAACGCTCCAGCCGCCAGGGCTGGTTCATCGACGGCGGCCTGGAATACACCGGCTTTGACTGGGCCACGCCGCAACTCGGTGCCTGGTGGAGTTCCGGGGAGGATTCGAGCCTGCGCAACGGTTCCGAGCGCATTCCCTCCATGGCCGGCTACTTCGGCCTGGGCAGCTCCTTCCTCTATCCCACCAGCCAGGAATTCAGCAAAAACGACATGGGCGTCAATCCGCTGGGCTCCTGGGGCCTTGGCGCGTCGCTGAAAAACATCTCGTTTATGGAAAAGCTGACCATGCTCGGCACCTTTACCGCCGCCTGGGGAACCAACTCCCCGGCCGGTCTGCGCAAGGCCGTCCTGGCCTCCAGTGGCAACGGCAACTACCTGACCATGGGCAAGGATCTGGCCACCGGCGAATATCTCATCGCCGCCAACGCCAACGCCAAATACTGGGTGTACGAAAAAACCCTGGCCTTTATCGTCGAGGCGGGCTGGGCGCATTACGGCAATCCCAATGGCAGCATCTGGAATACAGCCAGCCGCAACTTCACCGGCAACGTCACTGATGCCTGGATGACCTCGTTTGGCGTCAAATACTGGTTCTAAAACACCGCCACCGCATGGGGCCGGCCGCAGGACACCGCCCCGGCCGGCCCTTTTCTTGTGCGCCGCCCTGCGTTACAAAGAGCCAACGCACTTGATGAGGAATTCCCATGAAACGTCTCCTGGCCGCCCTGGTCCTGGTTATCGCTGCCTGCCGGCCGGCTGCGGCCGGGGAAATCACCGTGTTTGCCGCCGCCAGTCTGGTCAATGCCTTCACCGCCGTCAAAGCCGACTTTGAGCAGCTCCATCCCGGCAATACGATCCATCTGGATTTCGCCGCTTCCGGGGCGCTGCTTGGCCGCATGGACGCCGGCGCAGCCTGCGACGTGTTTGTCAGCGCCGACCGCGACACCATGACCATGGCCGTGGACAAACGCCGGGTCGATCCGGCCAGCCGGCTTGTCTTTGCCGGCAACACCCTTGTCCTGGCCGTGCCACCCGGCAATCCGGCCCGCGTCAAGGATCTCGACAGCCTGTCCCAGGGCGGCGTGCGGCGCATCGGCGTGGGCAATCCCGAAACCGTGCCGGCCGGCCGCTACGCCAAACGCGCCTTGCAGCAAAAGGCCCTGTGGTTCGCCCTGACCTCCAAGCTGGTCTACTATCCGTCCGTGCGCCATGTGCTGACGGCCGTGTCCCACGGCGAAGTCGATGCAGGCTTTGTCTACGCCACAGACGCTGCCGCCCCCGGCATCACTGTGGGCACCGCTGCCAGTCTGGTCCTGTCGCCGCCCATCACCTACACCGCCGCCAGGAGCGCGGCCGCCAAGGATACGCGGCTGGCCGCCGACTTCCTGGCCTATCTGGCCACACCCCAAGCCAAAGCAACGCTGGCTGTCTTCGGTTTCACCCCGCCGCCGACGCAACCGGAATAAATTTCGAGCCCTTTCCTTTCGGTGTGGGTTTGGCTATAGACAGGCGCAGCTTTGAGCGCCCCGTCTGGAGAACTGCATGTCCTTTGCCACGCGCCTTGCCGCTATTGTGCTGCTCGTTTTCGTTGCCGCCTGCGCACCTGCCACCCGCAACGCCACCAAGACCTCGGCCAAGCCGGTCCAAAGTACGGCTCCGGCCAAACCGACTCCGGCCAAGCCGACCCCAGGCCCCGGGGCGGCCAAGCCTGCCCCCACACCCCAGGCCTCCCCTTTGGCTGTGACCGATGCCGGCCCCCCCCAAGGTTTCGGCGGCATCGCCTGGGGCGCGCCGACCACTGCCCAACCGGGACTGGCCCAATGGGAAGCTTCTGCGGATAACGGCACCACCACCTACCTGTGGCCCCAAGGCCCCAAGGATGTGCTCGGAGCACCTGTCCGCGAAGCTTATTATGAATTTTTCAAGAACCAGTTCTACCACGTCTGGATCAATTTCGACGGCATGGCCGCCTATGAAACGGCCCTGGCTGGGCTGATCCGCACCTACGGTCCCCCGACCCAGGAAAATCGCGACAAATACTACCACGCCTGGACGCTTGGCGATGTCAACGTCTACTGCGCCTTCCATCCCGCTCTCAACGAAGGCGACGTGAGCTTTTTCTATCAGCCGCTCTACGAACGCATGATCGCCGCCCGCAAAACCGGTGGGGCCAAAACCCCGGCCAGGAGCGCCAAGCCATGAACGCCAGGGACGCCTACGACAAACTCCTCGCCCACAGCCGGGCCTCGGCCGACATCGCGGCCACCTTGAGCCTGCTCTCCTGGGACCAGCAGGTCATGATCCCGCCCGCCGGCCATGCCGGCCGGGCCGAGCAGATCGGAGCCTTGACCGCAATCCTGCACCGCCGGGCCTGCGATCCGGCCATGGGCCAGTGGCTGGACGCCTGCCAAGGGTCGGAACTGACCCGGGATGCAGCCTCGCCCGAAGCTGCCAACATCCGGGAGCTGCGCCGGGATTATGAGCAGGCTGTTAAAATCCCCGAATCCCTGGCCGTGGCCCTGGCCCAGGCCGCAAGCACCGGCCAGCGGGCCTGGGAACTGGCCCGCAAAGACAACGATTTTGCCGCCTTTGCCCCGCACCTGACCAGCCTGCTCGACCTGTCGCGCCAAAAGGCCGAGGCCCTGGGCTATGCCGGCGAGGCCTACGACGCCCTGCTCGATCTCTTCGAGCCAGGGGAGACCGTGGCGGCCATCGCCCCCATCCTGGCTGAGCTACGGGACGCCGCCACAGACATCCTGGGGGCCATCGCTGACGCGCCCCAGCCCGCTCCCCTGCCCGCCGGGCCGTATGCGGCCAAGGAACAGAAAGCGCTGCTGGCCCAGGTCACGGCCCGCCTCGGGCTGCCGGCCGCAGCCTCGCGCCTGGACGTATCGACCCATCCCTTTTCCACCCTCATCGGGCCGGGCGACGCCCGCATCACCACCCGCTTTGACGAAGATGATTTCACCAAGGCCTTTTTCGGTGCCGTCCACGAAACCGGCCATGCCCTCTACAGCCTGGGCCATGTCGGCAACGGCCACTACGGCACGCCCATGGGCGAACCGGCCTCCTTTGCCGTGCACGAGTCCCAATCGCGGCTATGGGAAAACCAGGTGGCCCGCTCCCTGCCCTTTTGGGAGCATATGCTGCCCCTGGCTGCCGCGCATTTTCCACAACTGGCCGGCCTGACCCCGCTTGACGTCTTTCGGGATGTGGGAGCCATCCGGCCGGGGCTTATCCGGGTGGACGCCGACGAGACCACCTACAACCCGCATATCGTGCTGCGCTTCGAACTGGAACTGGCGCTCATTCGGGGCGATCTGGCCGTGGCCGACCTGCCCGGGGCCTGGAACGAAAAATCCCAAGCCATTTTGGGACTGACGCCGCCAAACGACGCCCTGGGCTGCCTCCAGGACGTCCACTGGTCCACCGGTGCCTTTGGCTATTTCCCGACGTACAGCCTGGGCAACATTTACGCCGCCTGCCTGTTCGAGGCCGCCGGCCAGGCCATCCCGGATTTGCCCGCCCGCATGGCGGCCGGCGATTTCGCCCCGCTGCTGGCTTGGCTGGGTAAAGCCGTCCACGAAAAAGGCCGCCTGCTGCGCCCGCGCGCCCTCATCACCCAGGCAACCGGCCAAGCACCAACAGCCGGACCGCTGGTACGCCATCTGCGCGCCAAGGCGGCAGCTATTTACGGCATCTAGAAGAGAAGGCAGAAGATGCCTCCGGCGGCCGGGGGCCTGAGGCCCCCGGACCCCCCAACGGGAAAAGTTTTTTAAGGGGTTTTGGGCGTTGGCTGGTAGACGGGTCGGCTACCAGCCTGGAGAGTCAGCGTTGGAGCTTGACAGGAACCACCGTTGCTCCGGCGGACGCATACAGTGCCCCCTTGCTACCCCGTTGAGAAAGACAAGAGGCTTCGAGGACGCGTCCCGCTCGGGGCGCGTCTTTTTTCATTGTCATGGGGCAGGTGGACTGCAGACGCAGCGGGCCGGCGGCGGGAAGCGGCGAAAGTTATTTCGGAGCGAAAAAGGGATTCTCGGCCTTTTCCCGACCCACGGTGGTGGAGGGGCCATGTCCCGGAAAAAGCTCCACGGCGTCCGGCAGGACGAGCAGGCGGCTGCGGATGGACTCCAGGAGCAGGGAGGCGTCGCCGTAGGGGCTGTCGGTGCGGCCCACGCTGCCGCGAAAGAGCGTGTCGCCGGTAAAGGCGGTAAGTGTTTTGGGGAAAAAATAGGCCAGATGGCCCGGCGTATGCCCGGGAACCGGCAGGACCAGACAGGGCTCGCCCAGAAACGTTGCGCGACCGTGACGGATGTCCTTAAACGCGAACGGCGGCACGGCAGGCAAAGCGGCGTCCGGGCTGTCGCTGTCCGTTTCGACCAGCACGGCGTCGGCGGCCGAGGCAAAGACCGGCGCCCCGGTCTGCGCGGCCAACGTGGCCACCCCGAGCACATGGTCATGGTGGAGGTGGGTGAGCAGGATAGCTGTCAGCTTCAGACTGTAGGCCTGCAAGTGCTCCACCAGCACGTCGGGCTGGCCGCCGCAATCCACGACCAGGGCCGTGCCGTCGGCATTCCAGGCCAGATAGCTGTTGACCCCGTAGGGCTGCATGGGAAACGTCTTGATGTACATAGGCTGCCGGTAAAATTGTCCTTTCCCAAAATGCCTTGCAAACCCCTTGCCGATTGATGCCCAGCACCCGGGGAGGCTGACCATGATCCTTTTTCGCGGCAACTGCCAGATGCAGTTTTGCGCCGAAGCGGCCGCGTCCGCTGGCTGCGACGTCTCTTTTGCCTCCCTGGCCTCGCCCCTGACGCTGACGGCCTCGCCGGGCTTCGTGCCGCCCCTGGTGGCGTCGCTCATTTCTGGGGCCAAGGTCGGGGAATATCTCCACTCCCGGGAACTTGTTGACCAGTTTGTGCCGCCTGCGCCCGACCCGAAAGCCCAGGCCTTGGTCATAAACCTGTTCCACGAAAACCGGCCGCTTTTTCTCCATAAAACCGACGGCTACGCCTTCTATCTCGATCCCAACGCCTACGCCGGCAAGCCGGCCCTGGGCCGGGCCATGGACCGCCATTTTCAGGCTATTGTGCCCAAGCCGGCCGGCTATCTCGACCGCTATGCCGCCATGCTCCTTTTGCTGCGGGAGCGGCTCCCCGGCCTGCCCATCCTGGTGGCCGGGCGCATGAGCCACTACCCGGGCCTGGGGCCGGCCCCCCACTCCTATCTCGACGGCTGGGGCGAACTGTGCTTTACCGCCGGCCGGGAATTCGCCGCCTGGGTCGAAACCGTGCCCGGCGTCTTTTTTCTCGATGCCGACCGGATCATGGCCGGGGTGGCCGCCCGGTCCGGCGCGCCGGTGGAAGCTCTTTTTCCGTTTCTGCGCGTCTCCGCTTCGCCGGCCGACGGCCGGCCGGCCATCAGCCGCGATCTGGAGCATGCCGGCGGCCTGTGGCCGGCTCTTGCGGCCACAATCGCCGCCACCCTGGCCAGCGGCCGGGTGACGTATGCCCCGCAAGAATCCGTGCCGGAAAGTTGGCAGCAACCCTTTGCCCCGGAGCGTTTAAGCGACGACGCCCTGATCGAACATCTCATAAGCGGCTCCAACTACCGGGCGGCCCGGGCTGTGGGGCATTTCCTGTTATGCCCTCAGGAGAGCGCAACGGAACTGCTGCTCGCAGCCGCGCCCCATATGCCGGTGTGCCACAATCTGCTGCATATGGTGCGGGCCTACGGCGCGCGCCGACCGGACCCGGCCCTGGCCGCGTGGTGCGAGGCCCATAGCCGGCGGGCCGCCGCTTTTACCAATAATGGCGAGGTCTATCGCCGGGAGTATCTGGAAAAAATTGAGGCATTGCGGCATTTAATGCTTGCCCCCAAAAGCGTCTAACATTATCAAACACCTCGTTTGAAAATCGTAAACGTTTTTGACCAGCGTGTACGCCCAACCGTGGACCGTCTGCCGGCCCGATTTTAATCCAGCATCAAATCCCGCGCATTTCCAGTTTGTTGGCTGTTTGCGGCCGCAAAACAGGTTTTGGCTGGCATGGATCATGCTCGCCTGACGACGGCCAGGGGCAGCCAAGGTTGCAGCGGCACTCGTATCACTTTTTTAATCTGGGAGGCGTCATGCGCCGCGTACTATTCTTGCTTGTCCTCCTTTGTCTCATCGGACCCAAATCGGCCTTCCCGGCCAAGCAATCCGGGAAACTGGCCGTCAAATCCGCCCTGGTCACGGAGTTTGGCTCGGGCAGGACGCTCTACAGCCAGGACGCCGACCGCCGCATCCCCCCGGCCTCGCTGACCAAGGTGATGACCATGTATGTGGTCTTTGACCTCGTGGCCTCGGGTCAGGCCAATTTCACCGATCGGGTCAAGGTCAGCCGCCAGGCTGATGCCACCGGCGGCTCGTCCATGGGCCTGCGCTCCGGCGAAGTCGTCACCCTGGACGACCTCATGCGCGGCATGGCCGTGGCCTCGGGCAACGACGCCTGCATCGCCGTGGCCGAGCATTTCGGCGGCATCCCCCGTTTCGTGGAGTTGATGAACCGCAAGGCCCGCGCCCTGGGCATGAACGGCACCACGTTTAAAAATCCCAACGGCCTGCCGGCCCCGGGCCAGTTGACCACGGCCCGGGATCTCACCACCCTGGCCGTCAGCTATCTGCACCGCTATCCCCAGGCCCTGCGCTACCATTCCACCACCGTGATCAATCACAACGGCGCGGTCCACGGCAACACCAACCATCTGCTCAATTCCTGTGACGGCGTGGACGGCATCAAGACCGGCTATGTCGATGCCAGCGGCTACAACATCATCGCCACGGCCAAACGCGGCGATTCCCGGGTCATCGCCGTGGTCCTCGGCGGGCGCACCAAGCAGTTGCGCAACCGCGAAGCCACCCGCATCCTCGACGCCTCTTTCTCCGGCGTCGTGGACAGCATGGTCGCTTCCTGCGACGTTCCCGAACCGGCCCCGACCAAAATCACATCCAAGCGCGGCAGAACAAGCCACCACGGCAAGAACCTGCGCGTGGCCAACTCCGAGCACCGCAGCAGCAAGGTCAGTGCCCGACGCGGCGCTTCGGCCCGCTTTGATGCCCACGATGTCTCGTCCAAATCCAAGCGTTCCAAGTCGGCCAAGTCCAGTAAAGCCGAATCCTCCCGCAAAAACTCCCATAGCCAGGGCAAGCAGCGCCAGTAACACAATACTGCGGATCGCTCACCGCGGCCAAGCCTCCCGCTTACATGAAATTTCATAACAGGGTGACAGCAGCGCCAATTCAATTGACAGTATTGACCTGAAGAAATCAGAACAGCTACTCTTTCATGGTAGATCAACCTCCAACCAGGAGCCCTCCATGAAAGTCAGTGCCCGCAATCTCGTACCCGGCATGATCAAATCCATCACCAACGGTATGGTCAGCAGCGAAGTCGTTATTGAAATCGCGCCCGGCGTTGAAATCGTGTCTGTCGTCACCAAACACTCTGTTGAAGCCATGGGCCTTGTCGTGGGCCAGCCCATAAAGGCCATGGTCAAGGCCTCCAGCGTCATGCTGGTCACCGACTAGCCCGCCTATTCGCCTTCCCCTCCCGCGCCGCTTTGGTCACTGCCATCCTCCCGGGGCGGCGTGGGAGGCTTGGACCGGGGCTTGCCAGTCACCCGTGCCTGTCGCGCCCATCTTGCCAAGCCCGGCCCCGCGTGCCACCTTTCCCAGCCACACCACCCCGGCGGCCCGGCTTAGTTCGGGAGCGCCCCAAGGAGATACCGGCGTGCGCCCTGCCCTTTTGCTCTTCCTGACGCTTGCCTGCCTTGCTTTCCCCTCGCCGCCGACGGCCAGGGCCGATTGCGACGTGGTAACGATTCCAAGCACGTTGTGGAGCCCGGCCGAACTGGCCGGCACGGCGGCCGAACGCAAATCCGGCCGGCTGGGCCAGCCGGACCGTTCACCGCCGACGTCCGTTACCGCCCCGGCCCTGCCCCCCCTGCCCGAGAATCTGCGCGGTTCCATCCGCCGGGTGGATACCCACGGCCAAAAGCTCGTCGCCCTCACCTTTGATCTGTGCGAACTGGCGGATCAGGTTGCCGGCTATGACGGAGCCGTCATCGATGCCCTGCGCGCCGCTCATGCCCGGGCCACGCTCTTTGTCGGCGGCAAATGGCTGCGGTCCCACCCGGATCGGGCCATGCAGCTCATGGCCGATCCGCTTTTCGAGATCGGCAGCCATGCCTGGACCCATGGCAATTTCGGCCGCCTGGACACTGCCGCCATGATCCGGGAAATAGACTGGACCCAAACCCAGTACGCCGCGCTGCGGGCCGAACTGGTGCAGCTGGCCAGCCGGCACGGCCTGCCGGAAACGATCCTGGCCCATATCCCGGCCGTGCCGACGGTATTTCGCTTTCCCTATGGCCGCTGCCGGGCCGAGGCCTTGTCGCTGCTCGCCGAGCGGGGCCTTCCCGCCATCCAGTGGAGCCTGACCACCGGCGACCCTGATCCGCTGAGCACCCCGGAACGCATCCTAAAAGTCGTGCTGGAACGGGTGCGCCCCGGCGACATCATCATCGGCCACGCCAACGGCAACGGCCACGGCACCGGGGAAGCCCTGCCCGTCCTGATTGCGGAACTGACCAAACGCGGCTTCAAGCTGGTCACGGTGAGCGAACTGCTGGCGGCCGGCCGACCGATCATCGCCTCGGACTGCTACGACAGCCATCCCGGCGACACGGCCCAATACGACGCCCTCTTCGGCGACGGCACCACCCATCCACGCAAAAAAAGCGGACCAAAGCCCACGCCACAGCCCTTGGAAAAATGACCGGCAGGAAAAGAAAAGAGCCTCCGGCGGCCGGGGGCCTGAGGCCCCCGGACCCCCCACCGGGAAAAGTTTTTCAAGGGGTTTTGGGCGTTGGCTGGCAAACGGGTCGGCTATCAGCCTGGACAGAGAGCGTTGTTGCTTGACAGGAACCACCGTTGCTCCGGCGGCCAAAGGGAGTGACAGCCCTTTGGAATCCCAGATGGAGGCAAGGGGTAAAGGGGGACGGCGTTGCCGTGACGGTGGGTGGGAGCGGGAAATGCACTTCCATCAGGCGGACAATGCCGCAAGGCAGGCTTGACGGGAATCACGGTTGCTTGGGGGGGCCGGGGGCTTAAGCCCCCGCCCCCCGAAACAGCCGCGCTATTGCGCCGGCGCGCCGGCCGGCGTCTCTTCCTTGTCGCCGCCTTCCCGGATGAAAAGCGTGGTGCTGGCCACTTTGGATTCCTTGCCCGCTTCCATATAAATGAGGAGCATCCGATGCTTGCTGGTCAGCTTGCCGACGGTCACGCCATCGTCATCGGCCAAAAAGAGCTTTGCGCCGTCAACCACCCCGACCACGGTTTCTTTGCCCCGGGCCGAAACCTTGCTGCCGAAAAAGGTCCGGCCTTCCTGCTTGTCGATGGTCAGCGTCCACGCCACATGCTGGAACTTGGGCGCATCACTCGGTTCGCCATGCCCCAGCTTCCCCATGGACACAGAATCTGAAGTGCCCTTCCAGACCCCGGTGACATCCGGGATGTTTTTTTCCTTTTTCTCCTTGGCCAGGGCCGGCGCGGCGGCCAACAAACATCCGAGGACGAGGGCCAGTAGCACTGTGGTCATACGAGACATGCAAACCTCCGGGAGACGGTGTTGTAAAGTCTTTTGATCAGCCCTGGCCGGGCGTGCGCCATGACGCGACGCCGAGCCTCCAGCGTACGGATATCCCGTATTGATAGGGAAAAGGATCGTTGCTGACAACGGAAAAAGGGGGAAGAAGGCAGGGCTGACCGAGCTGGCGCTGTCAGGCGTTGGCGGCATCTCCCGGGCTTGGGCGGCCGGAGTCGCTTAGTGGGCGTCGTAACTGCGGATGATGGAAGCCAGTTCGTCGCAGTCGTAGGGTTTGGCGAGGTAGTGGCGAACGTCAAAATCTTTAAAAAAATCGATATATTGTCGCACACCGTAACCCGTGACGACCACGATGGGGATGTGGCTTAGCGGCGTGCCGGCGGCCCGGATCCGGCCAATGAATTCCCGTCCGTCAATTTCCGGCAAACGCATGTCGAGCAGCACCAGATCATACGCTTCGTGGGTGATCGCTTCCAGCGCCCGCTTCCCATCCGAAACAGCCGTGATTCGGTGCCCCTCGTCTTCCAGGGTCAGACGGGCCAGTGTGGCGTGGTTCTCATCGTCTTCGGCAAGCAAAATGCGCAGCATGGTGTGCTGTTCCTCCCTGCCCTGCCTCTAAGCAATAATTGAGCCTTGTCTCTCTTTGCATCCAACAAGCTGAAAATGAAACAATTTCTTCGACAGTGAGCCAGGAACCCGGGCGCAGACTGTCCACTTTTACGACAAAACAGGAAACGCGTTCAATTGGCAGCGACCGGCACCGGGCCAGTGAGCCGCCCCTGGGAAAAGCAAACAGGCCGCCGGCGCCAAAGGACGGCCTGGGGATTTAATGGGCGTAGGCGAGCATGTTTTTCAGGCGGGCCGGAGTGACGGAATAACCTTCCTCGCGCAGAATACGCACAAAGCTGTCGATGATGCACTGGGTGGCGAATTCCTTGTTGCTGATGCTTGGCGAATGCATGACCTCTCGCAACACCAGATCGATCATATAGACACAATGGGCAATGTCCTTGATATCCTTGTCAGCCATAACGCCTCTTGGTCACGCGCTCTCCCTGGGCCGCACACCCCAATGTCCGGCCGGTAACGTCCCGTCGTCTGCGTCCCCCGCGGGCCGTCGTATCCGGGGCTTTTCCGTTTGTCCGGTTCCGCCTGAACCGGCCGTTTTCAATGACGCGGGGTTAGGCTCCGACGGGTGCCTCTTGTGCAGCCACGAGTTTTTTAAACCCCGCCCCGTCCACCACACCCTGGCGGTAGGCAATGGCCACGTAATCCCGGCGGATGCGGTCGATCAATCGCTCCACGTCCTCCACGAGTTGTCTGGCCGCATCGGCGCTCTCGGTCCGGGCCAGCGCCTCCAGAGCACCAAGGCGGGCCTCAAGCTCTTTCATGTGCGTGGCCATTTCCTCGTCAACAGTCTGGACATTGACGAGATCTTCGATGCGCGACTGCACGAGTTCCGGCAAATGCGCGTTCAGCACTTCCATGTCCTCCCCCTTAGCCGTCGATCAAACGCCCGGTCGTCCCGGACACCCGTCGAACGGGATTGGCGCAATCAAACACGACCCTATCCAAACAACGCGGTGCTGTAAAATCCGGTTGCCTCTGCGCGGGGTCAGGCAACGGCAAGGGCCTGCAGATCGCCTTCGATGGCGGCTTTGGCGGCCAGCCCCTCCATCCAGGCCACGGGCAGCCCTTCAAGGCCCACCGTGGCCCCGACGATGAGGCCGGCGAGCATGCCCCGGGCCGCGCTGTCGCCGCCGGCCATGACATTTTCCCGCAAACAGGCGGACAGATCCCAGCCGTGCCGGGCGATAAGATGAATCACCCCGGGCATGGCTTCGCCAATATGACAGGTCTGGCCGAAACCGGCGATGGCCGTCACCGTATCCTGATCGGCCGAAGCCAGCCCCATCTCCAGCCACTGGCCGATGGGCGCACTGGCATACCCGGCTTCGCCGGCCAGGCGCAGGGCCGCTTCCGGCTTCGTGCCACCCAGAATGGCCCAGGCGGCACGGGCAAAAAACTCAGCCGCTTCAATGACCTGGGCATGGTTATGCGTCATTTTCGTTTGAGCCCGGGCCGCAGCCACCAGCTGCGGCAGATCGCCGCTTAAGGCATACACCAGCGGGGCCACCCGGGCTGCTCCGGCCAAATCATTGGAATTGGAACCGGAATTGGTCGGCCCTTCGCCAAAATCGAATATTTTAAGCGTCATACGGGTAGCGCCGTCCACATAACCGCTGTAGCCGTTAAAAAGTGCCCGCCACCGGGCAGCAAAATCGTCCAAGTCAAAGCCACCCCGGGCAGCCAACGACTCCAGCAACACCAAAGTCTGGTCACCGTAGTGGGTCAGCTCGCCGGCATTTTTGCCGTCATGGTAGCTGTCGGCCAGCGGTTTGAGGTACCCGGTCACCGGGCCAAAGCGTTGGGCCAGGATCTTGGGATCATACTCCCAGTGCGGCCCAAGCGCCAATGCATCGCCGATAAAAGACGCCAGGACCATGGCCCTCGCATTATCAGACATCCTGCCTCCCTGGTTAGGCCTGAGAACCTACCTGATAACTCGGAAATATCCAAGACCCGGCCAAGATAAAAGCCCGACTCCGGGAAACGCCGATGCGCCACAACCAACGGCATACCCCTGTGATGCTGCGGAGCCGGGCCGCGGCGAGGCTGCCTTGCGGCAGGGGCGAACGGACAACGAGGCGTTTTTTGGACGCAGCCGCTTTGGACCGTAAGAATTTGGAACCCTGCCGGACGCATCACAAAAGTGGCTCCTGCAGGGCATGCAGCCGGCGGCTGGCGACCGCGTTCCAGTCCCCGGCGCACCACAAAAAAGGCCCCCTTGCGGGGGCCTCGGATCAGATGCGCAGGGCAGCGTCTGCCGGCCGCTTGGCCAGCCACAGATCAAACAAAAAGCGGGTAAAAAAGATAGCCGTAAACATGGAGGCCACGATGCCGAGGATGAGCGTCACCGCAAATCCCCGAATGGGACCGGTGCCGAACTGATAGAGCACCACGGCGGCGATGACGGTGGTTACGTTGGCGTCGAGAATGGTCAGGGTGGCCCGGCTGTAGCCGATGTCCACAGCCCGACGGGCCGTATCGCCCCGACGCAGTTCCTCGCGGATGCGCTCGAAGATGATGACGTTGGCGTCGACAGCCATGCCGATGGTCAAAATGATACCGGCTATGCCCGGCAGGGTCAGCGTGGCCCCGAACCCGGCCAGTCCGGCCACAATGAGCACCAGATTGAACAGGAGCGCCATGTCGGCCACGGCTCCGGCCAGACCGTAGTACAGGATCATAAAGGCGATAACGATGATGCCGCCGACCACAGCCGAGAAGACGCCTTTTTCGATGGACTCCTGTCCAAGGGACGGACCCACCGTGCGCTGCTCCAGGATGTTGACCGGGGCGGGCAATGCGCCGGCGCGCAGGACAATGGCCAGATCGCGGGCTTCCTCGGTGGAGAACCGGCCCGTGATGCTGGCCCGGCCGCCGCCGATTTTTTCCTGGATGGTGGGCGCGGAATAGACCTTGCCGTCAAGGACGATGGCCAACTGCTTTTTGACGTTTTCACCTGTCACCCGCTCAAACTGGCGCGAACCGCCCGGGGTGAAGGTCAGGGCCACGTAGGCCTGATTGTTGGCGTCGAAGTTGGCCCGGGCATCGGCAATGCTCTCGCCGGTCATGACGGCGTCGGCCTTGAGCGCAATGGGGCGCTCCAGATAGGAGCCATCGGGATTGCGGTGGCGCAGCACCGACAGTTCGTCACCCGGCGGCAGGACACCCTTCTGGGCTTTGTCCAGATCGACCGTCTCGTCAACGACCTTGAATTCCAGATGGGCGGTCTTGCCGATGAGCTTGATGGCCCGCTCGGGGTCTTGCAGCCCCGGCAGCTGGATCTGGATACGGTTGTCGGCCTGCTTGCGGATATCAGGCTCGGCCACACCGAACTCGTCGATGCGGTTGCGGATGGTCTTTACCGCCTGATCCACGGTCATGCGGGCCTGATCGTCCCGGTAGCTCTGGGTAAAGGACAGCTTATAGATGAAGCGGCCTTCGGGAGCGCTTGCAACCGAGTCCACATGCAGCACGGCAAAGTGGCTGGAGAGGTACTTGTCGAGGGCGTCGCGTTTGTCCGGGGTGGCCAGGACAAATTCCAGCTGTTTGCCGTCGCCGGTGGTTCCCGGGCGTTGGATGGCGATGCCCTCTTCCTTGACCTGGTCGCGGATATCGCGACCCATCTGGGCCAGGGAGGTGGCAAGCGCCTTGTCCACGTCAACGCCAAGGGTGAGATGGATGCCGCCTTTAAGGTCAAGGCCCAGGCTGATCACGTCATCGGGCAGGAACTTGCCCAAAAAAGACTGCTTGACCGACCCCAGGGAGGGCAACATGTAGATAAGGCCCAAAAAGGCCACAAGACTGATCACAGCCAGCCGCCAACGCAGATTTCCAGTCATGGGCGAGGCTCTCCTTGGGAGGCTTGTCGGGTACAACGACAAAACGAAGGGACGGCCTGGGGCATCCCTTCGTCGTCGCTTCGGGCAGCATGCGGCCCGAAGTGCGTTTCCTAGTCCTTGGACTTGTCTTTGCCCTTGGGCTCGGCTTTGGCAGCCGGCGCAGCGGCGTCGCCAGGACCGGAGACGAAGTTGCGATTGATCTCGATGTTAAGATCCTTGGCAATGTCGATGGTCAACTTGTCGCCATGGACTTCCATGATGCGACCGTAGATGCCACCGCCGGTCAGGATGTAGTCGCCGCGCTTGAGGCCGGCCAGATATTCCCGATGTTGTTTGGCTTTTTTCTGCTGGGGACGGATGAGCAGAAAATAGAAAATACCAAACATGAGGATCAGCGGCAGAAAAGCGGTGATGGGGTTACTGCCCCCGGCAGCGTCTCCGCCGGGAATGGCACCCATGGCGTGCGCCAGGCTCGGAAAAAGCATGAGGCCTCCAGTTTGAGATGGTGAGAGCGTCCGAAAGTCCGATTTGCGGCAACGTCCGCAACACGATGCGGCTTTCGAAGCGAGTCTATTGCGCCAAAATGGATGGTCCAAAAAAGCCGCCGCGTCAAGGTTTGATTGCGGCGCAACCGACCGGGAAGGCGCGTTTAGCGCAGAGTTGGCCAGGGGGTACACTCCCTGGCCGGGGCAAATCCCCGGGCAAAGGCTTCGTCAAGCGTTGGCAACAGCACCCGGTTACGCCGGGCGATACGCGCCGCGTCCGGGCAGCCCGGGGCATGAAACCGCCAGGAGGCCACGTTGCCGACATACGGGTCCGGCGGGGCAGGCAGCGCCAGCAGCCGTGGCCAAAACCCCTTGCCGGCCGCCATGGCCCGCTGCTGGGCTGCAAGCAACCGCGCTTGCATTGGCGGGGGGATGTCGTCAAACCAGAAGCAAAAGGCCGCCCCTTCGGCCACCAGACGCTCGGCCGCCGACACGCCACCAGGCAGGAGCAGGTCGCCCAGGAGCCGGCCGAAACGGTCGTGGCCAGGACCGACTCCCACAAACTGCACCCCAGCGCCCGCAACCAGCCGGGACAGCGCATTTTTGGACTCCGCCGCATAATACTGGGCCGGCTGGCCGTCGTGGGCCAGTTCCGGGGCATCAATGCCGGCCAGTCGCACCCGGGCACCGCCGGCCAGCCGGCAGGTGTCGCCGTCAAAAACCGCCTCCACCGGCACCGGCCGGGCTGCCGGAGCTGCCGGCTGCCCCCAGGCCGCCGACACCATCGCGGCAGCCCCCCCGATCCCAGCCAGCCCCGTCAGCCCCAAGGCCAGGACGCAAGCCAGCCGGATGGCCGCCAGGGTGCGCTGCACCACCCGTTTCCCCAATCTGGTCGGCATCATCGTCTCCATACAGGCGGCCAACGCCGCATACGGCCACCCTGCCGGGTGCACCAAAAAAAGCCGCTCCCCGCAGCCCGGGGAAGCGGCTTTACCAGTACAGAAAACCCGGCCTAGCGTCGCGTTCACAAAAAAACATTTATGTTTTTTTGTGAATAAAAACAATAAATTCAACGTGTTAATACTTGGATAACCCTAACGGCAATTAGCGAACGCCACACTAGCCAACAGGCAACACGGTGCGGCCGTATTTTTCGTTGAGCACCTCGGCCATGGCCAGATAGCAGGCGCTGGCCCCGCACACGATGCCCTCGTAGCCGGCCAGCCGGCCGATGGCTGCCGACTCCAGCCAATCCCTGGCCGCCAGCAGGAAAAACAGCACGGTCAGGGAACCGAAGATGAACTGCAAAACGAAGTTGCCGCCCAGCGTTCCCAGAAACATAAACAGGGTGAAAAGACCCCAGAGAAACAGATACCAGCCCATAAAGGCCTCTGGCGTGGGCTCGGCCAGCCCCATTTTGGGGAGCACGATCAGGCCCACCAGGGTCAGCCAGAAAAAACCGTAGCTGACAAAGGCCGTAAGGCCAAAGGTATTGCCCTTTTTAAATTCCAGGATGCCGGCAACGACCTGGGCCAGACCGCCGTAGAAAATCCCCATGGCCAGGACCATGGAACTGACAGGAAACCAGCCGGCATTGTGAATGTTCAGTAAAATCGTGGTCATGCCGAAGCCCATAAGGCCCAGGGGAGCGGGATTGGCCAGTTTGCCGTCCATACCGTGCGCCGTCCTTTCGAGTGGGGGGTGGAGCCGGGCGAACCCGCCGCAGTGCGCTTCGGCCGAAAGACACAGCCGGTAAAAGCTTTTGGGCTGTATGTAAAGCAGGCAACGGATAGAATCCGTGGATCAGGCCGTCTCCACCCGGTTACGCCCCAACGCCTTGGCCATGTAGAGCGCCTGATCGGCGCGGGTCAGCAAATGCACCGGGGAGTCCCCGGCCCGGGCCTCGGTCACCCCAAAACTGCAGGTGATGCGCCCTATCCCGGACAGATCGAGGCACGATATGGCCCGGCGCAGGCTCTCGGCCAGAACATAGGCATCCGCCAGATGCAAACCCGGACAGCCGACGAGAAATTCCTCGCCGCCCCAGCGGCCAACAGCCGGCCCCTGCGTCCCCGCATCCCGCAACAGGCCGGCCAAAGCCCGCAGCACGTCATCCCCGCGCAAATGGCCGTGGTGATCGTTGATGGCCTTGAAATTGTCGATATCGAGCATGATCAGGCTAAAGGGCTTCCCGTCCCGGGCCAGAGCGGCCAGGGCCGCCTCCAGCAGGGTTTCGGTATGCTGGCGGTTGGCCAACCCGGTGAGCATGTCTGTGGTCGAAAGGCGCACCAGTTCAAGGTTGGTCAGGGCCAGCCGGGCATGGGCTTCGGCCAGTTGGTTCTGGGTGGCCTTGAGTTCGGTAATGTCCACGGCAATGGCGTAGCGCACCACCCGCCCATCGGGCCAGGTCATGGCCCGCACCTGCATCTGATACCAGCGGTCGTCGGACTCGTTAAAATGCTCAAACACCCGGGTTTCGCCGTTGGGCAGGCCTTGATCGGTCATCAGTTCCTGCACATAACACCACGGACAGGGAACGGGGCGCTCGTAGAGGGCGTTGTGGCAGCAACACCCCACATGGTTGCCAAAGTGCTCGATAAACGCACTGTTGCAGTAGATGATATCGTTGCTGGCTGCATCCACCACATAGATGCCAAAGGGAATGAGATCGAAATGGCTTTCAAAGAGGGCGTTTTCCATCATGCTCCACCGCCTCCCAAACGCGGCAGGGTCACGGTGACGACGGTGCGCCCCGGGGTGCCTGCGTCGAGATCAATGCGCCCGCCGTGGGCTTTGGCCGCCAGAAAAGCCGAATACGCGCCAAGACCCGTGCCGCCGCGCTTGCCCTGGGTCACGTATTTCTCAAACATGCGCGCCCGGATCTCGGGGGGCACTTCCCCGTCATTGGTCACGACAAGGCGTGTTGCGTCGGATTCGGGCCGCAGATCCACGCTGACCAGCCCGCCTTCGGGGGAGGCTTCCAGGGCATTGACGATGATATTTTGCAGCATGGGGCCAAGCAGAAGGTCGTCACCGGCGAAATCCACCCGGGCACCAGAGGGAATCGGAGCGCCGGACAGGCTTGTCAACAGGCTGCGGCCCCGGGCTGTGGGCATGTTGGACAGCCGGGTGCAGGTGCGCTGGGCCAGATCGAGCAGATCCAGGGGCTGCGGGGTCAGCGTAAACGAACCCGTCTCCAGGCGATAGAGCACCAGGGACTGATTGAGCATGTCGAGCATGGAATGGGCGGCCTGTTCCATAAGCCCCACAATCTCAGCAGCCTGGGGCGGCAGATCATAGTTCTCCAAAAGCACCTGGGGCAAGCCGATCAGGGCCGACAGCGGCGCTTTGAGGTCATGGCGGGCGATGCGCTCCACATGTTCGCGCAGATCCATGCTGTCTGTCAGCGCCTTGTTTTGGCCGGCCAACTCCCGGTTGCGAATGGCCAGCTCGGCATGGGCCTCGGCCAGACGGTTCTGGGTTTCTTTGAGCTCGGAGATATCAACGGCAATGGCGTATTTGACCACCCGGCCATCGGGCCAGCCCATGGCTTTTTCCTGAATCTGGGCCCAGCGCTCATTGCGGTCGTTGTAGTGGTCGTAAATGGCGGTCTGGCCATTTGGCAGGCCCGCCTCGGTGAGCAGTTCCGGGATACGGCAATGCAGGCACGGGGTATCGTTGTCGTAGAGGACTTTGTAACAGATACCGCCCTCGGCCTGGCCAAGACTTTTGCGGTAATGGCGGTTGACGAAGACCAGCTCGTACGAGACCACGTCAACGACATAGATGCCAAAAGGGATGACGTCGAAGTGCGTTTTGAGCAGCGCGCTTTCGAGCATGGAGCCGCTTTGCATCACAGGTACTTAGCTGCCACAGTTTCCAGGGTTTCGGCCAATTTTTCCTGTTTGACGGGCTTAAGGATATAGCCTTTGGCCCCGGCCTCGATGGCGTCCATGACCATCTGCTCCTGGCCGTGGGAAGTGACCATGATAATGCAGGCCTGGGGATGATCGGCCAGGATGCGCCGGGTGGCCTCGATGCCGTTTAAATCCGGCATGGTGATGTCCATGGTGGTCAGATCCGGGGCCAGCGATGCAAAGATGTCCACGGCCTGCTGGCCGGTGGTGGCCACGCCGACCACCTCGTGCCCGATATCTGTGAGGAGCTTGGTCATTTTCTTTACGGTGAGGCCGGAGTCGTCCACCACCAGGATGCGCAACGATTTCATGCCTTACCCCTCCACATATTCCAGTGCGTCGTCAAACAGTTCACCCGGACCGATGAGGTGGATGGCCAGCGAACCGGCGGCAGCGGTCAGCTCGGCGGAGGCGAACTTCGCGCCCCGATGGCGCATGACGGACTTGGCCTCGGTGAGGATAATGGGCGGCGAGAGTGCTATGGCCGCCCCATTGCCGGCAATGTCGGCCAGGGCATTGCCCACGATGATGTTGATGATGTCACCGGCGGTTTCCTGCACGGCGTCCTCCCGTTCGTCCTCGGCGATGTCGAGGTCGGCGGTGTAGGCGGCAAAGGCCGCATCGATCAGCGACGCGTCGAAACTATAGGCCAGGTAGAGCTTGAGCTGGCCGGTGGCGCTTAAGATGGCAGTCAGATGGCGCAGGTCGAGCTTTTGGACCTCGTCAAAATGCAAGCCGGCGGTCGTGGTTTCCAGGCCCAGTTCCTCTTGGAAAAAGGCTTTGGTGCGCGCCGTCAGGGCGTCGAGGAAGGCTTTCACGTCCAGATATTCGGTCATAACATCTCCCGATAGAATCAAGAACTCACTGGGTCAAGGGGCACGGCAACGAGCAGGCGCAGGCCGTGGCCCGGATTATTGACGATGCGGACAGTTCCGCCCAGGCGCTCGGCTTCGGCCCGCACAGCGGCCAGCCCCACGCCCCGGCCGGACAAATCGCCAACCTCCCGGCGCGACGAAAATCCGTCGCGAAACAAAAGCTCCTCAAGGGCCGCGTCGTCCATGGCTGCCAGCTCTTCGGCTCCGGCCAGCCCGCGTTCAAAGGCCCGGGATCGAATGGCTTCCACATCCACGCCCCGGCCGTCGTCGGCCACCTCGATGGTGGCCCACCCTGAGGCGACATGCACCCGGCAGGAGATGGTTCCGGTTTCGGTCTTGCCCATATCCGAGCGTTCGTCCGGCGTTTCCAGGCCATGGTCCACGGCGTTTCGAAAGGCATGGACCAGTGTTTTCGCCAAGGGGCCAAACCGGGCCGGATCGACCGGCACGGTCTCGCCTTCCACGGCAAAGGGGGCCACGAGCTTGCCCCGACCGGCGGCCAGTCGGGCCACGGTGCGGGGATAGGCGGCCAGCAGTTTTTTCAGATCGACATGGCGCAGGCTGCGGGCGGCGGTCAGCACGGCCCGATCCTTGGCTCCAAGCGGCAAGGCATCCAGACACGTAAGCAGCCGGTCGGCCAGAGAGGCCAGGGCCTCGGCCAGATCTTTTCCAAGGCAGATCTCGCCGCGCCGGTCGAAAAATTCCGGTCCCAGGGCCTGGCGCACCACGTCGAGATCCCGGGCCAGGGCCGCGTCCACGTCCGCCGCCGCCACCAGGGCCGCAACAGCGGCCGCAGCCGGTGCCGCCTCACGGCCAAGCTCGGCCAGCCGGGTTTCCAGGTCGTTTAAGGCCTTGCCCACAAAGGCGCATTCGAGCTGGAGAAACAACCCCTTAAAGGTGTGCACCTGCCGATACACGGCTTGCAGGGCACTGCGACCGTCCACAGCCCCGGCAATCAAGGCGGCCCCGGATTCCCGAAAGGCGGCGAAACTGTCGAGGACGGCAAAAAAGTCGTGCTGCTCCCGGACCGCCGCCACCACGCAGGCCAGCCGGTTGCGCTCCCGGGCCACGGCGTCTTTGAGGCGCACTTCGCCTGTCACGTCAGTGACAACGAACATGAGCCGCCCCCCGGCAAGGGGGCGATACGCCACGGTCAAAGAGGCCTCACCCCGGGCCACGGTTTTGGGCATAAGCGACAGGTAGAGTTCCTGGCGATAGGCGTCAGGCTCGTCAATGACGCGCCCGATGTTGACACGCATGGTCTCGCCCCCGGCCGGGTTGTCGGGAAAGAGTAGTTCGGCCACATTGCGCCCTTCGATGGCAGCACCAAAAAGCACCCGGCATTCCTGGCTGTACTGCGGCGAAACGATCCCGTCGCGATCCACGGACAAAAAGCCCTGGCGGGCGTTGTCGAGCAGGGCCGCCATGTTGCGGTTGGCGTCGTCGAGTTCCTCGTGGGCCTGGCGGATGGCCCGATTGAGCCGGGTGAGTTTGCGGTTCCACCAGACAACCAGGGCAACCACGGCCGCAGCCACGGCCAAGGCCTTCCAGAACCTGGAATAGTCAAAGCGCTGTTCAAAGGTGACGGCCACCCATTTCTTGATGATGGCGTCGGTTTCTTCCTTGGTCAGGGTATTGACGGCCTTTTGGAAAAGCGAGGCCAGTTCGGGTTCGTCGTCGCGGCTGGCCAGGGACAGATCGAGCTGGGCGTCCAGACGGCCGGCGATCTTTAAATCGCTGAAATGCCCCTTGGCAATGGCCCGACTGATGGCCGGCACGGTGTCGATGTAGCCGTCGAGCTTGCCGTCGGCCACCAACCGCAGGCCTTCGGCAACGCTGGGGACTTCCACCAGCCGGATGCCCGGGTATTTGGCCCGCAGGATGTCCAGGCTGGCGTAGCCGTTGACCACGCCAAGCGTCTTGCCCGACAGGGCGGCCGGATCGTCGATAAACGGCGCCGTGGCCAGGGCGGCCACCACCATGGGAAAACGCAAATAGGGCGAGGTGAAACGCAGGTAGCGCCGCCGCTCCTTGGTGTCCCCGGCTGCCGGCAGGAAATCGCAGCGCCGGTCGCGCACCGCCGACAGCGTCTGGCTCCAGGAACTGGTGGGCACCAAAACGACCGGAACGCCCAGACGCTCGCTTATCAGCGACAGAAAATCGGCAGAGATGCCCACATGCTGCCCGTTTTCGTCAATGCGCTCGATGGGTGCCCAGTCCGGGTCCACGCAAAAGGCCAGGGCTTTTTTGCCGGCGAGGTAGTCGCGTTCGCGCTCACTGAGGGTAATGCCGGCGTGGGAATCGACGGGCTTGCCGGCCACGTCCGAGGCCGGCTGGTCGCTTTTGACCCCGCCCTTGTAGATGGGCAGCCATTTGGCCAGCAGCGCGGCCTTTTCCGTATCATCAACCGCTGCCTGGGCTTTTTGCAAAATGGAAGCCAGGACCGGCCAGTCCTTGCGCACCAGGGCAAAAATCTCAAAATTGTAGTCGAGCTGGCCGGATATCTTGACGTTGGCCAGCCCTGCCCCGCGTATGGCGTAGGCAGCCACGGCCAGATTTTCCACGGCAGCGTCGGCCTTGCCCACAGACACCATGGCCAAAGCGTCGGCGGCGTCCTTGGCCGGCACCAGTTCAATATTTTTGCCGTGTTCCCGGATGTATTCGTAGGCCGTGCCGCCATTGCCGGCGGCCACGCGCTTGCCGGCGAGTGTTTCCAGGGAATAGGCCGAGGCGTCGTCGCGAGTCATGATGGCCAGGGGGAAACGCAGGAACGGTCCTACGAACAAGGCGTAATTCGCCCGGTCGGGAGTCTTGCCCGTGCCGTCGATCATGTCGATGCGTCTTTCGCGCAGGGCATCCAGAACGGACTGGAAGTCATGCCCGTCGCCCACGGGGACAAACTGGAAGGCCAGACCGGATTTTTGGGAAATCAGGTTGTAGTAGTCGTGGAAAAGCCCCTGTAAACGGCCGTCTTCGTAGATGGACAGTGGCCGCCAGTCCGTATCGCTAAAGCGGATGACCGGATGGGCATCGATAAAGGCTTTTTCTTCAGGCGTGAGGTCAATGGCCGACGACGCGGCCCCAGCCGGCCCGACCGCCCCCCAAAAAAGGCTGGCAAACACCATGACCAGCAGCAGACGTCCAATGGACGCGCGACAAGAAAAATGCATGCAGCCCCCGTTTCGTTTCCCGCCAACGATACCCCAAGCAGCCCCGAAACCCAAGCCCCATAAACGGGCTGGCCTCAGGCCGGGGACTCCTTGAGCCGAATATGGTGTGTCAGGCGGGCCGTCACCCCGTCCCCCCGGAAAGAGCCGGAGACCGGGGAGGCGTCGTCAGGATGGGGCGCTGCGGCCACGACGACGTGGCGGTCGGCCACGGCCAGCCCCAGGGAGGGATCGAAGCCGCGCCAGCCGCCGCCGGGCAGGAGCAATTCGGCCCAGGCGTGCAGATCGCGTTCGGTGCTGTCGGGATCGCCCTCGTGGTAGCCGCTGGCAAACCGGGCCGGGATACCGACATGCCGGCAGGCGGTGATGTAAAAAACGGCCAGATCGCGGCAGGACGCCTCCCCGGCGGCCAGCACGGCGTCGGGATCGAGGATGCCGGGTTCATGGCGGACCACGGTGCGCAGATTGATCTGCATCCAGTCTACAAGCGCCAGGGCAAAGTCCTGGGGCGCGCCGCTTACGCGGCGCAGGGTCTCGGCCAGCGCCAGGACGCGCTGGACAGCCCCTTCGGGCCGGGCCAGACAGAACGGGGCGGCCGCAGCCTCGATCCGGTCCAGCGGTATCGGGAGCACAGCCCGGGCCGACTCCACCAGATAGTCGAAGGGATTGGCCCGCAGCGTCTCCACCAGCGCCTCGGTGGTCACCTCGAAATGGTCGGTGAGCTCCACAAACCAAAAGGACAGCAAGGTGTTGCCAAGGGCATCGGTGACAAGGGTCTGGCCGGCCGGGGTGGGTTCAATGGCGGCGGCAAAGGAGAGCAGGCGCTGGCAGGCATCACCGCGCGGCACAAGGCGCAGCCGATGCGGCTCCAGGAAAACCGGCCGCCCGTATTCGTAGCGGGTGCGGTGGCGGATGCGAAAGTGCACGGCTTACTTCGTTTCGGACAGACAGCCCGCCTTGCCACAGACCTTGGTCAGTTTGGAGGCGATGTTGTCGATCCACTCCGAGGGCAGATCGTGGACCAGACCGCGCAGATGTTCCTGCCACCAGGAGGAGATATCGGCCAGATCCGCCTTCTCGTAGCGGTGCTGCACCAGCTCCATGCCGGCCCGGTGGTAGAGCACCACGTCGATGGGGAAATCCACGTCCGAAGCGCTTATGCGGGTGGAATCAAAGGCCAGGCAGCCGACCTTAAGCGCCATACGCAGGGAATCGGAATACTTGAGCGTCCGGTCGAGCACCGGCTTGCCATACCCGCCCTCGCCGATGATGTGATACGGCGTGCCCTGGCTCACCTCCACCCAGTTGCCCTCGGGATAGACCAGATAGAGCTTGTGGGTGGCGTCGGCGGTCATCTGGCCGCCAATGAGGACATGCAGATTGAATCCCAGGCCCGACTCGGCCAAAAAGGCCTTGTCTTCCGTCGCCACCCGGCGCAACTCGGCGGCAAAAGCGTTGACCACCTTGTAGAGCTTGTCAAAGGGAACGGAGCAGGAATCCATGGTTTCTTCAAAATACGTCAGGGTCTTATCACGCACCGAGCGCAGCCCCGAGGTCATGAGGAAAAAGGCCCCATGGCCGTTATGGTAGGTGGAGACCTTCTGGGCGCTGGTCAGTTCGTTGCCGGAAGTGATGCGGGTGTCGGCAATGCCGACAAGGCCTTCCTCAACTGTAATACCGAGGCAAAATGTCATGGCGCTTTGTTTCTCACTGTTGGGAGGCGGCGTCAATAGCCGGGAAGGTGGAGAAAAAGGTGTCGTATATGGCCGTATCCACAAGATTCATCCTGGTTTGCAGATTGTCGGTGAATTCATGCAACCCGGCCGAAAAAATCTCTTCCAGGCCGCTGTAGGCCAGATCGCCGGTCAGCAAGCCAATGCGCTTTTCCGCCGGATTGGCGAAGTAGCCGGCCGGGGTGCCGGTGATGGCGTGCAGGCACTCTTGGGCTTTTATGAGGCAACACAGCACCGAACGCGGAAAATCGTGGTCCAGCAGCAAAAACTCCACAATCCGCTCCGGCTGGATGCGGCCATGGCGGCGACGATAGGCCTCCAGGGCGCTTATGGCCTTTAACAAGGCCCCCCACTGCACATAGTCGAGGTTGGAGCCGATGTCGGTCGGGTGCGGCAGCAGGATGAAATACTTGACATCAAGGATGCGCGACGTCTTGTCCGCCCGCTCCAGCAAGCGCCCCAGCCGAAAAAAATCCCAGGCTTCGTCATGGCTCATGGCATCGCCGGCAATGCCGCTGATGGTCAGATCGCGCCGCTTGACCTCGTCGCAGAACTGGTAGGGGTTATTAAGCACCGTTTCGCAGTCGCGGGCCGCTTCGCGCACCATATGGTAAAACGTATTGGTCTGCTCCCACATCTCGGTGGGGATGATCTCGCGGATGGTGCGGGCATTGTCGCGCGCCCGGGCCAGACAATTGACAATGGAATTGGGATACTCCGGGTCAAAGGCCAGAAACCGGATCACGGATTTGCGGTTGCCGGCCAACTCCCGGTCAACAAACAGGCTGTGGTCGCCCATGGCCGACACCAGCGGCATCCATTGTTCGCCGCGCCCGCCCGGGGTGTCCAGGGTAAGGTGCCAGTTGACGTCGAGGAAGCGGGCGATATTTTCGGCCCGCTCCAGGTAGCGGCTCATCCAGTAAATGGCTTCGGCCACACGGCTTAGCATGGAGACTCCTTCCCTTGGCTCACGCAAAAAATGGGTGCTGCACCCTTAGCCCTGACGCGCCTGCCCCGGGCCGAGCACCCAGGTGTCCTTGCTGCCGCCGCCCTGGGAGGAATTGACCACCAGCGAGCCGCGCTTGAGCGCCACCCGGGTCAGGCCGCCGGGGATGACCCGGATATCCTCGCCGTAGAGAATGTAGGGGCGCAGATCCACATGGCGGCCCTCGAAATGGTCGTCCACCAGGACCGGAGCCCGCGACAGGTTGATGGTGGGCTGGGCAATGTAGTTGCGCGGATCGGCCTCGATCTTGGCGGCAAAAGCGGCGCGTTCCTCGGGTGTGGCGGCCGGGCCGACCAGCATGCCGTAGCCGCCGGATTCCGCCGCTGCCTTGACCACCATGGTATCGAGATTTTCCAGCACATGCCGGCGCTGCTTGTCTTCCCAGCACAAAAACGTCTCGACGTTGTCAATGAGCGGCGTCTCGCCCAGATAATAGCGGATCATCTGCGGCACATAGGCATAGACCACCTTGTCGTCGGCCACCCCCGTGCCCGGGGCGTTGGCCATGGCCACCCGACCGGCCTTGTAGACTTCCATGATGCCGGGCACGCCCAGGAGCGAATCGGGCCGAAAGACCTTGGGGTCGAGAAAATCCTCGCCCACCCGGCGATAGAGCACATCCACTTTTTTAAGGCCCTTGGTGGTGCGCATGTGGACGTAGCCGTCAGCCACCACCAGATCGCGTCCTTCCACCAGCTCGATGCCGGCCTGCTGGGCCAAAAACGTGTGCTCGAAATAGGCGGAATTGTAGACGCCGGGGGTTAAAAGCGCGGCCGTTGGCCGCCCCACCGCCGGGGGGGCGATGGCGTGGAGCATATCGAGCAAAAGCGGCGCGTAGTCGTCCACCGGCCGGATGTCGATGGTCTCAAACACTTGGGGAAAGGTGCGCTTTAAAATCCGGCGGTTGGCCAGCACATAGGAAACGCCGGACGGGCAGCGCAGATTGTCTTCCAGCACCATGAACCGGCCCGTTTCGTCGCGCACCAGATCAGACCCGGTGATGTGGCACCACACTCCGCGCGGGGGATTTAACCCCTGGCATTCCTTGAAATAGCCCGATGACGATTCGACAATCGAACGGGGAATGACCCCGTCGGCCATGATGCGGCCCTGATGATAGACGTCGTCGATGAAAAGGTTGAGCGCCCGGATGCGCTGCACCAGCCCGCGTTCCAGGCTGTCCCACTCGGCAGCTTCGATGACCCGGGGAATGATGTCGAAGGGGAAGATTTTTTCGGTTCCCTCTTCGTGACCGTATACGGTAAAGGTGATGCCCATGTCGTAAAAGGCCTGTTCGGCCGCCGTCTGGCGGGTGCGTATCTCGCCGGGCGGCAGGGACTCGACCTTGCCGTGGAGCAGGCGGCAGCCGTCCCGAGGCCGGCCGTCAGGGGTGAACATCTCGTCGTAGAAGGGACCGGTGTCGTAATTGTCGAAGTCCATTTTCGGGAGCATGCAGATGCCTTGCTGCCGCCTGGGCAGGCGGGTTGGTCGGATGCCGGCCTGGGGTCCGGGACGTGGACCGCTTCGACCTGATTCCTTTTTTTGTTAATAATATTCCAAGCCCCCTGTCAATCGCCGGCCCTGGCGCAGGGGATAAAACCTCCCGGAAAAACTATGCAAGACCAGCCGATCCAGGATCTCATGGCCGCCATCATCGACATCCTTGAAACCGGTCTGCCCCAGGACGCCGCCGTGCTCCATTTCATCCACTCCACCTATGGCGAACTCCGAGCGCAGCAACTGGCGGCCCTGATCGCCGATCCCGACGATCCCCAAGCCGAAACGCTTCGCGAACTGTTGCTCTTTCCCGGCCCGGACACGGCACTCGCCCTGGAGCCGACCATGGAGCGCGCGCGTTTAAGCGTCGCCGCAACCGCCCGGCTGGCCGAGGCCCTGGTCGAAAACCCGCCCCGGGCCGCCGCGCTGATGCCCGACGGCACCCGGTTTCCCGTGCCCCTTTCCCCGGAGCGGATACGGCGCTTCGTTGACCGTCTGGCCCCCCAGCGCAATCTGCCCGAACCGTTGGTACGGCTTTTGGCAGAACGCTTCCCGCACGACGCTGTGCCCCTGGCCGCAGCCGCCCGCCAGATCGGCCCGGACTGGTCGCCGGGGGCGGCCGCCTTTTTCCAGACACTGCTCGTCAAATTAGCGCCCGAGGTGCCCGACATCCCGGGCATCCTGCGGTTTGGCCTGCGCTTTCTGGCCGATACGCCCCCGGGCACGCCGCCCCTGCCGGCGCTGTCGGCCCGCTACAGCCAACTGCTGGCCCAACTGCGCCGGGCCAGGCAGCAGGAAGAAGCGCTGGCCAAAAGCAACTACGAAACGCTGATCATGGCCGGTGCCCGCCTGCCCTACCTCCACGCCCCGGACATCGCCCGGGAACTGGGCCAGGCCGCCGCCATCCTGGAAGCCGTCACCGGCCGCCCGGCCGTCGATACCGGAGCCAGTTGCCAGAATATGGGCATTGCGGCCTCACTGGAGCAGGTCTTTGCGGCCTTTGGCGAGGAGGCGGAATAGAAAACGCGGTGGCGCGACAAAAACGGCAGGCCCACGGGCTGGCGCGGCCTTGCCGCAATCAGACGGGGAACGTTGGAAACAATCAGGCGGATTGACGGCAGCCCGGCGAGGCATGGAGCGGCAGGCGCACGGTCAGACGCGTGCCTGTCTCGTGGTTTGATTCCCAGTCGATATCGCCGCCGTGCAACTGGATGATGCGGCGCGCGATGTAGGCTCCAAGACCGGTGCCGCCCACCTTGCCGCTGGTGGCGTATTTCGTAAAAAACCTGTGGCGGATGTCTTCGGGGATGACGCCGAAATTGTGCACCGAGGCCGCCACGCCGTCGGCCAGGGCGGCCAGGGCCACGGTGACGGCGGTCTGGGGCGGGGCGGCTTCCACGGCGTTGGTGATGAGATTGGAAAAAACCGTGGCCAAAAGGCCGGCCTCGCCAGCCACGCAGGGGCTGTCCTCCCCTGCCGCATCGGTGGCAAACCCGTCGCCCAGCACCAGGGACACGCTGCGTCTGGCGGCCAACGGCAAAGCCACCTGGACCTGACGCCGCACCAGGGGAGCCAGCGGCACGGGATTTGGCACCAGCAGATAGCGGCCCTGCTCAATCTTGCACAAATCGAGATTGCGCCCGACCAGTTCGCCCAGGCCCGTGGCCGTGTCCCGGATGACGGCAGCTATTTCGTGCTGTTTGGGCGTCAGCGGCGTGTCGGCCAGATGGGCGGCCAGTCCGGCAATCCCGGCCAGGGGCGAACGCAGATCATGGCGCACGATCTGCTCCACCCGATCCCGGGCCTCCTCGGCCCGGACCCGGTCGGTCACGTCGTGGACGATGGAAAAGAGCAGATTGCGGCCCAGATATTCCACCGGCCCCGAATAGACCTCCACTTCCCGCATTTCCCCGGCGGCACAGCGATGCCGGAACCGGAAAAATCCCCGTCCCTCATCCTTGGCCCGGTTCATCTCCTGGCGAATCTGCTCCTGGGGCATGGTGTTGATGTCCCAGATCGACAATTTTTGTATTTCGCCCAGTGAATACCCGTAAAAGTCGCAGGCCGCCGGGTTGGCATCCACGATGCTGCCGGTCATGGGATCAATGAGAAGCTTGACCGCGATGTTGGAAAAAAACATGGCCCGATGCCGGGATTCGGAATCGGCCAGGGCTTGCGCCATTTCCTGGCGGGACAAAATGATGGCCAGGCCGTGAGCCAGGCGCTCCAAACGTTCGATGTCAGGTTTGTCCAGGCAATCCGGTCGCCGGTCGTCAAGCTGCAACAGACCGTAGGTCGTATCGGCCGCGCGCAGGGGGATAAGGGCCACGGTTTCATAGCCGGCAGTGTTGCAACGGTTTCGCACACGCCACACTCCGCCGAGGGCGGAAGGATCCGCCAGCAACCGGGAGGTCGAACCGGTAAAAAAACTGCCGTGTTGTGTAAAAAAAGGCAGGGCCGCATCGGTTCTGCCTTCAAGGACTGCGCCGCACAGGCATTCCAGCCGGCGGGACGGCGTGTCCGACAACGCCTTCTGGTCCGGCCCGGCCGGTTGTCGCGCGCACAGCGAATTCTCCGCCATAATGAACTGTTCCGGGAATCCCTGCGTGGTGTAATACGGATAATCCTCGCCGCTGCGCAGCCGGATGCCCACGGCTTCGCAGCCGGTCCAGCCACCAACGAGGCGCAAAACGACCTGGAGCAAGGCCTGCCGGTCCGGCACGGCCAACAGCAGGGCCACGCCTTCGAGAAGGCTGTCCCTGTCCGCTTGGTTTCCATGCGATTCCGGCAGCATTCCCGTTCCTACCATCCTTTTGCCATGGATCACAAGCGCTTTGCCGCCGGGAAAAGCCTCTCGCGGCTGGCGCTGCGCCGCACCCCCGCTGTGTTCCTGCCGACAGTGCGCAGAACTGGTGCGCGGCAAGCAGGTTGCGCCGCACCGGGAGTCGTTGGCCGCCCGCTGTTGCACCCATAGCAACGCTGCCTGCCGACCGGATGGCACAAAGCCGATTACCCCTTAAAAAACTTCTCCTATCAAGGGGGTCCGGGGGGGATTATCCCCCCCGGCCGCCGGAGGCCTCTTCTCCTAAAAACAACTCGTAATTTTGTGCAACATGGCGGCGAATTGGCCGGCTTCGTCCGGGGCCAGGGCGCACAGAATCTCCTGGGTGAGCTGCTCGTGGAGCTTGTGGTGTTCGGCAAAAAGGCGCTGGCCGGCCTCGGTGAGGCTCACCCGGATGGAACGACGGTCGGTCTCGTGGGGTTTTCGCACCACAAACCCGCCCCGCTCCAGACGGTCCACCAAGACGGTCAGCGAGCCGGTGGTGATGCCCATTTTGCCGGCCAGTTCCGTCATGCGCAGATCACCGTCGGCCCCGAGGATTTCCAAAGTGTGCATCTGGGGCAAGGACAGGCCCGACTCCTTGACCACCCCGTGTTCCCAGGAGGAGAATTTCTCGTAAAACGCAATGAGCAGCCGGGTGAGCTGTTCGGTTTCCATGGCGTCAGGCCTTTTCGCTCTGGATTGCAGGTTCGGCCGTAAGAGCAAGACTGGCCGAGGACAGGACCACCACGATGGAGCCGAGGTTGTGCAACAGGGCGGCCATGATGGGTGAAAGCAGGCCATAGCCGCTGCCGAGGATGGCGGCGCTGTTGAAAAAAAGGCCCAGGCCGATGTTCAATGCGATCATTTTGGTCATGCGCCGACCAAGATACACCAGAAAGGGCAGGCGTCCAAGATCGTCGTCAACCAGGGCCACGTCGGCGGTTTCCAGGGCCACATCCGAGCCGATGGCCCCCATGGCCACGCCCACATTGGCCCGGGCCAGGGCCGGGGCGTCATTGACGCCGTCGCCAACAAAGAGCACCCGCCGGCCCCGGCGCTGCAAGTCGGCCAATACGTCGAGCTTGCCCTGGGGCTTAAGCCCCGACCAGACCTCGCTGATCCCGACCTGGCCGGCCAGGGTGGCAACGGCCCGGTCATGGTCGCCGGAGAGGATGCCCACGGAGGTGATGCCGAGATGGCGCAGCGCGGCCACGGCGTTTTTGGCGTTGTCCTTGACGGTGTCGGACACGCTGAGCAGCCCAAGGACTTCCCCGCCCCGGCGCACCACCAGGGCCGTGGCCCCGCGCTCGCGCACCGTTTCCAGGCAGGCAGCCACATCGGCCGGCAGGGCCGGGGCACCGCCCAGCATCTCCGGGCTGCCCACTTCCACGACCTGCCCGTCCAGTTCGCCGCGAACGCCCAGGCCGATTTCGGTCACCATGGCATCGGCCGCCCGGATGGTCAGGCCGGCGGCCCGGGCCGCGTCCAGGACGGCGGCAGCCAGCGGATGGTTGCAGTGGCGCTCCAGACAGGCGGCGCAGGTCAGGACATCGGCGGTGTCGTGGCCAGCGGCCGGGATGACGGCGTCCACCGTTGGCCGGCCCAGGGTCAGGGTTCCGGTCTTGTCGAAAAGGACGACATCGGCCCGGGCGGCTTCTTCGAGATACTGCCCGCCCTTGATCAGGATGCCGCGTTTGGCGGCCCGGCCGATGGCGGCCACCGTGGCCGTTGGCGCGGCCATCAGCAGGGCGCAGGGACAGCCGGCCACCAGCACGGCCACGGCCCGCCCGGCCTCGCCGCTGACAAGCCAGGCCAGGGCGGCGCTGGCCAGGACCAGGGGCGTAAAATACCGGGCGTAGCGGTCCACGATGCGACCGGCCCGGGGCTTGCCGGCCTCGGCCGCGACCACCAGCCGCACCACTTTGCCGAAGGTGGAATCCTCGCCGACCTTGACCGCCCGGGCCGTGACCCGGCCGGTATAATTGAGCGTGCCGGCCAGGATGGCGTCGCCCGGGGCGCGCTCCCGGGGCAGGGATTCGCCGGTCAGGGCCGATTCGTCCACAGCGGTGACGCCGGTTTCGATGACGGCATCCACCGGGATGCGCTCGCCAGGGCGCACCAGCACCCGGTCGCCCACACGGACCTCGGCCAGTGGCACGGTGCGCTCGCTGCCGTCCTCGGCAACCACCACCGCTTCCTCAGGGGCCAGCGAGGCCAGAGCCTGGATGGAACGCCGCGCCCCGTCGCTGACCGCCTCCTCCACCAAGGCCCCCAGGGTCATAATGAAACTGACGACAGCGGCGGTGAGCATCTCGCCTTGCAGCAGCGAGGCCACGATGGCAATGGCGACCAGCTCATCCACATTGACCCGGCGTTCCATGACGCCCTTGGCTGCTTCCACCACAATGGGCAGGCCGTTTACAGCCACGGCCCCAAGGGCCAGGACGCCCGCCAGCCAGACCGGCCCGCCGGCCTGGCCGAGCACGAACGCCGCCAAGGCCAGGCCACCGCCGGCCAGACAACCGGCAAAATCTTTCAAGGAAAACAATCCCCGGTACTGGCCGAGGTTGGCAAAACGACCGATCATAGGCACTCCTTACGCTTTTATGCAGGCAAGGAATCTTTACGACGGGGTTTCTTGAGAGTCAAACAGTTTGATAAGCGAGATACTCGCGCACGAAATAAAAAAAGGCGGGAAGGCCGTAGCCCTCCCGCCCAAGCAGACGTTGTCGCCGCGTCGCAGGTCTGGCCCCGCGCGGTCTACAGGCCCTTTTCGGCCATAAAGGCGGCCAGATCGGCAACGCGGCAGGAATAGCCCCATTCGTTGTCGTACCAGGCCAGGATCTTGGCCATGTCGCCGCCTTGGACGAAGGTGTATTCGGCGTCGACAATGGAGGAGCGGGGATCGGCCTTAAAATCCGACGACACCAGCGGCAGTTCGCAAAAGCCCAGGATGCCGGCCAAAGGACCGTCAGCGGCGGCCTTGAGGGCGGCGCGCAGATCGGCGGTGGTGGTGGATTTTTCCAACTGCACCACAAAATCGACCAGGGAAACGGTGGGCGTGGGCACGCGCACGGACAGGCCCGAGAACTTGCCCTTAAGGGCCGGGATGACCAGCGAGACCGCTTCGGCCGCACCCGTGGAAGTGGGGATCATGTTGCAGGCGGCAGCGCGCGCCCGGCGCAGATCCTTGTGCGGTAGATCCAGGATGCGCTGATCGTTGGTATAGGAGTGGATGGTGGTCATGACCCCCTTGACGATGCCGAACTGCTCGTGGACCACCTTGGCCACCGGGGCCAGACAGTTGGTGGTGCAGGAGGCGTTGGAGAGGATGTGGTGGGCGGCCGGGTCATAGCGCTCGTCGTTGACGCCGAGCACGATGGTGAGATCCTCTTCCTTGGCCGGCGAGGTGATGATGACCTTTTTGGCTCCGGCGTCGATGTGGGCCTGGCATTTGGGGCCGGTGCGAAAGATACCGGTGGATTCGACGACGATATCGACGCCCAGGTCGTTCCAGGGCAGGCCCTTGGGATCGCGTTCGGCAAAATTGCGGATGCGCCAGTCGCCAACGACCATAACGTCGCCTTCCACGGAAGCGGCCACGGGCAGTTTGCCGTAGTTGGTGTCGTAGGAGAGCAGATGGGCATTGGTGCCCACATCGAAAAGATCATTGATGGCCACGACGTCCATGGCGTCGGCGTGGCGTTCGAGAATGGCTTTAAGCACTTGCCGGCCGATGCGGCCGAATCCGTTGATGGCGATGCGAAGCTTTTGCATATGCCTGCTCCTGCTACTCGTGCATGGTGTATTCGTAGGCGGTTAAGAGTTCGTAGTCGGTGCGCAGCGCCTGATGCATCCGGGCGTTTTCGATGGCCATGGCGCTTAAGTTGGCAATAGCCGTGGCGAAGTGGATTTCACTGACATCAAATTCGCGGGGCTTGTCGCTGTACAGCCGCATGATGCCGATGGCCTTGCCGCCGACCATGAGCGGCAGCGCCATGACCGAGGCGATGCCTTCTTCGCGGGCGGCGTCGGGATACTGAAAACGCGGGTCGTTGCCGGCGTCCTTGATCTGGACGACCTTGCCGGTGAGCGTTTCCTGGTCGATCTTGCTTTTGGCCACTTCCACAGCGCCCTTGCGCAGATAGCCTTTGCTCAGGCCATGGGAGGTGCCGGCCAGCAAGGTGCGGCCCTGGCGGTCGAGGAGACGGATGGAGCAGGCCTTGGCGGAGAGCGCCTTGGCCGCCTGTTCGGCGATGGCGTGCAGCACCGTGGCCGGCTCCAGGCTGGAGTTGATGCACATGGCAACTTCATAAAGGCTTTGATAATAAGCGCATTCCTGCTCGCTCATAATTCCCTCCAAAAGGGTCAGTTGCGCCCGGACGGCGGACGATCCGCCAGCCGGGAAGACACCCATACCGGCCGCTTGTAAAGACCGTATGGCAATTGGATGGCAGCATACGTCTTTCGGATAAAAAGAAAAGCTTTTCGTGTCAGACGCTTTGGCCGGCTGCCGCCGGAGTCGTTCCAACCGGCGGCGCAGGCTCTCAGGCGGGGGATGGTTCAAACTGGGCCACATTGTTGCGGCCCGACGTTTTCACCTGGTACATGGCGGCATCGGCCGCGCCGATGAGCTCGGCTGCGGACATGCCGGAGACATGCTCGGCCACGCCAATGGAGACGGTGAACCGAACCGGCTTCTCGGACAGTCTGCCCTCGATACGTGGCACAAACTCGTAATGCTGGACAGCCAGCCGGATGGCGTCGGCATGAAACTGGGCCTGACTGCCGGGTATGTTGCACACCAGCACCAGCTCGTCACCGCCGAACCGGGCGGCAAACCAGCCGTGGCGCGTGGCGTGGGCATCGATGATCTTGGCCAGGGTGCGCAGGACATCGTCGCCGACCACATGGCCAAAGGCGTCATTGATGGCCGTCTTGAAATTATCCACGTCGATCATCATGGCCGCCAGCGGCTCGCCCGAGATTTCGGCCCGGGCGATGGCCCCGCACAAATGATCTTCCAGGGAACGGCGATTGTGCAGCGGCGCCAGCAACGGGTCCACCTGGATGACCTTTTCCAGTTGCTGGACCTTGCGTTCCCAGGCTTGCGCCTCCTCCCGGTAGTGGGCCAGCATGCCGACCACGAGCTGGCGCAGCCTGGGGATTATCACCGCCGGTTCGTCGCCGCCGTCCAGGGTGTCCATGGTCTCGCGGCCAAACGCGCCCACAAGGGTGGAACGTTCCTGCTCCGAGGCCAGGGTCTCTTCCAGAAAATCCGTGATGGAGCGGGCCAGGGACCGTGAGGCGGCCTGTTCGGTGGCGAGCTGCTCTTTGACGGCTGCCATGGGCAGATGATCAACCAGCAGTTGTTCAAGGCCGGCCAGCATCTGCGCGCGATGCGCGGCAGAAGGATCGCGCCGGGCCAACTCGGAAAAAACGTATTCCTGCAGCTTTTTTTTGTGGCTGTCGTCAAATATGGTGAAGGGACGCAACAAGTTGCGAACAAACAACAAAATCGCCAACCAGGAGGGATCCTGATCGCACCCGAGTTTTTGCAATTCGCCGCACAAATTTCGAATGTTGCATGGCGTTTCCTGGCACCCCGCGCGCATCACCGCCCCCTTTTCCACCTGGCTGACCCCGGCCCGCAGCCTGCAAGCCTGCAAGCCTCGCGCCCTCGTGTCTCTTATCTATCCTGCAGACCCGGTCGGGGGCAAGTGCAAGCCGCCCCATCCACCGAAATCGCCGGATCGCGCCGCCAACCGCAAGCAGCCCGGCCTTTCTCCCGGCCAATCGATACCTCTTTACCTCTGCGCCACTTTGCATTACTCAATTCGTTTTTCAAGCCGGAGCTGTTTAGCCGGCGGCCGAGGAGGACTTCATGGATCCCAAGGACGTCGATTTTTTTCGGGAACTTCTAAACGGCATGCTCCAGGACATCCTCAAAAAGGGTGAGGAAACCATGGAAGACATGACCGATACGGTCGAGGTGTACGCCGACCCGGCCGACCGGGCCACGGCCGAATCCGACCGGGCCTTTACCTTGCGCCTGCGCGACCGGGAACGCCGGCTCATCAAAAAGATCAAGGAAGCCATCGAGCGCATCGACGACGGCACCTACGGCGAGTGCGTCGAATGCGGCGAAGACATCAGCTTCGCCCGTTTAAAGGCCCGCCCGGTCACCACCCTGTGCATCAAGTGCAAGAGCAGGCAAGAGGCCGACGAAGACCTCCGGGGAGATTAGCCGGTCGCCGCCGGAAACGGTTGCGGTTGCGGCCCGTCTCCCGGACGAAACGCCGCATCGGGCGGCATCGGGCCTTGTCCCTGCCGCCGCTGCAACGTGAGCCGCCCCGGGACGCCACAGACCATGGCCCGCCCTGGGACGCAAAAGGCCGGCCCCAGGCTGGAGGCGAAGTCCCATGGAGGCAGTTTTTTTTCGGTTCCTGGCCCGGGAACTGGCTGACGCCCTCCCGGGAGCCCGGGTGGAGAAGGTCTTCCTGCCGGCTCCAAACGTCGTCACCCTGGCCCTGTATCTGCCGGTCAACCGTGTTGTGCCCGGCTGCGAGGCCAGAAAAACCGTCTATCTCCACGCCCGCTACGGCACGGGCCGGTATTTCCTTTTCCTTTCCGGCCAGAAAACCGCCCAGCCTGACCGCGCCCCCCAAGCGGCCATGCGCCTGCGCAAATACCTGCGCGGCCGGCGCATCGTCCGCGTCCTGGCCGACTGGCCAAACCGCCAGCTTGTCCTGACCCTGACCGGCGACGGCCCGGCGCTGGTCCTTGATCCCCGCTCCTTTCCGGCCCTGGCCGACGCGCCCGGCCCCGGCCTCTCCGAACCGGCCGAACCGACCGGATTCTACAAACCGTCCGAACAGGCCGGACTATCCGAATTGGCCGGACTATCCGAACTGGCCGAACCGGTCTGGCCGACGCTGGCCGCCGTGCGCGCGACACCCGACATCTGGCAGACAAGCCCCCAGCTGTCCCCCGGCCTGCGCCGCCGGCTGGTCGCCCTGCCGCCCCAGACGGCCCAGGCCGTGTACGACCGGCTGGCCGACGGGGAATCCGAAGGGTTTTTCCTGGAGCGCCACAACGGCGAACTCGCAGCCGTGTGGCCGGTGCGCTGGCCCGACCCGCTCCCGGCCTCGGTCACGGCCCAGGCTTTTCCCACCGCCCTGGAAGCGGCCGCCGCCTTTGGGGAGCCGTTGGCCTTTGGCGAGGTGTCGGGCCGCAGCCGCGCCCCGGACGCCGCGGCCCAGGTCGCGTCCAAACGCCGCCAGGACCGGGCTTTGTCGCGTCTGGCGGCCGACGAGGCCCGCATGCAGGCATTTATCGCCCGCAAGGCCGAAGCCGACGCCATTGCCGCAAGTCTCCACGCATTGGACAAAACAGCTAAAATTCCTGAACTTTTATTGACAACCCCAGAAGGGGAGCAGCAAACCCTGCTCCTCGATCCGGCCCTGACTATCCTTGGCAACATGCAAAAGCTCTATTATTTGGCGGCTAAAGGCCAACGAGGGTTGGTCGCTATCGCCACCCGCCGCCGGGACTTGCAAGGCGCAAAAAAAGACTTAAAAAGTAGGGAACGCGGCCCGGACCGCGTCGTCGCCAGTCCGGGACCGTCAGGCAGCCTCAAAGGCGTGGCCGCCCACGTCTACCGCACTACCGACGGCTTTTTGGTCCTTCGGGGCAAAAACGCCAAGGCCAACGACCAGCTTCTGCGACTTGCCAGCCCCTTCGATCTGTGGTTCCACGCGGCCAACGGGCCGGGTGCCCACGTGATTCTGCGTCGCGACCATCCCGGACAGGAGCCGCCGCGAAAAAGCCTCGAAGAGGCCGCCGGGCTGGCCGCCCTGGCCAGCTTTGCCGCCGGGGCCGGGACGGCCGACGTGTGGATGGCCCGGGTGGCCGATGTGCGGCGAATAAAGGGTGCCGCGGCCGGGCTGGTGACGGTGTCGCACACGCTTGAAACCGTGCGGGCGGCGGTGGACCCGACCTTGGAAATGTTGCGGGAATCAACGTGATTGTACTGTTTTGCTTGTCCTTAACGGCGCGGTGTATTACTTGCGGGCCGTAGCTTGTGCGAAGGCTGCGCACCGCAACCGGGTGTTGTGAAGTTATGCTAGAAACACTGTGCTGTGAGCGCCGCATCGATTTCGACGATTCGGAGCTGGCCAGGGACCTTTTCGGGCCCCAAAATGCCAATATTGCCCTGATCGCGGACAAATCCGGGGCGCGTCTCGACACTCGGGGAAACGCCGTTGTCGTGCGCGCCGACTCCGAAGAAACGCTGGCCCATGTGGCCAATGTCCTGGTCCAGCTCTACGGGCTGTTGCGCCAGGGCAAGCCGCTGTATCCCGTTGACGTGGAGCAGGCCTTAAGCGTTCTGGCCCGGACACCCGAGGCCAGCCTGCAACGCGTCTACCGCGAAGAATCCCTGATCATATCCCCCAAAAAAACCATTACCCCGCGCACCGCCACCCAGCGCGACTACATTGCCGCCATCCGCCGCCACGACCTTGTTTTCGGCATCGGACCGGCCGGCACGGGCAAGACCTATCTGGCCGTGGCCATGGGCGTCACGTTTCTGCTGGAACGTCGGGTCAAACGGCTCATCCTCACCCGGCCGGCGGTGGAAGCCGGCGAAAAGCTGGGTTTTTTGCCCGGCGATCTGGTCGAAAAAATCAATCCCTACCTGCGCCCCCTCTATGACGCCCTCAACGACATGCTCGATTTCCGCAAGGTGCGCGAGATGCTCGATACCGGGGTCATCGAAGTGGCCCCCCTGGCCTTTATGCGGGGGAGAACCTTAAACGATGCGCTGATCATTTTGGATGAAGCGCAAAACACCACCCCCGAACAGATGAAAATGTTTCTCACCCGCCTGGGACTGTCCTCCAAGGCCGTGGTCACGGGCGATGTGACCCAGATTGATCTGCCGCAGTATACGGCGTCCGGTCTGATTGAGGCCCGTCGGGTGTTGCGCACTGTACGCGGCATCGAATTCGTCACTTTTAGCGACGTCGATGTCGTCCGTCATCCCCTGGTGGGAAGGATCGTTCAGGCCTATGAGCGAGATAGTCGACAGGGTTAAGCGGGCCATCAAGGCCCCGGCCCCGACCACGGGCCAGCCGACAAACGGGACGACGACACCGGAATGGGTGCCGGGATTTCTGTTTTTCCTGGCCGTTGTTTTTACCCTCAGTTTTGTGGCCAGGCTTGGCCTGGACACGTCGGTGCGGCTTTTTACCGCCGGCGAGATCGCGACCCAGGACGTGGCCGCCGACCAGAATCTGCAAATCGAAGACATGGAAGCCACGACCCGACGCCGGGATCAGGTGGCCGAGGCCCAGCCCCCGGTCTTCGATGTCAGCCCCCTGCCCTACGAGGCCCTGGCCAAAAGCGTCGAAGACATCATCGCCTCGGTGCGCGCCGCCGCCCCGGGCGAGGATCTGGAAAAGCTGCGCTGGCAGATCGCTGAAAACCTCAACACCGAAGTCGGCGGCGACATCATCGAAGTCTGGCGGCAGGACGATTTTCGAAATCTGCTCAACAAAGACGTGCTGCCGTGGCTCAAGCATAACTACGAGCCGGGCGTTGTCGGCAGCGTCACGGTCTTTACGCCGTATAAAAACGGCATCCTCATGCGCGATCTGCCTTCGAAAATGGAAACCCTGCGGGTCGATACCCGCGACATCAGGGATCTCAAACAGATCAAGGACGACCTGGAGCATCAGCTCAAGGTGTCGCTCAATAAGCCCTTCCGTCTGCGAAAGGCTGTCTACACCCTGGTCTATCCCCTGCTGGCCCCCAGCATGACGCTGAACCAGGAAACCACCCAAGCCCGCAAGGCCGAGATCACCCGGGCCGTGGAACCGCTGTATTACATCATTAAAAAGGGCGAGATCATCGTACGCCAGGGCGAACGGGTAGGCCCCATCCAGCAACTCAAGCTCCAATCCCTGTATTCCCACCGCAAAGGCCCCTACAACCTGTTGCGGGCCACCGGGCTGTTCGGCATGTGCCTGATGTTTCTGGCCGTGCTTTATGTCTCACTGGAGCGGGTTGGTTTTAACCGGGTGCGCAGCACGGACTGGATGTTTCTCGGGGTGGTGCTGCTTATCTTTGGCTTCCTGGCCAAGGTGGCCGACGTGGTTACCCTCCCCGGCGGCGGAGGGCTGCCTGAGGCCACGCGATCCATCTATTTCGCCTTCAGCCTGCCCATGGCCGGGGCGGCCGGCATTTTGGCGCTGTTTTTCTCCAAGCGCCTGTGCATCTTTGTCAGCCTCATTCTGTCGTTTCTGGCCGCCAATATGGTCTACGGCGGCATCGGCGTTTTTTGCTACTATTTCGTCGGCTCGATGATCTATATCTATCTCATCAAGCGCTCGGAAACCCGGTCCCAACTGTTCAAATCCGTTTTACCGCTCCTGGCCTCCCTGTGCGTCATGTGGATTTCGGTCAATCTGATGGATTTAAACGATCCCTCGGTGGTGGGAGCCGGTCTGGCCTTTGTGGCCTTGTCGGCCTTCCTGTCACTTTTGGCCGTGGTCGGCATCGCCCCCATCATGGAACTTATCTTCGGCTATACGTCGCGCTTCCGCTTGATGGAACTGCTCAATCTGGAGCAGCCGCTGCTTCAGGAACTTATGGTCAAGGCGCCCGGCACCTACCACCATTCCCTGATCGTTTCCAACATGGTGGAAGCCGGTGCCCGGGCCATCGGGGCCAATCCGCTGTTGGCCAAAGTGGCGGCGCTCTACCACGACATCGGCAAGCTCAAAAACCCCCACTATTTTATTGAAAACATTTCCTGCAAGGAAAACCGCCACAACAAGCTCGCGCCGTCCATGAGCGCGCTCATTCTCATCTCCCACGTCAAAAAGGGCATCGAACTGGCCCGCGAGCACCGGCTCGGCCAGGCGCTCACCGACCTTATCGGGCAGCACCACGGCACAACGCTCATTGCCTATTTCTACCACAAGGCCAAGGAACTGGCCGAGGCCAAGGGCGACGATCCCATCCGTGAAGCCGATTACCGCTATCCCGGCCCCAAACCGCAGTCCAAGGAAGCCGGCCTGATCCTTTTGGCCGACGCCATCGAAGCGTCCAGCCGCACCCTGGTGGACCCCACGCCAAGCCGCATCAAGGGGCATATCCAAAATATCGTGCGCAAGATCTATACCGAGGGCGAGTTGGACGAATCGCAACTGACACTCAAGGATTTGACCCTTTTAACCGACACCTTTCACCGGATTTTAACCGGCATCTTCCACCAACGCATCGAATATCCCAGCGCCAACCGCACGGAGAAAAACGGCAAGACTCGCGAAGAGCCGGCCTGCGCCGTTGATCCCAAGGCTGCGGAACACGCGGCATGATAGGTCTTGCCCGGGGCGTTTTCGCGCCCGATCTGCCGGCTTCCCGGCCCGAGTTGGCGGCGTTGTGCGACGCACTTCTGGACGCTCTGGACCTCTCGGGCCGGGAATTTGATTTGCAGGTGGCCGGCGACGCGGCCGTTGCGGCGCTGAATCGGGAGTTCCTGGGCCTGCCCGGTCCGACCAACATCTTAAGCTTCCCGGCCGAAGATCCGGCCCGGCCGGAGTATCTGGGCGAACTGGCGTTAAGCCTTGACGCTGTTGGCCGCGAAGCCTTTCTCTACGGCCAGCCGCCGGGGCTGCATATGGCGCGGCTTCTCGCCCACGGTTTTCTGCATCTGGCCGGCCTCGAGCACGGCCCGCTCATGGAGTCGCTGACCGAGATCGCCGCTGAAACCGCCGCCGCCCGCCTGGGCCTGCCAAGCTGACGGTCGGGTCGGCGCCCCCGCCTCTGCAACGCCCAAGCTGTGGGCGAACTGTCCCGCATTGCCCCATGCCAAGCTGATAGGCGGCTCGCCGGCCTGTGAAACTCCGGCGGGCCGGCAATGTCGGCAACGATCCTGGTTGCCAGACTGACGGTCGGCGCGCCTGCCTCTGAAAACGAGGGAAACACCCCATTTTCGAAGAAGTCCAAGAGGTCCTGGCAAGCCGTTTCACAGCGGTCACACTGGCTATGTTAAGTGATACTGTGAGCGCCCTTCACGGTTTGAGGATTAAAATGTTGTAAACAGAGGGAGCCGGGAGCACCGAGCGTCCTATCAGGTGGCGACATGGACTTCATTAAGCCCTTTACCGATCCAGCCAACGTCGCACGCTACGCGGCAGACACCCCGCAACGCGTCCCAGGGTACGACGATCTTCACCGTATGGCGATGCTGTTACTTACGGAACACGCCCCCAAAAAGGCAAACATATTGGTTTTAGGGGCCGGAGGCGGTCTGGAGTTGAAGGCATTTGCACAATGGCAACCTGAGTGGCATTTTCTAGGCGTCGATCCCTCCGCCGAAATGCTCCAACTCGCGGAGGAGATAGTTGGCCCTGCCATCGGGCAAGTGACACTTCAAAAAGGATATATCACCGACGCGCAGCGGGGGCCATTCGATGGTGCGACCTGTCTCCTGACGCTTCATTTTATGACGAAGGCTGAAAGATTTGAAACGCTTTGTGCGTTGCGGTCAAGGCTTGCACCCGGTGCGAGGCTTGTGGTCGCACAGCATTGTAAGCCTGACAACGGACAGACTGCTCGGGAGTTGACCCGATTAGTGGCGTTTTCAGGCGGCACAAAATTCGATTTCGCACAGGCCGCTGCGTCGGCATCCGTCATGGCGGAGAAGTTGCCGCTCCTCACTCAGAAGGAGGAAGAACAATTACTGACGGACGCCGGGTTTAAAGATGTGTCCATGTTCTATGCAGGTTTCTCGCTTCGTGGATGGGTCGCAGTGGCTACCGACTCGAAAGCAAAAAGCTCGCCGTTGGATTGACGCGGGCCGCGTTGGCCGGGCGTCACGAACTTTTAGCTGGGATACCTCACGGGGGAAAAACAGTCTTACGTTCGGCGTCCCGCGTTCTGCTATCGTCTTTAACGCCACCCGTCGCGAACTGTAGCGCAGCGATTGGCAGCCTCGTCCTGCGTCCGGGCGTCCAGCGTCCAGCATTCTTTGGTGAGCGCAGGGCCAAAAAAAAGCCCCGTGTATTTCTACACGAGGCTTTTGAAAAAGAGCCCTGGCGGCGACCTACTTTCCCACACAAGAATATGCAGTATCATCGGCGAAGGAGGGCTTAACTTCCGAGTTCGGAATGGGGTCGGGTGTACCCCCTCCTCTATGACCACCAGGACAAATATATAAGTTAAAATAAGGGATGGGATTTGTGTTGGCAAAAATCAAGTCGAACGGACTATTAGTACTGGTCTGCTGAAAGCATTGCTGCTTGTGCACATCCAGCCTATCAACCATGTAGTCTACATGGGTCCTTCAGGGAGAACTCGTCTTGAGGCAGGCTTCCCGCTTAGATGCTTTCAGCGGTTATCCTTTCCGAACGTAGCTACCCTGC
>NZ_WVUD01000117.1 GCF_009856865.1 Solidesulfovibrio aerotolerans | reverse complement strand
GTCGTTCACAGGAAGCCTCCGTCTGTTTGAACTTTGAGCGGTTCAAGCGATGGAGGCTTCCGATTCCCGGAACTGTCAAACTTTGTGAGTCCCCCGGCAGAGCCGGGGGTTTACTCGTTATTATTATCCATGTTTCCGTTGTAAAAAGTATTTACATTTCCAGAATCATCATCAGACTGGCCACCGACTACTAGATCAGCCTGATTTCGCCGAGGCGTGAAATTGCTCACCGCTGTCGAACTATCCAACGATCCATTTATATAAAACTTCATATCAAGTGCGCCCGAAGGTTTTTGCTCCCAAGTTATTGCAACATGTTGCCATTTATTTGCTGCAACAGTTGTTGCAGAAGTCGCTTCAACGTATTTCCATGAGCTTGAACCTCCGCAAAGACAATCTTTATTCGTTTTCGTACAAGATGTGTTTTCATTTCCTTCAATAAGAAACATTTTAAAAACATGATCAGACTTACCAGAAGGCCAGAACTGAAAAGTATACACTTCATCAGCAAATATACCATTATTGCATACAATTTTCGAAACACCCTTGTGAACCAATCCGGCATAGTCGTTCACGGCATCAGTAGGGTATAAAAAAACCATAATTGTTCCATTGTAAAATATATTATAGTCTTCAACAAATTTATGAACTACTCGCCCCCTGTAACTACTTGCGAATTTATAGCTATTGCCTTGTATTGCGTTCGTGACCACCTCAACACCACTATCACTCGAACCTTCAACCAAGCCATCATTATTTGTTGCAGACGAATCATCTGTAGTTCGCACTTTATTAGCGCCAGAGCCTGTTTCCACTATTTTATCGAACTTATCTTCAAGAATAGGAGTCGTTTTTTTCGTCGTTCGCACCACGGATTTATTTGATAAAATAAAATTCGCGACATCACCCTTCCCCTCCGAAGAAGCCCCAATCACATCTATATACCAGCTATCATTTCTGTCCGGCTAATTTAGAAGAGATAGCCTGCTAGAATTGTTTGGTTTTAAGCGTTGCCGTCGCGGGTCAATGAGGTCGAGAATTTCACATTGCTGAAACAGATTTCGTTGCACCAGCCG
>NZ_WVUD01000116.1 GCF_009856865.1 Solidesulfovibrio aerotolerans | reverse complement strand
AACCGGACGAAGACTGCACATCTAGCTGAAAAACTGTATTTACCTACCCCTCCTATCTGCACCAGTCGCTGAAACCTCACAAGTAGTCCCCCGAAAAGTCGGCCAAAAACACGGCTGGGGTCTTTTTGTTATCCGCAATGCAGCATCAGACGCCCTTAAAATCGGCGACTGGGACAGGCTACTTTGGTGGTTCACATGCCCATGTGCGCCGCCGGGAGGAAGATAATGTCAGGGCAAATTGATTATTACGGGCTCTTTAAGTCCATTTTTTGCGGCCGGGACGACGTTGTTCCCAAGCACTTCACAACCGCCGGCACGAACGGCAAACCGGGACGCTCAGGCTACTCGCCCATTTGCAATAACTTTTGGAAAACAGGCACTTGTCCCAAGTCTTCAGGTGAAAAGATCGCCTGCGACAAATGCTCATCCCGCGACTACGTCCCGTTGTCCGACGCGCTGCTCCAGGGGCATTTCGAGGGCAAGCACATCCTCGGCGTTTATCCCTTGCTCCCGGACGGGAAATGCTGGTTCGTCGCCGCCGACTTCGATGACCACAGTGGCGACCGCAATCCACTTGCTGATGTGCAGGCTTACGCCGAGGCCCTGACCAAGGCAGGGCTCGCCCCTTATGTCCTGCGCTCAAAATCCGGCCAAGGCTACCATGTCTACCAATTCTTCGCAGCCCCTGTGCCTGCCTGGAAAGCTCGCCGTGTCGCGTTTGCCTGCCTGAAGGAGGCCGGGTTGGTCGGCGAGACTGAGCAGGTTAACTCCTTCGACCGCCTGTTCCCGAACCAGGACGAACTCGGCCCTACGAAGCCGCTGGGGAACCTGATCGGACTGCCCTATCAGGGTGAAGCATCCAAATTCGGCCACACCCTGCTCCTGGACCCGGCATCTAGCTACACGACGGCTTTCACCGAACAACTGGCCGTGCTCACTTCGCTCATCCGCGCCAGCGAAGCAGAGCTCGACGCCATCATTGCGGTCCGGGGCCTGACCAAGGACACACCCAAAGCGACAGCCACTTCGGCCCCCGGCGGTGGAGTCCCTGCGACGACAAAACCGATCCAGGTACCGGCCTCGATTCCTGAGACGAAGCGCAATGACACCCTGTTTCGCGTCGCGGCTTCCTTGCATGCAAAAGGCTTGTCGGATCAGGCCATCCGCGAAGCCCTGCTTGCTGAAAATGC
>NZ_WVUD01000115.1 GCF_009856865.1 Solidesulfovibrio aerotolerans | reverse complement strand
CATTACTGTCCGGCTAAGAAAAGGCTTGACGCCTGAAAGCGACAACTGGTGCAAGCTCATGATGCCTTTCCACTTAGGCGATCAATTTTGAAAAAATGGCATAAATTGCCATGACATCAAGTTCAAAAATCCTTACACAACGGCGTCAGTTGGCAGCAGAGAGCACCACGGAGCCTGTTTTAGAGCAGGCAGTGCTTCTTTGCGCCCTTTACAACTATGCAGAATCACTCTCGTTGCTGTATGGTGTAGTTCTGAAGCTCACCTGCAAACCGACAAGAGGATTCCGCACGTGCAAAGCGCTATCATCGTCTTCGCCCAATTTCTATCCCTGGTGCCAAAATCTGTATTTGCCAAGTTATCTAAGCTACATAAACCAAAACGCTCGCCTCGGACCTTTTCCCCGTGGAGCCATTTCGTCCACCTGCTGCACGCCCAGTTGGCTGGATGCAAAAGCCTGCGGGACGGGATCATGGGCATGAATGCCGCTTCCAGCCGGCTCTACCATCTTGGCGTGAAGCCTGTGCCCCGGTCCACCTTTGCCGACGCCAATAAGGAGCGGCCATACACGCTCTTTGAAGCCCTGTTCGGCGAACTCTATACGAGGTGTCTTTCTCAAGCGCCAAAACACAAATTTTCTATTAAAAACAGACTTTTCAGCCTTGATGCATCGGTCATCGACCTGTGTCTGACCCTGTTCCCCTGGGCCAAATTTCGAACAGCCAAGGGAGGCATCAAGGTGCACACGGTCATTGACCATAACGGCTATCTCCCGTCGGTGGTCACCGTCACCGAAGCCAAATGCCATGAGGTCAACATCGCCAAGCTGCTCAACCTGCCCAAAGGATCGATCGTGGTCTTTGATCGGGGCTATAACGACTACAATTGGTTCCGGCAGCTTTGTAAATCCGACGTCTTCCTGGTCACGCGGCTCAAGATCAACGCACGTTTCCGAGTCATTGAGCGTAACCGCACGGACCGGGCAACGGGTGTAACCTCCGACCACATCATCCAGGTTGCCGATGGCGAGAAGACCTTGACCCTGCGCCGAGTTGGTTATCGGGATCAGGAAACCGGGAAGTGCTTTGAGTTCCTCACCAACCACATGACCCTGCCGGCCCGTACCATTGCCGACATCTACAAGGAGCGTTGGCAGATCGAAATTTTCTTTCGGTTCATCAAGCAGAACCTCAAGATCAAGTCGTTTCTTGGCAACTCGAAAAACGCCGTTCTTTCTCAGGTCTATGTGGCATTGATTGCGTACCTGCTTCTGGCCTACCAGAAGTTCATGTCAAAGATCGTCATCTCCCTGCACTATCTGGCCCGGCTGGTGCAACGAAATCTGTTTCAGCAATGTGAAATTCTCGACCTCATTGACCCGCGACGGCAACGCTTAAAACCAAACAATTCTAGCAGGCTATCTCTTCTAAATTAGCCGGACAGAAATG
>NZ_WVUD01000114.1 GCF_009856865.1 Solidesulfovibrio aerotolerans | reverse complement strand
ACGCGGGATATTGTTTCTTTGGCAAGCTTTGGACTTCCGATTACCAGCGAGCACAAAGATTTTCTCGTCAAGTACCTCTCGGCCTACGACTTTATCAACCGCCGCTGTATCCCTCTTATCCAGGTCAGCAGTCGCTTTGGCTGGCAAGACGGCAATGAATCCTTTTTGTGGGGCCGCAACCTCATCACCCAGGACGGCATGTTGTCAGCCGCTGCGATCAATACGAAGAACGGTCCATCAGCCATCGGAGCCGCCACCATCGTTTTCCGTGGCACTGACGACGGGGATGAACAGGTGGCGGACGGTTTTGTTTGCTCAGGTTCGTTAACGGGTTGGCTCGCCATTGCCAACCGCGCCATCGTGTACCAAACTCCCTTCGTAATCCTCCTGGCTGCGTGTTCTCCCCCGATGCTGACCCTCATTGGAGCCAGCAATTTTGTCGTGGAAACTGCCGGCGTCACGTCCACTGGCAAGACCACGGTCCAGCGGTTTGCCGCTTCAGTATGGGGGTGCCCTGATGAACGGGCTGAGGCGTCCGTGCTGCACACCTGGGACATGACTCGAATTTGGGTTGAGCGCATCGGCGGCCTGCTCAATGGCCTGCCTCTGATTCTCGATGATACCAAACGGGTATTTTCCAGCCTGCCGCAGAAAGAGGCCCGTGCCTTGGTCAACTCCGTGATTTATGGCTACGCCTCAGGCAAAGGACGCGGCCGTGGAAGTGTCCAGGGAACACAACGCACCGGATCATTCCGCTCTGTCCTGATTTCTTCGGGAGAGGAGCCCTGCACCGGGGCCAGCAGTCAACATGGTGGCGCTCGTGCTCGCGTCCTTTCACTCTGGGGGCCGCCATTTGGCACAGCCCCGCAACCGGATTTGGTCAAGGATGTGAACGTTGCCGTTTTGTTGAACTACGGCTTCGCCGGGCCTTATCTTGTCCGCCACCTGCTGATGAACCGCGCCTACTGGGCAGCGTGGAAGGAGGAGTTCCAGCAGCTTCAAGCCTTCTATGCGACACTGGCCGAAGGCAACAATGTGGCCGGCCGTTTGGCTGAAATCTTCGCCGTCCTCGAGTTCACCGCCCTTCGTCTGCTGGAGGCACTTCCAGGGCTGGTCCTTCATCGACCAACCCGTGAGGTCTTGCTGGGCATCTGGGCTGAGACCGTTGCCGACGCCGCCCAAGATGCCGACCGTGCCCTGGCCGCCCTGCGTGATGTTGGGGAATGGGCCATAGCCAACCAGCAGAAGTTCTTCGGCCGCCATAAATCCGATTCCAACAGCAACCCGATTGAGCCCTTTGGCGGCTTTGTTGGGCGCTTCGATGCCGGTGATCAATGGACCTTCATCGCCTTCCTGCGCAAGCCCTTGTGTGACATGCTCGAGAAGTTTGGCCACGATGTCTCGGCCACACTCCGGGTCTGGTCCGAGCGCGGCTGGCTCCTGGCCGATTCAAAAGGTCGAAACCAGCGCCAAGTTCGCATCAATGGGACCAAGGCCGCTGCCTACTGCGTCAACAGGACCGCTCTTGAAATCGAGGTGGGCATGGATTTCCGTCCCGATCAAGTAGCTTCAAACTCTCCAAATCCGTTTGCTGCCTAGGCC
>NZ_WVUD01000113.1 GCF_009856865.1 Solidesulfovibrio aerotolerans | reverse complement strand
CGCTGTTCTTGACCGGTACGGGGCTTTTTCTCGGACTTCGGACCGTAAATGATCAGATTCAGGAGCCGGATGCGCTGCTCAAGCTGGGCAATATGTTGCTGCTGGTCAGCTTGGCTGGCGGCCATGCTGGAGTTGCCCCCGCTAAACCGGACAGGCCGCGTTTTCGATTAAGCGGATAAACTCACGTGGCGAGCGCATCCGCAGCCCCTTGTGTGGGGCCTCCTCGTTGTAATCCTCGAACCAAGCCGCGAGTTGCGCCAGGACTGTCCGCGCGTCAGGGCGGTCATGAGCATACACGTAATCGCGTTTGAACGTCTTGACGAACGCCTCAGCCATGCCGTTGCTTTGGGGGCTTCGTACCGGCGTAAACCGACTGATTAAGCCAAGCCATGAGGCGAACTCAACCGTTTCCTTGGCCGTGAAGCAAGAGCCATTGTCCGTGAGCCATTCCACGCGATGCGGCGTGCGGCCGGTACCGAAGCGCTTTTCCACACACTCCAGCATCAGATCGCGCACCATCGAGCCGGAAATGCCGCCTGTCGTGGCTACGAAGCCCATCGCTTCCCGGTCGCAGCAATCGATGGCAAAGACCACTCGGACGGTTTCGGCGTTGGTGCAGGCGATTTCAAAGCCATCGGCGCTCCACCGTAGGTTGCGTCGTAAGGTGATGACCTTCCCGTCATGGGCACGCTCGGGCTGCCGTCCGGTATGCCGCGTCAAAAGAAGGCCATGAAGGCGCATGATCCGATAGACCCGTTTGTGGTTCACGGGTGGCAGTTCCATCTGGGCCAAACGCCGGTTGAGGAAGACCGTGGCCCGACGATAGCCCAGTGTTGCCCGCTCGTCGGTAATCTCGCGCAAAAGCGGCAGCAAGACCGAATCCAGTTCCTTGGAGTAACGAGGCGGACGCTTCTCGGGAGTTTTGCCCATGCGTTCAGCAAGCCGGGAACGGGCCACATCCAATGCTTCGGCGATCCGCTTCATGGGGTATCGTCCTCGAAGGGCAAGGGCGTGCGCGAGATCAGTTTTTTTCGCGCGCAATTTCAATGGCATCCTTGAGGATTTCCACTTCCATGGTCTTCTTGCCCAAAAGTCGTTCAAGCTCGCGAACATGCTTTTTAAGCGCCCGAAACTCGGCGGCGCTCACCACCTGGTCATCTGCCTGCACCGCCGTCTTGCCGCCCTCGCTCATGAGTTTCCTCCAGCGGAAGAGGAGGTTGGGCGCGACACCGTGCTTTCTGGCCACGAAGGAGACGCTCATGCCCGGCAACAGCGTCTCCTCGACGATGCGCAGTTTCTCAGCCAAGGGCCAACGTCGCCGCTGGACCATGTTCACCACCTCGACCGTGGCAAACTCGTTAGCATTCTGTCTGGACATAACTCCAGCACTACCTCCTAGGCTGGCGGAAATGTCCGGTCGAAATGGGGGCTACTCCACATGCCGGCGAGAAGGCCTTTCAGTGTGGCGGGGTCGTCAGGAAGAGAATTGATGTCCACAGCCCGGATAATATGCCAGTATTATCCAATTTAATCAAGGTTATACTGGTCAAAAGATCGTCGAATACTCGAGGCGGGAATGCCCTTTTACAGCGAGGGGATCAAGACCGTCGAGCAGCCAAGCGAGCTGCCTGGAGTCGATGGTCAGCACATCGGCTTCGCGGGTCGGCCAGCGGAACACATGACGCTCCAGCCGTTTCTGCCATAGGCAAAAGCCGTTGCGATCCCAGTAGAGCAGCTTGATGATGGTCCTACTGCGGTTGCAAAATCCGAACAGGTGGCCGGCGAACGGATCGAGCGTAAGCTGCTGTG
>NZ_WVUD01000112.1 GCF_009856865.1 Solidesulfovibrio aerotolerans | reverse complement strand
TTTCGGCCACCTAATCCGGAATTCCGGAAAAAGTGGCCGGTTTCAGCCGAATTGCCCGGCCGGTTTCAACCGAATTGGGTGGCCGGCTTCGTCCGAATTGCCCGGCCGATTTGCTCCGAATCGCGCAGACACGTCCCGGCCCGTCGGAGCTCTTTGCCCTTCGTTGGGAACACGTTGACTTCGATGGCTGTACCGTGCGTATTTACGCGACCAAGACGAAGACCTTTCGGACGGTCCCGGTGACGGAGTCGTTCCTGGATCGCTTACGGGAGATTCGGAAAACGTCAAAGTCCGGGTTCATCGTCGAGTATGAAGGGAAACCGCTGACGACGATTCGGCGGAGCTTCAATACGGCGTGTGAAAAAGCCGGGATCACCGTGGATGTGCGTATGTACGACTTACGACACCTTTTCGCGACGACCATGCTCGCCAATGGCGCTGACTTGGCGGCTGTGTCGAAGCTTATGGGGCATAGCACCGTGAAGATGACCGCCGACGTGTATTACCATTACCTCGAGGGCGAGAAGGAAAAGGCGGTGGGGAAGTTGCCCAGCCTTGCTGGAGTTTGAGGAAGTGATTGATGGCGAGGGGCTCTTCCAGGGTCTCTCGCTTTTTATTTTTACGGGGAATTGCCTTGGTACCGTACTTCCTTTCTAGCATAAAAGCAATCAAAAAAGGCGTTTGTACGTTGTTGCGACAGAAGGGTATTATACTGGTATTATTGCAAAGATGGCGATATCGAAATTAGAAGGGTGACTTTGATTAATTCGTCCGAATTTAGGGTTTAAACGGTTCTTCGACGTTTCAAATGGAATTCATTGAGCAAGGAAGTCGGCGATTGGGGCTGCGATTAGGTAGATCATGGTGATGAAGTTCGTGACGTTTCGGTAGCCTCTGGCCCTGGCGCGAGCGGCCTGGAAGAGACCATTTAGGCCTTCGAGGCGAGCGTTGGTGTGCCAGGAGCACCAACGGAAGAGGATGCGGTCAAGGTGCTTCTTGTATGTCTTCAAAGCCTTGGCGACTGGTTTGAGCAGAGGCTCGCCAGCAATCAACTCACTGGCATAGTTCAGAAAGTTTGTAGATCTCCATTTGGCCGCTTGGCTTGTTTCGGCTCGTCGAATCCATCGTAGCTGCTCTTTGACACGATAAGCGATGCCTGTGGCAAATGCTTCGCTCTCAAGCTCCTGCAATGCTTCAGCTTGAGTCTGAGTCTTAGCCGTCTCGCGGCCTTTGAGCACCCCCCATCGGGTACCTTTGGGCAAGGCTCGCTCTTTTGATTCAGCCTTACGCACCTCATCCACGGCCGTCGTAAAGAGCTGAACCACATGGAACCAGTCCACGGTCAGATCTGCTTGCGGGAAGTGTTCTTCGACGGCAGCAATAAAGCTTCCGGACATGTCGCTGACAACTTCAAGTACTCGGTTGGGATGGCCGCCCTTGCTGATAATGTGTTCCCGGAACAGCTGAACAGTCTGCTTGCCCTTGCCTTCAGTGGCGAAGATCACAGGACGGTCTTCACGATCCAGGTCAATAAAGATCGTCACGTAGCGCTGTCCGCGTTTGCAGGCAGTCTCGTCGAGGCCGAATGCCTTAAGTCTGCTGAGGTCAACGCGCTTCATGGCCTCAGCCACATAGTGGTTGATGACTCTCCAGAGACGTTTGTCGGTCGTGCCTACAAAGGATGCGACGGTGGCTACGGGCATCTCTCTGGCCAGGATCATGACAACCTGCTCGAATAGTAAGGTAAAGTTACTGCCAGGCCGTGCCCACGGTACAACAATCCGCCGTGTGCCATGCTTGGGACAAGTTACCCGAGGCACCCTGGCAGTCAGATAGCAGTGATGTTGGA
>NZ_WVUD01000111.1 GCF_009856865.1 Solidesulfovibrio aerotolerans | reverse complement strand
TAAATTGCGTAGTCTGGCCATGCGGGGCCGCGAGGCGTTGCTGCGCCTATACAGCTTTGAGCAACAGATGGTGCCGCGCATTGAACTGTTGAAAGACGAGTTGAAGCGTTCGTGAAAGAGTCCCTAACTCGACTTTCGGGGATCAACTTCAAATAAAAGCAAAATGCAACCGACTGGTATTGCATAATTTTTTTCTTGAAGGACACTTCCTGCCCCTGTACACTGTTGTTACCAAGCACCAGAGCGCAGAAGAGGAAGTGCCCAGATGGAAAATACGGAAATTCTCCCTGGTTTTCAAGCGACAAGAGAGTGTGTCGCCAGCAAGATTGACATTTTTTTCGACAACGTCAGCCTAAACAAGCTTGCATCCGCTTGTGGTATTTCCAAAAACAAAGGCGTCTCTGTAAAGAAATTGCTTATGTTGCTTTTTACAATGCCATTTCTAGGAACGAATATTTATCGAACCACGGTGTGTAACACGGACTGTGAGTTTGGCAAGGACGTTGTCTATGACTTCCTCGGGTCGCATCGGTTTAGTTGGCGACGGCTGCTTCTCATGGTTGCCCTCAAAGTCACATCCATGCTTGACGCTCTCACGACAGAGAACTGTGAAACCGTGCTTATCCTCGATGATACGTCCGTACATCGGCCTCGGGCCAAGAAAGTTGAACTTCTTTCTCGAGTCTATGACCACGCAGAAAGGAAATTCATAAAGGGTTTTAGACTGTTGACTCTGGCTTGGTCAGACGGAGCCAGTCTCGTACCCATTGATTTTGCGCTGCTTTCTTCTACCAGCCCGAGCAACCGTTACCAGGGTGTCCTTAAGGAGCTGGACAGGCGCACATGTGGAGCCAGGCGGCGGCGCGAGGCTGTGACCAAGTCAACGAGCCTTCTTGCGCCCATGGTTCAGCGTGCGCTTGAGACCGGCGTCAAAGCCCGCTACCTGGGCTCATCTGAGGAAACGGAAATAGAGCACCTTAAGGCATGTTAACTGGCCGTAATAATTTAAACTTATTTTTAGCATATTTTGCTTTGGCTGGCCAGACGTAGTCGCCGGTCAGGTTGATGTGCTCCCACCCCAGTGGCGACAGAAACCGGAGCATCTCGTCATCGACGGGGTGGCCATGGCCGCGCAAGACGTGCGCGGTTTGTTCCAGGTACACCGTGTTCCACAGCACAATGGCCGCGATGACAAGATTCAGGCCGCTTGTTCGATACTGCTGCTGTTCGAAGCTACGGTCTCGGACTTCGCCTAATCTATTGAAGAAGACGGCGCGTGCGAGAGCATTGCGGGCTTCACCCTTGTTCAGTCCTGCATGGACACGACGTCGCAGCTCAACATGTTGCAGCCAGTCCAGGATGAATAACGTACGCTCGATGCGCCCCAGCTCCCGCAGAGCTACAGCGAGGCCGTTCTGACGTGGATAGCTGCCCAAATTTCGCAACAACAGTGAGGCCGTCGCCGTGCCTCTCTTGATTGAGACGGCCAAACGCAGGATGTCGTCCCAGTGGGCGAGGATGTGTTGTGTATTCAGAGGACCACCGATCAGAGGCTTGAGGCCGGCGTAGGCTGGAGCCGACTTGGGCACGTAGAGCCTGGTGTCTCCCAGATCGCGTATGCGCGGTGCGAAGCGGAAGCCTAACAAGTGCATGAGCGCGAAGACGTGATCAGTGAAGCCTGCCGTATCGGTGTAGTGCTCTTTGATTTTCAGGTCAGACTCGTGATAGAGCAGGCCGTCGAGGACAAAAGTGGCGTCGCGTACGCCAACGTTGGTAACCGTCAAAAGAACCCCTTCTTACGCCTCCTGAATTTTCTGGCATGGAGTGTCCCCAGGAGGGGCGACCATGGTAGCATCGGCACCGGAGCATAGATCCGAAAAGGCGGCGTATTGGGCTGG
>NZ_WVUD01000110.1 GCF_009856865.1 Solidesulfovibrio aerotolerans | reverse complement strand
AAGCACGCGCTCGATGCGGTCCTCCAGGTCGGGCAGATCGCTCGGCAGGGACTGCAAGCACCTGCGCATTCCACAGCGCAGGAAGTGCTCTAAAGGGTTGTTCCCGCCGTCGGCAACGGCGGGATATTTGCTGAGGTAAAAGGTTGTGGAGAACAGGGGCGAGGGGTCCAGGCCGGCCGCGACGCCCTCGCCCAGGTAGTGCTCCAGTCCGGTCATGGCGAGGGGGAGCGGTCCAGACAGTTGGGCGCGATAAAAGCCCTCGGCAAAGAGGGGATTGGGCGACAAACCGATGCCGGCACCGTGGGTCAGATAGTGCTCGACAAGCTTGCTTTCGGCAACGGCGGTCCCGCCGGCGCCGGCAACTTGCGCCGCGTAGTAGGCCGTATCCACCAGGGGCGCAATGCGAGCCAAGCGTGCGGGATCGAGCTCCGTCCCCCGCTCCGCCAAATGCGAAATGGGTTGTTCAGAGGGAGCGAAATCTTCTTTAACGCCCCGTTCAGCCCACGATAGGCCCCGTACCAGGCCGTCAAGCTCAATGATATAGTCTAGGTGCAGGGGATGTCTGGTGAGATTAGGTAAGGAATGGCCTTGCAGGAACCGAATCTCGACGCCAGCTGCACGCATGATGCTGGCATAGCCCCTGAAATTAAAGCTGGGGTTGTCGTGAATCAGTCCGATCATCCGAGCCCCCGGCTTACAAAACAGGCCATTGGAGAGGGCCGAACTACACGATCCGACCACAATATCCGCTTCATTGAATAGGCGCGCCTGCTCGGCAAAGCTTAGCGTTTCGGGATAGATTGTTTCGAATCCATTTTTTCTCAAATATTCGGCAATTTCTGATTCGTTCACCAGATTCCGTTCCGCTACCACTCTTTTAGACGTGTACGCCTTTCGGGAAATAAACAGTCGTCGTCCACCGGCGCTGCCGTTTGCCTTGGGATCAATACCCAGGGCCTCTAGTATCCGGGTGCGCAGATCGGAAAAGACATCGGACGGCCAGACTGCGTCGTAGACGCTCCTGTCGACGGTGTCACAGGGGAAGAATGCTGGAACCGGCGTCATGCCAAGGCTTTTGAAGCGGACGACGCGATCGACCGGCATCTTGACCAGCTTTCGCCGCTTTCGGTTGAGCAGTTGGAGCACCTCGATATGACTGGCAGGCATGCCAGAATCGATCATCAATGGCGCATCGTTGTCACAGACGTCACTATCGAACACAAGCATCCGTGGGAGGAATTCCAGGAACCAATGGCCGTAATTATGGCTTGCCCCGCCGAACATCATCAACCCAAAGGGAAGATCAACCGGATTTCCACCCGGCACCCTCAGCAGCAACCGGTCATTGTTACGGATGCAGACAAAGGGAAGTCCCTGGAAGTGTTCTTTAATAGAAACTATTTCCCCCAAGGCATGGGCGGCAAGGTCATAGATCGCCGTCCCATGTTGGCGCACTAGGTTGCATGACGTCACTGCCAGGCAGTCATGGACTATGCCAAAGAAGATTGGCGGAGCAGTCAACTCGCCTGACTGCGAGGTTAGCGGCTGATGTTGGTTGATAAAGGAAGGCACCAGTCCCTCGATAGGCCGCTGGGGCCGGATCTCCTGGTAGGGCGAGGCGTTGCGGAGGCAGACGGCACGGACGGTGGTAATCTCGATATCAACGTAGTCCGCAATCTCCCTCGCCAGCAGGTCGACGGCCTTCTTCCGCTCGCCCCATTGGTAGAGAAGATGTCCTATGAGCTCTACGTATGTCGGCGAGGCAGTGCGGTAGGCTTCCATAAGCATTTTGATTGCGCCTGCCGTATCACCGAGTTTCTGAAGGCAGCGCCCCTTGAGAATGTACGTGTCTAGATTGAGAGCAACATATGGCTCGGATTGCTCCAGGGTGGCCAAAACCTCATCAAACCGCTTCTGTTGGAAGAGAACCGGGACGAACAAATACAAAGCATAGGGGTTGCCCGGATCGTCCCGAAGCACGCGCTCGATGCGGTCTTTCAGGTCGGGCAGATCGTTCGGCAGGGACCGCCAGCCTTGGCGCATGGTCCAGCGAACGAAATGCTCCAGCGGG
>NZ_WVUD01000010.1 GCF_009856865.1 Solidesulfovibrio aerotolerans | reverse complement strand
AGGGAACCCTTTTTTGCAAAAAAGGGTTCCCTCCCCCGGTTCCTCCTCTCTCACCCCCCGGAGGGAACATCACGATGTCCACGAAAATGTGGGGCGGGCGGTTTGGTGAGGGGACTGGGGCCTTGATGGAGGCCTACAGCGAATCCGTGTCCTATGACCGGCGCATGTACAAGCAGGATATTGCCGGCTCCAAGGCTCATGCCAGGATGCTGGCCAAGCGCGGCGTGCTTTCCGGCGAGGAAGCCGAGCGCATCGTGGCCGGTCTGGATCTGGTGCTTGATGAGATCGAGGCCGGGGTTTTCCCCTGGCGGGTGGAGCTGGAAGACGTCCATATGAACGTAGAGCAGCGGCTCACCGAATTAATCGGACCGCTGGGCGGCAAGCTGCACACCGGCCGCAGCCGCAACGATCAGGTCTGTCTGGACTTTCGGCTGTACGTGGCCGAGAGCCTGGAGGTCTGGACGCGGCTGTTGCGCGAGTTGGCCGGTGTCTTTATCGACCGGGCCGCCGAGCATCAGGACACCTTGCTGCCGGGCTGCACCCATCTCCAACCGGCCCAGCCGGTTTCCCTGGCCCATCATCTGCTGGCCTATGCCTGGATGTTTAAACGCGACTGCGAGCGGGCCGAAGATGCGCTTAAACGGGTGCGGGTCTCGCCCCTTGGCGCGGCGGCCCTGGCCGGCACCACCTATCCGCTGGACCCGGCCATGGTGGCGCGTTCGGTGGGTTTTCCCCAGGCCTTTGGCAACAGCATGGACGCCGTGTCGGACCGCGATTTCGCCCTGGAGGCCCTTTTCTGCGCCTCGGTGACCATGGCCCATTTGAGCCGTTTTTGCGAAGAGATCATCATGTGGGCCAATCCGCGCTTTGGCTACGTTTCCCTGCCCGACGCCTACGCCACCGGGTCGAGCATCATGCCCCAGAAAAAAAATCCTGACGCCGCCGAACTCATGCGTGGCCGGGTAGGGCGGGTGTACGGCTCGCTTATAAGTCTTTTGACTGTGATCAAAGGCTTGCCGCTCACCTACAACCGTGATCTCCAGGAAGACAAGGAACCGTTTTTCGACGCCGACGACACGGTGCGGGCTTCGCTGCGGGTCATGGCCGGCATGCTGTCCCAACTCGTTTTTCGGCCCGAACGGATGCGCGAGGCGCTGACCCAGGGCTTTTTAAACGCCACGGAGCTGGCCGATTATCTGGCGGCCAAGGGCGTGCCGTTTCGGGAGGCCCACCACATCACCGGCCGGGCCGTGGCCGAGGCCGAGTCTCTGGGCTTGGCGCTGGAGCGATTGACCCTGGAACAATTGCGTGTATTTTCTCCGGCCATAGAGCAAGATGTTTTCGAGGCGCTGCGGTATGAAACCGCCGTGGCCAGACGCAATGGACCCGGCGGGGCCGGTCCTGAATCCGTGACCAACCAGATGGCGGAACTCTCCCGATGGCTTCAAAGACGTTAAATCTCCAGCTCTCCTGTCTCCAGGCCATTAGCGGCATTATCGACAAGGCGCTCGATTTAGAGCAATCCTTGCAAGATATTTTGCGTATCCTGGCGGAAACCTTGTCCATGAAACGGGCCACCATCACTTTGGTTGAGCGCACCACGGGCAAACTGGTCATCAGCGCTTCCCAGGGGTTGAGCCCTGAGGAGAAGCGGCGTGGCGTTTACGGCTTAAACGAAGGCGTCACTGGCCTCATCTTTCAGACCGCCAAGCCCTACGTGGTGCCGGATATCCGCAACGAACCGCTGTTTCTGGACAAGACGCAATCGCGAAAGATCGAACGCGACCGCATTTCGTTTATCGGCGTGCCCATCATCCTCCACGGCCAGCCCCTTGGCGTGCTCAATGTGGACCGGCTGTTTGGCGACGAGGTCGATTTCGAGGAAGACGAGGCCTTTTTAACGGTGGTGGCCACGCTCATTGCCCAGTTTATGAGCTTGAACCAGAAGTACGAGGCAAAGGTCGAAGTCTTAAAACGCGAAAACGTCTCGCTCAAATACAAGCTCTCCCAGGAATCGCGCGGGTTGTATATTGTCGGCAAGAGTCTGGCCATGCAGGACGTGCAGCGCCAGATCGAAAAGGTCGCCCCGACCCGGGCAACGGTGCTGCTGCTTGGCGAGTCCGGCACCGGCAAGACGCTCATTGGCCGCATCATCCATGACCTGTCCGAGCGCAAGGACTATCCGTTTATCAAGGTCAACTGCGCCTCGATCCCGGAAAATCTGCTGGAATCCGAGCTGTTCGGCTACGAAAAGGGGGCCTTTACCGGGGCGGACCAGACAAAGCCGGGCCGCTTCGAGGAAGCCAACAAGGGCACCATTTTCCTGGACGAGATCGGCGAACTGCCCCTGGGCCTGCAGGCCAAACTCCTGCGCGTGCTCCAGGACAAGGAATTCGAACGTCTGGGCAGCAACAAGACCCGGCAGGTGGACGTGCGCATCCTGGCCGCCACCAACAAGGATCTGGCCACCCTGGCCGAGACCGGGGCTTTTCGGGCGGATCTCTATTACCGTCTCAATGTCTTTCCGGTGCAGGCTCCGCCGTTGCGGGACCGCAAGGAAGACATCCAAAGCCTCATCATCCATTTTCTCGCCAAGGTTTCCAAGGAATACGGCCGCAAGTTGACGTTTTCCACCGAGGCCCTGGCCGTGCTCAAGGAATACGACTGGCCGGGCAATGTGCGCGAAATGGAAAACCTGGTCGAACGGCTGGTGATTCTGGCGGAAAACGAGCGCATCGATGCGGATCTCATCCGGCCCTATCTCACCATCCCCAGCCGGGAGGATGCCTACGAATCCGACCGGGGCGACGACGGCGAGGGCGCGCCATCGCTTAAAAGCCTGGAAAAATCCGTGGTCATCGACGCCTTGCGCCGCCACGGCGGCATCCAGCACAAGGCTGCCCGGGAACTGGGGATAACGCCCCGGCAGATGGGCTATCGCGTCAAAAAGTTCAATCTCGAATCCATGGTGGCGGTGCAGCGGGTCAAAAACCGCTGAATCAGCGTCTCGCATTCTCCTTTGTCTCGCACAGGAGGCATCGGGAGTTTTTTTGCGCCAAAGGCCGTCACGCTGACGGCCTTTGGCGTTTTGTGCCCGGCGTTGGCGACATGCGACTACCGCGCGGGCCAAGACCGCACCATCCGGCGAAAAAAAGGCCGTCCACCTCAAAAGAGGCGGACGGCCCTTGGCCGCGAGCGCAGCAAGGCGCTTAGGCCCGGCTGAACTGGCGGTATTTGATGCGGTGCGGGATTTCCGCCGCTGCGCCCAGACGGGCCTTGCGGTCGGCCTCGTAGTCGGAGAAGTTCCCGTCGAAAAACACAGCCTGGCTCTCGCCCTCAAAGGCCAGGATGTGCGTGGCCACGCGGTCGAGAAACCAGCGGTCGTGGCTGATGACCAGGGCCGAGCCGGCAAAGGCGAGAAGCGCCTCTTCCAGGGCGCGCAGGGTATTGACGTCCAGGTCGTTGGTCGGTTCGTCGAGCAGCAGCACGTTGGCCCCGCTTTTGAGGATTAGCGCCAGATGCAGGCGGTTTTTCTCGCCGCCGGAGAGCACCTTGACTTTTTTCTGCTGGTCCTGGCCAGTGAAGTTAAACCGGGCGACATAGGCCCGGGCATTGACGTCCTTGGTGCCCAGACGAATGGTGTCATAGCCTTCGCCCACCACTTCGAACACGGTCTTTTCCGGGTCCAGGGCCTCGCGGCTCTGATCGACGTGGGCCAACTGGACCGACTCGCCCAGGGCAAATGTGCCGACATCGGGCGTTTCCAGGCCGGTGATGAGCCGGAACATGGTGGTCTTACCGGCACCGTTGGGGCCGATGATGCCGACGATGGCCCCGCGCGGCACGGTAAAGGTCAAATTCTCAAACAGCAGTCGGTCGTCAAAGCCCTTGGCCACGCCCTCGGCCTCGATGACGTTTTTGCCCAGGCGCGGTCCGGGCGGGATGTAGATTTCCAGATCCTTGGCCATGCGCTCGCCTTCCTGGGAAGCCAGCGATTCGTAGGCGGCGATGCGGGCCTTGGACTTGGCGTGGCGGCCATGGGGCGACATGCGCACCCACTCCAGTTCCCGGGCCAGAGTCTTGGAGCGTTCGCTCTCGGATTTCTCTTCCTGGCGCAGGCGTTCCTGCTTCTGTTCCAGCCAGGAGGTGTAGTTGCCCTTCCAGGGGATGCCCCGGCCCCGGTCGAGTTCGAGAATCCAGCCGGCCACGTTGTCCAAAAAGTAGCGGTCGTGGGTGACGGCGATGACCGTGCCCGGGTAGGCGTGGAGAAAATGTTCCATCCAGGCCACGGACTCGGCGTCGAGGTGGTTGGTGGGTTCGTCGAGCAGCATGATGTCGGGCTTTTGCAAAAACAGGCGGCACAGGGCCACCCGGCGGCGCTCACCGCCGGACAGGACGTTGCACGGCGTCTCGGCCGGCGGGCAACGCAGGGCGTCCATGGCCTGATCCAGCCGGCTGTCGAGATCCCAGGCATCGTAGGCGTCGAGCTTTTCCTGGACCTCGCCCTGGCGCTCAATGAGCGCGTTCATGGCGTCGTCGTCCATGGGCTCGGCAAAGCGGGCGTTGATATCTTCAAATTCCTTGAGCAGGGCCACAGTCTCGGCAACACCTTCCTCGACCACTTCGCGTACGGTCTTGGTGACATCCACCAGCGGGTCCTGCTCCAGGTAACCGATGGTATGCCCCGGGGTCAGCACGGTTTCGCCCTGGAAATCCTTGTCCACGCCGGCCAGGATTTTGAGCAGCGTGGATTTACCCGAGCCGTTCAGGCCCAGCACGCCGATTTTGGCCCCATAGAAATAGGACAGGGAGATGTCCTTGATAATGGGCTTTTTATCGTGGAACTTGCTGACGCGGATCATGGAATAAATGATCTTATTTGGCTCGGCAGCCATGAAACCTCCTGAGAAAAGATGTCGGCCGCCCCGGGGACGGCACTGTATGGGCCTTCATTGCAAAAGAATCGATCACAACGCAAGCGGCCCGCACCCCGGCCTAATGGTCGGGGAGAGGGCCGCCGCAACAGTGCTTGGAGTATCCAAGCACGAGGAATAGCTACTTTTTCTTTTTCGCCAAGGCTTCCTGGAGCATCTCGCCCAAAAGGCCCATGCCGCCGGTCGGGGCAGCCGCCTTTTCCTTTTTCACGAAGCGCTTCCAGTCGTCGGTTTCCCGTTCCTTCTGGCCGCCAACGGGCGAGAGGGTCATCTTGCGCTTGTCGGTATCGATCTCGGAGACAACCACCGAGGCCGTATCGCCGATTTTGAGCTTCTCATACGTTGCAGGCTCCAGGGCGTCGCGCAGTTTGGAAGCCGGCAACAGCCCGGTGACGCCCGGGGCCAGATTGATAAAGATGCCGAACTGCTGGCGGTTTTCGACCACTCCAGAGACAGTCGAGCCGAGGGGGAAGGTCTCGGCCACGGCCAGCCAGGGGTCGCCAGAGGCTTCCTTGAGGGAGAGCGCTATGCGGCGCTTGGACAGGTCGATGTCCTTGACCGACACGGTGACGACATCGCCCGGGGAAACCACGTCCGAAGGCTTGGCGACGCGGCGCACATGGCTCATTTCACTGACGTGAATAAGCCCCTCGATGCCCGGGGCGATCTCGACGAAAGCGCCGAAATCAGCCAGCCTGACCACCTTGCCCTCAACCTTGTCGCCAACCGTGAACTGTCCGTCAACGCTGTCCCAGGGATCGGCCCCGGCCTGCTTTATGGACAGCGAGATGCGGGGACGGCCCTTCTTGTCGCGGTCAAAAGCCAGCACTTTGACCGTCACGGCCTCGCCGACGGCCACGGCGTCCTCGGCCTTCTCGGCCCGGGACCAGGACAGCTCGGACAGGTGGATCAGGCCCTCAAGGCCGGGAGCCACTTCGGCAAAGGCGCCAAAGGGCACCAGACGGCTGATGATGGCCGGGACCACGTCGCCGGGGCTGACGGTCTCCAAGAAACGCAGTTCGGATTCGATGCGTTCCTGCTCCAGCAGCTTGCGTCGGGACACGACAATGTTTTTGCCGTCGCGCTCGAAGGTAATAATGGCGAATTGGTATGTCTGGCCCACGTGGGCTTCCGGGTTGTCGGTAAAGGCCAGATCGATCTGGCTGACCGGGCAAAAGGCCCGGCGGTGGACAATTTCCACGTCAAATCCGCCCTTGCGGGAGGCCGTCACCTTGCCCTCGACCGGGATGCCGCTCTCGAAGGCCTCGCGCAGGGCCTCAGCGCCGCCCTGGCCGGTCAGCGCCTTGGACAGGGCCACTTCGTCCCCGCGCACGGAGACGACATAGAGGGTGACCTCGTCGCCTTCGCTCACGGTGAGCTGTCCGGTTTCGTCGAGAAACTCGGCTTTATCGGCAACACCGTCGAGCTTGGTGCCCGTATCGACCACAAGGGTGGTCTCGGTCACTGCGATGACGGGTCCGGTGATGCGGTCTCCAACGTGGATTTCGCCGCCGCGTTCGGCCAAAGAGGCCTCCATGAGTGCGGCGAATTCGCCCTCGGCCGGCATTTCTTTGGTGTCCGGCGAATGGTCTGCCATGATCGCTCCGAAAAGAAGGTAGGTGATTTTTGGGCGCGAAAGCGCCGGGGGGCACTGTAGCGCAGCGGCTATCCTTGTCAAATGCGAAAAAAGCCCTATCCTCCACAAAGTCGTCTTTTAAGCGCAAGGAAAACGTCACATGGACCCAGTCACACATGCTGTTGCCGGGGTGCTCATCGGCCAGGCGGCCCGGGATCGCTTCCCGACCGTACGCGCCCTCATACCCCTGTCCGCTCTGGCTGCCTGGATGCCGGATGTCGATAATATTGTTACATTTTTTGGGCCTGAAGCATACATGCGCTATCACCGGGGCCTGACCCATTCCCTCCTTGGCGGGGCGCTTCTGGCCTGGCTTTTGGCCGCGCTTACGGCCCGGTTTACCACGGGGGCAAAGACCCCCGGCCTCTTTATTCTTTTTTATTTCGGTGTGCTCTCCCATTTGTTTCTTGACTGCATCACTTCCTACGGCACAAGCATATTTCTGCCGTTTTCCGATGCCCGGGTGTCGTTCCCGGCGGTTTTTATCCTTGATCCCGTCTACACCCTGGCCCTGATCGGTTTGGCTGTTGCCGCCGCCTGGCGCCCGGCGGCCCGCAAGAAGCTGGCCGTGGCCGGGTTGGCCGTGATGCTTGGCTGGCCGGCCCTGGGTTTTGGCGTGGGCCAAGCTGTGAGCGCCCATGCCCGGACCCTTCTCGTGGCCCGGGGCGGGCAGCCAACGGCGGTCATTGCCCAACCCGACGCCTTTTCGCCCTTGTGGTGGAAGATCATCGCCGAGGAAGGCAACGAGTATGTGCTGACGGGCCTGAGTCTGGCCGCGCCGGAGACGCTTTTACCCGAACGGCGTTTCGAGCGGGCCGGACGCGACGAACTGGAACGCCTGGGCCGGGAGGCCCCGGTCTTTTCCCAGTACGTCTGGTTTACGGATTTTCCCGTCAAATCGGCCGCAGCCACACCGGACGGAGCGGCCATCACCTTTCAGGATCTGCGGTTTATGGCCGTCAATCCGCTGGTGACCAGGATGCGCGGCACCATGGTGCCGTTTACCCTGACCGCCTATCTCGACGGGGCGGGCAGGCTCACCCGGGCCGTTTTTTCCCAGATGGGTAAGGGGGAAACGATTTTGCCCGAGACGGGGCTGGCTGTGGCTGGCGTCGAAGGCGGCTGAGAACCGGCGAACGGCTGGCGCAATGAAAAAAAACCGGCCCGGGGTGCGCTTTGACGCATCCCGGGCCGGTTTTTTTGTCAGGACGGTGCGGCGGCCGCAACAGGGGAACGGTCTTTGTCGACCGGATTGCCGGCCGTCTCAGGAACCCCTTAACCCTTTGCCGTCCAGGTGGGATTCCAAAGGGCTCAGCCCTTTGGCCGCCGGAGGCCTCTTCTGCCTTAAATTCTTTGTATAAATCAGTCGCCGTCCACGCCGAGTAGCGCCTGGGCGAAATCCTGGCCGTCGAAGGGGCGCAGATCTTCCATCTTTTCGCCAAGTCCGATGTAGGTGATGGGCACGCCAAACGACAGGGCGATGCCGACCACCACGCCGCCCTTGGCCGTGCCGTCGAGCTTGGTCAGGATGATCTCGTCCACGCCGGCCGCTTCCTTGAAAAGCTTGACCTGGGACAGGGCATTCTGGCCGGTGGTGGCATCAAGCACCAGCACCGAGCGATGCGGCGCGCCCGGATGCTTTTTGCCCACCACCCGGTGGATCTTGTGCAGTTCTTCCATAAGATTGGTCTTGGTGTGCAGCCGGCCGGCCGTGTCCAGATAGAGCACGTCAAAGCCTTCGGCCAGAGCCTTGTCCATGGCTTCGAAGGCCACAGCCGCCGGGTCGGAATTGGCACCCTTGCTGTAAAACTCCGCGCCCACGCGTTTGGCCCAGATTTGCAGTTGCTCGATGGCGGCGGCCCGGAAGGTGTCGCCGGCGGCGATGAGCACTTTTTTGCCGCGCATCATGTCGCGGTGGGCCAGTTTGGCGATGGTGGTGGTCTTGCCTACGCCGTTAACGCCAATCATCATGACTACTTCAGGCGGGTTGATGGCCCGGATGGTTTTGGGGGTGCGAAAGATCTCGGAGAGTTCTTCGCGCAGGATTTCCTTGAAGATGGCCGGATCGGTGGTGCCGCGTTTGCGGACCTTTTCGCGCAGATTGCCGAGCAGCTTGGCGGCCGGCTCAAAGCCCACGTCGGCCATGAGGAGAATTTCTTCGAGTTCTTCCCAGAAGGCCTCATCAATAACGGCGTGGCGGCCGAGCATGCCGTCGATGCGTTTGACAATCTGCTCTTTGGTCTTGGCCAGACCTTCGGACAGTTTGAGGAACAGCCGGTTGCGTTCGTCTTCCTCGTCTTCGAGATCAAGGGCCAGGGCGAGGCGGTACTGGAGTTCGGAGCGAAACAGCTCCACCTCGTCGTACTCCATAAGCGCCACCCAGTCGGCGAACTTGGCCACAAAGGCGTCGGCCTCGCCGGCCGGGGCTTCCAGGCTGTCAAAGAGAAAATGCAGACGCTCCCACAGGATAGGCCCGGCCAATTCCACATCGGCCAGGAGGATTTCCAGCCAGACCGAGAGTTTCGGCTCGGCCTGGCGCAGGGACAGGATCAGCGCGTTGCGCCAGGCGGCCTGCGCGTCTGTGACGGGTGCGGCTGGTGCGGCGGCTGCCTGGGGCTGGGCAGCGGGCCGGGCCGCAGGCTGGGCTGGCTCGGCAGGCGGCGCGACCGGCTGCGGCGCGGGCTGGGGGGTGGCGACTGCCGCAGGTTCGGGCTGCGGCGCGGGTGTCGGGACAGGCGTCGGGACAGGCGCGGGCGTCGGCAGCGGCGTCGGTTCCGGCTCGGGCTGCGGGATCGGTGTCGATTCCGTCCTGGGCCGGGCGGTTGGTTCCGGCTCGGGCCGGGAGGCCGGCGCGGGTTGGGTATGGACCGGTTCCGGTTGGACAGCGGCAGCGGCCGCGTCGGCCTGGCTCGGCGCAGGCTCGGGCACGACGACCGGTTCTGCCTGGGCAACGCCATTCGGTGCGATTTCCTGTGCGGCCGGTCTGGCCGGCGTGGGTTGCGCCAGGGCGGTAATCACCGGGTCGGGGTGGGGCGCTGGCGCGGCCGGGGCGGGAGCCTGGGGCGGCGCGGCCTCGGTAGGCGGCGCGGACGCGGCGGTTGCAGCCGGGGCAGCCGGTGCGGCGGCATCCTGCTCGGCCACTGGTTGGGCGGCATCATCCGGGGCGTTGTCGGCTTTCCAGAATTTTTTCAGCTTGGAAAAAAAACCCATTGGGCGACATCCTTTTGTGGGACAGGCGGTTTGCGCGATTGGGCGCGCCGAGCGGCGCGGCCAGACAATATAGCTGCTGGCCCGGTGGGAAGCAACCGCTGCGTGGCACCGCTGCGGCGATGTCCCGCCGGGCCAACGGCGGTGCGCCGAAGCGGTTGTGGTCAGGCCCTGCGTTGTGGCAAAAGGGCGGGACGTCCGGGACACACTGTGCGGGCCAAGGAGAAACGCAGCTATGGGCAATGCCCCTGAAACAGAGGTCGCCTTGCTGGAAAAACGGCGCATCGAGGCCGCCATCCTGGCCGACCTCTACGCCGTCCTGACCAAACGTCTGGGCCGCGACACCGCCCTGGCCGTAATCGAGGAAACCGTGGCCCGGTCTTCTTTCGAGGCTGGCAAGGCCTTTGCCGCTGCCGCCCCGCACGGACCGAGTCTGGCCCATTTTGTCACGGTCGCCGATCTGTGGCGACGCGGCGGGGCGCTGACCATCGAAGACGAACAACAGACCCCGGACCGCGTTTTTTTTGCGGTCACACGCTGCCGGTACGTCGAGAGCTACCGGGAGATGGGGCTGCCGGAAGAACTGGTCACCCGGTTGTCCTGCCAGCGCGACGGAGCCTTTGCCGCCGGCTACAGCCCCTGCCTTGTATTGTCGCGCCCAACGACCCTTGCCGCCGGCGCATCCGGCTGCCCTTTTACCTTCACCTGGAACAACCCATGAGCATACAACGCACCACCGTCAAAGCGGCCCTTGCCCGTCCTGCCCCCTGTCCCGAAATTCGCGTCATGGGCTGGGTGCGTACCCGTCGCGACGCCAAGGGCTTCTCTTTTCTGGAAATAAACGACGGCTCCTGCCTGTCCAACCTGCAGGTCATCATTGACGACGCGGCCGTTGGCGCGGCGCTGGTCAAGGATCTCGGCACCGGGGCCTCGGTGGCCGTCACTGGCGAACTGATCGCCTCCCCGGGCAAGGGCCAGCGCTACGAGGTCCGGGCCACTGCGCTGGAACTGCTCGGCCCGGCCGACCCGGAAACCTATCCGCTCCAGAAAAAGCGCCATTCCGACGAATTTTTGCGCACCATCGCCCATCTGCGCCCGCGTACCAACAAATATGGGGCCATGCTGCGCATCCGCTCGGCCCTGGCCCACGGCATCCACGCCTATTTTGCCGCGCGCGATTTTGCCCTGGTCCACACCCCGGTCATCACCGGCTCGGACTGCGAAGGGGCCGGCGAGATGTTCCGGGTGACGTCGCTGGGACCGGAAGCGGCCTCGTTGTCGGCCGCTGAGCGCATCAGCCAGGATTTTTTCGGCAAAGAAGCCATGCTGACCGTGTCGGGCCAACTCTCGGCCGAACCGCTGGCCTGCGCCTTGGGCCAAGTCTATACCTTCGGGCCGACCTTTCGGGCTGAGCACTCCGACACTTCGCGCCATGCCGCCGAGTTCTGGATGCTTGAACCGGAAATGGCCTTTGCCGACCTGACCGACAACATGGATCTGGCCGAATCCCTGGTCACCCATCTGGTGCGTCTGGTCATTGAGCAGTGCGCCGAGGACTTTGGGCTGTTTGCCAAGTTTGTGGACCCGACCCTGCCGGCCACCCTGGAAAATCTGCTGGCCAACCCCTTCGTGCGCCTGCCCTATGCCGAGGCCGTGGACATTTTGGCTGCCTGCCCGAAAAAATTCCAGTATCCGGTGGCCTTTGGCCGTGATCTGCAAAGCGAGCACGAGCGGTATCTGGCTGAGGAGCATTTCAAGCGCCCGGTCATCGTGTATGATTATCCCAAGGATATCAAAGCGTTTTACATGCGCCAAAACGACGATGGCCAAACGGTTGCGGCCATGGATGTGCTGGTGCCGGGCATTGGCGAACTGGTCGGCGGCAGCGCCCGCGAAGAGCGCCTGGATCGGCTGGAAGCCCGCATCCGGGAGTTGGGGCTGCCCTTGGAAGCCTACTGGTGGTATCTCGACACCCGGCGTTTCGGCACGGTGCCCCACGTCGGCTTTGGCCTGGGCTTTGAGCGGTTGGTTATGCTGGTCACCGGCATCGGCAACATCCGCGACGTCATGGCCTTTCCGCGCACCTGGAGGCATCTGGAGTTTTAGTCCCCGGCGAAGCCACGGGAGCCGATGCCGGCCGGCCTCCCGTGGCGGTCACGGTCCGTCCAGGTTCAGGCCGGGAGGGCTTCTCCCAGGCAGATGGCGGCACCGGGCAGACGCACGTAAAAGGCGCTGCCCGCGCCGAGTTGCGACTCGGCCCAGATGCGCCCGTCGTAGTGGCGCACGATCTGGCGGCAGATGGCCAATCCCAGGCCCGTGCCCTTGTTGGTCGGGTTGGAAACCGTATCGCCGCGACCCACCTGATGAAATCTGTCAAAGATCGATTCCAGTTGATCTTCCGGGATGCCCAGGCCCTGGTCGCGCACCACGATAAGTATGCCGGTCTCCTCACGCCGGATTTCCATGACGACTTCCCCTGCTGCGGTGAACTTGACCGCGTTTTGCAAAAGATTGGTCGCCACCTGGGCCAGTTGGTCCGGGTCCATGAGCAGAAGGGGGATGTCTGCGTCGCTGGTGAAGCGAAAGGAAATTTCCGGCCGCTGGGCCACGAGTCCGTTGATGGCCTGGGCTGCCTGGCCCAGCACGGCAACGGGATTAATGCAGCGGTCGCGCCATTGCATGTTGCCGGATTCGATGCGGTTGATGTCCAAAACATCGTTTATAAGCCGCGTCAGTCGTTCAGCCTCGCCATAGACCACGGCCAGGTTCTGGGCGATGCGGCGCCCTCGGGCCGACAGAGCCTCGTTGTTGCCGGAAAGAGGCTGGAAATGCTCCTTAAACTCCCGACCGATGAGCTTGGCAAAACCCAGAATCGAGGTGAGCGGCGTACGCAGTTCATGGGAGACCGTGGACAAAAAGGCGGATTTGAGCCGGTCGAGTTCGCTTAAGCGGATATTGGCCTCGGCCAGTTCCAGGGCCTGGCTGCGCAATTCACTGGTGCGGTTCTCCACCTCGGCTTCCAATTGCGATTGCTGGCGTCGCAGCGCGATCTCGGCTTGCTGGCGCTCGGTCACGTCCCGGATAGCCTCGATGGCTCCGGTGACAGCGCCTGTGGCGTCGCAAAGGGCCACGGCCTTGGCCCAGACGTGGCGGGGACCGCCGGGCAGGGCGGTCAGTGTGACCTCGGCGATGATTTCCCGGGGGCCGATGTCGGCCACCTGGTAGCGGGGATCGGGATGGGCCAGCGCGCCCCGGGCGTAATCGAGCAAAAGCGGCGTCGGGCGGCCGTAGAAGGCGGCGCCATAGGCGTAGTCACCTTTGCCGAGCATATCGGCGGCAGTCACGCCAGTCAGTTTCTCCAGGGCCTTGTTCCAGAATGTGACCCGGCCTTCGCCGTCCACCACTAGGGTGGGGTCTGGCAAAAACTCTATTATTTCAGCAAAGTTTCGGTCCCTGTCCTGTATCCGGTTGTGGGCTTGGCGCAATTCTCCGATCAGGCGCGATTGCTCAAAATTAGCCACGGCCAATACGGAAAGATGGTTGGCAAAGTGGTGTAGGGCCTGACAGATTTTTTCAAATCGGGCCAGGGACATGCGCGGCACGTGGGATAAGGCGTCCCGGAAATCGGCCTCGTCGGCCCCGATGACCCGGGCATAGTTCTCAATGGTCTGGGTATCGGCGGATTCGTCAAGAACCTGTCCCACCAGCCAACTGGCGATATGGCGCTGGCCAACATAGATGGCCATGCCGCCGTCAAGCAGGCCGGCACTGAGGCAGTGCCGGATAGTTGGTCCATCCCGACGACCGGTTGCGAGGCAAACGTCAGACCGCAGACAGTTGGCCCTGCCGACTTCGGTTTTTCGAATGATGTCGGCGCAAAGCCTGGTGAAGTTGCTGGGCCGGGTCAGCGGCCGTCCGGCGGGGTCGGTGATAAGCGAGGCCACGTCGGCGGCCTCGGCAAAGGCGTCCTGGATGCGTTGGATATCATCCAGGCAAAAGATATCTTCAAATCGGGCAGTCGCCGGATCTTGCCTGGCGTCTGGCCCACGGGCAGGCGGCTCGGCTTGGCAACTGCCGGCTTCGGGACAAGGGATGCTCGGTTCGGCGCGATCCGTGGACATGGCGTCTCAATGTGGTTGCAGGGTGTCCTGTTTTCTCATTTGTAAGCCATGTATGGGGTTTTTTACAATGGCTAATTTTACGGGAGGCGATTTCCGGTTTTGTCACGGAAATGTCGCTTGCCTCGCACCGGACTCCCGCCCCATCTTTGCCATATGGTAAACTGCCACGAGACACCGAACTGGTCTCAATCCGAACAGCGGGAATTGCTTGACGCCGGGCGGGCGGTGCTGTTGTCCCTGGGCGAAGGGCGGCTGGCCAGGGAGTATTGCCGCCAGGCCGCAGCCACGTCCTCCCGGGAGGAACTGACCGAACTGCTGTTGACCTGCCTTGCGTCCCGCCGCTCCCCCTCCTCCCGTCGCCCCCGTTGACCGAACCCTGTTGTCCTGCCCAGGCCGAAGTACGGCTGGTCGTTGGCGTGTCTCCCAGCCCTCCCGTTGGCCAATCCTTGTCCCGGCTGCGGTCCTTTGTCGCGCCGCAGAAGGCCCGGTCCGGGGGATACGCCGTCCGAATTTTCCCATCGTCACCGGTTTGCCACAAAGCCATGGCCTGATCGTCATGCCCGGGCGGCATAGCAGTTACGGCCGGCGCGGACTTCGGGACGCACGGGCACATCGCGCAAGGACGGCTTGCCCCATGCAGCATAGCGTCAAAATGGCCGCCGAGAACCTGGATTTCTACTATGGGCGCTTTCGGGCCTTGGAAAGCATCAATCTTGAGATCCCCGAACGTCAGGTCTCGGCCCTTATCGGCCCTTCGGGCTGCGGCAAATCCACGTTTCTGCGGTGCTTAAACCGCATGAATGACCTTATTCCCGGCACCCGGACCGAGGGTGCCGTGCTTTTGGACGGGGTGAAAGTCAACGTCCCCAGTCTCGACGTGGTCGAACTGCGGCGCAAGGTGGGCATGGTGTTTCAAAAGCCCAACCCTTTCCCCAAGACCATCTTTGAAAACGTTGCCTATGGGCTGCGGGTGGGCGGCGTGAGCGATCGCAATTTCATTTCCAGCCAGGTGGAAAAGAGCCTGATTGCGGCCGGACTGTTTACCGAGGTCAAAGACCGGTTGCATGACTCGGCCCTGGGGCTGTCCGGTGGCCAGCAGCAGCGCCTGTGCATTGCCCGGGCCGTGGCTCTGGAACCGGAAGTGTTGCTCATGGACGAACCGGCCTCGGCGCTGGACCCCATTGCCACCCAGAAGATCGAAGAGCTGATTGCCGAACTGAAACGCAACTACACCATCGTCATCGTCACCCACAGCATGCAGCAGGCAGCGCGCGTTTCTGATCGCACCGCCTTTTTTTACATGGGCCAACTCGTCGAAGTCGGCCCGACCGAAGGCATTTTTACCCGGCCGGCCAAGCAACAAACCGAAGACTATGTGACCGGACGCTTCGGCTAGCGTAAGCGGCATCCGCACAGAAACGGCTTGCACCGCCGATCGAGACGAAAGCCAAACGCCGGGAGCCTATTTTATGGAAACAAGAGCGCATTTTCACGCCGAGTTGGAGGCCCTCAAGGGTCGTGTCACCGCCTTGTGCGGCCTAGTCGAGGACTCCCGCCAGGGGGCCGTGGCCGCTTACCTGGGACGCGATCTCGGCATGGCCAAACAGGTCATCGAAGCGGATCGGGTCATCAACCAGCAGACCTGCGACATTGACGACGCCTGCCTCAAACTGTTGGCCCTGGAGCAGCCTGTGGCCCTGGATCTGCGCCGCATCGTCGGCTATGCCCGGGCGGTCATCAACCTGGAGCGTCTGGCTGACGAGGCCGTCAACATTGCCGAAGGGGCCTTGGCCGGTGCCGGGCTGCCAGGGGATTGTGACGGGACGCTGCAGCGTCTCTCCGAGCATGTCGCCGCCATGTACGCCCTGGCTGCCCGCTCCTTTGTCGGCGACGACGTGGACGCGGCCATGGAAGTCTGCCGTCTTGACGAACAGGCCCGGGAATTGGCCGTGGCCGCCATGCGCTGCATCACCCAGTCTCTGTCCCAATGTCAGGCTTCGCCGGAAGACGGCGTCCGGGCCATTTTAGCTTGCCGCAGTTTCGAGCGCATGGCCGCTCATGCGGCTAATATTGCAGAAATATTGGTTTTTATTGTCAAGGGCGTGGTTTTGAGCCAGAAGTGTCAGCCGCGTTGACCATGTCTTGCACTGTACGCCACACGGTGGACGCCACAGCGGTTGACTGTGCCGCCATCATTGCCGGGAGTCAGGTGCCCTTGCCCTATGCCCTGGACGTGCTCCTGGCCGGGGTGCGCCTGTGCCTGCGCAGCAACAGCCCGTCGCTCATTGAAGCACTGACACGGTATTACGGTGATTTCATAGGTGACGGCCAGGGCGAACCCGATGTGACGATCTGGGCTATCGACGGTCCGTCGCCGCCCGTTGCGCTGCCTTTCATCCTGCACGGCCAGGCCGGGGCCAAGGAAGAATACTGCGATCTGGCCGACGGCCGGGTGGTGCGCAAACGGCGTACCGGATTGTGGCTGGTGTTCGGCCGGACCGGCAACGCCATCCTTGGTCCGTGCGCCCGGCAGCCGCAGCAGGTGGCCAATTGCATCAACGCCCGCTTTGCCGATTGGCTGTTGTGCCGGGGAGCCAAGCTGGTCCATGCGGCTGGTGTTGCCTTGGGCCAGCGGGGACTGGCGGTTTCCGGCTTTGCCGGCGCTGGCAAGTCAACTTTGGCGCTGGAAATCATGCGGCATGGAGCGGATTTCGTCACCAACGACCGGGCGCTGGTGGGCCGCGACGCCCAGGGTCTTTCTCTTGCCGGCATTGCCCGGCCACCCCGGGTCAATCCCGGCACTATCCTTGGCAACGACCGGCTGCATGGCCTGCTGCCGGACGAGGTGCGCCAGGCCTACGCGAAACTGCCGAGCGGGGAATTGTGGGCCTTGGAACGTAAATACGACGTGCCCATCGCCGCCTGTTTCGGACCCGGCCGGGTGCGGCTTGCCGCCAAACTGGAAGCGCTGGTGGTCCTGGCCTGGAAGCCGGGCGGCGGGGCCATGCAGGCCGACTGGACCACGCTGTCGCGCCGGGAGGAGTATCTGCCGGCCGTGACCAAGGATCTGGGCGTCCTCTTTGAAAACGGACCATGTGCGGCCGACAACGACGGGTATCGGGCGCTTTTCGGCGATTGTCCGGTGCTGGCCCTGACCGGGGGCGTCGATTTCGCCAAAGCTGCCGCCCTGTGTCTGGACGTCCTTGGCCGCAGCGCTTAAACCGTTTGCCTTTCCCGTATTGCCGCGACAAAGGAACCGTTGTGCCACAGAGCAAGTCTTATCCCCGGGTGGCCATCACCCGGACCGTGCGGTTGCCGGACCCGTCCCGGGCGGCATTGTACCGCCGTGCCCCGGAACTGGGTCCGAAAATTCTTTTTTTCAGCGGCGGCACAGCCCTGCGCCACTTAAGCGAAACGCTGATCGAATACACGTCCAATTCCATCCACTTGATCACGCCCTTTGATTCCGGCGGCTCCTCGGCCGTTTTGCGCCGGGCCTTTGCCATGCCGGCCGTGGGCGATCTGCGCAACCGGATCATGGCCCTGGCGGATCGCTCCATCACCGGCAATCCGGCCGTATTCGAGCTTTTCGCCTTCCGGCTGCCCAAGGACGCGTCCCAGGAGGAACTGGCCCTGCGCCTGAGCCGGCTTATCAGCGGCGATGATCCGCTCATCCGGCGTGTGCCCGACCCGCTGCGCAAGATCATTCGCACCCATCTGCGTTTTTTTGAGGAGCGTCGGCCCGCCAGTTTCGATCTGCGCGGGGCCAGCATCGGCAACTGCATCCTGACCGGCGGCTATTTCAACTACAACCGCATGCTCGATCCGGTCATTTACCTTTTCATGCAACTCGTCGAAGCCCGGGGCGTGGTGCGCCCCATTGTCAACGCCGATCTGCATCTGGCTTGCGAACTGGCCGACGGCCGGGTGCTCATGGGCCAGCACCGCATGACCGGCAAAGAGGGAGCGCCCATCGATTCGCCCATTGCCAGGCTTTGGCTCACGGCCGATCTCGAGGACCCCAGCCCGGTCACCGTCCGCATCCGGGACAAAACCGACAAGCTCATCCGCCAGGCCGATGTCATCTGTTTCCCGTATGGGAGCTTTTATTCCAGCCTGCTGGCCAATCTACTGCCCCAGGGCGTGGGCGATGCCATTGTCGCCGCCGGCTGTCCCAAGATCTACATTCCCAATCTTGGCCATGATCCCGAACAGTGCGGTCTGACCGTGGCCGGGCAGACTGCGCGCCTGCTCGCCGCCCTGGAGACCGGCTGTGTGCGGTCCTGCCGGCGGGAGGATTTGCTGCGCTTTGTGGCCGTGGACAGCCGGGGCGGGCGCTACGACGCGCCCCTTGATCTTACCGCCTTGCGTCGTCTGGGCGTGGAAGTCCTCGACGTCCCGCTGGCCCGCGACGACAATCCTGCCCAGGCTGACAGCCGCAAAGTGGCGGAACTGCTGCTTTCTTTGGCCTGATTTGCCGCAAACGCTTGGCGCTGGCACTGTCCCGAATCAGCTCCCGGCCTGGTTTGGCTGGGTGGTTTCCGGCTGCCTTTGCCCCGGGCCAAACAGGGTGCGGCCCGGCCTGCCTGACGTGGCCCGGCCTGCTCGATCTTCCCGATCTGCCCGGCGCTGCCGCTCGACCTTGCCGACGCGGCCAGACGGTGCCGCTCGACCTTCCTGACGTGGCCCGGCCTGCCGCTCGAACTCCCTGAGAGAGGTCGGCGGAGTGCCGGGCCGTGGCTGGGTGGTCCCCGATCGGACCGGGTGTGTGCTGTCGGGCGGGGGCGGCTTAGCCGGGATGGGTTTGGGCGCGGGCAAAGGCACCCAGGAGTCTGTCTTCCCGGGTGATGTGGGTGAGGAACCATTCCGTCAGAAAGGCCAGGATATCGGACAGCATTTGTTCGCTGACCACCCCGAATTCCTTTTCGATCTCAAAAAAAATGACATGGTTGACGAATAGTTCGTGCTGTTGCTGGTGGGCGGCGCGGCCGGGATAGACCAGATCCAGCATAAGTTCGGCTTCCAGCTCGAAATGGTCGTGCAAATAGCTTCGCAGAAATTGCAAAGCTTTGGCGGCAGCAATATCGTCGCCCTGGCCTTTCAGGGCTTCGAGATCGTTTATGAGCGCGATGATGGACTTGTGTTGTGAATCAATTTCAGCGATGCCGACAGTCAGCGCGTCGTCCCATGCAATCATGCCTTGCTCCATGTGCCTTGCGGCGGCTCCGTCATTACTTCTTCGATTCCGGCGCGAGTTTTTCCTGACCATTTGAAGATGCCACAGGTCTTGCCGAAGTCAAGGGAAGGCCACGATAAAGCTGTCTGTCTGCCGCGTCGGGGGAGTTGCACCGAAGAGCTGTTTTTTTGCCGCAAGGGATTCCAAGGCCGCCCACCTTGTCGTAAAGGATACGGGCATGCCGTTTTGAACACCGCTGATCCAGGAGCTGCATATGCCCCACATCCGTTCCCTGCTCATGGTGACTCTCCTGGCCTGTCTGCTGCTGCCGGCCTGTCGCAACAGCGCCTCGACTGGCTCCACAACGGCTCGGGCCATGCCCGCGACCCCGCCTGCGCCCGTGGCCGCGACAGCTTCCCCGACGCCGACTTCCCAGGGAGGGGCACCACTGGCCGGAGCGCGCCAGCTCGTTTTGGTGGTGGCCGAAGGTTTTAACGACAACCAAGCCCGGTTGCGCCGGTTTATGCGCTCGGGCGACGGTCCCTGGCGGCCGGTGGGTGATGACGTGGCCGTGACCCTTGGCAAAAACGGTCTGGCCTGGGGCCGGGGGCTGCATGGCACCGATCTGGGCGGCGGCGGTCCGGTCAAGGTCGAGGGCGACGGGCGCTCGCCTGCCGGGGTGTTCACCTTCAGCACGGCCTTTGCCTACCGGCCGGAAAACACCTGGCAACCGAGTAAGATGCCCATGCACAAAGTGACGGATAAGACGGTGTGTGTGGAAACCATCAATTCGGCCTGGTACAACCGCATTGTGGATGAAAACGCGGTGCCGGCCGTGGACTGGACCTCGCCGGACCGGATGCTGCGCCCGGACGGCATTTACCGCTTTGGGCTTATGGTCGATCACAACGCGCCCGACACCAAGCCCGGGGCGGGCTCGTGCATCTTTTTCCACTTGTGGCGTCGTCCGGGAGCGCCGACAGTCGGCTGTACGGCCATGAACGAGCCGGCCATCCAGGCCGTTATCACTTGGCTGGACCCGGCCCAAAAGCCTGTCCTGGTGCAACTGCCCCGGGCTGAACTGGAACGTCTGGCCCCGGCCTGGGGTGCGCCGGAGTTGCGGGCCTACCGGACCAAGGCCGATTAAGCGGCGGTTTGGCCGGTGCTGCGCCAGAATGGTGCGGCGCTGGCCAAACTCTGGCTGTTTCGCGCCGGCGGGCGGCAGCGGAGGCGGGAGCCGCGCCGGGGAAGGCCGAAGGGGAACGATTCTGGCAGCCCGGGGAGACAAGACACCCCGGACGCCGAAGCCGCCCAGCCGGCGGCAGCGCCTGATCGGCCTGAGCGGGGGGGCACTCCTCAAAACGCCAAGGCTCGAGCCACCGTCTTCGGGGCGGCAACGCCTGCGGGACCTGGACGCGGGGCACTTTTAAAAGCGCCAAGGCTTGCGCCTCAATCTTCGGGGGGCAACGTCTGCGTGGGGCGGGCGAGGTGGTACTGTCCGCAGTGCGGCAGGCAGGGAGGTCAGGCCCCGGGTTCGGGGTCTTTGCCTTGCTTTTTCAGGGCGTAATTGAGGAGCTTTCGAGCCTCGACAAAGCCCGGCGACAGGCGCAGGGCCAGGCGTGAGGCTTTCTCGGCCTTGTCCCAGCGCGCCCAGTCGATATAGAGCCGGCCCAGGTTGAAATAGAGGTTGGGATCGGATTTGGCGAATTCCGTGGCCCGCATGAAATATTTCTCGGCAATGTCGAACTTGCGCAATTTACGCAGCACGATGCCGATGCGGTTGTAGTGGTGTATCTGGTCCGGGGAGAGTTCGATGGCCTCGTCAAGGTAGGAAAAGGCCTCTTCAAAGAGTTCGCCGCCGATGAACAGCTCGGCGATGCGCGCCCGCAGATCGGAATCGCGCGGGAATTCCCGGGCGAGCTTCTCCAGCAGATCCTTGGCCTCGTCAAAGCGCTTTTCTTCGATGAGCAGCTTGCCTGCAGCCAGCCCCCGTTCGATGCGCTCTTCCTTGTCGGCCATCATGTCCTTGGCTGATTCCACAGCCGAGGCCTGGAGTTCGCCAAGGACGCTGTAGAGCTGGTCGACCAGCTCTTTTTCGCTGCCGGGCTTGTACTCAAGGATGAGCGGGTAGATCTTGCGCAGATTGCGGTCGCCGTTTAAGTGCAGCACGGCGTCGAGAATGAGTTTGGAAAACTCTTCTTTTTCGGAGCGGATAAGCTGGGTGCGCATAACCGCAGCCACAGCTTCATACAAGGCCGAGACGGCCGGCAGGGGTTTGGCCTGCTTCAGGTACGTCCCGACCTTGTTGATTTGTGCCCGGGCTTTGGTCAGTTCAGCGGACATGCATCCCCGGCGCTACGGCGCCTGCGGTTATTTGCCCGTCTCCCGGCTCACGAGCTTGCGGAAGCGGGTGAAAAAGTAACGACTGTCATGGGGGCCTGGGGCCGCCTCCGGGTGGTACTGGATGGCAATGACAGGCTTTTTCTTGTGCGCAAAGCCTTCAAGTGTGTTGTCATTTAAGTTGACGTGCGTCAACTCTACGTCGGACAGGCTTTCGATGTCCACGCAAAAACCGTGGTTTTGCGAGGAAATTTCGATGCGTCCGGTCTCCAGATCCTTGACCGGGTGGTTCAGTCCATGGTGGCCGAACTTGAGCTTGAAGGTCCGACCGCCAAGGGCCAGCCCCAGGAGCTGATGGCCGAGGCAGATGCCGGCCAGGGGATAGTCGTTGACCAAAAGCGCGGTGGTGTGGACCAGATCGGTCAGGGCCGCCGGGTCGCCCGGGCCGGGGGACAGGAAGATGGCATCGGGACCGAGCTTGCGCACGGCTTCGGCCGAGGTGGTATAGGGAACCACCAGCATGTCGAACCCCTGGGCAGTCAACAGCCGCAGGATGTTCCACTTGATGCCCATGTCAAAGACCACGAGCTTCGGTCCGGTTCCGGGCCAGGCATAGGTGCCGTCAACGATTTTTGCCGGGACCATGGCCGTGCCGTTCCAGGTGAACGGTGCGTCGCAGCACACCCGGTCGGCCAGCCCCAGGCCTTCCATGGACGGCAGGCCCTTGGCCGCTTGCACAATGCGCTGGGGATCGGACACGTCGGTGGAGATGTAGCCGCGCATGGCTCCGTGCAGGCGCAGATGGCGGGTGAGCGCCCGGGTGTCGATGCCTTCGATGCCGGTTATGCCTTGCCCGGTGAGATAGTCGGGCAGGGACATGGTGGAACGCCAGTTGGAGGGCTCTTTGCAACATTCCTTGACGATAAACCCGGCCACGCGGATGTGGGCCGACTCCATGTCGTCGGGGTTGATGCCGTAGTTGCCGACATGGGGATAGGTCATGCACACCATCTGTCCGGTATAGGACGGATCGGTGAGGACTTCCTGATAGCCGGTCATGCCGGTGTTGAAGATAACTTCACCGCCAGCGGCACTGGCACCGGTAAAAGTGTGGCCGTGAAACAAGGTGCCGTCTTCAAGGGCCAGGATGGCTTTCATGCGTGTCTCCGAACGTATTGGCTATGGACCGCAGCGTGCGGCCGGCGGCAGGGTATATCGGAACGGGGTCGGCGTAAAGGCCGGGTGTCCCCGCGGGCAGCGCTCAATTAAGGCCTCTTGCCCCGCTGCGCAAGGCCAAGTTCCATGAGTCGGGCAATGAGGTCGTCAAAACTCAGGCCCGCCGCCCGGGCCGAGCGGGGCAAAAGGCTCGTCGGGGTCATGCCGGGCAGGGTGTTTGTCTCCAGCAATTTAAGCCCGCTCTCGGTCAAAATGAAGTCCGAGCGGCTGTAGCCGTCAAGCCCCAGCGCGGCGTGGGCCGCCAGACTGATGCGGCCAAGGGCCTCGGTGACGGCGGCATCGACCGGGGCCGGACAGAGCTCTTCGGCCGCGTCCGGCTCGTACTTGCTGGCGTAATTAAAAAAATCACCAGCCTTGGGACGAATCAGGATGGGCGGCAGGGCGACCTCGCCAAGGACGGCGCAGGTCAGTTCCGGCCCGCTCAGGCCCTCTTCAATCAGCGCATCGTCGCCCGAATCGAAAACGCGCGCCAGGGCTGCCGGCAGTTCGTCGGCCGTACGCACCAGGGTCATGTGGATGCTTGATCCGCCAAGGTTGGGCTTCACAAACCAGGGCAGCGGGAAATCGGGCGTAAAATCCGTGGCCGCGTCGCGCGGTAAAAAGGCCCAGCGCGGCGTATCCAGGCCGGCGGCGGCATAGAGCTGCTTGGAAGCGGCCTTATTAAGCGCCAAAAACGAACCGGCCGGCCCGCTGCCCTGGTAGGGCCGGCCGATGGCGTCGAGCAGGGCTTGGGGCAGCCCGTCCTCGCCCGGCGCGCCGTGCAGATTTAAAAAAACAAAATCGCAGGCCGCAGCCGCGGTGATAAAACCCGGAAAATGCTCCGACAGGTCATGGACGACAACGTCGTGGCCAAGGCTTGCCAACGCCTTTTCGATCTGCACCGCGCCAGACAGCGAAACCACCCGTTCAATCGACCAGCCGCCCGCAACCAAAAGTACTTTCATGGATATCCAGACCCACTGTTTCGGCCAAAGCCCGTTCGATGGCTGCGGCCTGTTGGAAGGATTCGTGAATGCGGGTTCGGATGTAGTCCGTTGTCCCGTAACGCTCAAGCAGATCGTCAAACCGGGTCTCCAGGGTCACGATCTGGTTGTGCTTGACCCGTTTGTCGCTATAAATAAGCGTGAGCGGCAGGAAATCCGTGCGCAGATCGAGGGGGTGGGGCCAGGAGACATGCCAGAGTACCCCCTGGGCCAGGGCCGGATTGCCGGTCAGTTCCTGCACCCAGGCCGCCCCAAGCTGGCAGTGGTTGCCACCGTGGCAGATGGTGTAGGTCTTGGCCAGATCGTGGAGCAGGGCGGCCGCCCGGACTTCGGCCACGTTGACGACCAGCCCGGCCACTTCGGCCAGACGGGCCAGGGCCGTGGCCACGCAGGCCACAAGCCGGCTGTGCTCCCGGATGTTTGGCAGCATGTCGTAGGCGTCCCACAGCAGCCGGCATTCCTCGTCGCTGGGGATGCGCGAGACACGCGGCCCGTCGGGCACCACGGGCGCGGCCTGCGGCGTATCCGACGGCTGGGGCGCGTTGTCGGCCCCGGGAGTATGCGTCTGGGTGTGCTGTGCCATGAAAAAACGCCGGGGTGTGTGAAAAAACGGTTCGCTCCCGGCCTTGGTCCTGATACCAACCCCGAGGGAAAAAGCAAAGGCCGGCGTGGCGCATAAGGCCGGGCCGCCAGGGAAGTCCTATGAAAAAATATCGCGTTCGCTACGAAACCAAACTGCTTGAGGCCCGCGAAGGCATTGAGGTGGTGGCAGCCACCGGCAAAGGCCAGGCCATGTTTGCGGTCCAGGCCAAGCTCCACCCCTCGGCCCGCACCGACGAGCCGTATTTCCACTACGAGCCGCTGTCCATCCGTCCCCTGGAGACGCCGGACACCTACGAGGTCAGCTACCGCACCAAAATCGAGCGCGAGGTGGCCGGCTCCGTGGATGTGGCGGCCGAGGATGCGGACAAGGCGGCCAACAAGGCCCGCTTTGCCGTGCACCAGGAACTGATTCCGCCCAAATGTTTCAAGGCCCTGGAGGTCGTCGAAATAGCCGAAGGGGCGTGATGCGCCACGGCTTTTGACAAGTGCGCTTTCCGTGCGCACTCTGTCCCGCAGGCAGGGCCTTGTCACGGCCGCCTGCTTTTGAGTCCGCTTCTCGTGCGGTCCCGCCCACGGGAGGCTTCGCCGCCTGCCGCAACAGCCAAGCCCGGAGGTTCCCATGTGCCTTGCCGTTCCGATGGAAGTTATTGCCATAAATGATAAGATAGCCGACGTGGAAATCGGCGGCGTCACCCGCCAGGTGCGCCTGGACCTCATCGACGCCGCTCCGGCCCTCGGCGATTTCGTCATCGTCCACGCCGGGTTCGCCATCCGGCGTATGGACCGCGACGACGCCATGGAAACCATCAAGCTCTTTCAGGAAGGGTTGGGTCTTGAACTCATTTGACGCCTTTAAAGATCCCAAACTCTGTCGGGCGCTCCTGGATCGGCTTCTTGCCGAGGCCGACCAGCCCTTGCGGTTCATGGAGGTCTGCGGCACCCATACTGTCTCCATTTTCCAGTCCGGGCTGCGCAGCCTGCTGCCGGCGACCATCACCCACGTCACCGGGCCGGGCTGTCCGGTCTGCGTCACCCACGAGTCGGAAGTGGCCTGCTTTCTGGAACTGGCCAAACGCGACGACGTGATTATCGCCACCTTCGGCGATCTCATGCGCGTGCCCGGTCCCAAGGGCAAAAGCCTCAAAACCGCCCAGGCCGACGGGGCCAGGGTCGAAATCGTCTATTCGCCCATTGACGCCCTGGCCGTGGCGGCGGCCAATCCCGGCCGCACCGTGGTCTTTTTGGGTGTGGGCTTTGAGACCACCGCCCCGGCCGTGGCCGCCACCATCCGGCTGGCCCGGGAGCAAAATCTCAAAAACTTCCGGGTGCTGTGCTTTCACAAGCTGGTGCCGCCGGCCCTTGAGGCCTTGCTGGCCGACCCGGAAACGAACATCGACGCCTTTATTTTGCCGGGCCACGTCTCGGCCATCATCGGCGCAGCCCCGTACGCTTTTCTGGCCGACCGCTATCATGTGCCGTCCGTTATTACCGGGTTCGAGCCGCTGGATATCCTCTCCGCCCTGCTGGAAATCGTGGCCATGCGCAAAAGCGGCCAGCCGGCCGTGGTCAATGCCTACACCCGCGTGGTGGCTGATAGTGGCAATCCCGTGGCCCGGGCGGTCATGGACGAGGTGTTTGTTCCGGTGGACGCCCTGTGGCGCGGGCTTGGACTGCTTCCGGGCAGCGGGCTGGTCATCCGCGAGGCCTTTGCCGATTTCGACGCCATGCGCCTGCCGGGTGTGACCCTGCCCGATGCGCCGCCCCTGGCCGGCTGCCGCTGCGGCGAAGTGCTCAAAGGCAAAATGGCCCCCAACGAGTGCCCGCTCTTTGACAAAGCCTGCACCCCGGCCACGCCGGTGGGGCCGTGCATGGTCTCCACCGAAGGCGGCTGCGCTGCCTTTTACAAATACAAACTTGATTTGTAAGAAAAGAGGAAGAGTGCCTCCGGCGGCCGGGAGGGGGTAACCCCCTCCCGGACCCTCCCTGACAGGGGGAAGTTTTTCAGGGGATTGCGGCATCAGACCTCGGCGACGCGCACAACGATACAAAACTGAAGTGGGTTTCCAAAGGGGTCACCCCTTTGGCTGCCGGAGGCATGCCTCCCTTCCTCCCCACTTGCGAAGGTTTTACCATGGACAAGGTTTTGCTCGATTACGGCAGCGGCGGCCGGGCCTCGCACCGGTTTGTGGCCGATCTTTTTTTCAAGCATCTGGGCAACGACATCCTGGCCCGCATGGACGATGCGGCCGTGCTGTCCCTGACCGGCCCGGTGGCCATGAGCACCGACAGCTTCGTGGTCGATCCCATTTTCTTCCCGGGCGGCGACATCGGCTCCCTGGCCGTGCACGGCACGGTCAACGACGTGGCCATGATGGGGGCGCGCCCGCTGTATCTCACTTGCGGCTTTATCCTGGAAGAAGGCCTGCCCATGGATGATCTGGCCCGCATTGTGGCCTCCATGGGCGAGGCGGCCAGAGCCGCCAGGGTGCGTATCGTGGCTGGCGACACCAAGGTGGTGCCCCGGGGTGCGGCGGATAAGATCTTTATCAATACCACCGGCATCGGCGAAATCATGGTTGATCCGGCCCCCAGCGGCCACCGGGCGGCGGTTGGCGACGTGGTCCTCGTTTCGGGCAACATGGGCGATCACGGGCTGGCCATTTTGTCCACCCGGGCCGGCCTGTCCTTTGACGCGCCGGTGGTCAGCGACAGCGCCTCCCTGGGCGGGCTGGTGGGCAAGCTGCTTGCCGCCGTTCCCGGGGTGCATGTGCTGCGCGATCCCACCCGGGGCGGGCTGGCCACGACGCTTAACGAAATCGCCGGCCAGTCAAACGTCGGCATCGAGATCAATGAGGCCGACATTCCGGTTGATCCGGCCGTGGCCGGGGGCTGTTCGATCCTGGGGCTTGATCCGCTGTATCTGGCCAATGAGGGCAAGTTTTTGTGTATTTTGCCCGAACCCCAGGCCCAGGCGGCCCTGGCCGTTTTGCGGGCCGATCCGCTGGGCAGCGGGGCCGTTGCCATCGGCCGGGTGACGGCCGAGCATGCCGGCAAGGTGGCCATGGTCACGCCCCTTGGCGGCAAACGGCTGCTGGGCATGCTTGAGGGCGAACAGTTGCCGCGTATTTGCTAGGCAGGGCGGCGACGCAATTTTTCAACCAACAGGAGCGCAAGCATGAGCGTATGTGACGTGGTGATCATGGGGGCTTTGGGGCGCATGGGCGCGACCCTGGTGCGGCTGGTCCAGGCCGATCCGGCGACCTTTCGGCTGGTCGGGGCGTTGGAGCGCACGGGCTGCACCGCCGGTCTGTCGAATCTGCGCTGCGAAGTGGGCGACGATCTGGCTGTTGTGTTGGCTAAATGTCCGGGAGCGGTGGTGGTTGATTTCACTGCGCCGGCGAATTCGGTCCATGTGGCCAAAATCGCCGCCGCCTCGGGCAATCCGGTGGTCATCGGCACCACAGGTCTGACCGCTGAACAGACCGCCTCCCTGGCCGAAGCGGCCCAAAAAACGCCGCTCTTTTTCGCCCCCAACATGAGTATCGGCCTCAATGTGCTGCTGGCCGTGCTGCCCGACCTCGTGCGCAAGCTCGGGCCGGCCTACAATCTCGAAGTGATGGAAGTGCATCATAATAAAAAAGTCGATGCGCCCAGCGGCACGGCCATCAAACTCGGCCAGTGTCTGGCCGAGGCCCGGGGCGCGGACTACGACGCGGTCAAGCGCCACACCCGCGACGGCATCATCGGGGCGCGCACCAGCGAAGAGATCGGCGTGGCCTCGATCCGCGGCGGCGACGTGGTGGGCGACCACACCGTTTATTTCTTCGGCCCGGGCGAACGCATCGAGGTGAAGCATCAGGTGCACACGCGCGATACCCTGGCCCAGGGAGCGTTGCGTGCCGCGCCCTGGATTGCGGCCCAAAAGCCCGGAAAGCTCTACGCCATGGCCGACATGCTGGCCTGATTCCGTCTTTTTTGCGCACACACCGAAGGCACGGCCGTTCCTGCGGGAGCGGCCGTGCCTTTTGCATCGCAGGGAAGGGGGCGCGGTTGCCCAGGATTGACGTTGCGTCTGTCGCCTGGGCAACCTCATGCCGCTTGGGCAGGCCGTGGTTGCTGCGGCAGGCCGGGGTGAAGCTGTGTCTGGGGCTGGGCAGCCTCGTCGCCGCACCTTGGACAGGGCGCGGTTGCTGTGGCAGGCCGTGGCGACGTTGCCTCTGCCGGTTCGACGACGTGTTGGTGTCGCGGAAGCGGCCAGCCGGTGGCCGCTGTGGGCTGGTGGGTGCTGGCTTGTTTTTTTCTCATTATTTCCAGCGGGAGGGCGGCATGGCGGCGATGGAGGCGGGCTGGTGGGTGCTGGCTGTTGGCGGCCCTTATGACGCGAACGATTTCGACCAGCGCGAGCGGGCGCGCACCCGGTTGCGCCAGGAGTTGCTGCTGTTGGCCATTGTGCCGGACGAATACGTCTGGGTCTGGGACGAGACGGACATGGCCCAGCTCGTGCTGCGCAGCTTCGGCGACCGTGAGAGTGCTGCGGCCTATGCGGCCTATTTGAGTGGCCGGGGCGTGACCGCCCGGGTGACGCCGGTTACAGCCGAGCCTGATGCGGAGAGCGGCTCGCGTTGACTAGGGCAGTGTGCGTCCTTGGTGCCTCGTCTGTCGCCAACCTGTGCGTAACCGGGGTTCGGTTCGTCGCCAGCCTCGCCAAACCTGTTCCTAACCCTGAGACGCTTTTGCTTACGCTGTTCCTCTCCCCGCGATCCCTGTGCCTGCCTTGTTCTTAATCCCGTGCTGCCTGTTCGTAGCTTGTTCTCATCCCGCGACTGTCTGTGCCTAACGGGTTTCTCGTCTGTCGCTAGCGTGTTCATAACCCTTCGCGGTCTGTTGCTTGCGTGTGCAAAACGCCTCCCCAGGCTGTTCCTTGCCTGTTCGTTTTCTATTCGAATCCTGTTCGTATCCTGTTCCTAACTTGTTCGTAGCCGCCCGCGATCCTGTACAAAACGTGTTGCCAACTTGCCCAGAATTGTTCGTTTGCTGTTCTTTTTGTGTGCATAAATATCATAACATACTTAAATAATTTATTAAGTTGTGTTCGGTGCAGGCTGGAGGCAAGAAGGCCGTTTGTGCCTGTCGTGTTCCCTGGCGGTTCAAAACTTGTTCGAAATCTGTTCGAAACAAGAGTAATTAGCTAAAATTTAATATTATTTTAAAAATCCCGACGGCCTTTGAAAATGGCCATCGCCCCGGCCATACGCCGCCCAGGATCAGCCACGCCGCATACTTGGACCACAGCGACCTTGGGCCACTTCCACCTTGGAAAAACCCGCCGCCCCGGGCATACTCCGGCCATGCCGCTGCCGTTTCATCCGCTGGTCGCTGACTGGTTCACCCGCCATATCGGCCAACCTACCGACATCCAAAGCCGGGCCTGGCCCCGCATAGCCGCCGGCGAGCACGTTCTGGCCGTGGCTCCCACCGGGTCCGGCAAGACGCTGACCGCCTTTTTAACCGCCCTGGATGCCCTGGCCACCGGTCGCTGGCCGACCGGACAGGTGAGCGTCGTCTATGTCTCGCCGCTCAAGGCCTTGGGCAGCGATGTGCGGGCCAACTTGCTGCGTCCCCTGGCCGGACTGCGTCAGGCCTTTGCCGCTGCCGGCGAACCCTTCCCCGCCCTGCGGGCCGAAATACGCTCCGGCGACACACCCAGCCAGGCCCGGCGGCGCATGTTGCGCCAGCCGCCGGAAATCCTCATCACCACCCCGGAATCCTTAAATTTGCTCCTCAGTTCCAAGGGCGGCCGGGGATTGCTTGCGCCGGTGCGGCTGGTCATTTTGGATGAAATCCACGCCGTGGCCGGCAGCAAGCGCGGCGTCTTTCTCCTGTCGGCGGTGGAGCGGCTGGCCATGCTTGCCGGCGAATTCCAGCGCGTGGCCCTGTCGGCCACGGTGTCGCCCCTGGAGACGGTTGCGGCCATGGTCGGCGGCCTGCGTCCGGTGGGCGATGCCACAGACGGGGAGTGGACCCCGCGTCCGGTGGGTGATGCGGCCGGCGGGGAATTGACCTCGCGTCCGGTGGGCGATGCGGCCGACGGGGAATTGACTTCGCGCCCGGTGGCGGTGGTGGTCAGCCCGGCCGAAAAGCGGATGGATTTGCGGGTGGAATACGCTTCCTGGGAGGAGCGCGAAACGCCTGGGGCCTCGTTTCTGGCCCTGGTCGCGGCCCGGGTGCGGCAGCGTATCGCCGCCAACCGCACCACCCTTGTATTCGTGAACAGCCGCAAACTGTGCGAAAAGCTGGCCCGGCTGGTAAACGCCGAAGCAGACGAACCCCTCGCCCACGCCCACCACGGTTCCCTGGCCAAGGAACTGCGCCAGGCCGTGGAAGCGCGCCTCAAAGCCGGCGAACTGCGGGCGGTGGTGGCCACCAATTCCCTGGAACTGGGCATCGACATCGGTTCGGTGGACGAGGTGCTGCTTATCGAATGCCCGCCCACGGTGAGCGCGGCGGTCCAGCGCATCGGCCGTTCGGGCCATGGCGTGGGCGAGGTGAGCCGGGCGCTTTTCCTGCCCACCTCCGAAAAAGATCTCTTGGAAGCGGCCGTCATGGCCAAGGCGGCGGCCGGGCGCGACATCGAGCCGCTGCAGCCCGTCAATGCGCCGTTGGACGTCCTGGCCCAGGTGCTGGTGGCTATGCTCGGGGTCGAGACTTGGGATCTGGACGCGCTCTTTACGGCCGTGCGCCGGGCCTGGCCCTACCGCGAGTTGACGCGAACGGCCTTCGACCTGACGCTTGGCATGCTCACCGGGCGCTACGCCGCCACCCGCCTGCGCGAACTTTCGCCATTGGTCGCCATCGACGCCATCGACGGCACGGCCACGGCCCGGGCCGGGGCGCTGTTGCGCCTGTATGCCTCGGGCGGGGTCATTGCCGACCGGGGCTATTACGCGCTGCGCCGCCAGGACGTGGGCACGCGGCTGGGCGAACTCGACGAGGTGTTCGTCTGGGAGGCGCGCCTGGGGCAGGTCTTTGCCTTCGGGGCGCAAAACTGGCGCATCGAGCGCATCACCGACGCCGATGTTTTCGTCTCGCCGGCTTCGGCCGGAGCGGTGCCGGCCCCGTTCTGGCTTGGCGACGCCCGCTCCCGGGACCGCCATTTTTCCAGCCGCCTGGGCGAATTTCTGGAAGAGGCCGACGCGCGCCTGGGTGATCCCGCCTTTGCCCGGGAGCTGGAAACCGACTGCTTCCTGGACCCGGCCGCTGCTGCGGCCTTGCTGGGCTATCTGGCCCGCCAGAAGGAAGCGACCGGCACCCCGCTACCCCATGCCCGCCATCTGCTTATCGAGGTCACCGACACCGGCCCGGGCGGCGCGCCCGGCAATCAGGTCATTCTCCACGCCCCGTTGGGCTTGGCCGTCACAGCACCCCTTGCGTTGGCTCTGGAAACCGCCCTGGAGACGCTCACCGGCCATCCGGTGCCGGTCTTTGCCGGCAACGACTGCGTGGCGGCCACCCTGCCCGGGGACATCGATCCCCTGGCCGTGTTGAGCGCCGTGCCAGCCGGGAAGGTGGGCAAACTGCTGCGGGAGCGTCTGGAAGGTTCTGGTGCCTTTGGCGCGGCCTTTCGCGAAGCGGCCGGTCGGGCGCTCCTTTTGCCGCGTGATGGCTTTGGCAAGCGCCAGCCGCTGTGGATCACCCGGCTGCGGGCGCGAAAACTTCTGGCCGCCGTGGCTGGCTATGGCGATTTTCCCATTGTCTTGGAGGCCTGGCGCACCTGCCTGGTCGATCTTTTTGATCCGGCCGGGCTGGCCGCCTTTCTGGCCGAGGCCCAGTCCGGGGCCATGGCCGTCACGGTGGCCAAAACGCGTGTCCAAAGTCCCTTTGCCGCCGACCTCGTCTGGCGGCATATCACCGAATACATGTATTTAACCGACGCCGGCACTGCCGCCGGCCCCACCGGGGCGCGTTCCGATCTGGTGGCCGAAGTGGCCCGCAGTCCGGCGTGTCCGGCCGTGCCGGCAGCCGTGGTCGCCGCTTTTGAGGCCAGACGCCAGCGCCTGCATCCCGGCTATGCCCCGGGCAGTCCGGCCGAGGTGCTGGAATACGTGAAGGATCGCATCTGCCTGCCCCAGAGCGAATGGCAGGCCCTTCTGGCGGCCGTGGCCCGGGACCACGGCACGCCGTCGGAAACCATCGAAGCGGCCCTGGCCGCCAAGCTGGCCCGTATCGAATCGCCTGACGGCGGGGCTGGGTTGGTGCTTGCCCTGGAGCGGGGGAACGACGTGGCCGAGGCTTTTTTTGGCGACGCCGCCCTGGTGCGGCCGTGGCTGGCAACGGCCCGGTTGCCGCGCTGGCGGCCGGGGCCGGATGCAGACCGCGAGGCTGCCCGGGAAGGGCTTTTTGCCCAGTGGCTGTCCTTTTACGGTCCCCGCAGCCAGGAATCGCTGGCCGGGCTGCTCGGCCTGTCGCCGGCAAATCTTCAAGCGATGCTTGAAGATTTGCGCGCCGCCGGCAACGTCGTCTCCGGGGAACTTGTGACCGGAGAGGCGCAGCTGCACTGGTGCGATGCCGCCAATTTCGAGACCCTGCTGCGACTGGCCCGGGCCGCCCGGCGGCCGGCCTTGGTCGCGCTGCCGGCAGAAAAACTGCCGTATTTCCTGGCCCAGTGGCAGGGGCTGGCCCGGCCGGCAACCGACGCGGCCGGACTGGCCGAGCGCCTGGAGCGGCTCTCCTGCCTGCCGTTGCCGGCCGGGTTGTGGGAGACCGAGATTCTGCCGGCGCGCTGCCAACACTACGAGCCGGCCCTGCTCGACGCTGCCCTGGAAGCGGCCGGATGCGGCTGGTTTGGGGCCGGGGAGAAAAAGGTGCTGTTCGCCCGGCCGGACGACCTCGATCTGGCCGGCTTTTCGCCCCGGGCGCAGGACGCCGGGCTGTTTCCGGACCCCCGGGCCAGCTACGACTTTTCCGCCCTGCTGGAAATGACGGGCCTTTCGCCGACGGCGCTGACCGAACGGTTGTGGCAGGCGGTCTGGAAGGGGCAGGCGGCTTGCAGCGCCCTGGCCGTGCTGCGCCGGGGCGTGGCCACCGATTTTACGGCCGAGGCTGCCTACGGCGAAACCGGCCGGGAGCGGGGTGCCGGCCGGCGGACCTTTCGGCGCACCGCTCCCGGCCGGTTTGCCGCCTCGTTGCCCCTGGCCGGGGTGTGGCGGGCGGTGCGTGTGCCGCCTGTGTCCGACGATCCCCTGGCCGATTCGGAATTGGCCATGGATCGCGCCCGGCTGCTCCTTGCCCGCTATGGCGTCGTCTGCCGGGACATGCTGGCCCGGGAGACGGCGGCCCTGGGTTGGACCGGCGTCTTTCGGGCGCTGCGGCGTATGGAACTGTCGGGCGAGGTTGTTTCCGGGGAATTTTTCGCCGGCCTGTCCGGCCCGCAGTTTGCCGACGCACGGGCCGTTCGCGTGTTGGCTGCCGGGCTTGTCGGCCAGGAGTCGTGGTGGCTGGCCGGGCGCGACCCGGCGGCGTTGTGGAGCGGGGCAGGGGAGCCTTGGGGCTTGCCCTGGCCGCGCCGGGCGGCCGGAACCTGGGTTTCCTTTCGTGGCGCGCGTCCGGTCGGCGTGTTCGAGGCCGGGGGCGCTCGCATGACTCTGGCTCTGGCCCCGGACGACGCCGGCCTGCCGGCGGCCCTGGCCCCGCTGACCCATTTGCTCGCGCGGCGCACGGCTCCCCTGGCCCGGCTGGCCGTCACCAGCATCAACGGCCAGCCGGCCGGGGACAGTCCCTATGTGGGCATGTTGCGCGTCCTTTTTGAGGTGGTGCGGGAGCAGCGGGGACTGACCCTCTACCGCTCGCGCGCCACCGCGTCATCGCCGTCTGTCTGACCGCAAGGGGTGGGCTGTTTTCAGCGCTCTACGCTCGCGCGTCACCGCCGTCGTAAGCCCGGATCAACGGGCCGCCCGTCCCGTGCCATGATACATTTTGGCCTCGGTCTTTTCCGGCTTTTTGTTCAGATATTGGTACCGGTTGCCGGCGACTGCGGCAAAACGGGCCAGAATCGCCGGCAGATCGGACCCGCGCAGTTCTGCAGCCAGGGGCGCATGGTCGCCAAGGCGCGGCGAGAGCGTATACCCCGGCTCCTGGCCCGGAGTCAGAACAATGTCCTCGTAAAAGATCTCAAACGGCTCGCTGTGTTCGGCCAACACACCGTTTAAAAGCTCCAGCATGCTGTAGACGAAAAATTTTTGCACATCGGCCGTGGATTCGGCCAGCCCCATGCTTTCGCGCAATTTCGGGGCCAAGGCGTGTTCGAGCTTGGTAAACGAGGCAATCCTGGTCATAAAACCTCCCTGATTGGGGTTAGCGCACCCATAGCACACAATCGCGGGCAAGGGGAGAGGCCCTTGCCATTTATGACACCTTTGGCCATGAGATGGTTACGTGGAAAAGGACGGCCTTTCCTCGCCAACGTCCGCCAAGGAGCCGCCTGTGACCGTGCCGCAACTCCCCGACGCCGCAACGTTTACGCGAAGTGTCAACCGTGAACTGCGCCGCGAATCCGACCGCCTTGTGCCCTGGTTTCTGGCCAACATGCCGGCCTATTATTTTCGCACCCACGCCCCGGCCGAACGCGCCCGCCATCTCCGGGCCGTCATTTCCGGCGAGGTGCTCTCGGGCGGGCAGTCGGCCACCCTTTGGGATAAGACGCGCACCACGGTCACGCGCATCGCCCCGGCCGGTCCCCAGGCCCTTCTCGAACACCTGGCTGAACGCATCGACGACAACATCCGCACCTCGCGCCTGTACGCCTCCCTGGACGGCCGGTTGCGCCTCGACACCTTTTTGCTCGACCCCCAGCCGGCGGTGGGCACCGGCAGCCGGGCCATGCGTCAGGCCCTGGCGGCCATGGAGTCCGGCGGGCATCTCGATCCCCGCCACCGCAAGGCGTTCATTGCTTTTTTGCGCGGCGCGCCGGCCGATTACGTGGAAAAATTCGACCCCTTGCGGGCTGCCCGCCATTTTGCCCTGGCCCGGGAACTAAGCGGCCGCGACGAAGTGCGGGTGGAGCTGCATATCCTGGCCGAAGCCTTTGAAAGCCGGCTGGTGGTGGCCATGCGCGAACCGCCGCGCAGCCGGCTGCTGCTCCAGGTGGCCCGGGCCGTGGCCGCCGAGGGCCTCGACATCCGGCGCGGCTATTCCGACCGATTTGTCCTGGCCGGCGGCGATGTGTCGGTGGTCAGCCTCTATGTGGCCAAGGACGGCGTGGCCCTGACAGCTGACGATCCGGCCTGGAAACGTTTGCGTTTGCGCCTGCGCCGGGTCAAATGGAGCGTCCCGGGCGTGTGGGATGTCCTGACCAGCCAGCATGGCTTCAGCCCGCAAGAGGCGGAACTGACGGCGGCCGGCTGCGAATGCGTGCGCCAGTTTCTGCTCGGCCAGCGGCCGTATGCGTTCAGTTCCTACAACGTGACCCGGGCAGTGCTCAAGCATCCTGCCCCGTTGCGCGCGTGCTTGGTGGCCTTTGCCGCCCGGTTTGATCCCGCCGCCCGGTTGCAACTGCCGGGCGGGGCCGAACCGGCCGAGGCCGCCGCCCAGGCCGCCGTGGCAGCGGTGGAGGACGAGGTGGCCCGCCAGATATTTACCGGGCTGCTGACGCTGTGGCGGCATACCCGGCGCACCAATTGCTATTTGCCGGACCGCTTCGGACTGGCCCTGCGCCTTGATCCGGGTGTGATCGAGGGCATAACCGGGCTGCCCCTGCCCGACGGCGAGCAACTGCCCCATGCCTTGTTTTTTTTCACCGGCCCGGACATGCGCGGCTTTCACGTGCGCTATCGGGAGATGGCCCGGGGCGGGGTGCGTCTGGTGCGGACCAAAAGCCCGGAGCAGCTTGAAGCCGAAGCCGGCCGTCTGTTTGGCGAAGCCAAGAATCTGGCCCTGTCCCAGCAGTATAAAAATAAGGACATCCCCGAAGGCGGGGCCAAGGCCGTGCTGCTCCTTGGACCCGGGGCCGATGCCACTTTGGCCCTTAAAAGCGCCGTGGACGGGCTGCTCGATTTGCTGGTCCCGGGGGAGGACGGTCCGAGCCTGCCCGGGGTGGTCGATTTCCTTGGCCGGGAAGAACTGGTCTATCTGGGGCCGGATGAGGGCATAACGCCCGAGCATATCCGCTGGATCGTGCGCCGGGCCGGCGAGCGTGGGTACGGCTGGCCCCGGGCCTTTATGAGCTCCAAGCCCGAGGGCGGCATCAACCACAAACGCTATGGCGTGACCAGTCTTGGCGTGCTGGAATTTGCCGACGCGTTCCTGCGCGAGGCCGGCATCGATCCCGATGTCCAGCCCTTCACGGTCAAGATCACCGGCGGCCCGGCCGGGGATGTGGCCGGCAACGCCATGCTCCAGCTTTTTGCCCGCTACGGCGACCGGGCCCGTCTGATCGCCGTAAGCGACGGCCATGGCGCGGCTTATGATCCCCTTGGCCTCGATCCCGGGGAGCTGACCCGGCTGGTGGCTGCCGAGCGCACTATTGCCGCCTTTGCCCCGGAGAAGCTCTCCGGCCCGGACGCCTTCGTGGTCGCCGCCGACACGCCCCAGGGTGCCAAGATCCGCAGCAATCTGCACAATGCGGTGGTGGCTGATCTCTTTATTCCGGCCGGTGGCCGGCCCGATACCATCCACGGCGGCAACTGGCAGGAATTTTGCGACGCCGCGGGTAGTCCTTCGGCCCGGGTGATCATCGAAGGCGCCAACCTTTTTCTCACCGCCAAGGCCCGGGTGCATCTGGAAGCGGCCGGGGTCCTCATTGCCCCCGGACCCTCGGCCAACAAGGCCGGGGTGACCTGCTCGTCGTATGAAATTCTGGCCGGCATGGCCATGAGCGAGGCGGAATTTGCCGCCTGCCGCCGCCGCTATATTCCCGAAGTGCTGACGCTATTGCGGCAAAAAGCCCGGGACGAGGCCGGGCTGCTCCTGCGCGAACGGCGTCTTTCCGGCGGCCGGACCGGGCTTGTGGCCTTAAGCAGCGACGTCTCGGCCGAGATCACGGCTCTTAAGGATGCCATCGGCGCGGCCCTGGCCCGGGAAGTCCCCACCGTGGCGGATATTGCCGCCGATCCGCTGCTGCGCCGGCTGGTGGCCGAGCACTGCCCGCCGCTGGTGGCCGCCCGTTTCTTCGACCGCCTGCTGGCCACGGCCCCGGCCTCGTATCTCCATGCCGTCATCGCTGCCCATGCTGCCTCCACCATCGTCTATGCCGAGGGGCTGGGCTGGTTGTCCCGACTGGCCGGCCTGCGCGACCTCATGAACGTGGTGCGGGCCTATTTTGCCACGGCTGACACACTCTCCGGGCATTTGGCGGTCCTGGCCAAAAGCCGGCTGCCCGGGCGCAGGGACATCGCCCGCATTCTGGCGCGCTCGGGGCGCAAGGTGTTGTGCCAGGCAGCCCTGGCCCTGGAGGGACCGTACCCGGGTGGCGAGGCAACGGGTGGGGAAAGGGAGTAGCGCTGCAAGAACGAACTGGGTTTACTAGGCTGATACCTGGCACGGTGCGCAAAGGGCTAGGGAGCGCGGACGGTGTCGAGTCGGCGATTGGGTTGGTGGCTCGGCTGATGCGCGGCCAGGGCGGTGCCGTGGCCCCATGCGAGGCAGGTGAAGGGCAAGTCGGTAGACAGGAAGGGATTAGAGTTGCAGCGGCGGCAGGCTGTCGTTGCGCAGCGGCGTATCCCAGATGTGTTGGAGCAGGCGCTTGGCCTCGGCCAGATCGGGGTTGAGCGCCAACGCTTCCCGGGCCATGGCTTCGGCCTCGGGCAGGCGTTTTTGCTCGTAGTAGACCCGGGCGATGTTGAGCAGGAGATGGTCGTCGTCGCTGGAAAGCTCGCGGGCGCGGAAATAATACTTGAGCGCCTCGTCAAAAAGACGCTTCTTGCGCAGGCTGATGCCGAATTCATTAAAGAGGTGCTTGTGCCGGGGCTCGAAGGCTTCCTCCAGTCGCACCAGCCGGTCGAAGATGTAGGTGGCCTTCTCGGTCTTGTCCATGGTCAGGTAGACCAGCCCGAGTCCGAAGTTGGCCCGGATGTTGTCCTCGTCGATGCGCTTGATCTTTAAGTATTCCTGCTCGGCGTTGGCGGGCTTGGCCGTGGCCCGGTAGTGGTCGCCGACCAGCAGGGGCTGGCTGAGCAGCCGGTAGCTCAAGTCCGGTTCCAGGTGATAATCTTCAAACAAGTGCGCCCGGTCGATGACAAAGGGCTTGCCCTGGCGCTTGAAATCCATATCCAGGCTTTGCACCTCGAAGGCATCGTCCCCGGTCTCCTTGACGAACCAATACGTTTCGGAAAGGGCGGCGTGTTTGGTGCCGCCGAAGCCGACCTTGAGGGTCGTTTTCATGGAAAAGATGCCGGATATCCGGTTGTCCTGGGACATGGGGCGGGTATCCGTCCTCAGACATCCATGGCCAGGCTGGCCTGGCCGGCGTCAGGTGCGACTGTTTTTGCGGGAGATGCAAGCTGATCGTATTGTTTGGCGCGTAATTTGGCAAGCAATTGAGCGGCTTCGGGGAAAGGATCACGGATGGTCAGGGCTTCTTCGAGATGGGCGATGGCCTGGGCATAGTCTTTGGCGAAAATACAGGCCTTGGCGATGTTGTAGCGCAGATTTTCGTCCTTGGGCGTCAGTGCCAGTGCCTGGGTATAGGCATGCATGGCCCCGGGGTAGTCGCCTTTTTTGCGTAGATCGATGCCCAGGGAGTTGTACGGGTTGATGGCGTCTGGGTTGGCTTCGAGAATCTCGGCAAAAAGTTCCTGAAGTTCGGCCAGACGATCCTGGAGAGCCAGTATTTCGGCAGATTTGTCTAAAAATGCCTGGTAATTGGCGACATCGCCTTTGCCCTTGTAGGCATGGGCCATGCCCTTGTAGGCCTCGGCGTACATGGAATTAAGGGCCACGGCCTTATTAAAGGCGATGATGGCTTTGCCGTATTTTTGATGGTGCAGATAATCCATGCCCTTATTAAACCAGGTCAGTGATTCGTTCTCTTCCTCAACGATCTCGCTAAAATCCTGCAAGGCCTCATCAAAGCGACCCTGGGCAACCAGTTCATTGGCTGTAGCCAACTGCTCCATTTCCACCTCGTCGATGCCGGTCGTCTCAATGGCCATCTGGAGATGCCGTTCAAACGTTGTTATGGAATACGGTCGAATGATATAGCCATTGCAGCCTGCGGCGATGGCTTTGACGACATGTTGTTGGTTGCTTTCAGTCGTGATCATTACGACTGGTAAAAGCTTGGATCGTGTGGCTTTTCTGAGGGCGCGCAGACATTTCCAGCCGTCCATACCCTTGACAGCAGAGTCAATAAGCACCAGCTGCACCGCATCATCCTGGATCGGTTGCAGCAGGTCTTCCAGATCATCGCTTATGAGAACATTTTTGACGTTGAGTTGAAGACAATTCTTTTTGTCTCTGGTCGCATGGTGCAGATTGTTGCTTAAGATGGCAATGGAGATGTTTTGCTTTTCCATAGTACGCTCGGTTGCCAAGAGGAGATGACGGAGGATGGTTTGAGCTCGATTGCATGCTTCATGCCTTTACAATCGTCATGAAATCAGTCGGAATCCGGCAACCTTGGGTCTTTTCAAAGGCGTATGTTTGTTCACAGAATCCACGGGAAATTGACTGCGATCCAACCCGGTCCCTCTACGGTCCAACCATGTCCACAGGAAAGGGGAGCATACCATTTCTGTTTCAATGCAGCAATGCAAGGAATGGTTCGCGTGGCAACAACTTGTCGCAATTACCAGCCGCCACCCCCACCACCGCCGCCGCCGCCACCGGAGCTGCCGCCGCCGCCGCTGCCCGACGTTGAACCCGGGGCCGTGGCCGAAGAACTGATGGCCGAGGAAAAACCATTGCCCAGACTGTCGGCAAATCCCGAAAAATTACCCGAGGCAAAGTCATGGCCGACATACCAGACCGGGGCGTAGCCTTCGGCGGACGCCTGGGCCAAAACGTCGGCAAACTGGGCTGCCCAGGCGTTTTCAACGTCCAGGGCTAAAGCGTAGGGCAGATACCGCTCGAACAGTTCCGGCGTGCGCTGGGGCGGATTGAGGATATTGAGGCGGTCGCGCTCGGCCACGGACAGGTAGAGCCGAAAGCCGTCCAGCGCGTCCATGATTCGACGTCCCTGGGGCGTGGGAGCCTTAAGCAGATGCCAAAAGACGGCGTTTAGAACGGCAATGCCGACCAGACAGGCCGTGGTCGGCAGGGAAAGGGCGGCAGACAAAAAAAACGTGCCCACCAGTTCGCCGACCAGAAACGGTACGGCAAACAGGCAGGCGAAAATGGCCCCGAAGATGGTTGTAAAGCGCGGCCGCGACCGGGCCTTGCGCAGGGCGTGTAAGGCCCGCAGGGACAAGGCGGCCACGGCAAAGCTCCAGCCGGCCAGCCAGGTGATAAATAGGCCGGCCACTTGCGGTTCGTTGGCCCAAAGCGCGCTCAGCACCAGGGCTATGACTGAAAGCGCCGCGCCAAAGAAGAAAAAGGCGCGGTTTGTCTGGAAATGCGAGCCCTGATAGTCATTTTTCAGACTGGATTCCAGGGCCTTGCGCGCCGCCGCGATGACGTCGTGGTTGTCCTGCTCCAGGCGCACGGCCGGGGCAGAGTCAAGCAGGGCATCGGCAATCTCGTTTTGCCATGAGCCCTTGGTGCTGGCGGTTTTTCCCCGGGCCAGGACATAGGCGTCGTCGCCGTCCTCGATGACCAGCGCCCCCGCCACGGCCATCTGCACCAGGGCGGCGGCAAAGGTCTTGTCATCATAGCCCATGCGCCGCAGATACCGGGCCGCCGGTGCCGAAATGCCTGGCGGCGGCGCAAAAAGCGGCACTGTCAGGCCGCGCACGGGATCGCGGCCCACGAGAAACCAGGCGATCAGGAAAAAGACCGCCACCACGACAAGGCCCGCCGCCGCCATTTGAAAACCCTGGTTGGTCAGCGCCTGCTGGGCCGGCGTCGGCAATTGGACAAAGCCCTTTGGAAAGGCCACCGCCACGGTCAGTCCTTCCCCGGGGGGCAACGGTTTGGTTGTCTCGCAGGAGAAAACGCCCGCCCCGGTCTGGATGGCGTAGTTGCGGCCTTTGGCCCCGGCCGGGCCGGTGTAGGCGGCGTATTGCCCGATGGCGGCCCCGGGCGGCAGCGTGATCCGGGCGGTGGCATGATCGATGGGCAGACGCCAGTCGTTGCCGGTGACGTTCCAGTACAGTTCGTCATACGTCGCAAACTGTCCGATCTGGCCGTCGGTTGCATAGCGCAGTTCGTAGACATGCTCGCCGGGGCTTATGAAACGGCCCTTTTCCCCCATATAAATCTTAACGCCGTTGGCCAGCGAGTCCGTGTGCCAGTTTTCCTTCTGGCCGTCGCGCCGCACCGAGAGAATATGAAATCCGACCGTGACCGACGTGCCGTCAGGCAAGGCGTAGCGGGTGGGAAATTCGCGCATAAGCCCCTGGCGGATGCTCTCCCCGGTGGCCCAGACCCGGATGGTTTCGGTGACGGTAAGCGCACCGTCCGGGGCGATACCCATCTGGCTGTCAAAGGACAGGATGCGCTCAGCTCCCCCGGCGGCCCCTGCGACCCTGGACAGGCCGACAAACAACAGCCCGAGGACCAGCAGGAGCCGGCAAAGACTCCCCCGGCTCACGCCCCGGCTCCGTCGTCGAAGCTGATGCGGGGAACCGCGCGGTCAGCCGGATCGTCGATTTCAAAATAGGGCAGGGTGGCAAAGCCAAGCGAGGCCGAGACCAGATTGGCCGGGAAGGTCTGGACCCGGTCGTTTTGTGCCCGGGCTGCGCCGTTGTAATAGCGCCGGGCCAATTGGATTTCCGATTCGATGTTGGCCAGCTCCTGCTGCAGGGAGGTGAAATTCTCGCTGGCTCGCAGTTGCGGGTAGTTCTCGGCCACAGCGAAGAGCTGCCCCAGCGCCTGGGTCAAGGCACCTTCCAGGCGAAAGCGGGAACTGTCGTCCGGGGCGTTCTGGATTTTGGTTCGCAGGCCCGTCACCGCCTCCAAAACGCCGCGTTCATGGCCCATATAGCCTTTGACGGCGGCCAGCAGATTGGGAATGAGGTCGGCCCGGCGTTTGAGTTGCACATCTACGCCGCTTTTGGCTTCCGCCGCCAGATTGCGGCCGCGAACAAGGCCGTTGTAAAGGGCGATGCAATAGACGGCAGCCATAACGAGGACGGCGGCAACGACAAGCAGGGCGGTCATAGGCAGAGCTCCTTGGCGACAGGCGCAGGTACAGTAAAAATCCTGGTCAGCATACGGGAAAACAGGCTGGATTTGCAACTGATACGCTTCCCGGATTCTTCCCATGCCCGGGCGCTGATGGTAAAAGAGGAACATGTGCGAGACGGCAAGAGGGGGCGTGACGGTATGGGCAGCATTGGAATCTGGCAGGATGGCATTGGACAGGATCTGGCGTGCATGCTGGCGGCTGCCGGGCTGGCGGTGGCCACGGGACCGGCCGGGTCGGCCCTTGGTGACGAAGTGGTCTGTCTGGTGGCGGCTGGGGCTGCTCTGGCCGCCCATGCCGGCGTTGTGGCCGGCCGCAGGGTGCGTTGCGGCGCGCGGCCTTTTTCTGTGCTGGCCGTTTTGCCTGCCACTGCCGACGAAACAGCCGTGGCCAGCGCCCTGGCCCTGGCCGACGAGGTGATTTTTGAGCCTGTGCGCGCGGTCGAACTGACGGGCCGGGTGACCAGACTGCTGGCCGCCCGGGAACAGGCCCTGGCCCAGGCGCTGCACAGGGAATCCCTGGGCCGGCTGGCCGCCGGCATTGCCCACGAAATCAACACCCCGGTGCAGTATGTCGGCGGCAATCTGGAATTTCTGGGCACGGCCCTTGGCAAGCTTCTGGAGCTGCTGGACGCTTTGGCCGAAACCGCTCTGACGGATCGGGACGAGGGCAGTCTGGCCGAAGAATTGACGCAGTTGCTGGATGATGAGGAACTGGGATTCCTGTTGCAAGAGGTTCCGGCCGCCATCCGGGAGTCCAAGGAGGGTTTGGATCAGGTGACTTCCCTGGTCCTTGCCATGAAGCGGTTCGCCCAACCCGGGATCGGGCGGCCCGAGCCTCTTGATCTGGCCCAGGCCGTGGCCGACACCCTGGCCGTGTCGCGCAGCGTGTGGCACTTTGCCGCTGATGTGACCGTGGACATGGACGCCAATTTGCCGCCGGTGCTGTTCGTGCCCGGCGATCTGAACCAGGTGCTGCTCCATATCGTGGTCAACGCGGCCGAGGCAATTGCGGAGAAGTATGCCGGCCAAGGCGAGAAGGGGCATATCACCATCCGGGCCACGCGCAACGGCGCGGTCGTGGAGCTGGTCATTGCCGATGACGGACCCGGCATCCCCGAGGCCATCCGGCAGCGCATCTTCGATCCTTTTTTTACCACCAAGGCAGCCGGCAAGGGCAGCGGGCAGGGGTTGGCTATCAGCCAGGCCATCCTTGTGCGCCACAACGCCCGGCTGGAAGTGCTGACTGCCCCCGACGCAGGCACGAGTATCGTGATCAGCCTGCCCGTGGCCCAGCAACCGGTTTTGGACTGCTAGCAACGGTTGCCGGGAGTCCTTCGGAGGGGTATTTCTGTCCCTCGGCGTCGTGCTGTATCCCAAGCGGCGTCTGGAGGATGCATGCCCACCGGCGAAACCCAAGTCGTTACCACCTGCACCCGTGATTGCCCGAGCGCCTGCGGTCTTATCGCCCATGTGCAGGGCGGCCGGGTGGTCAAATTGTCCGGCAACCCCGCCCATCCCGTCAACCAGGGCACGGTGTGCCGCAAGGTTCCGGCTTTTTTGCGCCGCATGCACAGCCCGCAGCGGGTGCTCACGCCCTTGCGCCGCCGGGGCGGCTCCTGGTCGCCGGTGTCCTGGAAGGACGCTCTGGACGAGATGGCCGAGCGGCTCAAGGACGCCGTCGAACGTTTCGGGCCGGAATCAATCCTTTATTACATGGGCTTTGGCGAGCGTACGGCGCTTAAACTGCTCAACGCCCGATTTTTCGCCCTGCTTGGCGGGGTCACCACCCTTCGCGGCACGCTGTGCGGCGGCACAGGCTACGCCGCCCAGAGCCAGGATTTCGGCCCGCGCGTTTCCCACGATCCCCTTGATCTGGCCAATGCCCGCACCATTGTGCTGTGGGGCCGCAATCCGGTGGCCACCCAGTTTGGGCTTATGCCGCAGTTGCGCCGAGCCCGGGACCGGGGTGTCAAAGTGGTGCTCATTGATCCGCGCGCCAGCGAATCGGCTGCGCTGGCCAACGTCCACATCCGCCCCCGGCCCGGCCGCGACGCTTTTCTGGCTCTGGCCGTGGCCAAGCGCATCCTCGAACAGGGCTGGCAGGATCAGGAATTTCTGGCCCTTCACGCCGACAATCTGGAAGCCTATCTGGACATGCTGGCCCGGGAGCCGATGGACGCCCTGCTGGCCGCCTGCGATGTGGACGCGGCGACCGTGGACGCCCTGGCTTGCGATTATGTCCAGGGCCGGCCCACGGCCACGCTGCTTGGCTGGGGCCTGCACCGCTTCACCCTGGGGCATGAGATGATCCGGGCCGTGGACGCGCTCGGTGCTGTTTCCGGCAACATCGGCCTTGCCGGTGGTGGTGTGTCCCAAGGTTTTGAGGAATGGGGTCCGTACGATCAGGAGGTCTGGGGCGCGGACCTGCATCCGCCCCGGCGCACCTTTTTGATGCCGCAGATCGGCCGGGAAATCCTGGCCGCGACGGATCCGCCCGTGGCCGTTGCCGTTATTTCCGCCGCCAATCCGGTGTGCATGGCCCCCAATTCCGATCTTGTGGCCCAAGCCCTCGATGCTGTGCCGTTTGTCGTCAACATGAACCTGTTTCTGGACGACACGGCCGATCATTGCGACTTGTTTTTGCCGTGTGCCGCTTTTTACGAACAGCGCGATCTGGTGGCCAGCTACGGCCACAACATGGTCGGGCCGCTCCTTCGGGCCGTTGATCCGCCGGGGGAGTGCCGCTCCCAGTTCGATATCTTCATGGATCTGGCCACGCGCTTTCCTTTTGCCGACCAGTTCGTCCACTCCGAGGAGCTTTGGCTGCGCCGCATCTTGCGGCCGTTGCTGGAAAAAGGTGTTGCCTGGGACGAGTTGTGGCGTGGCCCGGTGCGCATCCCGGACGCACCCATGGTCCCCTGGGCCGACGGCCGTTTTGACACGCCGACCGGGCGGTTCCAGCTGCTCACCGAAGTGTCGGCCTGCGCCGACTGCCGCGACGCCGCGCGCTATCCGTTCAGCCTCTTGACCGTGGGCGGGGCGCGGTATCTGTGTTCCGAGCGCGAACCCGGCGACGGCGCCGGGCCGGCTGACTTGAGCATGGCTTCCGATGTGGCCCTGCGTCTGGGCATTGCCGATGGTTCGCCGGCCCGCATGACCAGCCCCCTTGGCAGCAGTCTGGTTGTGACGGTTCGCCACGATGCGACACTGCGCCCGGACGTGGTGGTCTGCGAGCGCGGCGGCTGGCTCAAAGCCGGGCAGGGCGTCAATAGGCTCATCCCGGACATGGTGAGCGCGGTCGGGCAGGGCACGCCGTATTACGAGGCGCGGGTGGATGTGGAGCCGCTGGCATGATCGCCCGGGAATGGAAGTGCCTGTGCCCGGGGGAGCATCGCGACGGGTTTCTCAAGCATTTGTATGCCACAGGTGTGGCCGAGACAGCGGCGCTGCCCGGGTTTTGCGACTATCAGATTCTGGAGCGCGAGTTGGGCGGCGCGGTGGAAGTGACGCTTGTGACCTACTGGACATCGCTCGAGGATGTGAAGGCCTTCGCCGGCGAGGATATCGGACGAGCGGTGCTGTATCCTGGGGACGAGGTGTACGAGATCGTGCCGGAGACGGTGGTGCGGCATTATGGAGTTGTAGGGGCGGGGTGGCCGGCGGCGGGGAAGTAGCAAGCAAAAAAAACGCCCCGCTGGCTCTGTGTCCAGCGGGGCGGCGTCTCTCCAAAAAATCCAAGCCAAGCCAATCGGCTGACAAACCGTCTCTTCTAGGTGAACAGATAGTCTTCGCAGGCTTCGCCTTTTTCCAGGGCGTCCAGCAACTCGTCCACTTTATCTTCGCTGTCGATCTCTTTGTACCACCAGTTGTTGGGCATAACCACCACAACCGGTCCGTCTTCGCACTGCTTTAAGCATCCGGTGCTGACCACACGGGCGTCGATGTCCCGGTCGAGGATGCCTTCTTCCATGTAGCCAAGCAGATTGTGCGATCCCTTTTTGTGGCAGATGCCCTTGGCTTCGCCCTTGACGCGAAAGCTCGCGCAGACGTTGATCAGGTATTGCGGCTTTTCCATGTTCCGTGCGTCTCCCTCGTGTTGCGTCCAATAAAAATCCGACAGAATTTGAACTGGTGGAACCTTTGTCCCGGTGTGATGTCCTCGAAAGAGCTGGTTGCGCGCTTCGAGGACATCACACCGGGCGTCTTCGCTGTTACATCTGGAGTTCGAAACGGGTTTCCGGGGCATCGCGGTCTTCGCGATCGAGAATGGCACCCAGGAACTTTTCCATCAGCCGCATGGCTCCGGAGTAGCCCACCGACGGGAAGTACTGGTGGCCGACGCGGTCGAGGATCGGGAAGCCGTGGCGAATGAGCGGGATGTCCTCATCGCGGGCGATGTACTTTAAGTACGTGTTGCCAATGAGCAGATCAACGTGGTCGTTTTTGATCCACTGGTGCAGCAGGAACATATCCGCTTCGCCGCCGCACTTGAACTTGCAGTCATACGGCACGTCTTTGAGCAGTTCCTTCATGCGTTCGTCAAAGTACTTTCCGGCGGTGCCCGTGACCGTGTAGGCCGGGATCATGCCCAGGGTGATGACGAATTCGACAAGGGCCAGGATCTGATCCGGGTCGCCGGCCATGGCCACTTTCTTGCCGTAGAAGTACTGGCTGTAGTCGGAGATGATATCCACGACCTGGCCGCGCTCGAAGTTGATGGCGTCGGGCACGTCCTTGCCGGACAGGCGGCGCAGCATGTCCACGTACATGTCGGTGGCCTTTAAGCCGATGGGCAGCGGCAGCACCTTGCCCGGCACCTTGAACTCGGAGTCGAGGTAGTTGACCGCTTCGGTGGTGGCCCAGCGACCCAGGCCGATGGTGGCCTTGGAGTCGCCCATGGTGGCGATTTCGGCCGGCGTGGCTCCGGCGTTGGGGTACATCTCGTATTTGCCGGTCAGCGGGCCGTTGAGCACGCCGTTGGTGTCGGGAACCATGGTGATGTCAACGCCCATCATGGCGGCCAGGCGGCGCATCTCGGCCATGTCGGACGGTTCGCAAAAGCCCGGGATCACATTGATCTTGTCGTTGGGCGTACCGGTCTTTTTGACAAAACCCTTGAGGATGCCCTTGACCATGTTGGCGTAGCCGGTGACATGGGTGCCGACGTAACTCGGGGTGCTGGCGTAGATGATGTGCTTGCCGGTGGGCACCTTGCCATCGTCAATGGCCTTCTGGGAGATCTGGCGCAAATCGTCGCCGATGGTCTCGGAGAGGCAGGTGGTGTGGATGGCGATGACCTCGGGGTCATACAGGGTGAAGATGTTGTCGATGGCCGCGATCAGGTTGGACTGACCGCCGAACACCGAGGAACCTTCGGTGAAGGAGGAGGTTCCGGCCACGACCGGCTCCTTGTAGTGCCGGGTCAGGGCGGAGCGGTGGTAGGCGCAGCAGCCCTGGGAACCGTGGCTGTGGGGGAAACATCCCTTGACGCCAAGGGCCGCGTACATGGCACCGACGGGCTGGCAGGTCTTGGCCGGGTTGACGGTGAGCGCAGAGCGTTCCTTGATCTCGCCGGTGGTGTGTCTTAAGAGAGCCATAATGCTTTCCTTTCTCGCAGATCGCGTTCGTTGCTAGGCGACGTAGGTGGCTTCGAGCTCGGGGCCGGTGGACTGCCAGGGGGCCTTGATGAGCGCCCAGACCTTGGTGTTCACCATCCGGTCGATGTCGCGGTACCAGTTGATGGCTCCGTTGAATCCGGCGTAGGGACCGCCCATGTCGTAGTTGTGCAACTGCTTCAGCGGAATGCCCATCTTCTGGACGATGAATTTTTCCTTGATGCCGGCGCAAAAGATGTCGGGCTTATAGATCTCAAGGAGCTTTTCCGTCTCGTAGTGGTTGATATCGTCGATGACCATGGCGTTTTTGCCCATGCCCTCGATCATGCCTTCGTAGCCCTTGAAATCCACACCCTTTTCGTTGAGCCGGGCCATTTCCGCTTCGGTCTTGCGCGGCTTGTAGCGCTCGGGATCGGGCAGAATCTCCAGCTCTTCGATGTTGCGCGAATCGGCATCGACCTTGATGTTGGGCAGCACATGCCGGCCTTCATAGTCGTCGCGGTGGGCGAACTCGTAGCCCGCGCCCAGGATCTTCATGTCCAGTTCTTTGAACAGTTCCTGGTAGTGGTGGGCCCGGGAGCCGCCGACAAACAGCATGGCGGTCTTGCCTGCGGTGCGGGGCTTGATTTCTTCCACGACCTTGTTGACGGCAACCAGTTCCTCGGCAATGACGGCCTCGACCCGGTCGATCAGTTCCTGATCTTCGAAGTAGGCGGCCATGCGGCGCAGGGACTTGGCCGACGCTTCGGCCCCGATGAAGTTCACCTTGATCCAGGGGATGCCGAACTTGGTTTCCATCATCTCGGCCACGTAGTTCAGCGACCGGTGGCACATGACGGTGTTGAGGTCGGCGTTATGGGCCACCCGGAAATCCTGCACCGTGGAGTTGCCGGAGAAGGTGGCGACCAGGGTGAAGCCGCACTTCTCCAGGATGCGCTCGATCTCAAAGGCGTCGCCGCCGATGTTGTACTCGCCGAGCATGTTGACCTTGAACTTGCCCTCGATCTTGGTGTCGTCATCCGTGCCGATGACGTGCTTCATGATCTGGTTGTTGGCAATGTGGTGGCCGGCGGACTGGGACACGCCCTTGTAGCCTTCGCAGGAGTTGGCGAAGATGGTGATGCCCAGTTCTTCCTGCATGGTGCGGGCAACGGCGTGAATGTCATCGCCGATAAGGCCGACCGGACAGGTGGAGAAGATGGAGATGGCCTTGGGGTGGAAGGTATCGTAGGCTTCCTTGATGGCCGCACGCAGCTTCTTTTCACCACCAAACACAATGTCGTGCTCGGTCATGTCCGTGGAGAAGGAGTAGGGGATAAAGTTTTCGCCGTCCGGTCCGGCCTCGGTCTGGTTGCGGCGGGTCAGCCAGGAATAGAAGCCGCAGCCGATGGGACCGTGGGTCAGGTTGACGATGTCCCGGGAGGGTCCGAGGACGACGCCCTTGCAGCCGGCGTAGGTGCAGCCGCGCTGGGTGATGATGCCGGGGATGGTGCGGACGTTGGACTGTATTTCAGGAATCGGCTCGCCCATCTCGGTGCCCGGAAGGATCGACTTGGCCCGCTTGCGCGCAACCTTGGTGGGCATCTTGGCGATCAATTCTTTCTTGATCTCTTCGACATTGGTGGGCTTGGTGCTCATCTCAGTGCTACCTCATTGGTCTAAGGGGTCCGGTGACGTCCGCCGTGCCGGCTAGACGATAGCCGCGTCGCCGGCTTCGCCGGTTCTGACCCGGATGGAATCGGAGACGGGCATCACAAAGATCTTGCCGTCGCCGGCCTGGCCGGTCTTGTTGACGCTCATCAGCGCATCCACAGCTTCTTTGACCTGGTTGTCCGGGACAACGATGGAAATGATGCGTTTGGGATAGAGGCGGCCCTTGGTGCCAAGAAGCGCAATGGCTTCCTCGTTTCCGGCCGCCGCGCCGTCCAGCACGGCCTGGTTGACCAGACCCTTGCCGCGTCCGTAGCCTTCGCGGGCCACGAAGGCCGGGATGCCGGCGTCGGCTAAGGCCTTCTTGGTCTGATTCATCTTATTCATGCGGATAACCGCCATTATCTCCTGCATGACATGCTCCCTTAGGCTTCCTTGACGCCGGAGGAGATGGTGTACATCTCGGCCACCGGGCTGATGAAGATCTTGCCATCGCCAAAGGCACCCTTGGAACCGGTGCGGGCGGCTTCCATGATGGTCTTGAGCACGAATTCCTTGTCGTTGTCTTCCACGACACAGATCAGCATGACTTTGGGAATCTCGTCGTACTGGATCTCGCCGATCTTGATGCCGCGCTGCTTGCCGCGACCGGCCACGTTGAATTTGGTCACTGCGGGGAAACCGGCATCCATGAGGGCAGACAGGACTTCATCGGTCTTCTCGGGGCGAACGATTGCTCTCACCATGGTCAGCATATCGAGTACTCCTTGCGTGTGTGCGTAAATGTTGCGGTGCGGGTCGGGTGGCAGGCCTAGTTGGCGATGCCGAAGTCGACGAGCAGCTTTTCGAGCTGGGCCATTTCCAGGGGCTTGGGGATGACCAGCATCTTGTTTTCATCGATCTTCTTGGCCAGGGCGCGGTATTCGTCGGCCTGGGGATGCTCGGGGGAGTAGTCGATAACGGTCTTGCGGTTGATTTCAGCCCGCTGCACCTGGTTTTCGCGGGGCATGAAGTGGATCATCTGGGTACCGATCTGGCGGCACAGCTCTTCGATCATTTCCTTTTCGAAATCGACCTTACGGCTGTTGCAGATGATGCCGCCCAGACGCACGCCGCCGGTGTCGGCGTACTTGACGATGCCCTTGCAGATGTTGTTGGCGGCGTACATGGCCATCATCTCGCCGGAGCAGACGATGTAGATCTCTTCAGCCTTGCCGTCGCGGATGGGCATGGCGAAACCGCCGCACACAACGTCGCCCAGAACGTCGTAGAAAACGTAGTCGAGCTTCTTTTCTTCCTCGTAGGCACCGAGCTGCTCAAGGAGGTTGATGGAGGTGATGATACCGCGACCGGCGCAACCAACTCCGGGCTCGGGACCGCCGGACTCGGTGCACATGGTGCCGCCGTAGCCTTCCTTGAGGATATCATCGAGATCGACGTCTTCGCCTTCCTCGCGCAGGGTGTCGAGGACGGTCTTCTGGGCCAGCCCGTGCAGGAGGAGCCGGGTGGAGTCGGCCTTGGGGTCGCAACCGACCACCATGACTTTCTTGCCCATTTCCGCCAGACCGGCGACGGTGTTCTGCGTGGTGGTGGACTTGCCGATGCCGCCCTTGCCGTAAATAGCGATCTTGCGCATTTTGTAATGCCTCCTGCTGCAACGTTGGAATGTTTTCCTCTTAGCAGGAGTCATGCCAGAGTAGTGTTGGCGTGATAGGGTTTATTCAAGCGTTTAAAATCGTTGTATTAATTAATATCAAGAAAAAGGCAGGCCACGCGTGGGCGGCTGTTTCAGACAAAATTGTCGGTCATGCCGCGACAAAAATGTCAGGCAATAGTGTCGGTTGTCTTTGTGCGGGAGGAGCGCGGCGAGGGATCGGGGCGAAGAAAAGGCGCAGCCGGGTGGGCGGCGGCCCGCTTGGCATTCAGGAACTCTGCGTGGGTGGTGGTGCTGCGGGAATGGGGCGGTTGTGCTGGCCACGGGCGCGGCCGTGAGCCGCGCCCATAATGCGTTGGCCGGACTAATGTCTTACCCGGGGCGCTGCCTGTGGGTGCGGCCGCGAGCCGCGCCCGGTGTTAAGGTGTCGCACCAAGGTCGTTTTTTTCAAAATTGTCAGATTGGCGGCGGGTCGGTTTGCCGGGTTTTTCCCAGACCCGGCGACGATCAGGCCCGGCCCTCGCCCGTCCCCAGCGGATCGCGCTTCATGCTCAGGCTAATGCGGCCGCGCTCGCGGTCCACCTCCAGCACCGTGACCAGCACCTCCTTGCCCACAGTCACCACCTTGGACGGGTCGGCCACATACGTGTCGGCCAGATGGCTGACGTGGACCAGGCCGTCGCGGTGCACGCCGATATCCACGAAGGCCCCAAACGTGGCCACATTGGTGACCAGACCCGGCAGGCGCATACCCGGGCGCAGATCGGCGATATCCTCAACGCCTTCGGCAAAGGCAAAGGCCGTGAAGGACGGCCGGGGATCGCGACCCGGCCGGGCCAGTTCGGCCATGATGTCGGTAAGCGTTTCTTTCCCGACATCGTCGCTGACAAATTGCGCCACGTCGATACGCGCCCGGGCCTCGGCGTCGGCCACCAGCTCGGCCACGCTGCACGCAGCCTGGGCGGCCATACGCGACACCAGGGCGTAGCGTTCCGGGTGCACGGCCGTGGCGTCCAGCACCGGCCCGCCGCGCAGCCGCAAAAAACCGGCCGCCTGCTCAAAGGCCTTTGGCCCCAGGCGCTTGACCTTGCGCAGTTCGGCCCGGGAGCGAAACGGGCCATGCTCCAGGCGGTGGGCCAGAATGTTGGCGGCAAGGGACGGCCCAAGCCCGGACACAAAGGCCAGCAACTCCAGGCTGGCCGTATTGAGATCGACACCAACGGCATTCACGCAGCTCGCCACCACCGCATCCAGGGCTTGCTTGAGCGCCGTCTGGTCCACGTCGTGCTGGTATTGCCCGACCCCGATGGATTTGGGGTCGATTTTGACCAGTTCGGCCAGCGGGTCCATGAGCCGACGGCCGATGCTCACCGCCCCGCGCACCGTGAGATCGAGGTCGGGAAATTCCCGCCGGGCCACGTCAGACGCCGAATAAATGGACGCCCCGGCCTCGTTGACCATAAGCACCGGCAGGCCAAGGCCCAGCCCCCGGACAAAGCGCTCGGTTTCGCGCCCGGCTGTGCCGTTGCCCACGGCCACGGCCTGGATGGCGTGCCGGGCGCACAGTTCGCGCACAACGCCCGCCGCTTCCTCGGCCTGGCGCGGCGAGCCGGTTGGGTAGATGGCGGTATGGTGGAGTAGCGCCCCCTGGGCATCGAGCACCACCAGCTTGGCCCCGGTGCGAAAACCCGGGTCCAGGGCCAGCACCCGCGATTGTCCCAGGGGCGCGGCCAGGAGCAGCTCGCGCAGATTGGCGGAAAAAACGCTGATGGCCTCACTATCGGCCCGGGCCTTGACCTGGGCGCGCAATTCGTTTTCCAGCGACGGGCCAAGGAGGCGCTTGTAGCCGTCTTCAACCGCTGTGGCCACTTCCCGGCTGTCCTCCCCGCGTCCGGTGACGGTCAGGCGATGGACCAGCGCCAGGGCCTCGGCCTCGGGCGGCCGGACAGTCAGGGACAGTACACCTTCGCGCTCGCCGCGAAACATGGCCAAGGCCCGATGGCCGGCCAGACCGCGCACGGCCTCGTCCCAGTCGAAAAAGTCCCGGAAGTTGCCGCCGGCAGCCTCCTTGCCCTTGACCGCCCGGGAGACGAAGCGGCCGCGCCGGGTGAAGAGTTCGCGCATGGCCCCGCGAATCCGGGCGTCCTCGGTGGTCGTCTCGGCAATGATGTCCCTGGCCCCGGCCAGGGCGGCGGCGATGTCTGCCACGCCTTTTTCCGGATCGACAAAGCGTCGGGCCTCGATCTGCGGATCAAGGCCGCGCTGGCGCAGCAGCGCCTGGGCCAGCGGTTCCAGACCGCGCTCGCGGGCCATGGCCGCCCGGGTGCGCCGTTTGGGGCGATAGGGCAGATAGAGATCTTCGAGACGGGCCATATCCGGGGCGGCGACGATGGATTTTTCCAGGGCGTCGGTGAGCAGCTCGCGCTCTTTGAGGGAGCCGAGGATGGCCTCGCGCCGCTTATCAAGCTCGGTGAGCTGGGCCAGCCTGTCCTGGATGGCGGCCACCGCCACTTCGTCCAGGGAGCCGGAGGCTTCCTTGCGGTAGCGGGCAATAAAAGGGACGGTGGCCCCTTCGGCCAGCAACCGGGCCACGGCTGCGACCTGACCGTCCTTGATGGAAAGCTCCCGGGCGAGCAGGGGGGCATACTTTTCGATCATGTGCGTGGGCCTTTTTCAGCTAGAGGGCAAAAGGGAGCCGCACCGCGCCGGCTTCGGGGCAGCGGCGGGCCGGGAAAGGGTCGCCTGCGGGGCAGCACAGGGCGTATGGTGCAGCGCAGCCGGGCAAGTCGCCGGCAACGGTCTAATCCATCTCCGGGAAAATGATGGAAGCCATGAATTTGCCATCCGGGCCAATGTCGATCCGCAGCATCCGGCCGCCGCTGTTGATGATCTCGGACTCCAGGGAAAAAACCTTGCCGTCGGAGGAATGCCAGGAACCGACGAAGTGTTTGGGACTGTCGCTTTTTTCGTTTTCTTTGATTGTTGCCCAGATTTCGCTTATGTCACGGGCGTTTATCACCGAAAAACACTGCATCAGCTTGTGGAAATCCTGCATCAGCGCACCTCGCAAGCGTTTTGTCGTTTTGCGGTTTGGGTCGTATCCTGGGTTGTTTCGCCTGGGCAGGCTGGCCCAGACTAGCGTATTTGCGCAGCACTTGCGAGCAGCGACACGGCGTTTCGGCCTGGCGGGGGGCAAGAGAGCAGATTGGGAAATTGTCGGCCCTGGCAGCGTTGCGCGCTACCGGGTGCTGGCCGTTTAAAAGGTTTCGACGCGCTGGGAGGAACCGGGTACGTTGGAATTGTCAAAAAATATTCCCGGGCCGTTGCCGTCGCGAGGCGACGGCCGGCAGGACAGGCCTGGTTGTCGCCTGTTACGCTCCAAGGGTTGTCCCAATGTCGCAATTTGATCTGGTGACGCAGTGGCGTATCGGTGCCAGCCTGGATGCGGTCTGGGACGCCATTACCGCGCCTGCCCAATGGCCGCAGTGGTGGCGCGGCCTGGAGGCGGTGACGGAACTGGACAGGGGAGACGCGGGCGGGATGCACAACCGGCAGCGTTTCATCTGGAAGGGAGCGCTGCCGTACCGGTTGGTCACCGAGCTTGCGATCACTCGCCTTGAGCCGCTGGTTTTGATTGAAGGCGAGGCCTCCGGGGATGTGACGGGTCTGGGGGCCTGGCGGTTCGCCCGTAAGAATGGCGTCACCGAGGTGCGCCACGAGTGGCGGGTGCGGGCAGCCTCGCCCTGGCTCATGGTCCTGGCCGGCGTCGCCCGGCCGTTGGTGTGCTGGAACCATGGCAAGATCATGGAATGGGGCGCTTACGGACTGGCCCGACGGTTGGGGGCGCGTTGTTGCAGCGTGGAAAAAGATCCGGACAAGGCTTGAAGTGACCGGCGGTCAGGCGGGAGTGTTGCTCCAATGGCCTGGGAGCAGTCGCACCGAATCGCACACCCGGGCGCAGGCGGCAACTTCTGGACAGGCCAGCCAGGTGGCGTACCCCCCGCCTATGGTTTGAAAAACTGCTCGTCAAACGGGATATCGATTTCCAGGTCGTCCATGAGCACCGTTTCGCGCAGACGCCCTGCGCCGTCGTAGGTTCTGACCTGCACCGGCAGCAGGGTGGCGGCGTCCAGATTGAGGAGGAAGCGATTGGTCCCGTCCAGGGTGAAGCCTTGCTTGCCTTCGACGTTGACAAGGACGGTGGACTTGCCGCCCACGTGTTCCTCTCCGGCAGCGGTCGTCTGTCCCTGTTTCTGGAGCGCGAGCACCCGCCCCAGCAACGTTCCGATATCGGATTCGTCCACGCGGTGGCCGGAAGGGCTTTTCACCAGGGGATTGTCCGGCTTCAAGGTCAGGCTGAAGGCTTTGGTGTTCCCAAAGGGCTGCAACCGCACCCGCTTGGTCGTGGGGTCATAGAGCAGGAGCGCGCCTTTGTGGGGCGTGACGAACTCCATGCGAATAAATCCCGGCTTTTTATAGAAATATTTGATGATATCGTTGGAGCGGCCATGGCTGACCCGCAGGGTTGTCTGGTAGGACGCGACGTTTTCATAGCGCGCAAGGGCGGCAGGAATCATGTCGTTTGGCATGGAGACCAGACTGGCCAGCAGGGCGAAGGTAAATAACATAGGGGCGTTGTCCGGGAAAGGGCGTTTGGGAGTGAAGCCCCGGACTGGGTGGCCCGCTCAACGGCTGCGGCCAAGCGGCTTCTGGAACTGGCAGGGGCGAAAAGAGTGTCCATGATCGTAAAATACGGGAGAGTGGCAGACCTGTCCAGGCGAAGATCGGTTTTGGTTTTTCTTCGCCGATGATGCTGCCCCAAGAGTTGCCCCGCGCATCCCTTGGGCGCGGAATTCGAGTTACCCTGCATGAGAATCCGCCCAAAATCACAGCAGTTCCAGTATAGCCCCTGTGGGTTATGGCGTTCATGGCGTCACCCCTGCGTTTTTTAGCAATTCCCGGATACTTGGGGCGGGGTTTAGGGCGAGGGATGGCCTATCGCCTTTCGATACTCTGCTCCGCAGCCTGAACCAAAAAGAGGAGTTTGGACTTCATTATGAGAGTTTTCAGGATTTTGGATTTCAAATCAAGTAAGTTATGGTAATCGGCGGAAGAAAAGCCTAAATTGAGTTTGTTTTAGGATGAGACGGTCATTGTGTTGGCCGACGCTTCTTCTGAATCAGCGTTTCGATATCTGCCTGTATTGAAAAATGGATGGATTTAGCAGTGGTCTTTGGCACTCCTGTTTGTCTCATTGCCTGCGTGGATGTGTAAAGATTATGGGTATCGCATGGAACATAATTCCTTCGTAGGCTTATTTCAGAATATCTCTTTGTTGTTGGCGGTGGCGCTACTCTTTGAAGTGGCTGTTGTCCGCTTTAAAAAAAGTAATACGCTCTTGACCCAAGTCTTTACTGGTGTTGCACTTGGGGGCCTTGGCGTAGTTGTCATGCTCACACCCTGGACGCTGATTCCTGGCGTGGTTTTTGACACGCGCTCCGTCTTGGTTGGAATAGCCGGTTTATTTTTTGGCCCACTATCTACCGTGATAGCTGTTCTAATGACTTCCGCTTTTCGGTTGAACCAGGGCGGACAAGGGGCATGGACGGGCGTCAGCGTAATAATCGCTTCAGGTATTATTGGTTTGGTTTGGCGATATTTCAAAGGACGCCAGCTGCACCAAATGACTTGGCGAGAGCTGTATCTGTTCGGCTTTGTCGTTCATATTGCCATGCTGGTATTGATGCTGACGCTTCCATGGCATATTGCCATGCGTGTATTAAGCAATATCGCCCTGCCGGTCATTCTCATATATCCTGTTGGCACAGCGCTGTTGGGCTCATTGTTGGTTAACTATCTTGGACGTGAGCGTACAGGCAAACAGTTAAGTGAAAGCATGGAGAGATACAGGCTGTTGGTTGACACTGCCAACGAGGGAATCTGGGCCATGGATCGAGAGCATGTGACGACGTATGTCAACGCTGCAATGGCAAACATGTTAGGCTATCGTCAGGTTGAAATGATTGGCAGTAAAGTCGAAAATTATCTTTACCCTGAGGACGTTGAGCTTCACCGCAAAAGCATGGCACAGAGACATAAGGGGAAAGACGAGGTGTATGAGCGTCGATTTCGCCGAAAAGATGGGAAAGAACTGTGGACAATGGTTTCTGCTAAAGCTTTAAAGAACGAAAGCAATGTGTTCCAAGGTTCTTTCGCCATGTTCACCGATATTACATTGCGGAAAGTAGCCGAAAACGCTTTGGCAAAGTCAGAACTGATGCTGCGAATGATAATGAACACTATCCCGGATTTGGTTTGGCTCAAAGACGTTGATGGAGTGTATCTGCATTGCAACAAAAAATTCGAACGGTTCTTCGGAGCTGACGAAGCTACGATAGTCGGAAAAGATGACTATGCATTTTTAAACAAAGAACTGGCAGATTTTTTCAGAGATAATGATCGTAAGGCCATCAACTCTGAAGGTCCAAGAATAAATGAAGAGTGGCTGACCTTTGCCTCAGACGGCTACCATGGCCTGTTTGAGACAATTAAAGCTCCTATGCATGATGATCACGGCAAATTGATAGGCGTTCTGGGCATTGCCCGTGACATCACAGCACGTAAAACGACCGAGGAAGCTCTGCGAGAGAGTGAGACACGCTTCAAAGCGTTACATAATGCTTCTTTTGGTGGAATTGCTATCCATGACAAAGGCGTCATCCTGGAGTGCAACCTGGGGCTGAGTGAAATGTTCGGCTATTCTAGAGAAGAACTCATCGGAATGGATGGCCTGCTTCTTGTTGCAAATGGTTCACGCGATGTTGTCATGTCCCGTATTTTATCCGGCTACGAAAAACCCTATGAGGAATATGGCCTCCGGAAAAATGGGGAAGAGTTTCCCATGCGACTGGAGGCGCGGAATCTCCCGTACAAAGGGAAAATGGTTCGCGCTGTAGAGTTTCGTGACATTACCGACTCTGTAAACGCAGCCAAAGCATTATTGGCAGCGAAAGAGGCCGCCGAGAGCGCCACTCAAGCCAAGTCCGAGTTTCTGGCCAATATGAGCCACGAAGTCAGAACTCCGCTTAATGGTGTCCTTGGTATGCTTCAGCTGCTCCAAACGACCGAACAATCAGATGAGCAAAAAGAATACATTCTTGGAGCGATCAAGTCGACAAGGAGGCTGACTCGATTGCTTGCCGATATTCTGGATATTTCAAAGATCGAATCCGGCAAGTTGCAGATCATCGAAGCGGAGTTTTCTACGGTGTGTCTCCAGGAATCCATAATTGAAATATTCCATCCAACAGCACGTGAAAAAAGCCTGAATTTTAATTTTCATGTTGATACCCAAGTTCCGCCAAGGCTTATTGGTGATGAAACGCGCGTTCGACAAATCCTCTTTAACCTTGTTGGTAATGCCATCAAGTTTACTGAAAGCGGTTCTGTCTTGGTCGAAGCGACACTTCTTCCTGCTAAAGATAACGAGAATTTCCGTGTTTTGTTCGCTGTGAGTGATACTGGAATAGGTATTTCCGATGAGCAGCTGAAAGATATCTTTGAACCATTCGTCCAGGGTGAGCAGAGCTATACCCGCTGTTACCAGGGAGCCGGGCTGGGGCTCGCCATTGTCCGCAAACTGGTAAAAATACTCGGCGGCGAGATGGCGATAGACAATGCTGCGGGCAACGGCACTACGATTTACGTTTCTTTGCCTTTCAAACTTCCCGTTTCGCATCAGAAACAAGCAGAGATGCAACCTTATCAAACCGATGAACCGGTTGGAGCTCCTTGGCGCATCCTTTTGGTTGAGGATGAAGAACTCAGCTTGTTCTCCGGAAAGCGGATGCTGCACAAAATGGGCTATTCCGTAACAACAGCACCAGATGGAATGGAGGCCCTTGGCATCCTTCATGAGCAGGACTTTGATTTGGTTCTTATGGATATCCAGATGCCTGTCATGGATGGCGTCGAAGCGACGAAGGCCATCAGAGGGTCATCGGACCTTGGGGCGAAGTCTCAAATTCCCATAATCGCCATGACCGCGTATGCGATGACTGGCGACAAGGAAAGGTTTCTCGCGGCGGGAATGGATGATTACATTTCCAAGCCGGTGGACAGAGACGAGCTCAAAACCGTCATCGAGAGAGTCATGGGAAAGGGGAGCCCAGCTTGTCAAGGCGTTTGACACGGTCTTTGCCACGACGTCCGGCGTGAGAAGCGAACCAAGCTGTACGCCTTTGTCGCCTGGTATGACCGGCCCGTAGGAGCAGGTTTGCGCGTTGCTTTCCCGATAAAACACGCTCTTATGGCGCGTCTTGAGATACTTTCCGGCCATGGTTTCGGGATAGCGCGGGGGAAGAATTTTGGGAAGCTACTTACAACGAAATAAGGGTTACGGCGTTAACCGTAACCCTTTGGAATCATTTGGTGGGCAATGTAGGATTCGAACCTACGGCCTTTGGCTCCGGAGGCCAACGCTCTATCCAACTGAGCTAATTGCCCGAGGAACGATGTACCTACGCGTCACGGTTGACGTTGTCAACAAACTTCGGTGCCTTTGATTCCAGGTTGGCCCTATCGGCAATTCCCGAACGCGACACTAGCCAGCTTCCACCGCCTCGTAGGCGGCCTCGTCGGTCCGCGTCACCGGACCCAGGGCCGTACAGACCTGATTGCGTCCCAGATGCTTGGCCTGATACAGAGCCTTGTCGGCCTTTTCCAGTAATTCCTTGCGCTTGGTCAGGGAACCGGGCTGCAAGGTGGCTGCGCCGATGGATACGGTGATGCAAAAGGCTTCGCCGTCATGGGCAAACCGGGCACCGGCGATGATGGCGCGCAGGCGCTCGGCCAGAATCCGGCTCTGTTCCTCGGTGGTCTGGGGCAGGATCACCACAAATTCTTCACCGCCGTAACGGGCTGTGAAATCCGTGCTGCGAAGTGTCCCGGAGAGGATGCTGCCGACCTCGCGCAACACCTCGTCGCCGATCAGATGGCCGAAGCGGTCGTTAATACCCTTAAAGTGGTCGATATCGACCATGAGCAGGCTCATGGGATGGTGGTAGCGCTGGTGGCGGCGCAATTCGTCAATAAATCGTTCGTCAAAAGCCCGACGGTTGTGAATCCGGGTGAGGGCGTCGTGATCGGCCCGGATCTTGACCTGGCTAAACAGTGCGGCGTTTTTAAGTGCCAGGGCCAAGTGGTTGACCGAGGCGTAGAGCGCCTGCACCTGATCCTTGCCCAGAGCCCGGCCCTTGGCCCGGTAGAGCACGAGCAGCCCAAACATCTGCCCGCCGGCCCGCAGCGGCAAGGTGATCAGTTCTTCCGGGACGCTCGGGATGCCGACCGGCTCGCGGTTTGGGGAACCTTCGAGGAAGCTGGCCCGGTAGCTGTGCATGGGCTTGCCGGCGATCTTGGCCGCCTGGCGCAGCAGTTGCTCGGTCCAATGCTGTTCGGCGCTTTGATCCATGTCGGGTTCGAGAAACAATTCCGCTTCCAGGGTTCCCGAGTCCCCGGTCTGCCAGAACGCGCCCATGAGGGCGTTAAGCGGCAGCAGCAGTTGCAGATCTTCCCGGGCGTTGTCCAAAATGACGCTGGGGTCGAGGGATTCGCTGGCCCGGCTGAGGATGCGGTTTAAAAACAGCACCAGATCGGTCTTGCGGGCAAGCAGTTCCCGCTCCAGCATGATCTCGCGGGTCATGCGGAAAATATCGTCGTAGAGGCTTTTGACTTCTTTGGCCCGAAAGATAACGTCGCGGACCTTTTTGTCGGTGAGCGGCTCGGAAATAGCCGAGAGAAAGCCGTTTTCCAGCACTTCCTCGAAATCGGCCACGGACTGCGACGCGCCCAAAACCAGCACGCGCTGGGGAATCTCCCACTCCTCAATGCCCAGTCGGGTGGCGGGGGGCAGGGCGTCCCAGGCCTCCTTGACCACGAAGACGACAAGGGGCGTGGCCCTGGCAATGTCGCGCTCGCCAGGCGAGGAGCCGGCAGGCCAGTTGCGAAGGACATAGCCTGTGCCCAGGGCCTTGGAAATGGCCATTTCGGCCTCGTTGGTCAGGCCAATGCCCCATACCTGCTCGGGTCGCATGCCGCGCGTCATGACAGCCTCCTTGCGTCTGGCCAGGAAAATACTTCCTGTCCACAGCCTCGTTTGCAAGAGACAGGCCAAGACAAGTAAATCAAGCCATTTGACATCGGAGCACGGCTGTGGCTCCGTCTCCACCATGCGCGCACAACGAATTTTTGGCACCCTCGATCCCTTTGTCGAATCCGACGATGTCATGGGCCGCAAAGTGGCCAACGCCGCCTTTTTAGACGCGCTGATGCGGGCCGATCCTTATGACGCCTATCATTTTTTCATGCCGTCGCGGCAGTGGCGGGACCGGCAGGAAGGACTTCTCGCCGCCCGCTATCCCCAGGTGGCCCAGCGCGGGGCGTTCAAAGTTCTGACGCGCCAGGAACTGCCGCACGCCCTGGCCGACACCGACTACGCCGTCTTTCACCTCTCCGATTGCATCACCGCCCAGGCCCGTCTCGCAGCCGCCCGAAACGCCCTGGCCCGCTCGATCTTTCCCATCACCGGCACCACCCATTCGCTGAGTAACGCCGTGTTCCAGCGGGATTTTCTGGCCCACCTCTGGCCCGGCACCACCCGGCGCGACGCTATCGTGGCCACGTCCACGGCCGGCCTGGGGGCCGTGGAAGCGATCTTTGCCTCCCTGCGCCGGGGCTATGGGCTTTCCCCCGAGGACTATCCGGCCCCGGAACTGGCCCTTATTCCTTTAGGTGTCGATCCGGCCGATTGGACGCGCCTTGACGGGGAGGCGCGCCGCGCGGCCCGGGACGCCTTCGGCATTGCCCCCGAGACGGCGGTTTTACTGGTTTTCGGCCGCATCTCCCACAGCTCCAAGATGGATCTGCTGCCGCTTTTCCGGGCGGTGCAGCGTCTTATTGCCGCCGGCGTCGCTGCGGCCGGGCTGACCCTGGTCGTGGCCGGTTGGACAGATACGGACACCGATGACGATCCGTTTTTGACCACCCTGGCCAATCTGGCCGCCAATATCGGCTTGTCCCTGGTGCTTATCCGGCGGCCGGCCGAGGCGGCCAAGCAGGCGCTGTTCGGGCTGGCCGACGTGTTCGTGTCCCTGGCGGACAATCCCCAGGAGACGTTTGGCCTCACCCTCCTGGAAGCCATGGCCGCCGGATTGCCGGTTGTTGCTTCGGACTATGACGGCTACCGCGATATCGTGGTCCACGGCCGCACCGGTTGGCTGCTGCCCACGCTCGGGCCGGTCGAAACCGGCCTGCGCGACGTGCTGGCACCGTTGTGCTATGACAACCACACCCATCTGCGTCTGGCCCAGTCCCTGGCCGTGGACGTGCCGGCCCTGGCCCAGGCCCTGCTGGCGCTCATCCGGGAACCGCAGTTGCGTCAAACCATGGGCTTGGCCGGGAAGCAACGAGCCACCGAGTTGTTCACCTGGGATGCCTGCCTGGCCCGGCATCTGGCGTTGTGGGAGCGTCTGGCCGGCGCGCCCGTGCCGGACCGGGCGCTGCTTGCCCGCACGCCCCATCCCCTGACCCTGGCCTATGGCGAGGTCTTTGCCGGCTATCCGGGCGGCCAGCTTGGCGACGGCGTGCGCCTGACATGGAGCCGGGCCGGACTGGCACTCTATAACCGGCAGGATTTTCCCGTTATTTATGCAGAACTTGATAAGGAAATACGGCCGGATGCCTTGCGTATTCTGGTCTTTCTGGCCCGCTCCGGGTGTCCCGGCCTGACCCTGGCCAAACGGCTGGCGGCGGCCGTGCCCGGTCTTTCTGGCGCGGATGCGGCCGGGCATGTCCTGTGGGCGCTCAAACACGATTTGCTGGAAAAGGAGCATGGATGACACGTCGCGAACGCGCCCAGGCGCCCGGGGACGCGCCCGGCGCGCACTACGCCCCGGCCAAGCGGAGCCTGGGGCAGAATTTCCTGGTCGATCCCAACATTGCGGCCAAAATTGTGGCCCGCCTGGGCATCACCGCCGCCGATACGGTCATCGAGATCGGGCCGGGCCGGGGGGCGCTGTCGGCCCATATCCTGGCCGCCGGCCCCCGGGCCTATCTGGCCCTGGAAAAAGACCGCGAGCTGGCGGCGCGTCTGCCAACGGCCCATCCCGGGGCGCATCCGGCCCTGGTTGATGCCCTGCGTATGGATTGGAGCCGGCTGGACCGACTGCCCGGGGTCAAGCTTATCGGCAACCTCCCGTATAACATCGCCTCGCCGCTGCTCTGGGACATTTGCGCCGGCTCGCTGCTCTTTGGCCGGGGCGTCTTTATGGTCCAGCACGAGGTGGCGCTGCGCCTGTGTGCCCCGCCGGGCGGGCGGCAGTACGGGGCGCTGACGGCCTGGACTTCGGCTTTTGCCAAGCTCGAATACTGCTTTAAGGTGCCGCCGACGGTTTTTCGGCCCCAGCCCAAAGTGGATTCGGCCGTGGTGGCGATAACGCCCCGGCCGGCTGGCGAGCGGCCTGAAGAACCCCGGGCGCTGTCGTTGTTGCTCAAACGGCTTTTTTCGTTGCGGCGCAAACAGTTGGCCGGTATCCTGAAACCGTTTTGGACGGATGGCCTCCCCGAGGCCTGCGAGGCGCTCGGCATTCAGGGGCGGGACCGGCCCGAAGTTTTATCGCCGGGCCAGCTCGGCGCACTGGCCAAATTGCTCAAAACGCGCCTGCCCTCTTGACTTTGGGCTTGAAATCGATTTTGGTTTGCCCACTCGTGCGTATCGCGTTTTGCCGCATGGGCAGCGCACCAGGGGCAGGAGGGCCGTTCTCGCCGCGGGGAGGCGAGGGGGGGCGTCCCTGTTGACGTTTTTTGCGAGACAGGCGCGCAGAGAGGATCGGGAGCATGGTGCCGCCGCGTTTGCCGGGGGCGATTAACCGAGGAGGAGAGGACTGATGACCAAGGCTGATCTGGTAGGTAAGATTGCCGAAAAGACGGGACTGACCAAAGCCAATGCCGAACGCGCGCTCAATGCCTTTATCGAGGCCATTGAGGAGACGTTGGTGGGCGAAGGGAAGATCACACTGACGGGGTTTGGCACCTTCATGGTCGATGAGCGCAAGGCCCGGACCGGCCGCAACCCCCGCACCGGTGCCGAGATCAACATCCCGGCCTCCAAAGTGGTCAAATTTCGGCCGGGGAAGTTGCTTAAGGACGCCATCCAATAACCAATCGCGGGAGAATTTTTCATGTTACACGGCGAAACTGTTCACAGCCCCCTGCCGCAGGATCTCCCCTGGTGGCAGCCCGATCATTTCGTGTTTTTCAGTGTGCTGTATCTGGTGCTTTTCATCATTGCCTCGGGCATGGGCTATTGCATGTACAAGGCCTATCTGGACACCAAGAACGCACCGGCCCACGGCCACCACTAGCCTTGCCGCCTGGTCACGGGACTCTGCCGCCGCCCGGTGTCAGCCGGGCGGTTTTTATTCTGCGTGTCGGCCGCATGTCTTGACATGGCGGGTCGACTCGGATAAACCGCACGTTTTGCCGCAGGGAATTTTCCAAAGAGGGGGTGATGTAAATGCCCGGTGTCTACCTTGACGAATCCGACAACTTTGACGTGGCCCTTCGCCGCTTCAAAAAGCAAGTCGAAAAATCCGGGATTCTCTCCGAGCTGAAGAAACGTCAGCACTTTGAGAAACCCAGCGTCATGCGCAAGAAGAAGAAGGCTGCCGCTCGCAAGCGGTTGCTTAAGAAAATGCGCAAAATAAACATGATGTAATGAATCTACAAGCCCGTATCGAATCCGATTCCCTGATTGCCATGAAGGCCAGGGATGCACTGACCCTCGGTGTCTTGCGCATGCTGCGAGCAGCCGCCAAGACGCTCCAGGTCGAGCTGCGTCGTCCCTTGACCGAGGCGGAGTTTTTTGACGTCTTCGCCAAGCAGGTCAAGCAGCGTCGGGAGTCCATCGATCTGTTCGCCAAGGCGAACCGGGCTGATTTGGTCGAAAAAGAGGAGCGGGAACTGGCGGTCCTTATTGCCTATCTTCCCGCTCCCCTGACCGACGACGAGCTTGCCGCCGCCGTCAACGCCGCCGTGGCCGAACTTGCCGCCAGCACCATGAAGGACATGGGAAAGGTCGTGCAGTCGGTGTTGGCCGCTCACAAGGGGCGGGTCGATGGCAAGCGGGTCAGCGACGCCGTCAAGGCGCGCCTCGCTTCCTGACCAGCCTCGCCTACACCCCTTTTTTTATGGAATCCAGAACCCTCTCGTTGCTGGAGTTTCCTAAGGTTTTGGAGCGGTTGGCCAATATGGCCGCTTCCGAACCCGCCGCCGCCGCCTGTCGGGCCATTGTGCCCCTGGGCGATGTTGCGCTTGTGGCCAGGGAACAGCAGAAACTGGCCGAAGCCCTGGAGTTGCGCCGTAATCGCGCCTTTGAATTTTCTCCTTTCCCAGATCTTGAACCCCTTTTCCCCGTGCTCGACAGCGAGCGGCGAACCCTTGATCTGGATGCGTTGGTGGCTTTGGGGCATGTCCTGTCCCGGGTGGCCGCCCTGCGCGACGCCCTGGGCCAGCCGATTTCCGGCGAGGCACCGGCGTCCGTACTGGGGGCCATTGTCTCCGGCACGCCTTGGGCCAAAAAGACCCAGGCCGCGCTGACCCGCTGTCTGGCCCCGGACGGACGGCTGCGTGATGAAAGCTCGCCCGAGCTTTTTTCCGTGCGCCAGGAGATCCGCTCCATCCACCAGACGATCCTCAATAAGGTCAAAGAGTTCGTCTCTGAACGCGATCTGGGACCGCTTTTGCAGGACGACTACGTCACCATCTCCTCGGACCGCTATGTCCTGCCGCTGCGGGCCAATTTCAAGGGGAGGCTCCCCGGCATCGTCCACGACTATTCCCAGACCGGGGAAACCATCTACGTGGAACCGTTTTTCCTGGTGGAGATCAACAACCGTCTCCAGGAGCTTAAAAACGAAGAGCGCGAGGCCGAGGCCCGGGTCATGGCCTTTTTAACCGGTCTGGCCAAGGACGAGCGCCGCGAGATCGTCGCCTCCTACCGCCTGCTGGTGGACTGCGACGTGTTGTGGGCCAAGGCGGCCTTGTGCGACGCCTTTGGCGGCACCCTGCCGGAAGTGGCCGGCGGCCATGCCGTCCAGTTGCTGGCCGCCCGCCATCCCTTGCTGGTCCTGGCTGCTGCCGCCGGCAACCCGGCCGTGGCCCAGGATCTGGTCCTGGCCGAAGACCAGCGGGCGCTTATCGTCACCGGAGCCAATGCCGGCGGCAAGACCGTGTGCTTAAAGACCCTGGGCCTTTTGGCGGCCATGGCCCTGTCCGGGCTGCCCGTACCGGCTGGGGAGGGCAGCAGCCTGCCCTTTTTCCGCAAGATTTTCGTCTTTCTGGGCGACGAGCAAAGCCTTGAGGACCATCTGTCCACCTTTACCGCCCAGATTCGCCATCTGTCCCGGGTCTGGCCCGCCATCGACGCCGATACCCTGGTACTGCTCGACGAATTCGGGGCCGGCACCGATCCTTCCCAGGGCGCGGCCCTGGCCCAGTCCGTGGTGGACGGCCTCCTGGATCGGGGAGCCTGTCTGGCGGCGGCCACCCACTTCCCGGCGCTCAAAGCCTACGGCCTGTCCCGGCCGGGGGTGCGCGCCGCCTGCATGCTGTTTGATCCGGCCACCAAAAAGCCGCTTTATCGGCTGGCCTATGATCAGGTCGGGGCGTCCATCGCCCTGGATGTGGCCCGGGAGCACGGCCTGCCTGAAGATATTTTGGAGCGGGCCAACCGCTATCTGCTGCTGGACGGCAACGATACGGGCTTGGTTTTCGAGCGCTTAAACGAGTTGGCCCTGCGCCGCGAACAGGAATTGGAAGCCATTGCCGCCAAGCGGGTGGTGGAAGAACAGCGCATCCAAAAGCTCAAGGACAACTTGCAAAAAGCCCAGGACAAGCTGGTTGAAGAGATGCGCGAACTGTCCCGGGACATCGTGCGCCGCCACGAAGCCGGACGTCTTGGTCGCAAGGAAGCGCAAAAGGCCCTTGCCGATGCGCGCAAAAGTCTTATTGATGCAAGCAGCGATATTCTTGGCGAACGCAAAGCCGAGTCGCCGGCCGCAGCCTTTGATCTGGCCACTGTCCCCTTGGGCGATACGGTGCTGGTGGTGAGTTGGCAAAAAACCGCCGTGGTGCGGGAAAAAGATTTGAAGCGCCAAGCGGCCAAGGTCGATATTGGCGGTGTCAGCCTGTGGGTGGGCGTGGCCGATCTGGCGGCGGCCGGGAAAGCGGCCAAGGCCGGGGGCACGACGATTGTCAACACGGCCCCGTCCGATGCGGTGCGAGGTGGCGGGCTGGTGTGCGATATTCGGGGCCTTCGGGCTGATGTGGCCGAAAGCGAGTTGCTGGCCTTTCTCGATCAGGCTTTGCTGCGCGGGCATGGCGAACTGGAGATCATCCACGGCCGGGGCACCGGGGCGCTGCGCCGCGAGGTGCACCGCCTGCTCAAAGCCCACCCGCAAGTGACGCAGTTTGCCCTGGCTCCCGAGGATCGCGGCGGCGACGGCATGACCATGGTGACGCTGAAATAGGCTGCCCTAGGGCCTGCCGCGCTTGGGAGCGCAACGATAAGACTGGTCGGCCGGCTGGGTTTGGTCAACGAAAAAGAGAAAGGCGCAAAACGCATATGCAGGATCTCCGGTTTCGCCCGCTTGCCGAAGCCTGCGCGCCACAAGGGGTTATCCCCGCCGGCCGGGTGCAATGAAAAATGATTCCGGAGCGGTGGCGGCGGTTAAGGCCCGGGCCAATATTGCCGATGTGGTGGGACGCTATGTGAACCTGCGTTCCATCGGCAGCCGGCTGGTGGGGCCGTGCCCGTTTCACCAGGAGACGAAAGGCTCGTTTAACGTCCATCCCGACAAGGGTTTTTTTCATTGCTTCGGCTGTCAGGCCTCGGGCGATGTGATTGATTTTTACTGCCGCATAAACGGCCTGGAATTTCGCGAGGGCCTGGAACGGCTGGCTTCGGAATTCGGCGTCGATCTGGGCCGGGTGCGCAACGATCCGCGCGCGGCAGCCAGAAAGCAGGCGCGTGACGCCTGCCTGGCCATGCACGAGCTGGCCGACCGCTATTACCGCCATCTGCTGGGGCAGGGCGAGGGGGCGGTTGCCCGGGAGTATCTGGAAAAGCGCGGGGTGAGCGCCGCCATGATCGAGGGTTTCGCCCTGGGGGTGAGCCCCGAGGGGTGGCAGGGCCTGCAAAACGTGTTGCGCTCCCGGGGCTTTGACGACGACGCAGCCGTGACCGCCGGGCTTTTGACCCTGGGCAAAAACGGCCGCACCTGGGACCGGTTTCGCGGCCGGCTCATGTTTCCCATCCGCGACGGCGGCGGGCGGGTCATTGCCTTTGGCGGGCGCACCATGGGCGATGGCGACCCCAAATATTTAAACAGCGCCGAGACGCCGATCTATACCAAGGGACAGCATCTGTACGGGCTGTACGAGGCGCGTCCGGCCATGGCCAAGTCGCGCCGGGCGCTTTTGGCCGAAGGGTATCTCGACGTCATTACCTTGCACCAGTTCGGCTACACCGACGCCTGCGGCGTGCTGGGCACGGCCATGACCCATGAGCAGGCCCGGCGGCTGACCGGGTTGGCCCCCAAGGTCGATCTGGTTTTTGACGGCGATCCGCCGGGACGCAAGGCGGCGCTGCGCTCGGCCCAGATGTTTTTAACCCTTGGCGGGGCCTGCCGGGTGGTGCCGCTGCCGGACGGCGAGGACGTGGACAGCCTGCTCCACGCCGCCGGCCGGGACGGTTTCGAGGCGTGTCTGGCCCGGGCCGAGGACGGGCTGACGTTTTGCCTGCGCATGGTGCGCGAGGCGTCTTCGCCCAAGGAGATCATTACCTGGGCCACGGATTTTTTGGGCGGCCTGGCCGACGACGGGCTGCGGGCGGTGTTTCTCCCGCGGGTGGCGGCTGGGCTTGGGCTGGCCGAAATCGAGCTGCGCCGGACCGTAGCCGCGCCTTCCAGGCGGCCGGGCGGCGGGGCGGTGGCGGCGCGAAACAATAGCACGCCCCAAAAGCCGCAAACGCTGGAGCTTTCGCCTCGGGACGCCCAGCTCTTGTCCTTTGCCGTGCGGCGTCCCGATTATCTTGCCGGGCTGGCCGGTGAAGGATTGGTCGAGCATCTGGGCAGTGGATCGGCTCGGGAATTTTTCAGCAAACTCGCCGGGGACGGCCCTGACGAGTTGGCTTCGCGTTTTGGCGAAGCCGAGCGGGCGTTTTGGACCAAGGCCCAATTGGAACCGGCCCTTGACGACCAGGACGCGGCGGCGTTTTTTGAGGAAATCCGCGTGTTTTTGCACGAGGCGAGAATAACGGACCGGCGAGGAGCCGTCATGGAAGCTATACGTCGGGCACAGCAGCGGGGAGAAAACGAAGAAGCCTTGCGGCTTCTCGGGGAACTACAGGCCCTTTCCGGGAGGGGAGATGAGTAATCTCAAAGAGATACAACAAATCAAAAGCCTCATCGTCAAAGGCAAGCAAAAAGGTTTTCTCACCTTCGATGAGGTGAACAAAGCCCTGCCTTCTGAGGTCAACAATCCCGAGCAGCTCGAAGAGGTCATTGCCATCTTCGATCAGCTCGACATCAACCTCGTCGATACCGACAAGGACGGCCGCAAGATCGAAGCGGCTGTCGCCGAGCCAGACGACGCCCCGGACGCCGATCTGGAGCTGACCGAGAGCGAGGATTCCCTCGATTATTCCTCGCGCAGCACCGACCCTGTGCGCATGTATTTGCGCGAAATGGGCGCGGTTCCGCTGCTTGACCGCGAGGGCGAGGTGGTCATCGCCAAAAAGATCGAGAACGGTGAGATGGAAGTACTCTACGCCCTGGTGGAAGTGCCGGTGGCGGTGGAGGAACTGATCCAGGTGGGCGAAGACCTCAAAATCGGGCGCATAAAGCTCAAAGACGTGGTCAAGACCATCGAGGAAGACGATCCCTCCGAGGACGAGATGAACCAGCGCCAGCGGGTCATTTTCCTGCTGGAAGAGGTCAAGACGTCCTTTCGCAAAAAGCGCAAGATCTACAGCAAGTTCGACCAATGCGCCTGTCTGGACCGCCGGGTGTTTGGCATCCAGAAAGAGATCATGGTCTTTAAAGAGGAAATTGTAACCCGTCTTCGCGACATCAAGCTCGAAAAGACGCTCATTGATCGCATCATCGAGATTGTCGAGGACTATGTGCGCCAGATGCACAACTGTCAGCGCGATCTTTCGGCCTACATCCTTTCGGTTGGGAAATCCCACTCCGAGATCCAAGAGATGTTCGCCCAGCTCGACGCGCGCTCGATCAATCCCATGGTTGCGGCCGAATCCCTGGGCTTGACGGTGGAAGAGCTTTTTTCCTTTAAGGAAATGCTCTCGGCCAAGATGGAGATTCTCGACCGCTTGCAAGACAAGTGCTGCCACAATGTCCACGAGCTGGAAGAAGTGTTGTGGCGCATCAAGCGCGGCAACAACGCGGCCCAGCGGGCCAAGCAGGAGCTGATTCGGGCCAACCTGCGCCTGGTCGTCTCCATCGCCAAAAAGTACACCAACCGTGGCTTGCAGTTTCTCGATCTGATCCAGGAAGGCAACATCGGTCTGGTCAAGGCCGTGGACAAGTTCGAGTATCAGCGCGGCTACAAGTTCTCGACCTATGCCACCTGGTGGATTCGCCAGGCCATCACCCGCGCCATCGCGGATCAGGCCCGCACCATCCGTATCCCGGTGCACATGATCGAGACGATCAATAAGCTCATCCGCACCTCGCGCTATCTGGTCCAGGAGCTCGGCCGCGATCCGACCCCGGAAGAGATTGCCGAGCGCATGGACTATCCGTTGGAGAAGGTCAAAAAGGTGCTCAAGATCGCCAAGGAGCCGATTTCCCTCGAAACGCCCATCGGCGATGAGGAAGATTCGAGCCTGGGCGATTTCATTGAGGACAAAAAGGCCTTGGCCCCGGCTGAGGAAGTGGTCAACACCAAGCTTGGCGAACAGATCGGGAAGGTTTTGTCCGATCTGACCCCGCGCGAGGAGCAGGTGTTGCGCAAGCGGTTTGGCCTGGGCGAAAAGTCGGACCACACCCTTGAGGAAGTGGGCAAGCTTTTTAACGTCACCCGCGAACGCATCCGCCAGATCGAAGCCAAGGCGCTGCGCAAGCTGCGCCATCCGGTGCGCAGCCAGCATCTGCGCTCGTACTACGAGGGCTAGGCGGCACGCCCCCTGCCTTCGGGCGCTGCCCCAAACGATGTTCCCCCGGCCGCTTACGCGACCGGGGGATTTTTTTGTTGTCAGGCCGGGGGAATGCTTTGGGCGGTGGGCAGTCCCTGACAGCGGAGATTTTGTGAATAACAGTTATACGTTCATTGGGTTGCTGCTTGGCACAGCTTCATAGAAAATACCGGGCGCACCGTTAGGCGGTCTTGATCTCGGGGCGCATGGACAGCACCGGTGCCTTGGCGGTCTTAATCACCTTCTCGGCCACGGAACCGAACAGGATCTTGTCGATGCCCTTGCGGCCGTGGGTGCCGAGCACGATCAGATCGGCGTTGACTTCTTCAGCGGCGTTGACGATCTCCTCGGCGGCATAGCCGGAGACGACCCGGCCTTCCACCGGCACGCCCTTGAAATACTCCTGGATAAACGAATCCATGGTGTCGGACGCACCGTTGACGATGCCCGAGACGAAATCGTCGATGTAGCTGGCCTGGACGTGGAATTCCACATACTGGGTCAAGGACGGGGCCACATACAGGGCCACGACTTTGGCACCGCAGGCCGCAGCCAGGGTCTTGGCGTATTCGGCCACCTTGGGGCTGACTTCCGAGAAATCCAGGGCGCACAAAATGGTTTTGATGGCAACCATGGCTTGCTCCTCGCGTGTTTCGGGTTGTGGGCTGAACTACCCTAACACGGCGGTGCGAAAAGCAAAAGCCGCTTTTCGGGGCTTGGCGTCAACGGCTGCGCAAGACGCGGCGCTGGCGGTAGCCCTCGATGGGGTCAGCTACAAAACGGTTGAGCAGCCAACTGACGGCCACCGTGGCGATAAGGGCGATGGCCGGCAGATGGGCCCGGCCGCAGGCGTATTCAACCATCAGGATCACGGTCCAGTGGGTGATGTAGATGGGATAGGACAGCTCGCCAAGGGTTCGGTCATAGGCCATTTTTTTGGTCAGCCGGAAGAGAAAGGGGATGGACAAAACGGTTGCGGCGTAGAGGTAAAGCTCCTTGCCCATAAACCCCGGCAGGAACTGGTAGCCCAGGAGGGCGGCCAGATAGAGGCCGACAATTTTCCAGAGCGTGGCCTGGGGGATGGCCACGGGTTTGAGCGCGGCATAGAGCCGGTAGGCCAGGATGCCGAGCAGGAAAAAGCCGCATTCCACAGGGAAAAAACGCTGTTTCCAGGGATCAAAAGGCAGATCGGCCCAATAGATCAGCACCCGCAGGACAAAGCTCGCCCCGGCCAGGGCCACGAGCACTCCGGTGCTCCGGCGCACCAGCCAGGGAGCCAGGGCGTAAAAGACCAACTCCAGGGATATGGTCCAAGACTGGGGAATGAGCAGGAAAAACCAGGCCGGCGTGGCCCGGTAGAGGGCGTCGGTACTCAACGCCAGAGTTCCGGCGTCGGTAAGGGAGCTGAAAAAAAGCAGATCCTGGCCGAAAATCGTGATGTTGGCTGCTGCCAGGAGCGCTATCGTCGCCGGTTTGAGGTGGCCCAGCCAGGTCTGCCATGGCCCCAGGAGCAAGGCGGTATGCAGGCCGAATTTAAAGACCAGCGATACCCCCAGTGAGAGCAGGAGCACCACCCAATACAAGGGAAAAAGGCGCAGGAAACGGTTGGAGAAGAACAGGCTGGTCTGGCCCGGACCGTTGTATTTTTCGGTCAGAATAAGGGCCATGTAAAAGCCCGAGATGATAAAAAAGACCTTGATAGCCATGTAGCCGTCGGTCAGCACCAGACCGTAGAGCGGTCCGGTGTGGTTTATTACCACGGCGGCAGCCAGGAGAAATCGCACCAAACCCATGCGGCGTCGTTGCCTCGTGTCTTCGCGGTGCACTGCCCAAGGCAGGACCGATTAAAGAATATCGGCCCGCCTGCGTGAGGCGGACCGGCAGGGAAATGACGCGTTGGCCGCGCGTTCGCGAAATCTGTCCCAGTCTAGAGCCGACCAGACTGCCAACCAACACCCATAACCCCTTGCAAAACTTCTCCTATCAAGGGGGACCGGGGGGATTATCCCCCCCGGCCGCCGGAGGCCTCTTCTGCCTTCTCTTCTCGCTCGTGCGCTAGCCCTTGAGCGCCTTGGTGAGTTTGGCCTTGTCGTCGCGGAACAGCTTGTAGTTGATGGCGTCTTCCATGGCCTGGAAGCTGGCTTCGATGACGTTGTGGGACACGCCGACCGTCACCCAGCGCCGGGACGAGTCGCCGCTTTCGACCAGGACGCGCACATGGGAGGCCGTGCCGCAGCCGCCTGGTTCGCAGTCGTCGCGTTTAAGCCCCGAGAGCACCCGGACCTTGAAATCGAGCAACCGCATCTCGGCCAGTTTCGGATAAAAACCGCGCAGCGCTTTGCGGATGGCCTTGTCCAGGGCGTTGACCGGTCCCATGCCGGTGGCGGCGGTGTGCTTGGTGCGGCCGCCGACTTTGATCATCACCGTGGCTTCGGTCAGCGGTTCGGCCCGGTCGTAGACGTTGTCGTCGAGTATGCGGTAGCGCACCACGGTGAAATAGCTGCGCGCCCGGCCGAGCACGCGGTTGAGCAGCAACTCATACGAGGCTTCGGCGGCGGAATACTCGTAGCCCATGGACTCGCGTTCCTTGATGGTGGAGAGAAGCTCCAGCACGAAAGGATCGTTTTTGTCCAGATCGAAGCCGAATTCCCGGGCCTTATAAAGGATGTTGCTCTGGCCCGAGAGGTCGGAGAGGAGCACCCGGCGTACGTTGCCCACGGTCTCGGGGGCGATGTGCTCATAGGTGCGGGGATTTTTGACCACGGCCGAGACATGCACGCCGCCCTTGTGGGCAAAGGCGCCGTCGCCGACGTAGGGCTGGTTGGACGGCGGGGCCTGGTTGACCATTTCGGAGACGAAATGGGCCGTGGGCGTTAAAAGCGGCAGCTTGCCTTCGGGCAGGCAGTCGATGCCGCATTTGAGTATGAGCGAGGGAATGATGGTGCACAGATTGGCGTTGCCGCAGCGCTCGCCGTAGCCGTTGACCGTTCCCTGGACCTGCACGGCCCCGAGTACAACGCCTTCCAGCGAGTTGGCCACGGCCACCCCGGAGTCGTTGTGGGCGTGGACGCCAAAGGGGACGCCGGGCAGGGCGGCGACCACGGCAGTCACGATCTGGCGGAACTCCGTGGGCAGGGTGCCGCCGTTGGTGTCGCACAAAACCAGCACGTCGGCTCCGGCTTCATGGGCTTTTCGCAACACGGCCAGGGCGTAGTCGGGGTTGGCCTTGTAGCCGTCGAAAAAGTGCTCGGCGTCAAAGAAGAGTTCTTTGACGTTGGGGCGCAGATAGGCCAGGGAGTCGCCGACCAGATCGAGGTTGCGCGGCAGGGTGGTGCCGAGGGCGTCGGTGACGTGGATATCCCAGGTCTTGCCAAAAATGGTGATGACCGGTGCGCCGGATTCGATCAGGGCCTTGAGATTGGGGTCGGTGGCGGCCGTGGCCCGGTGGTTGTGGGTGCTGCCGAAGGCGGCGATGGACGCATTTTTCAGGCTGTAGTTCTGGATCTCTTGAAAAAACCGCTTGTCCGTGGGGTTGGAGCCGGGCCAGCCACCTTCGACGTAGGCCACGCCCAGTTCGTCGAGTTTGAGCGCAATGCGCAGCTTGTCCTCGGTGGTGAGGCTGATGTCCTCGGCTTGGGTGCCGTCGCGAAGAGTCGTGTCGTAAAGAGAAACGCGTCGCATAGGGTGTCTGCTTGTAGGGGCCGGGGCGCGCTTGCAACGCGCCCCGGGCGTGAGCTTTGCCGGTCGGCCTGGGACTTGGTTCGTCGTCCCGGCCGGCCCTTGACGCGAAACCGGCGGGCGTTTCGCGGGGGAACCTGCCTGGCGCTGCGTCCTTAAAAACCGTACAGTATTTTTTAAGAATACCGGGTGGTTATCTCAAAAAACGGCAGGGCGGCCTTTACGGACGCGGCATTAACAGGCCTTGGTCGGAGCCTGGGACAGCCCGAAGGCGTCGTGCAGGGTCCGAACGGCCAGTTCGAGGTACTTTTCCTCGATGAGGCAGGTAATCTTAATCTCGGAGGTGGCGATCATCAGGATGTTGATGTTTTCCTTTTTAAGGATGGTAAACATCATCGACGCAACGCCGGAATGGCTGCGCATGCCAACGCCAATAACCGAGACCTTGCAGACGTTGGTGTCGTGCTGGATTTCGGCCGCGCCGATTTCCGGCTGCAACCGTTGCAGGATGGCCAGGGTAGCGTCGAGGTTGGCGCGCGAGATGGTGAACGTCATGTCGGTGCGGCCTTCGCGGCCGGTGTTCTGGATGATCATGTCCACCAGAATGCCGGCTTCGGCGATGGGGGCGAAAATGGCAGCGGCCACGCCCGGGCGGTCGATGACGTTTCTGATCGTGATGCGGCACTGGTCCTTGTCGTAGGCGATGCCCGAAACCAGCACGTCTTCCATTTCCGTATCCTCCAAAGTGACCAGGGTGCCGGGATCGTCGGTAAACGTCGAACGGACGCGAACCGGCACGTTGAATTTCTTGGCAAGCTCAACCGAACGGATTTGCAGCACTTTTGCGCCCATGCTGGAGAATTCCAGCATCTCGTCATAGGAGATGCGCTCTAGCTTGCGGGCGGTGCTGCACAGATTCGGGTCCGTGGTGTAGACGCCGTTGACGTCGGTGTAGATTTCGCAGACCTCGGCATCAAGGGCGGCAGCCAGGGCCACACCCGTGGTGTCGGAGCCGCCCCGGCCCAGGGTGGTCGGTCGGCCCAGGCAGTCCACGCCCTGAAATCCGGCCACCACCAGCACGTCATGGTCTTCGAGCAGGCCGCGCAAACGCTCGGTGTCGATCTCCATGATGCGCGCCCGGGTGAAATTGGAATTGGTGGTGATGGGAATCTGAAAGCCCAGCAAGGAGCGGGCGCGAAGCCCGGCGTCCTTGCACAAGATGGCAAAAAGGGACACCGAAACCTGTTCGCCGGTGGTCACCAGCACATCGAGTTCGGCCGGGTCGGGATTGGGGGAAAACTCATTGGCCATTTTGAGCAGCCGGTTGGTTTCGCCGGACATGGCCGAAAGGGCCACCACGACTTTGAAACCTTCGGCGTGGGCCTTTTGCACCCGGCTAAGGACCAGACGCATGCGCTCCAGGCCCTTAACCGACGTGCCGCCGTATTTTTGCACCATAATCCGCATGGTTGCCTCCAAATAATCCGGGCAGTCCGCTCTCCCGGATGTTCAACCCGCCACGAGGTCGGGACACGTCTGGGCCAGGGCGGCCAACGCGGCCTGTCCCCTCGCCCCCCAGGCGGTCATCCGGCACAGTCGGCCGGTCGCCGCCGGCAGCCAGTCGCCTTCCAGGCGATGGGCCGGGAGCATGTCCCGCGGCAGGTATTGTCCCCATTCCACGACCACCAGGGCACCGCCGGCGGCAGCCGCCTCCAGGTGTTCCTCAACACAAGGATCGCCGCCGGGTATCCGGTAGAGATCCACATGGAACACTTCGGGTCGGGTCGGGTAGACATTGACGATATTAAAACTCGGGCTGGCCACTTCGGCTTCGTCGCCGCCGGGCAGCGCCTCGGCCAGTCCCCGGACCAGGGTGGTTTTGCCCGATCCCAGGTCGCCGCGCAAGAGCAGCGCGGCCCGTTTTCCCGGATCGGCCAGGATGGCGGCCAAAGCCCGGCCCAGAGCCAGGGTGTCGGCTTCACCCGGCAGTCGCAGGGTCAGCGATGGGCTGGGGTCCATGGTCCGGGCTATTTCTTTAACAGCGTGGCCAAAAGATCCCGCATGCCGATAATGCCGACGATGGCCCCGGCATCCACCACCGGAATGGAGTGGTAGCCCTTTTCGGTCATCAGCGTGGCCACGGTGTCGATGCCGGTGGCCGGCGTGACGGTCACGGGATTTTTGGTCATGGCGTGGGCGGCGGTCAAGGCCGAGATTTTTTCCACTTCCCGGTCGAGATCCTTCATGGAACCCAGCGGGATAAAAGCGTCAAGCAGGGAAAAAACCGAGGGCAGGGACAGGTTTTTCTGCTGGGCCACCAGATCGGACTGGCACAGGATGCCGGTTAAGGCTCCGGCGGTGTTGACCACGGGGACGCCGTTAAAGCCTTTGTCAAAAAGGAGCTGGGCGGCGACGCTGATGTCAGTGTCTTCGGGGATGGTGACGACGTTGGTCGTCATCACGTCTTTGGCTGTGAGCATCCGTTACTCCGTGAGGGCGTGCGGCAGCATGCCGGCAATTTCCGAGGCCAGATTGCCCCGCGCGGGATAGACGTTGGCGAGCAATTCGCCAGCGCGTCCATGCCAATACACTGCAAGGCTGGCGGCGAGCAAGGGGGAAAGGCCCCGCGCCGCGAGGCTCCCGGCCAGCCCGGAAAGTACGTCGCCCGACCCGCCCACAGCCAGATTGGGGGCGACGACGGGACTCACCGCCGCCAACCCGTCCGGCGTTGCCACCACCGTGGCCGGTCCCTTGAGCACAGCCACGCAGCCAAAGCGCGCGGCCAGTTCCCGGGCAGTGGCCAGCCGGTCGGCCTCGACGCCGGCAATGTCCGTGGCCAGCAGCCGGGCCGCCTCGCCGGGATGGGGTGTCATGATCGCGTCAGGACCGAGCTTTGCCGCCAGTTCCGGCGAAAGGGCCAGGAAATAGAGGGCGTCGGCATCGAAAATCACCGGACAGGGCAGGGGGAGCAGGGCGCTTAAGAACCCGGCTGTCTCCGGGTGGCGGCCCAGCCCCGGCCCCAGGGCGACGGCTCCGGCCCCGGCCGCGAAATCGCGCACGGAAGCGGCGTCGGCAGCGCAAAAATGGCCGCCCGCACCAATGGGCATGGTCATCACATCAGGAAAACCGGCTTTAAGCGACACTTCCACCGCCCCGGGACAGGCCACGCTGACCAGCCCGGACCCGGCCCGCAGCGCGCCAAGAGCGGCCAAAAGCGGTGCCCCGGTCAAGCCCCGGCTGCCGCCCACCACCACCACCCGGCCGGCACTGCCTTTGTGGAGCGTCGGCGAAATCGGGCGCACCGCATCCAGAATGCGCGGGGCGATGCGCCCGGCCCGGCAGGGATGGCGCTGGCGCACGGTGCGCGCTATGCCGATCTCGCGCACCAGCAGCCGCCCGACATACGGCGCGGCCTGGGCTGTTACCAGCCCGGTCTTGGCCGCCTCGAACGTCACCGTGGCCCGGGCCGTAACCGCCATGGGCGAAGGCCGGCCCGTGTCGCCGTCCAGGCCCGATGGGATGTCCAAAGCGAAAATATACGACCGCGTGGCCAGCGCATTGACTGCCTCGACCAGGGCGAGCATGTCCGGTCGCAACGGTCCGCGAAAGCCCGTCCCCAACAGCCCGTCCACGATGATATCCGGCGCGTCGGCCCCGGACAAATCCACCCGGGACAGCGGCAGCATCGTCAAACCCAGCTTCGCTGCCAAACGGACGTTATACCCGGCCGCGCCCGTGTATTTACCCCTCGCCCGGGCCAGCCCCACCGTGACCAGCGCGCCCCGGTTGTCCAGATGCCGGGCCAGGGCGACCGCATCGCCGCCGTTGTTGCCAGGACCAGCCAGCAACAAAACCCGCTTGCCGGCCACCTCGCCCACCTCGCCAACCAAGGCGTGCATGGCCTCGCGGCTGGCGTTTTCCATAAGGGCCAGAAACGACATGCCGCACTCAGCCACACAGGCCGCATCCCACCCGGCTATTTCGGCCGGCGTTGGCAGCGGATCAAAATAACGGGGGTCTAGAAGCATGGTGGTCTCCTTTACAAGGGAGAAGCGTGGAGATGCATTGAGCAGCGTGGAGAGAGAAAAAAGAGTGCCTCCGGCGGCCGGGAGGGGGTTGCCCCCTCCCGGACCCTCCCAGTTTGGGGGCTTTTTTCAGGGCAGTCAAAGCACTGCCCCGAAAAAAGCCCCCAAACAGGAAGTCTCCGAGAAGAAAAATAATGAAAGCCAGATCCCCGTTTGTATGTGTCCCATTTGGGGGACTTGAGGCCACGGCCGCCTAGTGTGACGTTCCACAAATAAGTTTGTACTTCATTTGGCGAAAAGCAGTAGTGGCGTCATATCTTTTTGCAGCACCGACTGTAATTTAGTACATAGCTATTTGTGTAACGCGACATTAACACGGTTGTTTCCCGTTGAACGCAAGTGCTGGCTGTCGGCTTGCAGCCGACCCATTCGCCAGCCAACGCCCATAACACCTTGAAAAACTTCTCCTATCAAGGGGGTCCGGGGGGGGTTATCCCCCCCGGCCGCCGGAGGCATCTTCTGTCTTCTCTTCTCTCTTATACTTTCTCTTCTCTTATCCTTCCAATATAACCACCGCCGCTGCGGTGGTGCGGCTGTGGGTGATGCTGACGTGCCAGGTGGCCGCGCCGAGGCTTACGGCCCTGGCGTGGGCCGGGCCGGTGAGTGCCAGGGTGGGGCGGCCGGCGGCGTCGGAGAGGATTTCCAGGTTATGGAAGGTGACGCCTTGGGCAAAGCCGGTGCCCAGAGCTTTGGCGGCGGCTTCCTTGGCGGCAAAGAGGCCGGCGGTGCGGGCAAGGCGCAGGGGCGGCAGGGCGGCGCGTTCGGCCGGGGTGAGGATGCGCTTTAAGAACCGGTCGTCGAACCGGGCCAGGGAGGCCTCGATGCGTTCGAGTTCCACCACGTCGATGCCAAGGCCGCAGATCATGGCCGGGGCTAATCGGGAAAGCGGTTGATGATGGCGCACATGGCGGCGACGGCCTCGACCAGTCCGGTCATAACGGCCCGGGCGATGATGCTGTGGCCGATGGAATATTCGCTGATACCGCTGGTATTTTGAAAGGCAAAGATATTGTCGTAGTCCAGGCCGTGTCCGAGGTTGACGCCAAGGCCGGCCTGCCGGGCCAGGGGGATGGCGGCCAGCAGGCGATGGAGTTCGCCGGACCGGGCGGCCGGGGTTATCGCATCGGCAAAGGCACCGGTGTGCAGTTCGACGTAGGCTGCGCCAACGGCAGCGGCCGCCTCGATCTGGCGCGGGTCGGGATCGATAAAAAGGCTGGCGGGGATGCCGGCGTCGGCCAGGGAGGCGATGAAAGCGGCCAGTTCGGTCTCGCGTCCGGCCACGCCCAGGCCTCCTTCGGTGGTCAGTTCCTGGCGTTTTTCCGGCACGAGGCAGACCATGTCGGGTTTGCGTTTGAGCGCAATGCCGAGCATTTCGGGGGTGGCGGCCATTTCCAGGTGCAGGCGCGTCTTGACGGTTTCGCGCAGCACATGGACATCGCGGTCGCCGATATGGCGGCGGTCTTCGCGCAGATGGACGATGATGGCGCGTGCGCCGCCGAGTTCGGCCAGGGCGGCGGCGGCCACCGGGTCAGGACTTTTGGCCAGGCGGGCCTGGCGGATGGTGGCCACATGATCGACGTTGACCGCAAGCAGGGGCATGGCGCGCTCCTTCTCCAGGGAATAAACGGATGCGGCCACGGTAAGCGTTTTGCAGGCCGCAGGCAACCAGGACGCGGCACGGGGACGATGCTTCGGGAGGGGGCGTTGGGACAGGGTTGTGGCGGACCGTGCGCTTTACAGGGAATGGCTCCATTGGTATCAAGGCCGCTTCTGCCAAAAAGGAAGCGCCATGAACGAACCCACCTCGGCCACCCTGACGTTTGAAGGGAAGACCGTTACATTGCCCATCATTCGGGGCGATCATGTCGAAACGGCTCTTGATGTCCGCAAGCTGCGCAGCCAGACCGGCTGGATCACCCTGGACCCCGGCTACGCCAATACGGCGGCTTGCAAGAGTGCTATCACCCACATCGACGGCGAGCGGGGCGTGGTGCTCTATCGTGGCTACGATCTGGAAGAATTGGCCGAGAAGGCCACTTTCGTGGAAACGGCCATGCTGGTCATGTTCGGCGAGTTGCCGACCCGCAATGAACGCGAAGAATTTCGCATCATGCTGCGCGACCAGGAGTTGCTGCACGAGGCCCTTTTGAGCCATCTGGACGGGTTTCCGCCCAACGGCCACCCCATGGCCATCCTTGCGGCCATGATCAACGCCATGGGCAGCTATTATCCCGAGCTTTACGAGATCGACTCGCCGGAGGATTTCCGGCTGGCTGCGGCCAAGATCATGAGCAAGGTGCGCACCATTGCCGCCTTTTGCTACCGCAAATCCCAGGGATTGCCGCTTAATTACCCCAATCCCAACCTGGATTACTGCCGCAATTTCCTGCACATGATGTTTTCGGTGCCGTTTTGGACCTATCAGGCCCCGGACCCGGTGGTGCGGGCCTTGAGTGTCTTCATGCTCTGCCACGCCGATCAGGCGCTGGACACCTCCTGCGCCACGGTGCGCATGGTGGGTTCGAGCCAGGCCAACCTGTTCGCCAGCGTGTCCTCGGGCATAAGCGCCTTGTGGGGACGCCGCCATGGCGGGGCAAGTTCGGCGGCGCTCGGCATGTTCGAGGATGTCGTGGCCGGGCGCACCACGGTTGCGCGCATCATCGAGGCATCCAAGTCCCGGGCCGAGCGGCTCGTGGGCTTTGGCCAGCGTATTTTCAAGGTCGAAGACCCCCGGGCCCGCATCATCAAAAATACGTATCAGAATCTGGTCAAAAACGGCTACGCCAAACGCGACGCCTTCCACGACATCGCCCTGGAAATCGAGGAACGCGCCCTGGCCGACGCCTATTTCGCCGAGCGCAATCTGTACCCAAACACCAATTTCTACGCCAGTCTGCTGCTGCGGGCCATCAACATCCCGTCACGCATGTTCCCGGTCATCACCGCCATGGGCAACATGCCCGGCTGGATCGCCCACTGGAGCGAGGAGACCAATTCCCCGGACCAGCGCATCCATCGGCCGCGCCAGATCTATATCGGCCGCAAGCGCCATGCCTATACGCCCATGGAGAAACGCAAATCCTGATCGTCCTGCGATGCGCCGGCCCGGGCAGGCGGACCGCCTGGCGGCGGCCCTTGGCCTGCTGTCCCCATCCCGTGTCGGGTTGGCGGGCTAAGCCGGCTCCTGCCGTGTCGGCAACAGCCATTTTCCCTCCAGGTTCGCCGGTTGTTGTACCGGGCGCGCCTGGCAGGATGGTCTGGGCTGGAGTCCGTGTCAGTAAAGCCAACCCTGCAATTGCCTGAGGCGTCCCGCCTTATTCGTGAACCGTCGCGGCTGCCCGAGGTGCCCATGCTCCGCAATAGCGTTATTCGATTGATGTATTGTCTGGCCGTGATCCTGTGTCTGGCCGCCGTCTGCGTGGCTCCGGCCGCCGCAGCCGACCCGCAACCGGCTGCCGCCAATGACCAGGGCGGCGCGGCTATGGCCAACCCGGGTCCAGACAAGGCGGTCGATCCGTCGGCCGATACTGCGGCTGCCAAGCCCGCCACCAAACCGGCCGACGCGCCCGCTGCCAAGCCGGCTGAGAAGCCTGCTGACACCACTGCCGACAAGCCGGCTGAGAAGCCCGCGGACAAACCGGCTGACAAGGCTGCCGACAAGCCGACGGACAAGCCTGTTGACAAGACAGCCGAGAAGCCGGCTGAAAAGCCGGTCGAGAAACCGGCGGACAAGGCCGTGGCCAAGGACGGCGACAAGCTCCCGGCCAAGGAGACCGCAAAACCCGCGGACAAGCCGGCGGTCAAAAAAGCGGCCGGCGACAAGGCGTCGGAGGAAGCCGAGTCCGAGGCTGACCAGCCCAAGGACTGGCAGGTGCTGTTGTCCATCCACCAGGAATCGGTGGTGCAGCAGGCGGCCCGGTTTAAATCCATGGAAGAGCTGCTGCCCAAAAATATCCGCCGCTTCCGCACCGATCTCTCGGCCCTGGAGGGCAAGATCGACGAACTGGGGCTGATCATCAGCCTGTCGGGTGGCAACCCCTGGGAGCTTCGGGCCGTGCTGGGCGATTTTGCCCGGGTGCGTCGTGCGGTGGAGGCGCTTATGGCGCCGTCCCAGGAGAGCCGCGACGAACTGGAGAAGATCGCCGCGCGCCTGGATTCGCTCAAGGAAGAATTTACCAAGCGGCTGGAAGATGATCCCGAACCGCAGATCGCCGACGCCATCAATTATTATCTGCGCTACTTAAAGGGTGTTCGCACCTCGCTTTCCGGGGTCAAATCCACCCTGGACAAGGAGCTTGCCCCGGCCCGCGATGTCTTAGCCGGTCTGGACAAGTCCGAGGAAGCCCTGCGTGTAAAGATCCCCAAGGCCTGGAAAACATACTATTTTGTGGCCTCAAACGACCTGTTTTCGCAAAAGGCCTGGAACGATCTGGACACCCGGTTTACGCACTGGCTCAAGTCCAACACGTCCATGCTGCGCTCACTCACCCGGGGAGGCGACGCCGCCCGGGCCGTGGCCGTGTTGACCAAGGCCGGCGTGGCCCTGGCCATCCTGCTGGTCGCCGGCATCGTCGGTGTCTTGCGCCTGCGCCGCAGCCACCCGGAGGTGGCCCAGGTGGGGACGCTGTACCGCGTCTGGCTGCTGGCCGGGTTGGGACTCATCCTGCACTGGGTGGCTGGCGGCGCGCCGCTGTTGCTCCAGGAAATCCTTAACATTGTGGCTGAAATTCTGCTGGCTGCCGGATTGGCTGTTTTCTCGCGGTATCTGGCCGAGGTTTCCGGGGCCGTGCCCGCCGGGGCCGGCAGTCCCTTGCGCGGGTTGTGGGCCATGTTTTCGCTGGGGCTGTTGCTGCAGATTGCCGATCTGCCCGAGCCGGCCCTGTCAGCGGCCTGGATGAGCCTGCTGTTGCTGTTTATCCTCACGGTGGGCCGGTCCCTGCGTCGCTATGAAGGACCGTTGCGGCTGTTGTGCCGGGCTACGCCGCATCTTTTCACCATCCTGGTGGTCATGACGGCCCTTGGCTGGCAGCATCTGTCCGTGCTGGTTCTGGCGGGCTGGTTTATGCTGCTGGCAGCGGTGCAGATCGGGGCCGGGCTGTCGCGCATTGTCAACTCCTGGCAGGCCCGGGCCAGCCAGGAAGGGGCCTCGGCCCTGACCCGGGCCATGGTTTCGGGGTTGGGCTTTCCGCTGATCTTCATGTCGCTCTTTTTGCTGGTGCTCTATTGGTTTTCCACGGAATTGGGCGGCCAGGAACTCTTTATGGAAGCCGTCGGGTTCACCATCACCGTGGGCCCGGTTTCCGTCACCCTGGGCCGGTTGGCCCTTATCCTCACCGGCTTTTTCGTCACCCGCTCGGCCCTATTCGCCATCCGCTCGTTTATCCGCGACCTGCCGCGCCTGCGTCCGGGGGTTGATCCCGGCGTGCGTGACGTGTTGGAGACAACGTCGTTGTATGTACTGTGGGGATTTTACATCCTCATTTCGCTCTTTCTGCTCGGTTTTTCTTTCACCAGCCTGGCTGTGGTGGCTGGTGGTCTGTCTGTCGGCATAGGCTTTGGCCTGCAAAATATCGTCAATAACTTTGTGGCCGGGTTGATCCTGCTGTTTGGCCGTTCCATCCAGGCCGGCGACACCATCCAGATCGACGCCATCTGGGGGCAGGTGCGCAAGGTCAATATCCGCAATACCGTGGTCCAGACCTTCGACAATGCCACCCTGTTCGTGCCCAACTCCGATTTGATAAGCGGCAAACTGGTCAACTGGACCCACCGCGACCCCACCGTGCGCCGGGAAATTGCCGTGGGCGTGGCCTATGGCTCAGATACCGAGCTCGTGCGCCAGATTCTTCTCGATGCCGCCACTGTCCATCCCCATGTTCTCGAAACCCCGGGGCCGTCGGTGCAGTTTCAGAATTTTGGGGAAAGCTCCCTTGATTTCAAGCTGCTGTTCTGGGTGGACAACGTGGGCGCTGCCGTGGTCACGACCTCGGACATCCGCTTTGCCATTGACAAGCGCTTTCGCGAGGAAGGCATCGACATTCCTTTCCCCCAGCGTGAGGTGCGCATCGTGTCCGGCCACCCGGACGAACTGGCCCAGGCAGCCGTGGCCGGCGCGGCCGATTGACTGGGGAGGCTTGGCGCGGGACAGCCTGCGGCGATTCCGGCTTGTTGCCACCGGCCCGCCGACCACCAGCTCCGGCTGTCCTGGCGCGGGTGAGCCGGCGGCGAATCCGGCTGCCGGGCATGGGTGGTCCATCAGCCATGAGGCGCTCTTGGTGCGGGACAGCCGGCTGCGAATCTGCTAGGGTCTGGAAAAAGGGAAATCGCATGACGTTACGAGCCATGATCCTCGCCTGTCTGTTGCTGGCTGTCGTAGGCTCCGTCGGTTGCAAGAAAAATAGCACGCCGCCGGCCATGCCGCAGATTACCTATCCCGCGCCGACTTCGCCCCTGGAGGTCGAGCGGAATCAATTGGAAGAGGAAAAGCGCTCCCTGTCTGAAGACTATAGCGAAAACATCGACAGCATCCAACGTATCAATGCCCGGTTGATTCAGATTAACATTGAGCTGCACCGCCAGACGAATCCGCAATACTAGCGGGTGGCCAGTGCGGCCGTAAGATTGGCGGCCAGAATGTGCCACGATGTTGCGGCCCGTCAATTTTCGCTTCGGCCGGTGTGGCATAGAGTCAGAAACGTGTTTGTTTGTTGTGAATGCAACACTTAGGTGAGGCTGTTGTTTCCGGGGCCAGCCCAGCGGCCTGTCCCGAAGGCAACACGCAGCGGCGAGCAGGATGGGGCGGCAGGGCCGCCCAGGCGTAGCCGCCCATGAGAACCAAGGACCACTGCCATGTTCGGACGTGCATCAAAAAAGAAACCGCGCCTTGACGCCATCACAGCCTTTCTCGGGGCCGGCACCCAATATCATGGACAATTCAATTTTCAAGGCGTCGTGCGCATCGACGGCTCCGTCATCGGCGACATCATCTCCGACGGGGTGCTGGTGCTTGGCGAGGAAGGGCTGGTCGAGGGCAGCGTCCGGGTGGGCGAACTCATCGCCAGCGGCCGCATTGTCGGCGACGTCGCCGCCAGCCGGCGGGTGATTCTCCATAAAAGCGCCAAAGTGCGCGGCAACCTGGCCACGCCGGCTGTGGTCGTTGCCGACGGCGCCATCATCAATGGCCAACTGTGCATGACAGAACCCCAGGCCGTCATCGTAGAAGACGGCGAGTCCCCGTGCGCCCTGGCCGCTGCCGGCAGCGACGCAGTCGCGCAAACGTCGTAAATTGAGGGATTGCCAAAACCGTTGCGGGCGTTTAATGGCAAAACGCCGCCAAGCGCCCCGTTGTAAGGAGTCCCGCCGCATGGGCCAATTTTTTCCCGATGCCGACCAGTTTCCCTTGGAAGATCAGATCAAGCACCTCGGCGACGATGAGTTGCTCGATTTCTGGGAGGAAACCCAATATCTTGAGCGCATGCTCGTGGAAGAGGAAAATTCCGAAGTGGAACATTCCCTGGAATACGAGCGGGCGATCCTGCAGGAACTCATGCTGCGTTCCTGCCGCCGCACCCTGGCCGGCAACGGCTGAGGCGGCGGCCGCAGCGTCGCTGCCGGCGTGCCTGCCGGCGTCTCCGTGTCTGCCCGCGCAGACATGTCTGCCAGCGCAGGCAGGGCCATGCCGCGTTATTTCTTAAAATATCCCAGCACTTTTTGAAGGGATGCAACACCTGTTGCGTCTCCTCTCCGACTGCTCGTGCCGGCCCGCCGGCCCGTCCTTACAGGATTGCCCGCGGCATCTGCTTGGCGGGTGGGCTACCGCTGCGGCGTGAGGTTTCCTGCGCGCCCCCTCCCCCAGGCATCTCCAAAAAACAAACGGCCTGCAACGCTGGTGCGTTGCAGGCCGTTTGCCTAAGCGCAGAGGCTGTTGGTGTGCCCATCCACCCGCCCGTAGCCAGTCCCAGACAGGCCGGTCAGGGAAGCACCGGGGCTGCCCGAGTGGCCGCCGGCGGCCGCAGAGAGCTGGCCTCAGGCCCGGGTCGGGCAGGCGGTCGAAGTCGCAGCGATGCGGCGCACCACCCAGGACTTAACGATCTGGGCCAGACACATATAACAAAAGATCACCAGGGCGATCAGTCCCCAGTAGCCGACCGGCGGGACAACCAGCCCGAAGGATTCGGCGAGCGGTGAAAACGGCAGCCACACGCCAAGGGCACAGATGAGCAGGGTGGTCAGGCCCAGCGTCAGGCTGGAACGGCTTTGCAGGAATGGAATCTTATCCGTGCGGATGACATGCACGATGATGGTTTGCGACAGCAGCGATTCAATAAACCAGCCGGTCTGGAACAGGGCGGCGTTGTCCCAGGCTCCAAAGACATGGAGCAGGATGAAAAAGGTGACATAGTCAAAGATGGAACTGACCGGCCCGAGATAGAGGATGTAGCGCCGGATATCGTCGATGCGCCAGCGCCTGGGGCTTTTGACGATGTCCTCATCCACGTTGTCGGTGGGAATGGCCGTCTGGGAGAAGTCGTACATGAGGTTGTTGACCAGTATCTGGATGGGCAGCATGGGGAGATAGGGCAAAAAGGCGCTGGCCCCGAGCACGCTGAACATGTTGCCAAAGTTCGAGCTGGCCCCCATGCGGATATACTTGGTGATGTTAAAAAAGATCTTACGGCCTTCGCAGACCCCATGTTCGAGGACGGCGAGGCTTTTTTCGAGCAAAATGATGTCGGCCGATTCCTTGGCCACGTCCACGGCGGAATCAACCGAGATGCCGACGTCGGCGGCCCGCAGGGCCGGGGCGTCGTTGATGCCGTCGCCCATGAATCCGACCACATGGCCGCGCGCCCGCAGCGCCTTGACGATGGCCTCTTTTTGCATGGGGTCGAGTTTGGCAAAGACGTGGCAGGTTTCCACGGCCTCGGAGAGTTCCGTCTCGGTCATGGCGGCTGCCATCTCGCCGGTGATGATGTGATGGCCGGCGTCAAACCCGACCTCGCGGCAGATCTTGGCGGTTATGACCGCATTGTCCCCGGTGAGGATCTTGGGCTGGATGCCGTGGGCCAGCATGGTGGCCAGGGCGGCGGCGGCGGTGTCCTTGGGCGGATCGAGAAAGGCCAGATAGCCCATAAGCGTCAGCCCGGACTCGTCGGCCACGGCGAAATCGTGGCGCGCGCCGTCCACTTCCTTAAAGGCCAGGGCCACCACCCGGAATCCGTCTTCGTTGAGGTCGTGGACGACCGCCTGCATGGTTTCGCGGTGTACGGCGTCCAGGGGCGAGACAACGCCGTCGTGCAGGCAATCGCAGCTTTTGGAAAAGACTTCCTCGGCCGCACCCTTGCAAATGAGGATTGCCTTGCCCGAGCGCTTGTCGCGCACAATGACGCTCAAGCGTCGACGCATGAAATCGAAGGGGATTTCGTCCAGCAGTTCGTAGTGGGACGGGTCAATGGTTGATCCGGCGTCGTCCCCGGAGTTGATCACGGCCACATCCAGGGCGTTTCGAAGCCCGGTTTGCAGCTTGCTGTTGATATAGGCGTATTCCAGAACCGAGTGGTCCTCTTCGCCGGTGACGTCCAGGTATTTTTCCAGGATGATCCTGTCCTGGGTCAGGGTGCCGGTCTTGTCCGTGCACAGGATGTCGATGGCCCCGAAGTTCTGGATGGCGTCCAGGCGTTTGACAATGACCTTGTGCTTGGCCATGGCCAGGGCGCCCTTGGACAGGCACACCGTGGCCACCATGGGCAGCATCTCCGGGGTCAGCCCCACGGCCACGGCCAGGGCGAACATGAAAGCGCCCATCCAGTCGCCGGTGGTGGTCCCGTTTATGACAAACACCAGCGGGGTCATGACTGCCATGAACCGCAGCATGAGCATGGTGAAGTTTTTGATGCCCTTGTCGAAATCGGTGGGAGCGCGTTTTTCCGAGAGTTTGGCCGCGATGCCGCCGAAATAGGTTTTGATGCCGGTGGCCATGACCAGGGCCGCCGCCGAACCCGAGATGATATTGGTGCCCATAAAGCACATGGCCGGATCGCCCAGGCCCGTCTCGCTTTCAGGCGTGGGTTCGCCGGGGGCGCGGGCGATTTTTTCCACCGGCAGGGCTTCGCCGGTGAGCATGGCCTGATTGACGTGGAGATCCTTGGCCCGCACGAGCTGCACGTCGGCCGGCACCATGTCGCCGGCCGCCAGCAGCACCACATCGCCCGGGACAACCTCGGCCATGGGGATTTCGCGCTGCTCGCCGTCGCGCAGCACCGTGGCCGTGGTGTGGACCATTTTTTTGAGCTGTTCGGCGGCGGTGTCGGCCTTAGCCTCCTGGATGACCTTGAGGGTGACCCCGAGTACGGCCATGCCGATAATGACCAGGGCCGAGCGTACATCGTCGGTGGCGTAGGAGATGCCGCCCAGAACAAAGAGCAGGAGAACCAGGGGGTTTTTCACCGCATCGATGATGCGGCTGGCCAGGGTGATGCGCTTTGACGTTCCGGCCTGGTTTGGCCCGTACTGGCGCAGGCGCTCCCGGGCCTCTTCGGTGGACAGACCCGCCATGGCCGGTTTGGCCGCCGGAGCGGGTTCGACCAGATTTGCGCCGCTTTGCGCCACCGCGCCCCACAGGGCTTCCAGGTGCTGGAACGCTTCGTAGGGCGAAACCTTGTCCTTGGCCGCCAGGGCGGCGAAAACATGGGCTTTCTGGGCGAAATGTTCGAGGTTTTTGACAAAGGCCTCTTCCGGGCCAAGACGCAGTGCGTCTTGGCCCTGGGAAAAGGCCGGATGCTCTCCGGGAGAGGCCGCGTGCGGCGTCGGGTCGGTCATGACAACTCCGTGTGCAACTGATCCCTGGCAAATCCGAGCCGCAAGGCGAGTTCCTACCGGCGCACCGACTCCAGAAATTCCAGGCAGACGCGGGCCGCTTTGGCAAAATCCACGCCGCCGTCGATCTCCAGCACCGGCACGTCGCCAAGCAGCGAAAGATACGCGTTCTGGCTGGCCATGGACGGCTCGGCCGGGTCTTCGAATTCGTAAAAAAGCCCCATATCCTTCATAAAGGCCGGCATGAGGTCGCGGCGCTGGCGCAGATCGACCCTGTTGGCGAGCAGCGGCGAGGCGTCGCGTTTCCAGCGAAGGATCACCAGCCCGGCCATGGGGCAGGCCAGCTTGAAGCGGCCCGGACCAAAGCACTCGTCGATAAAGGCGTCGTACTTGTGTTCCAGATCCCACAGTTCGGCCTGGGGCAGGGCGGAAAAGCGCGCCCGATCCTCGGCGTTCATGACCGAGGCCAGGTTGGGGTTATTGAGCACCGTGCCGGGATTGATCCGGGGCATCTTGGCCACCCCGGCCATGGTCAGATTGGCGCCCTCGCGCGAGACCATCACCCGGTCGTTGCTGATGAAATCCGTGCCCTGGCCCATGATATCCAGGGCCAGGGTGGATTTCCCGGCCCCGGCAAAGCCGGCGATGACCAGACCGGCACCGCCCATGGCCACGCCGGCGGCGTGAAAGAGCAGGGCACCGCGCTTGAGGCGATTTTCAATAAAGCGGTTATTGATGAAATTGACCACTTGATTGTCGTTTTCCAAGCACGGCCCAACTGCATAGTTTTTGCCCTGGCCAAACAAAAAGACCAGACCGGTTAAAAGCTTATGCACCACGCGTCCGTCGGGCAGATCGATGGAGGCTTCCTTGAGTTTGGTCTTGCCGGGTTCCCGGGGGTGGACGGCAAAGGGCAGGTCAAAGGCCGGCGGCCCGGCCTCGATGGCCGTGACTTCGATGACGGTCTGGCCGCCGCCGCCGAGAAAGTCGCGGAAATAGCGACCAAGCTTGTCGGTGAGCGCCTGGGAGTTGGAAGTCAGGACCACGGTCACGTCGTCGAAGGTGATTTCCAGGCGCTGGTCGATGGGGGCAGTTTCGAGAAGGGGGGCCATGAGCCCGGCGATAGTGGGATTGTTCATCGCAGCTGCTCCAGGACGTAGTCGGCGTAGGCGGCGGCGGCGTCGATATTGCAGGCGTCGAGCAGCCCCCGGAAGCCGCCAAAGGCCGACACTTCGTAAATGGCCGCGCCAGCCGGCGTCTCCACAACGTCAACGCAGGTAAAGGCCATGCCCGGGAACAGGCTTTGGGCTTTGTGGGCCAGGGCAATGATTTCCGGCGAAGGGTCGCGGGACACGTAGCGGCCACCGGTGCGGGTGGTGGTGTCCCAGGAATTGCCGCTGCCCTGGCGGGCGTAGGTGGCCAGGTACTTGCCGCCGAGAAAGGACACGCCCAGATCGTGGTGGCCGCCGGCGTGGGAGACCATCTGCTGGATGTACATGACCTGGTTGCCGGCAGCCTTGAAGTCGGCAATTTCCTCGTGGGCCTCGGGGCCGTCCTCGATGACGGTCATGCCCCGGGCCTTGGAGCTGTACAGCGGCTTAAATACGGCCCGGCCAAAGCGGGCCACGATTGCGACCGCTTCCTCAATGTCTTCGGTGATTTCCGTGGGCGGCATGGGAATCCCGCCCCGGCGCAGCACGGCCGTGCCGCTCAACCGGTCGATGAGCCGGTAGATGCTGTCGGGATCGGAAAAAACGGGCAGCCCCCCGGAGTGCAGGAAGCGCAGGATTTCCATGCGGTCCAAGGCATTGGGGGTGTAGGACGGCGCGATCTTTTTGACGATCAGCCCATCCAGGGTGGTTAAGTCCGTGTCCTTATAATAGGCCTTGCCCGTTTCCAGATCCAGGCGCACTTCGGCCATGTCGATGCACAGGCGATAGCCGGTGCGCGTCTCCAAAGCGTCCAGAAGGCGCAGGGTGGACCAACCGCCAGGGATACCTACCACTCCGATTTTTTGCATCATGTGCTCCTTGCTCATGAGTTGGCCAAAGATGTTGTTAGTAGCATAGCGCGGCCAGGGGCAGCCGGAACGTGGCCGGATCGCCACTATGGGCGGTCACGCGTTCCAGCAGATAGACGCCGCGATTGAGCATCAATTTGGCAAAGCGCTGGCTCAGTTCAAACCGGGTCGAGGTGATAAGCGAGCGGCCCAGGCCCAGGGCCAGACGCATATCAAAGGTCGTATCGCCCTTGGCCGCGGCAAAGGCAGCGGCAAAACGGTAAAACTCCATAATAACGGCGTTGAGCACATTGCGTCGGGCCTTGTCAAAGACCGGCAGGCGGAAGTTGGAAACCATAAAGACCGACACGTCCTGGGTCAGATCGGTTTCTGTCGAGCGGTGCAGGTCGATGTAGTGGATGCGGTCTTCGGCCGGGTCATAGAGGATGTTGTTGGAATTGTAGTCGCCGTGAATGAGCACCGAGAAGGGCGCAGGCAGCGTTTTCTCCACAGCCTCGGCAGCGGCAAGCAGTTCGTTGAGAGAGGGCACGACAAAGGAGCCGATGGAGCGGCGTTTGAGCTGGAAGTGGGGATGGACCGAGAGCACTTCCGGCAGTCGGGCGCGCAACTGCTTGATTGCGTTGACGGTGACGGGGGTCGGAGCCAGCGTCTTTTCCCACAAGGCTTTGGCCGTGCGGCACTGGGCCGAAAGCGCCCGTCCCAGCAGTTCGAGGTCGCCGGAAAGCGCCAGATCCTGGATGGTCTGGCCCGGCAGCAGTTCGATGAGCATGGAACTGGTCTTTTTCCCCTCGCGAAAGGCTTCCAGGCGCGGGGCCAGACCGGGCATAAGTGCTTCCCAGCGGGCGAAGTTGGCGACTTCCTGGCGCAATTTGTCGCTGTCGCCGTCTTTGAAGATGACTTCCTTGTGGCAATCGTCCTCACCGCCGCGATCCAGCACCCGGCCGATGCGGCAGCCCGAACGGGTGCCCCAGATGGACTCGAATTCGAGGTCGGACAACGGGTTTTCATGGCCGGACTCGGCCAGGATGTCGCTTAAGGCCGTAAACTGGCGGATTTTGAATTTGTCGCCGGTGATGGCGAAAATGGCCGCCTCGCCGACGTTTAACAAGGCGTCGCCCATGCGCTCCAGATAGCGGAAGATAAACAGCGTGGTCAGCAGGTCGCCGGTATTAAAACCCGTGCGCAACTCATCGCGGATGCGGTCGAATTCCTGCTTGTAGAGCCGGTCGAGATGCAGTTCGCAGCGACAGATTTTAAGCGCCGTGGCCATGTCGTGTTCGAGCACCGCTTTGGGCATCCAGGCCAGGGCGTTGCGGATTTCCTGGAAAAACGGCTTGTAGGCATAGCGTTTGAGGCATTCCGGGTCGTCATAATGGCGGGTCTGGCGCACCACATTGACGGCATGGTCGCCCACCCGCTCCAGGTTGCTGCCGATGATGTGAAAGGCCCGGATGCGGGCGACTTCCGGGGCATTGGGCCGGGTTTCGCCATGGAGCGTGGCGAAACAGGCGTTTTCAATGACGCTTTTTAAATTGTCGATATAGTCGTCGCGGGCCTCGATCTTGGCGATGGCTTTTTCGTTGCGGTGCTCAAGGACGGCAATGGCCCCTTCGATCTGGCGTTCGACCTCGACGAGCAGGAATTTAAAATTGCGTTCAATCTCATGCATCGCCGTCGTCCCGGGCTGTGATGAGCAAAGGCCCGTTACATTCCTGTTCGCGCTCCTTCCAGCGAAACGTCAGCTTGAGCTTGCGATCCTCGCCCTTGAGCTTGCCTTCGACGGTGACGGCCACCACGCCTTTGGGGGCGAGTGTCAACACGTCTTCGCCCTGGGTCAGGGTGATTTCGCCTGAGGCAAACCCGTCACGCACCGCCTCGAGATAGGCGGCGATGGTATCGGGCTGTTGGAGTCCGTCATATTTGAAAAGCTTGTTCACGCGCATCCTCCTTTGCTGGCCCCAGGCGCTTTAACCTGGGCCGGGCCACGCTTGTAGCATCCGAATATGAAGAAAAGGTGAACTTTGGGCTGAAATTTCTGACACTCTTTCACCCCCCCGTCCAGTCAGGGCAAACGAACACCGGATTGCCATGCGGCATTGACCCAAACTACACAGTTGGAGCCTATTGCGTGGCGAGCAAATGAACCATATTCCTGTATGGAGGTGGGTATGAGTCAGGAGAATATTGATCGCTATTTACAGTGGTTGCAAGCTGATAAGGATCAATTGTTGCTTGTCAGCGGCATGTCCGTTGCCGAATTGGTGGAGCATGCTGCCGCCTTGGGTTTCGTTTTCACCGCTGAGGAACTCAAAGCCAGGCAAGCGCTGGTGCATCTGATGGAAGGCACCTAGGCCCTCTCCGTTTTCGCTGTTTCCCTGCGGCCGTCGCTGCCCGGCGACCACCTCCTTAAAGCCGATGCTTACGATCCGGAGAAAGGCATGTTGCAGTCCATTTCCAGTCTCGACGGCCACACCCTCTTATTGTTGTGTCTTTCCCTGGGCATTGCCCTTGCTTTTGAATTCGTCAACGGTTTCCACGATACGGCCAATGCCGTGGCCACGGTCATATATACCAAATCCCTGGGTGCCCGCAGCGCCGTTGTGCTGTCGGGACTGTGCAATTTCCTGGGTGTCTCCCTTGGCGGCATTGCCGTGGCCTACGCCATTGTCCATCTGCTGCCGGTCGATCTGCTCGTTTCGGTCAACTCCACCATCGGATTGGCCATGGTCTTTTCCTTGCTCGTTTCTGCCATTCTCTGGAACTTCGCCACCTGGTATCTGGGGTTGCCGGCCTCAAGCTCCCACACGCTTATCGGTTCCATCCTCGGCGTCGGTCTGGCCAATGCCCTGCGCGAAGGCTTGCCGCTTGGCTCGGGCGTCAATTGGCACAAGGCCGCCGAAGTGGGGCTGTCGCTTTTTATTTCCCCGGTCATCGGTTTTGTCCTGGCCGGGGCCTTGCTCCTTCTCCTGCAGCGCCTGCTCAAAAATCCGACCCTGCACAGTCCGCCGGTGGGCAACGCGCCGCCGCCGCTTGGCATGCGGGCGGCCCTTATCGCCTCCGGCCTCGGGGTGAGTCTGGCCCATGGCTCCAACGACGGCCAGAAGGGCGTGGGGTTGATCATGCTCATCCTGATCGGCATTGTGCCCGGGGTCTATGCCATAAACTCCGACGCCACCACCGAGGAACTTTTGGGCGTGCGCCAGGCGGCGGCGCAGTTTACCGATTATTTCGACGCCCACCGCCTGGAAATCGAAAAATTCTATCAAAACGGGGATATCGCGGAACTGCCCGCCAAGACTTCGGCCGTCTCCTGCGACGTGCGCGGGGCCGTGGCCGCCTCCGAGGCCATCCAGCAGTGTCTGGCCCAATATCCGAGTATCGCGGCTGTGCCGGCGGCCGAGCGGTGGACGCTGCGCACCGACATCCTGTGCCTGGACGATGCGGCCCGGGTCATGGCCGGCCTTGCCACTACGAGCGAGGAGCGCCAAAAGCTTGATGGGCTGCGCACCACCCTGCGCCGGCCCACGGAATACGCCCCGAGCTGGGTGATTTTTGCGGTGTCCCTGGCCCTTGGCTGCGGCACCATGGTCGGCTGGAAGCGCATCGTGGTCACCATCGGTGAAAAAATCGGCAAGACCAGGCTCAGCTATGCCCAGGGTGCCTCGGCCCAGATTGTGGCCATGGGCACCATTGCCCTGGCCGATGGTCTGGGGCTGCCGGTCTCCACCACCCATGTGCTGGCCTCTGGCGTGGCCGGCACCATGGCCGCCCATAAAAGCGGCTTGCAGATGCGAACCCTGCGTTCCATTGCCATGGCCTGGGTGCTCACCCTGCCGGCGGCCATGCTGCTTGGGGCCGGGTTGTTTTTCCTCTTTGCCGGGCTGGCCTGAAACCGGACGGCCCGCCGCGTCGTCGCGGCGGGCTTGCCCACGACGGCGTTTGGGCCTAAAGACCGGTGTCGGCCTTTGGCCGGTAGTCTCAAACGCCTGGTCATCCCCTATGCTGCTTTATATCCACGTACCCTTTTGCCGCAGCAAATGCCGCTACTGCGCCTTCGTCTCCAGGCCCCTGGACATGGCCGAGGTGGAGGTCTACGCCGCGGCCCTGCCGCTGGAAATACGGCATTTCGGCAAAAAACTCGGTCGGCCCAAGGTCGAGACGGTCTATTTTGGCGGCGGCACCCCGAGCCTGCTGCCGCCCTGGGCGCTTTCGCGCCTCATGCCGGAAATTAACAAGCATTTTGACCTGCATCCGGCCGTGGAATGGACCTTTGAGGCCAATCCCGATTCCGCCCTGGATGTCGAGTATCTCAAAATCCTGGCCAGCTATGGTGTCAACCGCATCAGCCTTGGCGTGCAGAGTTTTTCCGACGCGGCGTTGACGCGCCTTGGCCGGCCCCACAACGCCAAGACCGCCATGGCTGCGGTCAACGCGGTCCGGCAGGCGGGCTTTGTCAATTTGAGCCTGGATTTCATCTGGGGCCTGCCCAATCAGCGCGAGGGCGCCTGGCTTGAAGATCTCAAAATGGCCGTGCGCCTGCGCCCCGAGCATCTTTCCTGCTACGGCCTCACCCTGGAGCCGGGGACACCGCTGGCCGCCGACGCCGAGGCCGGCGGGCTGGAACTGCCCACCGAAAGCGAGCAGGGCCGCATGTACATCCACGGGGCCGAGTTTCTGGAGGAGCAGGGCTACCTGCAATACGAGATCTCGAGTTTCGCCCGCATGGGCTTTCAAAGCCGGCACAACAGCGGCTATTGGGAAGGCCGGGACTATCTTGGGCTGGGGCCGGGGGCGGTGTCCACCCTTTCCGGGGTGCGCCATGAAAACCCCCGGGACGTGCGGGAGTGGGCCGCCCTGGCCAAGACCGGCCGCTGCGGGGCCGGGGGCGTGGCCCTGACCCGGGAAGAGCGGGTGCGCGAATACGTGATGCTGTCGTTGCGAACGGCCAAGGGACTGCGGCTCTCGATTTACCGACGGCTGACCGGCATTGATTTCCTCAAGGAAAACGAGAGCCTTTTGACCGCGTTGCGGCAAAAGGAACTGATACGCTTAAATAACGGCCATTTGCGGCTGACCAAAAACGGCTTTCTGGTCAGCAACCTCATCCTCGAACGTCTGCGCTACTGACGGCGGTTGCCTGGGGCGGTTGTTCGGGTCTCGGCCAAGTCTGTGGGCGGTTTGCGACCGTCAAGGACGGCGGTCAGGGTGAGAATGTCCTGGCGCAATTCTGCCAGCCGGGCAGCCGGCAGCGACTCGGCGCGCATCTCTGGGTTGGCCAGGGCGTTGACCGGGCGGTCGTTTTCATACATCCGAAAATCCAGGTGCGGTCCCGTGGCAAAGCCCGTGGAGCCGACATAGCCGATGACCTGTCCCTGGACCACCCGGGAGCCGACGGCCAGGCCTTTGGCGAAGCGGCTGAAGTGGTTGTAGCGGGTGACGTAGGTTTTGCCGTGGCGCACGGTGATGTAGTTGCCGGCGGCGTGGTTGCGGCCGCGTTCGATGACCACGCCGTCGCCCACGGTCCAGACCGGAGTGCCGGTGGGGGCGGCGTAGTCCACACCGAAGTGCGCTTTTCGCACCTTGAGGATGGGGTGCAGGCGCGAGGCGCTAAAGCCCGATGTGACGCGCAGAAAGGACAGCGGGGCGCGCAAAAAGGTCTTGCGCAGGGGGCGGCCTTGGGCGTCAAAATAGTCCAGCCGGCCCTTGTCGCCAAGCAGGCCGAAGCCTTCCAGGGCACCGTCCGCATTCACATAGCGGGCCGCCAGCACCCGGCCAAGGCCGGCGAACCGGCCTTCGACGTAGCGGCGTTCCACCACGGCCGCAAAGGTGTCGCCGGGTTGCACGTCCCGGCTGAAATCCAGGTCCGAACCGAAGATGTCGGCCAGGGCCATGGCCGTGGAGGCGTTGCCGCCGGCCTCGGCCACGGCCTCGGAAAGGCTGGTGCGTACCGTGGCCCCGATCAGCGCCGGGCGCACCTCGCACTGGCGCGTTTCCACCCGGGCGGCCAATTCGCCGTCGGTTTCGTCGATGACCAGCATTTCCGTGGGGCTGATGTCGTATTCAAAGGAAACGAGTTCCCGGTCGCGCAGGGTCAGGCGGTAGGGCTGGCCGGAACGCAATTTGGAAAAGGAAAAGTCCTCGGGATCGTCCAGGGCGGCCAACTTGTCCGGGGTGAGATGGCTGCCCAGGATATCGGCCAGGGTCTGGCCGGGCCGGACCTGATCGGTGCGGGTCTGGCTGGCCGGGGCGGCATCAAAGCGTTCAAAGAGGTTGCCGGCCGGTTCGGCTTGCTCCGGGGGAAGCTCCGGGGCGGCGGCCAGGGGATGGGGTGGGCCGATCACAATTCGTTCGGCTGTCTGGCGCGGGAACACGGCCAGGGCCAGGACGGCCGCGCCGGCCAGAAGCGCCAGCAGCCTAAGGCCGGTCCTTCGTCGGGAGCTTGGGGGGCAAACCGGGGAGCTTTCGGGGTCGCGCAGCGGCGCTAAAGGCATGCTTGGTCCTTCCAGGATAGGCGGTTACGCTCGTGGGCGGGTTGGCCTGCCGGTATGCGCCGATCGCGGACGGCGGGTTGCGGCAACGCGCCTTTGCGGCGGCGCGGGAAACGAGGCTTTGGCATCCCTTGTCCGGCTTGTCGCTAAACAGAAGATGAACAATATGTCATGCGCTGGAGCCCGAGCCCGCGTCCTGGCCGCTTGATCCGGCCGCAATCCCTGGAGTGAGACCATGACCATTCCTGCCATCGCCGCCGCTGCCGCCACCCTCTCTGTCGCCGCTGCCGTTCCAGCCCGCGTCCTCGCCCGGGCCGTTGTTTGCGCCGTCTGGCTGCTGGCGGTTGCCGCCTGTTCCCGGCCGGCCGAACTGCCGCACCGGCTTTTCGGTCTGGCCTTTGGCGAGGCCCCGACGGCCGAACTGGTGCGCCAGCAAGTGCCCCTGCCGGCCGACGTGTCACAGCGCCTGGCCTTTTTCACCGCGCCCGGACGGCGGGAAACGGGGTGGGCCGGCGTTGTGCTGACCGATCCTGTCCTGGCCTTTGACCAGGGACGGCTTTTTTCCATCGACGCCGCCCTGGCCGAGGCCCCGGCCGCCGCCGGCTTGCACGACCGCCTGACCCGGGATTTCGGCCCGGCCCATTGCCGGGAAACAGCCGGGCGGACCGTGTGCCTGTGGTCGGCCGGCGAGACAGAGCTGATCCTGGAACGTGCCGTGGACGGCCCGGCCCGGCTCATGGTGCGCCATCGGCCCACCGCAACCGCCGTGGCGGCAGTCCTGCCCCAGGGTGCAGACGGTGGCCGACGGGAATAAGAGCAGAAGAGATAGAAGGGCAAAAGAGGCGGAGGAGGCAGAAGAGGCCTCCGGCGGCCAAAGGGCTGAGCCCTTTGGAATCCCACCTGGAGGCAAGGGGTTAAGGGGGAACGGCGTTGCCGCGACGGTTGGTGGGAGGAAAATGCACTTCCGTCGAATGGGCACTGCCGCAGCGCAAGCGTGGCGGGAACCACCGTTGCTCCGGCGGCCGGGGATGGGTCCGGCGTTCGCAAGGGTGGGTGCGGGCTTTGCAGTCCACGCGGCAGGCGGGGCGGCAACGGCCGCCCCCGCAGTGGCAGCGGCCGCAGCCGGAAGGGCAGGCAGGGTTATTTCTTGCTCTTAACAAACGCCTCGCGGGCAGCCACAGCCGTGTCCGGGAAATCGCTGAAGACGCCGTCCACGCCAAGCTCGAAAAACTGGATGTATTCTTTCACAGGGTCGCCGGCATACTCCGGAGCCAGATAGCGGGCCTCATTGCGAAACGTGTAGGGATGGACGAGCAGTCCTGCGGCATGGGCGTCGGCCACCACGGTGTTGGGGGCGGCCAGGGTCTTGTCCGGGTTTTCCGCGATGATCAGCCGCTTCCAGGGGCCGATGCCCTGGGCAAAGCGGGCGATTGCGGCCAGTTCCTTGGGCGCGAGCAGCTCGGCGTAGGTGCGTGGGTCCCCGGCGACCACGAGATCGTAGGGCCGCATGTCGGGTTCGTCATAGAGAAAGACCAATCGGAGCTTGGTCATTTCGCGAAGATCCTTGAGATTTTGCAACTCGAAGGACTGGATGAAGACCGGCGAGTCGGCCTTGTCGTAGCCGTTTTTATGCAGGGTTTCCACCAGTCGGCCTTCCAGCGGCAGGCCGATGCCGCGAAAATAGGTGGGGTGCTTGGTTTCGGGATACAGGCCGATGACCCGGCCGGTTTCGGCTTCCTTGCGCCGCACCAGGGCAATGACCTCGTCCAGGGTCGCCACTTCGTATTGGCCGTCAGAACTGTGGTCCCGGAAATCGAGCCGTTCTTTCGCCCGCAGGGTCTTTATTTCGGCCAGGGTGAAGTCTTCGGTGAAAAAGCCTTCGATTTCGGTGCCGTCGATCATTTTTTTGGTTTTACGGTCCGGGAATTTGGCGGCCACGTCGGTGGTTCCGGAGATGTCGTTTTCGTGGCGGGCCACGAGCACCCCGTCCTTGGTGGCGACCAGGTCCGGTTCGATGAAGTCGGCCCCCAGGTCGATGGCCAGTTCATACGAAGCCAGGGTGTGCTCGGGCCGGTGGCCGCAGGCGCCGCGGTGGCCGATAACGAGTGGCGCGGCCGGGCGGGACTGGGCCATGGCTTCGCCGGCCAGACCGCCAAGGGCGAGCACGGCCAGGGCAGCGACTACGACGAGTTGGAAAGAGACGTTGGGCATGGGACACTCCTTGCGCAGGTTGGGATTATTGGGGGAGCATTGCCCGGAATGCCTGCCAGGACATAACCGTCGCGCAACAATTACGCGACGGTTGTCTCACGGAGCGCACATCATAAGCAGTTCTGTTTTTGTATGGAAAAGAACCATAAATGCAAGGTGTTGCTGCTGGGCAAGCCATAACGGAACTTTCTGAACGCAACATTTTCGGGGTGACGCCCGGGTTTGACAGACATCCGGAGCAGCCCTACAAGGCCCAAATGCAGTCGTCTCCCGACCCGTTCCCGGCAGCGGGACCGGCCGGTCCCCTGGATCTGGCGGCCGGCCTTTCCCCCAACCCCACAGCCCTTTGCGCAACGGGGCTTTCCGTGCTGGTGGAAACGGCCTATCGCGCCAGCCTCAAGCGGGAAGAGGGGCGCTATCCGTCCTTTCAATTGTTTTCCCCCCTGGCCGGCGGCCCGGAACCGGTGCTCGACCTGCGGTTTTCCCCGCCCCAACCTTTTTGTCTCAATACCTTGCACCGTTTAAGTCCCGGTATCCCGCCCGGACCCTATGCCTTTGTGGTCAAGCAAGGGCAGGATGGTCTGCGGACCGAAGGTGTGGCCCGGGTGGAGTATTCCGGCTTTGCCGCCCTTCGCGGCCGCATCGACTACCATGGTGGCACGCTGTTCCCGGGCTTGTCCCTGCACGTCACCGCGCCGGCGCGGATGCGGGCCGTCCTGCTGCCCCGGGACGGCCCGGCCATCTATCTGGAACTCAAAGAGGGCCGGCTGGCGCTGTGCCACGACAACGCTTTTTCCCCGGTGTTTCTGCCGTTATGCCGTCGGGCGGCCGGGCTGTTGGCGAATGGGGCCGAGGACGTCGGCTCGTTGGCCAGTCTGGTCAAGGCCACGCTGGCCCGGGTATTTTCCCTGGCCGTGACCGCCGGCCATGGCGGCCTGTTTGTTTTTTTGCCGTCCGGCCAGCCTGACGGGGCCGGCATCGAGGGCCTGCTGTCGCCGGGGGTGGGTGTGGCCTGGCCCAATCTGGGCCGGGTGGCCCAGAATCTGGCCGGGGCCGGCCGCAATCTGGCCGTTCACCTGGAGCAGTGGGACACGGCCACCCGGGTCACGGCCCAGGCCTCGTGCGTGGACGGGGCGGTGATTTTGGACGCGTCCCTGTCGGTGCGCGGCTTTCGGGTGGAGCTTTTGGCCCGGGACGAGGAACGCCTGCCGGACTGTGTGTCCCTGTCGCCGGACACCTCCGACCCGGTTGCCACCGGCATGGTGGATTTGGCCGCGTTCGGGACGCGCCACCGTTCGGCCGCCCGGTTTTGCGCCCGATTGCCTGGGGCCGTGGTGGTGGCGATATCCCAGGACGGGGAGATGCGGGAATTTGTGCGGCTTCCCGACGGCCGCATCGGGGTGTGCGGACCGCTGATCCCCATGTCCGTGTCCGCGCCCGTGGCCTGATCGCCGTATTGATGCTTTATAATCGGCCCGGAAAGCGCTAGAGATCAGGTTCGGGACGTGGCCGGGGCAGGAGTGCGCCCGGTGAAGTGAGGAATATATGAGCGAGAACAAACGCCGTCGCAGCCGGGTCAGCGCCCAATTCGACGCCTATGTGTATATCGACGGGGAAAAAATCCCGGTCAGCACGCAAAACCTCAGCCTCAAAGGGGCGCTCTTTGAGCCGGAGTCCAAGCTGGCCGCCGGCCGGGACTGCACGGTTGTTTTCGGGCTGGCCAAAGATATCAAGGTGCGGCTTAAGGCCATCATTGTGCGGTCCAGTGACGAAGGCGTGGCCATTGATTTTGAAAGTATGGACGAAAGCGCCTTTTTCCATCTGCGCAACATGGTGCGGTACTGTTCCCAGGACGCGGACATGATCGACAAGGAATTACAAGTTCCGGCTTTTGATCTGCCCCGGGAGGGAGAGGAGTCTTGAAGCGCCTGCGTCTTTTGCAACGCGCCCGGCAGGGGGCGGTTGTTGCCGTGGTTATGCTGGGGTTTCCCGCGATGTCCGGCGCGCCTGCCGCCTGGGCCGGAGGCCTGGAACAAGCCAAGGCCGGCCTGACCGCCCTGGCCGGCCAGGACTATCATACGGCCCTGACCCAGCTCACCGAGGCCATGGACTCCAACGAGCTGCCGGGTGAACAGGTCCACCTTTTTCTGGCTGCCCGGGGCTACGCCAAGGCGGCCCTTGGCGACTACAACGCCGCTATCGAGGACTATACCAAGGCGCTTGAGAAGGATGCCGGTTACGCCCAGGCGGTCTTTAACCGGGGCAACGCCTATTTTTCCCTGCGACATTACGATCTGGCGATAAGCGATTATTCCAAGGCACTGGAAGCAGACGTCAAGGACGCCAAGGCCCTCAATAACCGGGGAGCGGCCTGGTTTAAAAAAGGCAATCTCCAAAGTGCCATGGCCAACTATTCCATGGCCATCGCCGCCGCCCCGGACGATCCTGACCTGTATCTGAATCGCGGCAAGACGTACGAGGCCCTGGGCGAGCCGGACAAGGCCCGGGAGGATTTTTTGCAAGTGAAAAAGCTTGACCCCTCGGCCAAGACCCCGCTCGATTGAGCCGTTTGGCCGGAGCAGATCGTCCTTGACGTGCGCACACCCATGTGCTTATATCTAAATGTCGGAAAAAACAATTTGAGGGGGAGGTCGAATATGCGTTTGCGAAAATTGAGGACCGTAACTGCTGTATTTGGTTCGCTTTTGGCCTGCTCCTTGTGGATGGCTGCACCGGCCATGGCTGCCGGCAACGGCGAACAGTGGCAAACGGCCCAGTATGCCCCGCAGCAGCAGGGCCAAGGCGGTCAGCGCGGCCAGCAGCAGGGCGGCCAGCAACAGGGCGGCCAGCAGCAGGGCGGCCAGCAGCAGCAGCAGCAGCAGCAGATCGGCAACAATTCCTGCGTGCAAAGCCACCAACGCTGCGCCATGATGTGTGCCGGCAACGGCACCTGTGTTAACAACTGCAACATTGGCTTTGCCATGTGCCAGCAGCAGCAGGGCGGCGGCAGTTAACCAGCCGATTAAACGTTCACACAAGGGCCGCCAAGCGGCCCTTTTTTATTTCCTGGAGCAGCTTTGCCACCCTTGGTCGCGCCTTCGCAGACAATACAGAACCCTGGGGGCGGGATTCTATTCCGGCGCTGTGGCCCGCGCGGCGGCTGCGTATCGGATAGGCTGGCCCCGTGGCGGTGTCAGTCGGAGGCCGCCTAGGGTGTGCCCGCGGTGTCGTCCGGCGTCTGCCGGTGGGGCCGGGTCGGGGCCACGAGATTACGCTCTTCCAGGACATGCCGGTAATCCTCGGCGTACAGGGTCAGCATCACCATGGCAAAGCCCAGCACCAAGGGACCGTAGAGGATGCCGAGCGCTCCAAAGAATTTGATGCCGCCGATGATGGAGAGAAACACCCAGAAGGTGGACATGTTGGAGCGGTTTTGCATGAGCAGCGGCCGGATAAACGAATCAATGCTGGAAATGACCACCGCGCCCCAGATCATCATGAAAACGCCCCACTGCCACTGGCCGGTCAGCATCAGATAGAGGGACACGGGCAGCCAGATAATCGCTGTGCCAATGACAGGAATCAGCGAGGCAAATCCCATCATGCAGCCCCAGAAAAAGGGCTGGATGCCGACGATGAAAAGCCCGATGCCGCCGGCCAGCCCCTGGGCCAGGGCGATGACGAAGGCCCCGAGGATGACGGACTTGGACACGTCGTCGAGTTGGCGGATGATCCGGTTTTCCTGATCCGTGGTCAGGGGGACCAGATAGCGCAGTTGGGCCAGCATCTCGTGGCCGTCACGGATGAGAAAAAACAGCACGAACATCAGAATCAGAAAGTTCATGGTCAAAAGGAACACGTTGCCGATGACCCGGCTGCCGCTGTCCAGGAGCATCTGGCCGGCGGTCTTGGAGATATCGATGAGGTCGGCTTGCAGGGCCAGTTTTTTCAGATCCAGAAAAGGCAGATGCTCCTGGACCCAGGCCATGTATGGCGCCAGCGCGTCCTGGCTGAACAACTGGTTGAAATCGGTGGCGGCCAGTTTGTGCTGCAGGGCGTTGACGGATTGCACCCCCTGGGCCAACAGGGAACCCAGAAAGAAAAAGAGCGGGATGATGATGCAGGTGAAGATGAGTCCGGTGGTTAAAAGCGCTGCCAGGGTGGGCCGTTTCTCGCCGCAAAGCCCCGCGATGCGGCGGTGGACGGGCCGGAAAAGGGCCGCCATCACCACGCCGATGATAAGGATGTTAACGAACGGGTGCAGCACGATGCAGGCCAAAATCAGGGCGGAGGCCAGGATGAGCAGCAAAAAGATGGAATAAATGGGTTTGCTGTTTTGGTTCATTTTGGGGACGTACCAGATCAGGCGCGGCGGCAGCAAGGGCCTTTCGCAGGCGTTGCGGACCAGCCGGCATCCGTCGTAGAGTCGCTGCCTATGCCGGACACGCACCCCCTTTTTGAGCCAGCCGACCCCAGGGAAGACGCCGCAGCGACGCAGCGTCCGCCTGCCCCCAAACGCCTGCCGCGCACGGCCCCCCGGCCCTCCCTGTGGCCGCGCCCCGGCCAGCGCGACATTACCGAAGAAGCCACCGGCAAACCCGGTCCGGCCACGGCCATACGCGCCCGGGAATGGGAAATGATCCTGGCCTCGCGGGCCATCCCCCACTCCATCCGGCGTCAGGGCAGCGGCTACCGGCTTTTTGTGCCGCGCCGCCGGGCCGTAGAAGCCCTGGCGGAACTGGCCGGGTATGCGGCCGAACGCGCGGCCATTGTGCTGTATGATCCCGAGGCCGAACCGGTGCGTCCCCCGGTCTGGCCTGCGGTGCTGGCCTGGATGGGCCTTCTCACCGCTGCCTGGGGATTTATGCTGGGGGAAACCGTCGTTTTCGGGCGGCGCATCGTCTGGAAAAGCCTGGGAGCCGGGGATTCCGCCCTCATGCTGGCCGGGCAGTGGCAACGGGCGGCCACGGCCCTGTGCCTGCACGCCGATCCGGCCCATCTGTTTGGCAACGCCGCCAGCGGGGCGCTGTTCCTGTCGCTTTTGTGCCGCGAGACCGGGCTGGGCCTGGGCTTTGCCCTGACCCTGGCCGCTGGCGTTGCCGGCAATGTATTAAAGGTGCTCATCCAGGGGCCGGGCATGCATTTTCTCGGGGCCTCCACCGCCGTTTTCGGGGCGTTGGGGGCTCTTGGCGGCGTGCGGCTGGCCAACCAGTGGCCGCCGCTGACCTTTCGCCGATCCGCTCCGGCCGGGGCGGCGTTGATGCTGCTGGCCATGCTCGGGGCCGGCGGCGAGGACGGGATGGCCGTCGATCTGGCCGGCCATTTGTTCGGCTTTGCCTCGGGTGCGGCCCTGGGGCTGGCCGCCGGTTTCTGGTTGAAACGCCGGGGGGAGCCGGGGACGGCGGCCCAAGTACTCTGGGGCGCATTGGCCTTTCTAAGCCTTGCGGCGGCCTGGGGCGTGGCGGTTGTGCGCTGATACCGGCCGGCGCGGGGGCAGTGGGCCCAGGAAGGCTTTGCCTTGGCCGCAGTTTTCGGATAAGCCCATGGATCGTCGCTGTTTTGCGCCCGAAAGGGCCGCAATCGGCGCAAGCCGCCTGGGAGTGGGGATGCCATGAGCCTAACGGGCCTTTTATTTGAGGGTGAGGATATCCGGTACCGGACGGGCAAGCACTGGGTGGTGCTGGCCAAGGCGCTGGTGCTTTTTGTCCTGGCCTTGCTGGTCTGGTCGAGCGAACCGACGTTACTCAAACTCGTGCAGTTTAAGGTGCCGGAAGAGCTGGAGCGGTTTGTGCCAAAAATCCTCTCCGTGGGCGTCTGGCTTTTTCGCTACGTGTTTTTTATCCTGCTCACACTTTTGGCTTTGATGCGCCTTTTTTCTTTTTTCACCCTGCGCGTGGGCCTGACAGACAAGCGCCTGGTCTGCGACGATGCCCTGCTCGGCAGTTTCTCGCTGGATCTCGGCAAGATTGAATCGGTCAAGTGTGAGCCGGGGTTTTTCGGGGGGCTTTTGGGCTACGGCAAGATGATCCTGACGGCTTCGAGCAGCCAGCGTCTGGTCATCACCAATCTGTCCCGTCCCCACGTCCTTGAACAGGAAATTTTCGCCGCCAAATAGCGTCCGGGGCTGGCGGCGGCGGGCCGCCCGGCCCTGTCCCCAACACCCCGCGTCGTGGATCCGCGACCATGTATTTGTCACGAAAGCCCATCAAGCATTACGGCATCTTGTTTAAGCTGCTGGTGGTCTTTATCGGCATTATGATCGTGGCCTATTTTACCATTTCCACGCTTCTCATTTATATAAAAGACTCGGTCAACATCTCCCGCGACATCGTCAAGGTCCGTTTCGAAGTGCTGTCCATCTCCCAGCGTCTGGTGGACAGTTTGCTGATCATGGAGGAAAACCAGAAAAAGTACGAGATCCTCCATTCTGATGAATACAAAAAGAATTTCATGGCCGCGCTGTCCGAATACAAAAATGCCATCTGGAGCATTTTGTGGTTTCGCTACGAAGGTTTTTCCGCCTGGGAAGAGTTGCATGCCGAATTTCGCCAGACCTTTCCCGATCTGGCCCAGGGGAGGGAACTGTCCAAAGAACCCTGGGTTGACCAGGATAGGCTCAACCAATGGATGCGTATTGTGGTCAGCGCCCGCCAGGACAACGAACGGGTGCTGGAATCCGGCATGCGCGAGCTGTTTCGCATCAGCGAAGTGGCCGTCAACCGGGGCGTGTCCGGGTTGACCATCTCCATCGGCGTGGGCCTGCTCGGCATCCTCTTTCTCACCTATTCCTTAAGCCGCCCCCTGCGGGAACTGCGCCGGGGCATCCGGGCCTACACCCGCGACGGCCGCCTGGAACCCATCCGGGTGTTGTCCCAGGACGAATTGGGCGAACTGGGCGCGGCCTTTAACGACATGACGGTGCGCCTGAAAGAAGAAGAGCGCATGCGGGCGGATTTTATCGACATGGTCAGCCACGAGATCCGAACGCCGCTCACCTCGATTCGCGAATCCGTCAACCTCATGCGCGAGCGGGTGCTGGGCGACGTCAACGAGCGGCAAAAGCGTTTTCTCGACATCGCCAGCGACGAACTGCAACGTATTTCCGCCATGCTGACCAGCCTGCTCAAGGTGTCGAGCATGGCTTCCCAGATCGTGGACCTGTCGCTGGTGGTTTTTAATCCCGAGGAACTGCTGCGCGAAACCCTGGAAAAGGCCGGCCCGGCCGCCGAGGCCAAAGGCATTGTCCTGGCCCCCCGGGTGGCCGCCGATCTGGTGTCCGTCATCGGCGACCGGGAGTTACTTGGCCAGGCGCTGTACAATCTGGTCGGCAACGCCGTGAAGTTTTCCCCGCCCGAACGCACGGTGCGGGTGGGCCTGGAGCTGGCCGACGGCGGCGCAAAGCTGCTTGTTAGCATTTCCGACGAGGGCCCGGGCATCTCGGAAGAGGAACAGTCCCACGTGTTTAACAAGTACTATCGCGGCGTGCGCACCAAACGCACCACCGATGGCATCGGCCTTGGCCTTAATATCGCCAAAACCATCGTCGAAGCCCATGGCGGCAATATCTGGCTGTCGAGCCTGCCGGGCAAGGGCTGCACTTTCTACTTTACAATTCCAGTGGATGGGGCAAGAGCGTAATATGGCCCAATGTGTTTTGCACCGTGTTGGTTCGACCGCAGTCCATGGCTGCTGCGGGTTGGCGTTATTGCTGGTTCTGGGCTGTGCCCGGCACGAACCGGTCCCGGTTCCTGTCGCTGCTCCGGCGTCGCCGCCGGCTACGCCGGCCAAGGACGTCATAATCTGCAAGATCGAGCGCGAGACGGCCTATGACCTGGGCCTTCGCGCCTACGACGCCGGCGAGGTCAAACGGGCCATGACCTTGTGGCGCGAGGCCACAGCGGACGCCGATCAGGCGGTGCGTCAAAAAGCCCTGTTCGCCATGGCCGGTGTCAGGCTGACCCAGGCCGGCAGTGACGCCGAGCTGGCCACCGCCCTGGACATGCTCGACACCTGGGCGAAAAAATCCCCTCCGGGCGGCAGCGGCGAGGATGCACGCTTCCTGGTGCCTGTGGTCAAGGCATTTAAGCCCGGCTATGTCCTTAAAGAACAGAAAGCGGCCCTGGAGCGCGACTGCGGCAAGAAACTGGCCGAGCGCGAGGAGCAGGTGCGCAAAAGCCTGCAGCAGCAGGTCAAGGCCCTGGAGTCCATCCACCAGCAGATCCAGGAAAAGAAAAAGGGTCTCAGCAATTACTGATCCGGTCGCCCCGCGTCCGGCCGCCCCAAAGCAGCCCATGAGTATAGGCCCGCAGCAGACCCGCAAGATCGTCCTTGTCGTTGACGACGACCCGCATATCCTGGAAGTGCTGGAGGTGCGGCTCGTCTCGGCCGGCTATGATGTGATCACCGCCGCCAACGGCCTGGAAGCCCTGGACGTCTTGGCGAAAAAGCCCGTGCGTCTGGTCATTTCCGACATCCGCATGCCCGGCATGGACGGCATGCGCATGCTCGAAGAGATGGAAAAGCGCAACATCAAGCTGCCCATCATCTTTTTGACCGCCCACGGCAGCATTCCCGGGGCCGTGGAAGCCATCAAGCACGGGGCCGTGGATTACCTGACCAAGCCCTTTGACGGCCAGGAGCTGCTGACGCGGGTGACCGAGGTCTTTGCCAAGGCCGCCGGCCTCGATGCCGCCCGAAATGCCGATCTGGGCGAAACGGGCCTTGTCGGCAAGAGCCAGACCATGCGCGATCTGGCCGCCATGATCGAACGGGTGGCCCCGCGCGATGTCAACGTCCTGGTCCTTGGCGAATCCGGCACCGGCAAGGAGCTGGTGGCCAACCTGATCCACCGTCGCGGCCCGCGCAAAAGCGGCCCGCTGGTCACTGTGGACTGTGGCTCGACCCCGGCCGGGTTGCTCGAATCCGAGCTTTTCGGCCACGTCAAAGGCTCGTTCACCCACGCGGTCAAGGACAAAAAGGGCCTCATTGAGCAGGCCAACCAGGGGACGCTGTTTCTCGACGAGATCGGCAACATCTCCTCTGAAATGCAAATCCGCCTGCTGCGCTTTCTGGAAAACCACAAGATCCGCCGCATTGGCGATGTGCGCGAGATCCAGGTCGATTGCCGGGTCATCGCCGCCACCAACGCCGATATCTTTGAACAGGTGGAAGACGGCGTTTTCCGCGAGGATCTTTTGTATCGCCTCAAAGTGGTGACCATCAATGTGCCGCCCTTGCGCGAGCGGCGCGAAGACATTCCCATCCTGGCCGAACATTTCACCCGCCAGTTCTGCGCCGCCCAGGGCATGCCGCCAGTGACCGTGCCGGTGGAAACCATGGCCTATCTGACTGCCTATCCCTGGCCCGGCAACGTGCGCCAGTTGCGAAATGCCCTGGAAGCCGGGGTGGTTCTGTGCACCGACGGCGTGCTGGCCCCCCAGGATCTGCAACTGCCGCTCGCCGGCAAGGGGCCGGATCGCTCGGCCGACAACCTGTCGCTGGATCAGAGCGAAAAGGCCGCCATCGTGCGTGCCCTGGAGCAGTCGGGCTGGGTGCAAAAGGAAGCTGCGCCGCTTTTGGGCGTCAGCCGCCGGGCGCTCAACTACAAGATCCAGAAATACGGCATCGAGATTCCCAAGCGCCGGTCGAAAAAATAACCGGACCGTCGCCTTCCGGTCCCTCCCGCGCCTTGGCAAGGGGGACGGTTTCTGTCAAAACTCGACAACAGTCCCTTCAGGGGGCGTGCAATACCTGACGTTAACCGGAATCAAGGTCGGGGAAACCCGTAACACCTTGTGTGCGTAATGGGATTCCAAAGGGCGAAGTACCTTTGGCCGCCGGAGGCTTCCTTCTCGCCGGCAGCGCCGACGCGAACGCCTGAGGCAGGGAACAGACTGCGGCCCGGCCTGGGCCGGGATCGGGTGGTGCATGTCGCAAGCGGGTGGAACGACGCCGAAGGCCGGCCGGTCGGACAGGATTGCCAGACAGGTGGTCCTGCCGTTTCGCAAGTCTCTGGAAATCAGCCTTAAAAGCATTCAGGTCCGGTTTTTCCGGTCCATGATCACCGTGGCCAGTCTGGTTCTGGCCGTGGCCTTTTTAAGTTTTACTCTCACCGGTTCTGATGTGGCCGTGGGCCTGCTCCAGTCCGGCGAGCCGCAACAGCGTCTGGCCCTGGTCGATGCCGGCTACGATCTGCCGAGCCTGCCCTCGGCCGCTGTCTCGCCGGCGGATGAGGCCGCGCGCCTGACCACCAGTCCCAAAGAACGCTGGATCGTCATCCTGTCCCTGCTGGTCTGCACCGTCGGCATCGTCAATGCCCAGCTCATGGCCGTCACCGAGCGCTTTCGCGAAATCGGCACCATGAAATGCCTGGGGGCGCTGGATCGCTTCATTTTGCGGCTGTTTCTGCTCGAAGCCGGCATGCAGGGGCTGGCCGGGTCGCTTCTGGGCGCGGTTTGCGGCGTCCTGATCGGGCTGCTGGTCGGGCTTGTCCGGTTCGGGTGGGCTGCCGTGACCAATGTTTCCCTGGTGGCGATTGGGGCGACCCTTGGGTTGTCCGTGGCCGTGGGGGCGGGGCTGAGCCTTTTGGGCGTGGTCTATCCGGCGGCGGTGGCCGCCAGAATGCGGCCCGTGGAAGCCATGCGGGCTCAGGAATGACCCGCCGGGCGGGCTAAGGGAGCAACGGGAAGTATGGTCGAGGCGCACAACATCGTCCGGGTGGCCGGCGTGGCCAGAACATTCACCATGGGCACGCAGGTGGTCCAGGCCCTTCGCGGCGTGGACCTGACCATCAAGGCCGGGGAATACCTGTCCATCATGGGGCCTTCCGGGTCGGGCAAATCCACGCTGTTCAACATGATCGGCGGCCTGGACAAACCCTCCACCGGCAAGGTCTTTATTGACGAAGTGGACATTGCCCAGCTCGATGCCTACGAACTGGCCTGGCTGCGAAACCGCAAAATCGGCTATATTTTTCAGACGTTTAATCTCATTCAGGTGATGACCGCCCTGGAAAACGTGACCCTGCCCATGACCTTTGCCGGCGCGTCCCAGGACGAGGCCACGGAAAAAGGCCTGGAGCTTTTAGGGCTGGTCGGCCTGCGCGAGCGCCACGCCCACCGACCCCAGGAACTCTCCGGCGGCCAGCAGCAGCGGGTGGCCATTGCCCGGTCCCTGGCCAACACCCCGGCCATCGTTTTGGCCGACGAACCCACCGGCAACCTGGACCTGACCACGGGCGAGGAAATCATCACCCTTTTAAAGCGGCTCAGTTCCGACCGGGGCGTGACCGTTATTTCCGCCACCCACGATTACAAAATGCTCAACGTTTCCGACCGGGTGGTCTGGATTCGCGACGGGCGCATCGATAAGATCGAGGAACGCGCCCAGCTCAACATCACCGTGGGCGGCATCGGGACCAGGGAGGGCTGAGTCCGCATGCCACCCCCGTTCCTTTTCCCCCTGGTCTGCCGCCGTCTGTCTGGCCGCGCTGTCGTGGCGCTGCTGCTTGGCATAATACTGTGTCTGCTGGCGGCCGGGCCGGCTGCGGCCAAGCGGGTCAAAAAAAGCGCGGCTGATACCGGCGACAATGCCCTGGCCGCGTCCTGGCTGGGGGTAACCGATGCCGACCTCGACCGGGCCGTTATTGACGCCCTGGCCGGCCTTGGCGACCGCTCCCCGGGTTCCCCGGGGGCAAGTGCCGCCGCCGACGCCCTGGAAGCCTATTTCAAGGGCCTGGGTGTGGGCGAAGTGGGGCGGCTTCGCTACCGCGCGCCGGCCATGGTCCACGGCCCGACCCGGCTCTCCGTGGCCGGTGGCGGGCAGACAACGCTGACCCCGCTGGCGCTTAATGCCTTCACCCCGGGTTCGATTCCCCCCGAGGGCCTGACCGGCCCTCTCGTCTACGCCGGTGCCGGCAGCTACCGTGATTTTGACGGCACCTCCCCCCAAGACGCCATCGTGCTCATGGATCTGCACAGCGGGCGCAACTGGCAGGCTGCCGCCCAGCTCGGGGCCAAGGCGGTCGTCTACATCGACGACAGCCCGGCCGAACGTCCCGCCGACAACGGCGTCTTTCAGGACAAATTCGAGCTGACCCCGGTGCGGTTTCCCCGGTTTCTGCTGTCTGGCGCCCAGGCCAGCCAACTGCTGGGCGATTACCGTAGCCTCAAGGGCGACCCGGCCGGACAATCCGCCACCCTGGCCGCCAAGGCCGCCTGGGAACCGGTGGTGGCCAGCAACATCCATCTGCTTATCCCCGGAACCGATCCGGCCCTGGCCGGCCAGTTGCTGGTGGTGGATGCCGCCTACGATGCCGGCGCGTTGACCCCGGGGCAGGCTCCTGGCGCTGACGAGGCCGCCTCTGTGGCCGCGTTGGTGCGATTGGCCCGGCGTCTGGCCGCCGAGCCGCCTGCCCGGCCAACACTGCTGCTGGCCACCTCCGGTCGCAGCCAGTCTCTGGTCGGCTTGCGGGAATTTTTTGCCGCGCTTCGCGGCAAAGGCAAGGATCTGCGCAGCCAGTACCGGGATCTGACGGAAAGCGTGCGCCACGCCGATACGCTGCTTGCTTCCCTCGACCGCCTGACGGCCGGCGGGGAGGAGGGGGGAAAGCTCTTGGCCGATCCGGCCGTGCGCGAGACGCTGCTGGAAACCCTTAAAGACGAAGTGGACGTCGTCACCACCCGGCTTATGCGCCTGCGGCTGGCCGGCAAGGACCGCGACGAGACGGCCATCGCCGCCCTGGCCACCCGCCGGGGCGATCTGCGCCGCATCATGTGGCGCGACGATTTTGTCCAGTTGCCACCTAGCGAGGCGGCGGCGCTCATGGCCCTTGTGCCGGCGGCCAAGACCCGTCTGGCCGACACCCGGGCCGCTGCCGCAGCCGAGGCCGAATGCGTGGAAAGCGCCCGGGATTTGCGCAAGCTTTTAGGCGACCGCGACATTGCGGCCCAGGTTTCCCTGCACCTGTCCAGCCACGGCGACGGTGTCGGGAGCTTTTACCAGGGCTTTGCCTTCGCGGTGAAACCAGACGTCAATCCGGGGCAGGCCTATGGCCGCATCAACCGGTCGCTGGGTGCCGCTGCTGAGGCCGCCGGCAAGGCCGCCGGGCTGCCCACGAACTATTACCGCGACGGTATGCGCGCCGACCGGCAACATCCGTGGCAGGGCCTGCTCCCCGACCGGCCGGCCCTTGGCGGCGAATTCGCCAACATCGCCGGCGTGCTCGGCATCACCCTGGCCACGGTCGGCGACGCCCGGCAGGCCTGGGGCACGCCCGGCGACACGCCTGCGCGCGTGGATTTTGCCTCCCTGGCCAGCCAGGGCCGGTTTGTCGTCGATGTCCTGGCCTCTATGACGGCTGCGGATTTTGAGGTGGGCGAGAAGCGCCCCCGAAACGTTTTTTCCACGCTGACCGGTCGCGTCAACTTCATCCGCCAGGGCGAACTCTTTCCCGACCGTCCGGCCCCCGGCACGGTGGTGTGTGTCTATCAGGGCAAGACCCGGTTTTACGCCATAACCGACGCCCGGGGCCAGTTTCGGGTCAATGGCTTGGCCAACAAGAAATTTGTGCTGGATAAGGCCGTCATCGAAGGCTACCGGTTTGATCCCGATACCGGCTCGGCCGTCTGGGCCATCGATAAAAAGCAGACCGGCAAGGACGCGTATCGGGTCAAGATGAACCGAAACGCCATGGAAACCGATCTGATCATGTTCGGTTGCGATCAGACCACGCTTTTTTCCGCCTTTGATCCGCGCTCGTTTCGCTATTTCACCCGCATCGAGCTGCTCGACGCCCGGCGCGAAGCCCCGCCCATGCGCTCCTGGTTCAGTCGCTTGGACACCCTGGACTCCACGCTGCTCTCCATTTTTCTCGAACCAGGGACGCCCTTTAAGTGCATCCTGTCCGACACGGTGCTGTCCCGAAAGCTCCTGCTCTTAAACGCCGACGCCGCGCATCCCACCGGCGTTGGCTACCCCGTGGACGCCAACCCGGTGCTGCCGGCCACGGAACTCCTGGGCGCGCGCGACATGTGGGCCTTGGTCGGTCCGCGCATTGCCACCCTGGAAGCCCACGGCATCGTCAGCGAGCGCCTGCGCGACCTGACCGACCGGGGCCGGGCGCTGTATGCCGACGCCCTGGCCGCCAAGGAAGCCAAACGTTTCGACGCCATGGTCAGCGCCGCCCGTTCAAGCTGGGCCTTGGCGGTGCGGGTCTATAACGACGTGGAAAAGACCCAGCGCGACGTGCTCTTGGGCGTCCTTTTTTATATCGCCCTCTTTATTCCCTTTGCCTACTGCGTGGAGCGGGTGGTTTTCAACTACGCCGACATCCACAAGCGCATCGCCGCCTTTTTAGCGACGCTCACCGCCGTTATTGCCGTGGTCTACGCCGTCCACCCGGCCTTTAAACTGACCTACTCGCCGCTGGTCGTTATCATCGCCTTTTTCATCCTGGGGCTATCCGTTATGGTGGCGGCCATAATCTTTATGCGTTTTGAGCGCGAGATGGCGGCGCTGCAACGCCGGGCTTCCCATGTCAAAGCCACCGAGATCGGCGGCATGCGGGCCTTTGCCGCCGCCTTCGTCATAGGCGTCAGCAATCTGCGCCGCCGCAAGGTCCGCACGGCCCTGACCTGCCTGACGCTTATTATCCTGACCTTTACCATCATGAGCTTTACCAGCATCAAATCCACCCGGGACGAGGGTGCTGCCCAGGTGTCGGACACCGCTCCTTATCAGGGCGTGCTGCTCAAAAATATCGGCTGGCATTCCCTGCCCCCCGAATCTTTGGCCGTTTTGGCCGATGCCTGCGGCACCACCGAGGTGGTGGCACCTTTAGCTTGGCTGGAACTGCCCGAAAAAACCGTGGCCCCCATCACCCATCTGCGGGTCGGTGAACACAGCGAAATGGTTCAGGGGATTATCGGCCTGTCGGCCGACGAGTCCCGCCTGGGCCGCATGGCCGGGCTGCTCTCGGCCGGGCAGTGGTTTGCCCCGGGCCAGACCGATGCCGTCATTTTGCCCCAGCCCATGGCTGAGCGCCTGGGGGTCGCCCCGGGCGGCACGGTGACGCTTTTTGGCCGCACCTTTACCGTGGTCGGCCTTTTCCGCAAAAACGCCCTGGAAGAGCGCCCGGACCTGGACGGCGAAGCGCTCACTCCCGTGGTCTTTCCCTCTGAGGTATCAAAGGAATCCAGCGAAGCCGAAAAGGAAGCGGCCGAATCCGGTGAGGACGTCAAGACCCTGCAAAGCCGCTACCAGCATATTGACGACGATCTGGTCGTCATCGTGCCCTACGAGACGTTGATGGGCCTTGGCGGCCAGCTCAAATCCGTGGTGGTGGCCCCGCCTGCCGGCAGTGCGGCCGAGGCGTCGGCAACCGCCGAAGCCGGATCGGCCCTGGCCGGCCGATTGGCCGACCGCTTTGGCCTGGCGGTTTTTTCCGGTCAGGCAGACGGCGTTTTTCTCTACCACGCCGGGGATTCCCTGGGCTATGCCGGTGTAACCAACATCCTCATTCCCTTGGTCATCTCCGTGCTGATAGTGCTTAATACCATGATCGGTGCCGTCTATGAGCGCAAACGCGAGATCGGTGTCTACACCGCCGTCGGTCTGGCCCCGTCCCATGTTTCGTTCCTGTTCATTGCCGAGGCCCTGGCCTTTGCCGTCATCAGCGTGGTGCTGGGCTATCTGCTGGCCCAGGTCACGGCCGGTCTGCTCTCGGGCACGTCGCTGTGGGCCGGCATGACCGCCAATTATTCCTCCACGGCCGGCGTGGCCGCCATGCTGCTGGTCATCGCCGTGGTGCTGCTCTCGGTGATTTATCCGTCCAAGGTGGCCAGCCAGATCGCCATTCCCGACGTCAACCGGTCCTGGACCCTGCCTGAGGCCGTGGATGGCGTTATCACCACCCGGCTGCCGTTTCTGGTCAAGGTGCGCGAACAGGAATGCGCCGGCGGCTTTCTCTTCGATTATTATCAGGCCCACCAGGATGTTTCCCATGGCCTGTTCGCCACGGCTGACGTTGATTACGTCTTTGAGTGTCCCTGGGACATGCCCGGTGCCTCGCCGCATCCCAAAGAGCGGCATCCGGAATTCTGCGATCTGCGGGCCTGCATGCGCCTCACCGGCACGGTCTGGCTGGCCCCCTTTGATTTTGGCATCAAGCAGAGCGTTTCCATCGTCTTTACCCCGGCCTGGGAAACTCCGGGCTATATGGAAATTGATGTGGCCCTGACCCGCGTGGCCGGTGAAGCCGGCATGTGGAAGCGCCTGAACAAGGGCTTTTTAAACGATCTGCGCAAACAGTTGCTGGTTTGGCGTTCTCTGGAGGAATCCACCCGGACCTCGTATGAGGACAAGGTCATCGGCGGCTATACTGCCCGGCTTGGCAGCGACGCGCCGGCAGGGGAGGGGACGGCATGACGTCCGGGTCCATTCGATTCCGGGCCGTGGCCCTGGGGCTGGTGCTGGGGCTTTGCGTGTGTGCGGTCACGCCCTTAAATAACCTCTACCTGGGCGCAACGCCCCTTGGTGGCGGGCATTTTCCCCTGGCCCCGTTTTTTGTGCTGGCCTGGCTCACGGTGGCAACCGCCGGTCTGGGGCGGCTGTTTCGCGGCCGCATGCTCCTGACCGGCACGGATTTGCTCGTGTGCTGGATGCTTATGGTGGTGGTTTCCGGCGTGGCCCATACGGGTCTGGCCCGCACCTTTTTTATCAGCCTGACTGCCCCGCTGCATTTTGCCACCGAAGGCAACCAGTGGAACGTGGTGCTCGGGCCGCTTTTGCCGTCGGGCTGGTATCCCACCGACCCGGAAGCGGTGGAGACGCTGTATAATGGCCTGTCCGGCGGCTATACCATGCCCTGGGGGCAGGTGCTGGCCGCCATCCCCTGGGGGGCCTGGGTCGGACCCCTGGCCACCTGGGCCGTTTTTATCGGCCTGTGCTATTTCGTCCTTCTGTGCCTGACCAATCTTTTTTCCCGGCAGTGGGTGTCCAACGAGCGCATGAATTTTCCGCTGCTGCGGCTGCCGGAAATGCTGACCGGGGCTGTGGATACCGGCGGGTTGGGCGGCTTTTTCAGCGACCGCTTTCTGTTGTCCGGCCTTTTTTTCAGCGTGGCCCTGCATACGATCAACGGCATCGCCTTTTACGATCCGTCCGTGCCGCAGATTCCCACCCTCATTCTGGCCGGGCCGTATTTCCCCAAAACCGGCCTTTTTTCGGGCTTCACCAAGCTTAAGATCTATTTCTACCCGGCCTTTATTGGCTTTGCCTATCTGACGGCGCGCCAGATTTCGCTGAGTTTCTGGCTCTTTTTTCTCCTGGGCGGCCTCGTCTACGGCATCTTCGACATCATCGGCCAACATATCCCGGCCTCGGCCCTGGGCGTCACCTTCGGCCCGACGCTCACCTCCCCCGAAGAGACGCAGATGATCGGAGCCTACGGCGTCTTTTTCATCTTTCTGCTGTGGCTGGCCCGCCACCATTTGTACACAACAGCCAAAGACGCCCTGCGGTTTCGCTTTCGCGGCCCGGACGAGGCTGAATGGGTGGGTGCGCCGGCCTCGCTCTGGGGGCTTATTCTCGGCGGCGGGGCGTTGACCGCCTGGAGCGTGTCTTTTGGCCTGCCGCTGGGACAGGCTGTGCTCCTTTTGGGCGCGTTTTTCATGGTCATGCTGGTGGCCAGCCGCATCATCTGCCAGGGCGGCATCGCCTATTTCACCCTGACCGCCGCCCCGACCGATGGACTGCTGGCCTTTTTCGGCACCGGCATTTTCAGCCGCCTGGGCATTCTCATGGCCGCCGTTATGCAGAAAATGCTCTTTGTCGATCTGCGCGAGTCGCTGCTGCCATCGCTGTTTCACGCCGCCAAGGTGGGCGAGAAAAAAGGCCCCAAAAAGCTCTATCTTGCCGCCATTGTGCTGGCCATCGCCGCTGCCGTGGCCGTGTCGTTTCTGGCCATGCTGGCCGTGTGCCACAAGTACGGCCTGCGGGATCTGCAAGTGGATTGGGAGATGCAGACCGTGGGCACGGTCTATGAAAACGTCCAGCGTCTGCTTGAAGCCCCGGCCGGGGCCAACCGCGCGGTCATCGGTTTCACCGTGGCCGGCGCGGCGGTGATGCTGGCCCTGGTCATCGCCTACCAGCATTTCTACTGGTGGCCCATCCATCCGCTTGGTTTTTTGACCATGTACAGCTCGTCCATGCGCATTCTGTGGTTTTCGTTTTTCCTTGGCTGGCTGTGCAACCATCTGACCCTGCGCTACGGCGGCATCGTGCTCATGAAGCGGGTGCGCTTGTTATTTATCGGCCTCATACTGGGCGATTTTCTCATGGGCGGCGCGTATGCGCTGATCGGACTGTGGACAGGGCAGAGCTATCTCGTGCTGCCGAATTAGGAAATTCCCGATGTACGACGACAAAGAATTAGCCGAATACCGGGATCTGCTCCCCACGCCGACCCATTTCGAAGAGGGCTTCGATTGGAAGACCATTGTCGGTGCGGTCTTTATTGGCTTTCTCATGATGCCGGGCAGCATGTATCTGCAACTGGTCATCGGCACGGGCATTGGTCCGGCCGCGCGGTGGGTCACCATTATCCTGTTTGCCGAGATCGCCAAGCGGGCCTATACGGAACTGAAGCAGCAGGAAATCTTTCTGCTCTATTACATGGCCGGTGCGGCCATGGCCTCGCCCTTTCATGGCCTTTTATGGAACCAATATCTGGTGCAGTCCGATGCGGCCAAGATGCTGGGGCTCACTGACCTTATCCCGCATTGGGTGGCCCCGGGGCCGGAATCCGATTCGCTGCTCGCCCGCACCTTTTTGCATCGTGACTGGCTGGTCCCCATCCTGCTGCTGGTCGGCTCCCAGATTGTCCAGCGCATCGACCACTTCGGCCTGGGCTATGCCCTCTACCGCGTCACCTCCGATGTGGAAAAACTGCCTTTCCCCATGGCCCCGGTGGGTGCTTTGGGCACCATGGCCCTGGCCGAATCCACCGAGGACCGCAAAACCGGCTGGAAATGGCGGGTCTTTTCCATAGGCGGCATGATCGGGCTGGCCTTTGGCGGCATTTACGTCCTTTTCCCCGTGGTTTCCGGGCTTATTTTCACCGAACCCGTGCGCCTGATCCCCATTCCCTGGGCTGATTTCACCCGCAACACCGAGGCCTGGCTGCCGGCCGTGGCCACGGGCATCCAGTTTGATCTGGGGCTGGTTTTTACCGGCATGGTGCTGCCGTTTTGGGCCGTTATCGGCGGTTTGGTCGGGCTGATCATTACCATTGTCGCCAACCCCATTTTGTATTCCCACGGCATCCTGCACCGCTGGCGCCAGGGCATGAGCACGGTGGATACGGTCTTTGCCAACAACTTCGATTTCTACATGTCCTTTGGCATTGGCCTTGGCCTGGCCATCGGCGTCATCGGCATCTGGCAGGTGGCCCGGTCCCTGCAAAAGGGCGGTGTCGGCGGCGCGGCCTACAAGGCGCTGTTTGATACCAACAAGGCGCGTGGCGACATCAATTTCTGGGTGTCCATTGCCATCTACGTTTTTTCCACCCTGGCCTACATCGGCCTGTGCCTGTGGCTGGTGCCCCAGTTCCCCTGGCTCTTTTTCGTGCTCTACGGCTTTATTTACACGCCGCTGATCTCCTACATCACGGCCCGCATGGAAGGCATCGCCGGCCAATTCGTGAGCCTGCCCCTGGTGCGCGAGGCCAGTTTCATCGCCGGAGCGCGGTTTTTCGGCTATCAGGGCATCGAAATCTGGTACGCCCCCATCCCCATCCACAATTACGGCAAGGCGACGGTGGATTTCCGGGAAATCGAGCTGACCGGCACCAGCCTGCGCGGCATCATAAAGGCCGAGATCGTGGTTTTCCCGGTGGTCATGGTGGCCAGCCTGCTCTTTTCCCAGTTCATCTGGCAACTCGCGCCCATTCCGTCGGCCAGTTATCCCTATGCCCAGGAATTATGGCACCTCCAGGCCTTAAACACCCTGCTCATGCAGACCTCCACCCTGGAAGGCAATTCGCTTTTCTTCCAGGCCTTAAACGGCTGGTTTGTCAGCGCCGGCCTGGGCCTTGGGCTGATCGTCTATGTGCTGCTCATGATTTTTGGTCTGCCGGTGCTCCTGGTCTACGGCATCGTGCGGGGGCTGGGGCAGAGCGTTCCCCACGGGCTGATTCTCGAAGTGGTGGGGGCGCTGTTGGGGCGGTATTATTTTCTCAAGCATTACGGGAAGCGTTGGCGGCAGTATGCGCCGGTGCTCTTGGCCGGATTTTCCTGCGGCATGGGCCTTATGGGCATGTTCGCCATGGGGGCCACGCTTATTTTAAAATCCCTGGGCAAACTGGCCTATTAACGGCCACGCCAGCCGTGTGCGCCTGCACCATCGCTTTATTGCGCTCGTCCTAAAGACCAAGCTCGGTTGTCATGTTACAACAATGGGCCATTTGGTATCTCGTGCCCTCCATAAGAAGCAGAAAGCGACTGGAACAGACGTCCTGCCTCAGAAGCAGATAGGACGAGAGCACGCGTCCTGCCTCGGGCGCGCGTTGGTTTTTCGACGAGACATCCACCTACACAGAGCGACCTGTCGCAGCGAGGACCAGGATGGCTATCTCTCTTTCGCAATACGACAAAATGGTATCAATGGATATTAATCACGTTGAACTTATAGCCTCTTTGATTAAATCACAAAAAAGCAGGAGCATTCTGGAGCTTGGCTATGGTTCTGGTCTTTGCACCAGGGCAATCGTTTCTGCAATTGAATATAATTCCATCCCTGTGAACTATGCTGTTGTGGATAACTGGTTTGACACTGAAGGCACCCAGCTGGTGAATCCTGAAAATTTATCAAGATATATCAAATTTTATAAATTATCAGAGCAGGATTTCGTACTAAATTGCGTGACAAAATATGATTTTGTTTTGTCTGATGCAGACCATTATAATAGCAACAAGTGGTTTGATAGAGTCTACAATGAGCTGCTTTCTGTTGATGGAATTTTTGTATGTCATGACGTAACAAATAAGGACTTCAAAAATTTGTTTGATATCTATAAGGTATGCGTAAAGTACAAAATACCACATATGCTTTTTAATAAAAGCACCCTTGCTTCCGAAAGATGTGAGCGAGGCTTGCTTGTCATTTACAAGACAACCGGAGTGGCTCCTGTTTCTCTTCCAGAGGGTGTCATGAAAGAAACAGTGTAGCAGTCCGAGGTGCCTGCGACTGGCAAGGTGCCTCGGTCTCCAGGTGCGCCCAGTATGCATCGTCGCTGCAACGTCCTCCCGTGGGGCGTGTTTCCAGATGCAACCCGCCTTCGTCGAATCTCTACGGCAGCAGTCCCCATCTCTGTACAATTGCAAGAACGGCCGCCTCTGTCCCGGGCCGGGACAGAGGCGGCCGCTCCGTGAGCATTGCCCGTGCAGTTCCAGGCCCGTTCCAAATAATCCAGGGGCCTGGGGCCGGTATTGCCGCAACGGTTGTTTGCGGCAGGGGGACTGGGCCTGAGCGCAACGGAAGCAATGACCAGCCCCAGCATGCTGCGCAGCGTACGCTGCCCAGGAAGCGCCGTAGGCGGCCCCAGGTTCCAATTATGACCATGGGCGGCCTGCCTGTGCCAAAGAGGGCTTCTCGTCCCATTTTTAGCACGTGGCGAGGTGCGGGCACTCTGGGGTATGTCTTCAAAAGGTGCGACGGCATGGACCTGGATGGAAGAAGTGCCAAGGGCCTCGGCCATATTCTCCATAGTTTGGTCGCGGACATCGAAGGGATAGAAGGCGATTTTGAGACGCTGGAGCAGTTTTTCATGGGGCCCGTAGAGCCTGCATATCGCGTCCGGGTGGTCGGCATGGACAAAGTGACAAGGGCCGGGCCGGTGTCGATTCTATGGGCGGTCTGGGGCTGTGGCCGCGGCCGCCAAGGTGCGTTTTGAAAGCACGGCTTCGGCGGGGCGGGCGTTGATCCTGCGGTCGGAAACAACCCCATGGAAGGGAGAGTGCCCGGCTGGAGGAGCAGAGCTTTCCCTTTGCCGTGGATGCCCCGGACCTCGGCAATCTTCACGAGGATTCACCCCATATAATCCGAAAGTGGGGGACAGGTGGGTGTTGATCAGCATGGAATATTGACCCCTCTTTGGATGAAATCAGCGTCCAAAGTTGACCCCCTCGGCAGCCCCCTTAGATGTCTTCGATCATCGGAGACGGGAGGGGCAGCGAGAGGAGATGCTGA
>NZ_WVUD01000109.1 GCF_009856865.1 Solidesulfovibrio aerotolerans | reverse complement strand
TGGAGGCTCAAGCACAGAAGCCAATGAGGCGCCCCCCCCCCCCGATTAGATGGAGGGCGGACATCAACATCGAGGGGGTCAATTTTGGACGCTGATTGGGGGTCACTTTTCGGTGCTGTTTGACAGTCGAGGGGCGCATGGGGCCGGGCGCAGGGTTTTTGCTGGAAGGCACCGCGCGCTTCATCAAGCAAGGGCCGGAATTTGATATGATGAAAAGTAAATTTTCGTTTTTAACACGGGTACTTGAGGTTAAGGTGACATCGATCAAACAGACGCTTTAACGGTTCTTCGACGTTTCAAATGGAATTTGACCCATGCCCAGGTTGGGGGTAGCGGCCTCCTCGGAGGATCGGCATGCGCACCAATGACATCTTCGCCCTGGGACTGGGTCTGACTCCCCCCTGGCAGGTTTTGAGCCAGCGCCTGGACACCGAGAAGACACCCCATGAACTCCACTTGGACCTCGGTGCCGATAGGGGTGCCACCTACCCCTGTCCGACTTGTGGTCGAAACTGCAAGGCCCATGACTTCGAGGAGTTCATTTGGCGACACCTAAATTTCTTCCAACATCACTGCTATCTGACTGCCAGAGTGCCTCGGGTAACTTGTCCCAAGCATGGCACACGGCGGATTGTTGTACCGTGGGCGCGGCCTGGCAGTAACTTTACCTTACTATTCGAGCAGGTTGTCATGATCCTGGCCAGAGAGATGCCCGTGGCCACCGTCGCATCCTTTGTAGGCACGACCGACAAACGTCTCTGGAGAGTCATCAACCACTATGTGGCTGAGGCCATGAAGCGCGTTGACCTCAGCAGACTTAAGGCATTCGGCCTCGACGAGACTGCCTGCAAACGCGGACAGCGCTACGTGACCATCTTTATTGACCTGGATCGTGAAGACCGTCCTGTAATCTTCGCCACTGAAGGCAAGGGCAAACAGACTGTTCAGTTGTTCCGGGAACACATTATCAGCAAGGGCGGCCACCCCAACCGAGTGCTTGAAGTTGTCAGCGACATGTCCGGAAGCTTTATTGCTGCCGTCGAAGAACACTTCCCGCAAGCCGATCTGACCGTGGACTGGTTCCATGTGGTCCAGCTCTTTACGACGGCCGTGGATGAGGTGCGTAAGGCTGAATCTAAAGAGCGAGCATTGCCCAAAGGTACCAGATGGGGGGTGCTCAAAGGCTGTGAGACGGCCAAGACGCAGACTCAGGCCGAAGCCTTGCAGGAAATTGAGAGTGAAGCCTTCGCAACCGCCGTCGCCTATCGTATCAAAGAACAGCTTCGGTGGGTCCGCCGAGCAGAAACGCATCAGGCAGCCAAGTGGCGTTCCACTAATTTCCTAAAATATGCCAGAGATTTGGTTGCTGATGAATTACTTCTCGCCCCGGTAGCCAAGGCGATAAGGACATTCGAGAAGCATCTTGAGCGCATCCTTTTCCGTTGGTGCTCCTGGCACACGAACGCCCGACTTGAAGGCCTAAACGGTCTCTTCCAGGCAGCTCGCGCCAGAGCCAGAGGCTACCGGAATGTGGCCAATTTCATCACCATGATCTACTTGATCGCCGCCCCAATCGGCGACCTCATTGTTAAATGAATTCCATTTGAAACGTCGAAGAACCGCTTTAACGTGGCGATGGGACGGTGCTGGGGCGTTGCTGTTTCAGGCCGGCGAATGGCCGGACTGCGCCCTGGCCGTGATCAGTCTGGGCTCTCTGGGTATTGTGCAGAGGGGTTTTCGCTGGCCTTATATATGTGGTGCATCAAGCGGTTGCCGGCCCTGACCGCCGTGCTGTTGGCCCTGGAGTCATGGTTGGCGGACTGGTCGGGTCGCGACGGTGACGCTGCGGGGGGGCAGCTAGATGAGAGTAAGCGATAAATTTGTGACAACCATAGCGGTTGTGCCGTCTATGAATTTAACTGTGTATTCTACTATTGTGTCGTGGTTGAATGATATCGCCTCATTACTGTCCGGCTAAGAAAAGGCTTGACGCCTGAAAGCGACAACTGGTGCAAGCTCATGATGCCTTTCCACTTAGGCGATCAATTTTGAAAAAATGGCATAAATTGCCATGACATCAAGTTCAA
>NZ_WVUD01000108.1 GCF_009856865.1 Solidesulfovibrio aerotolerans | reverse complement strand
CTTCCCAATCATAATGCGGGAAGAGAGCGTTTCCCCGCTCATCCGTGCGGAGGCAGTGGGCAAACTGCGGCAGGATCAAAACGTCAGGCCCAAGGCCTCGCGCCGTGAGATAGGGGATATTCAGGCAAGGCCGGGCGCGTTCCCAGGCCATCAAGACCCCCGCCCGATCGTGCGAGACAGGAAGAAGCTTGCGGATCGTCACGCCAGCAGGGGCAGGGCGCGGCGATCCAAGCCAGTCCCGCAGGGTTTTGCGGATATGGCCGAGCGTGCCGCCGCCGCGCCATTGCAAAAAATCAATCACCGTGCCGTTGTCGCGGGCGTCTCTTACGCAATAATAAACCCAATGTTCCGCGCCCTTGTTGTCCAGATGCTTAACGATCACGATTTTATCGCCGTTCGTCGTGCGCATCACTTCGCAGTTTTGGGAGCTTTCGCGCCGATCACTGACATAACCGCGTGAAGCCGCAAAGGCGATCAAGTCAATATCCGTTTTAAAGCGTTCTAGCTCAAGGTCCATTGCAAGGCCCGTCTTCGGAGTTGTTGCTTTCCTCGCGTTGCTCTTTCTTCTCTTCAAAAAGGATCACGCAGGATTTTGCGCACTGTTCACAGATGAAAGCGCTTGTTTTGGAAACAATAAGCGGCTGTTCTCCCGCTCCGCAAAAGGAACACACGATATGCATTTAAAAAGTATCATCAAAAACAATGAAAATGGGATTAACTGTTTTCTTTGCCATCCTTAGATTGTTGTATTTGCAAGAGGAGTTTTTTCATGTTGGGATGTCTCTCTTCCTGCCGTTTTGTAAGACATATCAATTTATTAAGGTCAGGCGCGACAACCGGCGGCGCGGGGACTTCGGGCTTTTTCGCTTCGTCCCCACGCGGATCGTCCCACAGCCCGGAAAGACCAGGATCGTGGAAGTAGGGCACGCGGTCGGAGATGATCGGCCTGGAACCCTGAGGCAGGACGAGCATTTGATCTTTCGCAAATTCCAGCATGAGCTGTTCGGTCGTGCGCAGGGGGCGCATGGCCTCGCCCTTCGATTGGCCCTTGGTCATGCCGTAAATGTCTTGTTGCTGGTTCGTTGTCTCGACCAGATGCCCGCCCATGAATTGTGACCAATAATGCGCCGTCTCATAGTCATCGAGGGAGAAGACAGCCCGCACGCCCGCGTTGCCAATGAAAGAAGACCACCGGCCTTTGTAAAGATCGCGCATTTGCGCCACGTCCTGAAATACCGTGACGAGCTGGATGCCATATCCGGCCGAGAGGCCTACGGCGTTCTCGACGATCTGCAAATGACCGAGGGTGGCCAGCTCATCGAGCGTGAAGCAGACAGGCACCGGCGGCGGGTTGAGGCTGTCCGTCATCTCATCGAGGGCCGCCGTCAGGACAAGGCGAAGCCAGCGGTTAAAGACCGGAAATTTTGGCGCGGACAGGCACAAAAAGACCGACATCGTGCCCTTGTGCCAGTCGGCAAAGTTCACTTCCTCCCCCGGCCCCGCCGCCGCCAAGCTGGCCACGATAAAGGGGTTGTCCAAAATCTCGGTTTCGCGCTGCGCCGTGGAGAGGATCGAGCCAAATTCCTTTTCAGGGGTTTGCAGAAAGGACGAAGCCAACCGCGCCAAAAGCCCGTCCGCCGCGTCGCTTTCAAGCATCAGTTCAAGAACGCTGTTAATGTTCTTGAGCAGGAGCGCCCGAACGGTTCCCAGGTCTTTTTCCTCCGGCAGGACCGCAGGGCTTGTCACAACATGGAGGATCACGGCGGCCAAGAGTTGTTGGGCGCTTCCCGTCCAGTGATCCCGAATGCCCCTTTCCCCCATGACCAAGGCGGCAGCAAGCGCCTTGCTTTCCGCTTCCATGTTGTCCGGCGTAAACCGGGACAGGGGATTGAAACGGGCCTTGGGCTTGCCGGAGATGCCGAAGGGATCGAGGTACAGCACCTTGTCATTGAGCGCGGCCCTTTGGTGGCCTGTGGCCTTGGCGTTCTCGCCCTTGGGATCGAGGACAAAGGCCGAGCCGGGATAGCGCAGCAAATGGGGGATGATGAGCGAAACGCCTTTGCCGCTTCGCGTGCTGGCCATGATGAGGACGTGCTTTTCATTTTGTAGCAGGAGCGGGGAGCCATCCACATGCCCAAAGGCCATCCCGCTTTCGGCGCGGAGGGCGGCCTTTTCTTTTGGGGTGGCGAACCGCGCCCCTTTGGAATCGTCCGGCGCATCCTCAACCGGCGGCAGTTCGTTGCCCGTAAACCAGAACCAGAATTGAACCATGGTCCCGAAGAAGACGG
>NZ_WVUD01000107.1 GCF_009856865.1 Solidesulfovibrio aerotolerans | reverse complement strand
TGTTGATCAGCATGGAATATTGACCCCTCTTTGGATGAAATCAGCGTCCAAAGTTGACCCCCTCGGCAGCCCCCTTAGATGTCTTCGATCATCGGAGACGGGAGGGGCAGCGAGAGGAGATGCTGATAGTGGAAACGATTAGGAAGGTCCGGCTGGCCGCGATGCGGCAAGAAAAGCCGATCAAGCAGATTGCCAGGGAACTGCGCCTTTCCAAAAACACGGTACGGAAAATCCTGCGGGGCGACCTGACAGAACTGCATTACGAGCGTCGTGTGCAGCCACGCCCTATGCTTGGAGCATTTATTGCGTCCCTGGAACGTCGGCTGGAGGAAGATAAAGTTCTGCCCAAAAAACGACAACGCTCAGCAAAATTGCTCTATGAAGAGATTCATGGCGAAGGCTATACCGGCTCCTATGACAATGTGCAGCGCTACGTCCGAGCCTGGAAGCGGCGGCAACAAACGTTGGCAACGCCGGCCTTTGTCCCCTTGGTTTTCGATCCGGGCGAAGCCTTCCAGTTCGACTGGAGCCACGAGGACGTCATGCTTGGCGGCGTCCCGGCGAGGCTCAAGGTCGCGCATATCCGGTTGTGTTACAGCAGGATGAGCTTGGTCATCGCCTATCCTCGGGAAACCCAGGAAATGGTCTTCGACGCGCACGTCCAGGCTTTTGCCTTCTTCGGCGGGGCCACCAGGCGCGGCATCTACGACAACATGAAGACCGCCGTGAAGACGATCCTGACCGGCAAGAACCGGGAATTCAACCAGCGTTTCCAGCAGTTGTGTTCGCATTATCTGTTCGAACCAGTGGCCTGCACGCCGGCTGCTGGCTGGGAGAAAGGGCAGGTGGAACGGCAGGTGGGCATTTCCCGGGGCCGCTTTTTCACGCCGCGTCCGCAGGCCAAAGACCTGGACGAACTCAACGCTCAGTTGCGAGAAAAATGCCTGAGCCAGGCCAAGACGAGCCGCCATCCGACCCTTCCCGACAAGATGATCTGGGAGGTCTTTGCTGAAGAGCGCCGGCATCTGGTGGCCACCCCCCGGCCTTTCAACGGCTACGCGGCAAGCGACGTGCGCGTGTCGAGCACGGCCCTGGTGAGCTTCGACCGCAATCGCTATAGCGTGCCTGCCAGCGAGGTCGGGCAACCGGTGACGGTTCGGGCTTACGCCGACCGGGTGGCCGTGGTCAGCCAGGGACGGCTGGTGGCCGAGCATGCCCGGCAGTTTGGGCGCGGCAAGATGGTTTTTGATCCCTGGCACTATCTGCCAGTCCTTGAGCGCAAGCCCGGCGCGCTTCGAAATGGCGCACCGTTTAAGGATTGGGACCTGCCGCATGAGCTTGCCCGCATGCGTGTGGCGCTCATGCGTTTCCCGGATTGGGACCGCCAGTTCGTCGCCATCCTGTGCGCCGTTAAGGAGCACGGCCTGATGGCCGTCGCCAATGCCTGCGGCCAGGCGCTGTCTATGAAGGCCGTGAGTAAGGACGTGGTCCTCAACCTGCTTTGCCGGGAGGAACAAGTCCCCGATGCCAGTAGCCTCGTCCTGCCGGAAGGTCTGAAATTGACGCAGGAACCGGTGGCCGACTGCGGCCGATATGACACCTTGCTGCGGGAGGTCTGTCATGTCGCGTAGCGCAATTCTTGAACAACTGCGCGCCTTGAAACTGACAGGGATGCTCTCCGCCTACAAAGAGGTCATGGGAAGGACAGGGCCGAGCACTGTGGACCAGACGCTTTTGGAGCTGCTCCAGGCCGAAGCGGCCCAGCGGCAGTTACGCGCGATCCGCTATCAGCTTGGCCAGGCTCGATTTCCTGTTTCCAAGGACCTGGATACCTTTGATTTTGCCACTTCCCCAGTCGATGAGGCGCACATCCGGTCCCTGTACGAAGGAAGTTTCCTGGCCGAACGCAAGAACATCGTCTTTGTCGGCGGCACGGGCACCGGCAAGACGCACCTCGCCATCGCCATAGCCGGCCGGGCCGTACGAAAAGGCGTCAGAGCGAGATTTTTCAATCTTGTGGACCTGGCCAATCTCCTGGAACAAGAAAAGCTCGCCGGGAAAGGGGGCGGCCTGACCAGCCGACTGTCCCGGACGGATATCGTCGTGCTCGATGAGCTTGGCTACCTGCCGTTCTCCCGCAACAGCGCCCAACTCCTGTTCCATCTGCTCTCTAAGCTCTACGAGCGGACCTCGGTGCTGGTGACGACAAACCTGACGTTCGGCGAATGGGCGCAAGTCTTCGGAGACGCCAAGATGACCACGGCGCTCTTGGACCGTGTGACGCATCACTGCGAGATCATCGAGACTGGCAACGATAGCTGGAGGCTCAAGCACAGAAGCCAATGAGGCGCCCCCCCCCCC
>NZ_WVUD01000106.1 GCF_009856865.1 Solidesulfovibrio aerotolerans | reverse complement strand
CCGAGGCGATGAAAAGGGCAGTCGAAGCCGCCCCGCGATGATGTCAGGGGTGCGGGAATGAACGGCGAGCTGCCCGCTGATCTCTTCGCGCAGAGCAGTCTTCCTGGCGGGCAAGGTGGCCTTGAGCTTCTCCATCTGCGGAGCCAACCACCGAACATATGCGGCCATGGTCTTGGCTAAAGTCCCATCCGCAGCCTTGCCTTGCAACTCAGTCAACATAGCTCAAGTCCAGTTCAAGGTGATAGTCTTCAAACAACTTGGCCCTGTCGATGGCGACGGTTTTGCCCTGGCGCTTGAAATCCATATCCAGGCTTTGCACTTCGAAAGCGTCGTCTCCGGTTTCCTTGACGAACCAGTACGTCTCGGAGAGGGATGCGTGTTTCGTGCCGCCGAAACCAACCTTGAGGGTGGTTTTCATGGAAAAAATGCCGGATATCCGGTTGTCCTGCGTCATGGGCCCAGGGGTCCGTCCTCAGACGTCCATGGTCAGGCTGCCCTGGCCGGCTTCGTTCGCAACCGTTTTGGGGGAAGAAGCAATCTGATCGTATTGCTTGGCGCGTAATTTGGCAAGCAATTGAGCGGCTTCGGGGAAGGGATCGCGGATGGTCAAGGCTTTTTCGAGATGCTCGATGGCCTGGGCATAGTCCTTGGCAAAAATGCAGGCCTTGGCGATGTTGTACCGGAGGTTTTCATCCTTGGGCGTGAGCGCCAGAGCCTGGGCGTAGGCGTGCATGGCCCCGGCGTAGTCGCCTTTTTTGCGCAGGTCGATGCCCAGGGAATTATACGGATTGATGGCATCGGGATTGGCTTCGAGGATCTCGGCAAAAAGTTCCTTGAGTTCGGCGAGGCGATCCTGGAGCGCCAGAATTTCGGCTGATTTGTCAAGGAATGCCTGATAGTTTGCGATATCGCCCTTGCCCTTGTAGGCATGCGCCATGCCCTTGTAGGCTTCGGCGTACATGGAATTGAGAGCCACGGCCTTGTTAAAGGCGATGATGGCCTTGCCGTACTTTTGGTGGTGCAGATAATCCATGCCTTTGTTAAACCACAGCAGCGACTCATTCTCTTCTTCGATAATCTCAGAAAATTCCTCCAAGGCCTCGTCAAAGCGGCCATGGCTCACCAACTCGTTGGCGACATCCAACTGCTCCCTCTCCACTTCGTCGATGCTAGTCGTCTCCATAGCCATCTGGAGATGACGTTCAAACGTGGTAATTGAATATGGGCGAATGATATAGCCGTTGCATCCAGCCGCAATAGCTTTCACGACATTTTGAAGATTGCTCTCTGCTGTGACCATGATGACTGGCAACAGCTTTGATCGTGTGGCCTTGCGCAAGGCGCGCAGACAAGACCAGCCATCCATTCCCTTGACAGCGGAGTCGATGAGCACCAGATGAACTTCGTCTTCCTGAATCGGTTGTAGCAGGTGTTCGAGTTCATCGCTTATCAGAACATTTTTGACGTTGAGTCGGAGACAATTTTTTTTGTCTCTGGTCGCATGATGCAGATTGTTGCTTAAAATAGCGATGGAGATATTCTGCGTTTCCATGGTGCACTCGGTTGGCCGAAAGAGGCGCGTGAACGATGGTTGGAGGTCTGATGCATGATTCGAGCCTTGGGAATCGCCATGGAATCAGTCAAAATACGGCAACCTCAGGCATTTTCATACGGGCATTGGCGGCCGCATAAACCAAGTGGAACAGTCTACGCGCCGACCTTATTCCTAAGAAGAGGACCATAGCAGTTCCTGTTCGAGGAAGGCAATGTTTTCTGAACTGCCTATGCGACCATGACCAAGCCCATCTTCTCCATGCGCACCGGCCAGTTCGCCGACATGTACGACCTGCACCTTGCCGCCGTCGTCTCCCTGCGGAAAGCCGGCCTCGAGGATCAGGCGCGAGAACTGCGGCAACGAGGTATGGATGCTCCTTCCTGGGCCGCCATGCTGACGTTGGTTCAGGAATACCTGGACGTGGCTCAGGAGCCTTGCCGGCTTGGACGCGGATAGACACCGCGCAAAGTTATTTATCTCACGTAGCCGGCGACCAAGGGTGCGACCTGGGGCGGTCCACTTTTTGGGTGTGCGGCTTATGACACAAAGAATATGACTGCTGTTTCGCCCGGGCATGCTGCAGCCGCAGCCGCCGGGTTTCGCAGCGGTTATTGGCCGTCGTGCGTCTTTTTCATGGCTTCGATGAGCGGTCCGAGGTCTGGTCTGACGTTTATGTCATGAACGTCGAGGAACCGGATGATGCCACATTTGTCGACCAGAATCAGGGCGCGTTCGGCGGTTCCGTCGCTGCGCAGGATGCCGAGCTTTTTGGCCAGTCCGCCGTGGGGCCAGAAATCCGAGGCCACCGGAAACCACAGGCCGCCCATTTCCCGGGTCCA
>NZ_WVUD01000105.1 GCF_009856865.1 Solidesulfovibrio aerotolerans | reverse complement strand
TATAAGCGCCGGAGCAATAATGCCCCCCTGGAGCGACCGAATTCCTCGGTTGCGCCGGTCCGAAAGTGTACCGGCTAAAGCCTTCCACTCGATCTGCTGGTAAAGAGCCGGTCGCAAGGAAGGGAGGGGGGATGTACCACGTGGAGATTTATCAGCGAGTCCGGCGAGCCTGCCACGTTGAAGGGATGAGTATCCGCCAAGCAGCCAAATTCTTTGGGCTACACCGGAAAACCATTTCAAAATTCCTCAGTTTTTCCATCCCTCCGGGCTACCAACGGTCGAAGCCGATTTATTCTCCTAAGTTAGGAGAATTTACAGGCATCATCGATGCGATCCTTGCCGACGACAAGCTTCGCCCCAAGAAACAGCACCACACGTCCAAGCGCATTCTGCAGCGCCTGCGAGGGGAGCATGGGTTTACCGGTGGCTATACCATCGTAAAGGACTACGTGCGTGAGCAAACCTTGCGCTCTCAGGAGATGTTCATCCCTTTGGTGCATCCCCCGGGTCATGCCCAAGCAGACTTTGGCGAAGCCGTAGTAGTAATAGGTGGCATAGAGCAAAAAGCTCACTTCTTTGCTTTTGATCTCCCTCACAGCGACGCCTGCTTCGTCAAAGCTTACCCTGCAGAGACAACTGAAGCTTTCTGTGATGGACACAATTCAGCTTTTGCGTTCTTTGGAAGCGTGCCTCAGTCCATCCTTTACGACAACACCAAGATCGCAGTTGCTCGAATTCTTGGCGATGGTAAGCGTGTACGCTCACGCATATTTAGTGAGTTACAGTCTCACTATTTGTTTGATGATCGCTTCGGTCGTCCTGGGAAGGGCAATGACAAGGGCAAGGTGGAAGGCTTGGTGGGTTTTTCTCGCCGCAACTTTATGGTCCCAATTCCGCATTTCCCAAGCTATGAGGCTTTCAATGAATATCTTGAAGCCTGCTGCCGAAAGCGACTAGCAGAAAAGCTTCGTGGCCACAGTGAAACCATTGGGCAAAGACTTCAACGTGACTTGTCGGCTTTTTTACCTTTACCGACAACACCTTATGACGCGTGCATCAAGTTCCCAACAAAAGTAAGTTCTTTTTCGTTGGTTCGTTACAAGACAAACGACTACTCCGTACCTACAATATACGGACACCGAGACGTGCTGATCAAGGCGTATGTTGACGAGATCATGGTCTGTTGTGGCAGTGAGTGTATCGCTAGACATGCGCGTTCGTACGATAAAGAAGATTTTATATTTGATCCGCTGCACTATCTAGCACTGCTAGAGAGGAAGATTAACGCGCTGGACCAGGCGGCTCCGCTTGCCGGCTGGCAACTCCCTGAATGCTTTTCCTCTCTCCGCCGATTGCTTGAAAGCCGCATGGGCACTGCCGGCAAGCGAGAATATGTTCAGGTACTGCGCTTGATGGAGATGTTTTCTCCCGAACAAGTCGAAACAGCGATCAAGCAGGCCCTGAAACTGGGGGCAATCGGCTTTGATGCCGTTAAACATCTACTGCTGTGCATCATTGAACGTAAGCCGCCTCGGCTCGATCTTGATGTCTATCCTTATCTTCCTAATGCCAAAGTCCTGACGACAAAAGCCAACGCCTATTCGTCGCTACTGAAGAAGGTGGCGGCATGAGCGAACAACCACAGCTACTCTTGGCGCATCACTTAAAATCCTTAAAGTTGCCGACATTCTCCAGGGAATACGACAAGGTTGCCCAACAGTGCGCTGCCGAAGGAATGGATTATGCCCGCTACCTGCTACGTTTGGCAGAGTTGGAGTTAATCGAACGTGAACGGCGGATGGTAGAACGACGAATTCGTGAAGCGAAGTTCCCAGCCGTAAAAAGTCTGGACAGTTTTGATTTCCGAGCTTTGCCCAGTATCAACAAGCCTCTGGTCAACGAACTTGCCCGATGCGAATACATTTTACGCCGAGAAAATATCATTGCCCTCGGCAATAGTGGCACGGGTAAAACACACTTGGTCCTTGGACTTGGACTTGCTGCATGTCAGAAGGGCCTTTCAGTGGGCTTTGTCACGGCGGCGTCACTAGTCCATGAGTTGATGGAGGCAAGGGATGAGAAGCGATTGCTACGTATGCAGAAACAGCTTGCAGGGTACAAGTTGCTTATCATTGATGAGCTTGGATTTGTGCCGTTGTCAAAAGTAGGGGCCGAGCTTCTGTTTGAGGTTTTCAGCCAACGATATGAACGTGGATCAATCGCTGTTACAAGCAATTTGCCATTTGATGAATGGACAGAGGTTTTTGGTTCAGAGCGCTTGACTGGAGCATTGCTAGACCGTCTCACGCATCATGTGCATATCCTGGAAATTAACGGTGACAGTTACAGGCTTAACCAAAGCAAAATGAAGCTTCGTCCGGCTCAAAGACCATCTCTTGAGGATAACGGACAAAATCCAGAGCCTTCCCCAAGGTAAAGAACCGAGATATCAAATCGACAGAAAGGGCCCCTCGGGGCCCTTTCTCTGACAACGGGTGGTACACTTTTACTCCGGCCAGCCGGTACACTTTCTCTCCGCCCTTGACA
>NZ_WVUD01000104.1 GCF_009856865.1 Solidesulfovibrio aerotolerans | reverse complement strand
GTGCGGATTTCGGTGAAATCGGCCACCCAATTCGGAATATTCGGCCACCCAGGATGAGTTGAGCGCGCTGGTATTTCTCTCCTGCTTCAGGTGGCCGATTTGGTCAAGTCCGAGGTTCGCTTCCGCATTGAATCTCCCGACAACTCAATTCGGTGCGAATCGTGAACGATCCTGTCCAAGACCGCATCCGCCAGGGTCGGGTCTTGAAATCGCCCGTGCCATTCCGCCACCGGGAACTGAGTCGCAAACAAGGTTGATTTGTTCCGAAAGCGTTCATCCATCAGGTCGGCGAGGCTGCGGGCTATTTCGGCGCTGATCGGCTCCCTGAGCCAATCGTCGACGACAAGCAAGTCTCTTGTCGCGAGTTTTCGGGCAAAGATCCGTTCCGACCCTTCGGCCCGGCTGATACCGATATCCTGGAGCAGCTCTGGGAAATGGTAGTAAAGGCACCGGATCCCTTCCCGGCAGGCTTTCTGAGCAAGGGCACAGGCCAGATAGGTCTTGCCGCCGCCGGTCGGGCCAGTGATGATCAAGTTGTGCTTCCGACCTATCCAGCCACAGCTGGCCAGTTCGAGGAAAAGTCTTTTGTCCAAGCCGCGTGGGGCCTGGAAGTCCACGTCCTCGACGGAGGCCTTGACCTTGAGGTGGGCTTCTTGGAAGCGCCTCGTTAAACGACGATTATCGCGGAGGAGGTATTCTCTGTCCACGAGCAGCCCCAAGCGGTCCTCGAAGGCCAGGTCGCTAAAGGCCGGGTTGTCAATCTGCTCCTTGAAACCATCTAAGATTCCAGACAATTTCATTTGCGCCAGTTTTTCCATGGTCTGATGGTTCAGCACCAAGCCCTCCTTTACTTGTAAAAGTTCGCACCCCGGACATTGTCATGGGCGGGCAACGGCAATTGCTCTTGCTCCGGCAGTGCAAGCATATCCTGCTTCTTTTTAAGGATTTCGTGCACTGGCCGCCGCCCGGTTAGGCCGTATCGCAAAGCCCTCTGACAAGCGCGGTTCAAGCGATCTGGTCCGAAGGTGGACTCAAGCCGCAACAGGCCAAGGATGCTTCGATAGCCTTGCTCTGGATGCTGGCGACGCCCGAGGACGTCCTCGACCATCCCCAGGACGTATGGGCCGATTTTACCGCCCCAGGCTTTAAAACGTTCGGGAGTCCAGCCGGCCGCTTCTTGATGAGACTTGGGCATATGATCGGGATTTGTGGTGTACTGGTACACTTTGTAGCTGCGTCGATGGGAAGCTACTCGTGTTCCTTGGTAGAAAATCTCTACGATGCCTTGAGTGTGGCGAACTTCGACGTGTTTTCTGGCCAGTGTGTACGGAACTGAGTAGAAGTGCTTTTCTACCTCAATATGGTAATCCAGGTTGACTTTCGCATTTTTCCAGTCCGCTATTTCATAATGAGCCTTCGGTAAAGGATGCAACGCTGGTCTATCCACGGAGTCGAGTAGATCCTGGCGGGAACGACCAACACCTTTCAATGGCCGCCCGTTGAGTTCCTCAAGCTGGTCGCGGATGGCGTCATTGAGTTCAGCGATGGAAAAGAATCTGCGGTTCCGTAAGGGCGCTAAAACCCACCGCTCGACTATCAGCACGGCGGATTCCACTTTGGCCTTGTCCCTGGGCTTGCGCACCCGGGCCGGAATGACCGCCACCCCATAATGTTGAGCCCATTCCTGGTAGGCCGGATTGATCTCAGGTTCATACCTGCACGGGCTTTTTACCCCGGACTTCAGGTTGTCCGGCACAACCACTTCTGGGACGCCACCTATGACTTGTAACGCTCTAATATGACTGCCGATCCAACTCGCCAGACTCTGATCTGGTGTCGCTTCGGCGAAGATGAAATTGCTCGCACCCAAGGCTGCGACAAAAATTTGTGCCGTGACCACCTCGCCGGTGCAGGCGTCAACTATGTCCATGGTCATGCCCGCGTAGTCGACGAAAAGCTTCTCACCAGCCTTGTGAGTCTGGCGCATGGTGACGTCGAGGTGCCCTGACCACAGCCGGTAGTGCTCAGTGAATTGGGTATAGCCGTATCCGTCAGGATGCTGGCCACGGTATTCTTGCCAGAGAAGCTTGAGGGTTACGCCCTTTCTGGAGAGTTCACGGCGGATTTCTTTCCAATCTGGAGTGGGCTTTTTCCTCTCATCGTTTGGCGGCAGTGAAAACAAAAGCGCATCGAGGGCGGTGTTCTCGAAGGATTCGGGCAACGGCCAAGCCAACCCTCTGGATACAAAGCGTTTGATATATTCCTGGCAGGTGGAGCGGGCGATCCCGCAGGCGCGGGAAATGAGGTTGGTACTCAGGCCGTGATCGTAATGGAGTCGAAGAACTTCCCGTATCAATCGCATGGATAACCTCTTTCTCGGCATGGCTTCCTCCTTCAGGAAGCTCTGCCTAGGGTTTATCCAGTGCTATCTCAACTTATCCATCTGTTTTGACTGGCAATACGGTCAATTCGGCCACCCGTTTCGGGGGATTTCGGCCACCTAATCCGGAATTCCGGAAAAAGTGGCCGGTTTCAGCCGAATTGCCCGGCCGGTTTCAACCGAATTGGGTGGCCGGCTTCGTCCGAATTGCCCGGCCGATTTGCTCCGAATCGCGCA
>NZ_WVUD01000103.1 GCF_009856865.1 Solidesulfovibrio aerotolerans | reverse complement strand
TCAGCATCTCCTCTCGCTGCCCCTCCCGTCTCCGATGATCGAAGACATCTAAGGGGGCTGCCGAGGGGGTCAACTTTGGACGCTGATTTCATCCAAAGAGGGGTCAATATTCCATGCTGATCAACAACCGCCAACCTTTTGGCAGTTCCCGGAAAAAACAGCTACTAGCAAATCTTATAGGTGGAGCCTCAATAGGTTGAGTCCGAAAATAATTATTCGGTCATTTGTCTGGAGCGGGAACCTCCTGCGATTTCGATAAAGAGGGAATCCAAGTTGTCAAAGGTGGGCAGTAGGGTGCGAATCCAGGAGGCTGTGTCCATGGGAAAAGACCAATCCCAAATTTTACATGGCGACTGGTTTCGACACTTTATCTAGATAAAACGTTGCTATTTTAGATAGTTATTGAATACAGAAAATAACGTCTCCGATTATAGCTGCTTAGAGAGGAAGATGCCCACGCCTCCCAGGGGAATTGGTCGGCGTGAGCTTTATTTATTTGCAGAATAATGATATTGTGATTCAGTTGAATATGCCATGGTTGACGTGTTGCGGTATTCAGGCAATAGAACGTGACATGAACTGTTTTGTGTCTTCTGAAGATCCTTGAAGATCAATTCAAAGTCTGGGTTAAAAACACGCAGGATTTTTGGCTATGTTGAGATCAATTTACGACACGTTCTGGGTAAAACTTGGTTGTGTCCGTCTGGAGCTCTCAGGATGATTTTCCCCTTAAAGTTTCTTCCAAAACATGAAGCCTTTCTGTTAATGGAGATAGTTTACAAATTTTCCACGATTGAAACGTGCGATGATTATAGAAATCTATTTAACGATTTAAATTTTTTTATCCCTTTTGACTATGCGACCTCAGGTTTGGTTGTAAGGAACAATCGAGGAGTCGTTCAAAGCTATGATCTCCTGAATATTAATTTTACAGAGGACTGGATCAGTGCGTATGATGAGCAGAAGATATACCTCGTCGATGTGACTGTTGAAGAGAATTTTAAATATTTTAAAACGCAATGCTGGAGGGAGACGTATAAAAAATATGACAATCCTAAAAAACTTTTGTCATTTGCGCACGATTATAATCTTACAAATGGTTATTCATGTGGAGCAAAAGCATTTGGATTATATAAAAAACCAAGTATGATTTCGTTTGTGTGGAATTTTGAGGAGAAATGCGAATACATATCAAGCATAATAGATTATATAACTCCTTACATTCACATTGCTCTCAGTAACGTGCTTTGTGTCGAAATGCTAATGACAAAGAGAGAAATCTTAACGGGGAGGGAGAAGGAGGTTGCTTCTTGGGTTAAAATGGGGAAAAGTTCTTGGGAGATATCAGTCATGCTTAAGATAAGCGAAGCAACAGTAAACTATCATATTGCCAATATAATGAATAAGCTAAACTCAGCAAACAGAGTTCAGGCCGTTGCGATAGCTTTGCAATATGGCATTATAGATTTTGATTAATGCGTATATTAATGATACTTGGTTTCCCATTGTCTTGTCTGCAGTACTCGGTGACCACACCGGACTCTTCTTTCCAGTAATTCTTGAATTTCTCTCTAACAACGCCAACGACAACACCAAGTAGACTTCCCAATCTGCTGCCGATGGAATATTCAAGAGACGGTCTGGATGGATGATTTTCCGGTTGGGGTGCTGCAACCTGGAGCGTTGTATAACGTCAATCCTGACCATCTTGGCGCGCCGTTGACGGTTACGAATGCCACTGGACAGATTATCTGGAGATGGGATCGCGATCATTACGGAAAATGCGAGATCCAAGAGTTGGAACATTTACGTACAATTTGTGATTCCCTGGTCAGTATTATGACAAAGAGACTGAGCTTCATTATAACTACTTCAGGGATTATAATCCGAAGACGAGAAGATATATACAGGCTGATCCGATTGGGTTGACTGGGGGTATAAATTTATATGGATTGTTGAAGGGAATCCTATTGGTTTCAGCGACCAATTCGGTTTATATTCAAAATTTGGTCCTTCCGGGTTTTCCGTGGGTAGCTCCGATCAGGAGCTTGTCGGATAATCGGTCAGCTACCCACGGAAAACCCGGAAGGACCAAAAAATTGTCTATTGGAAACCTGTCGGCTGGGGGACTTCCTTAGGGTTGGGGCGGCGTCGCTTGTTAGCAGCATAACCTACCAGTCCTTTGGTCCAGTGGCTTCCTAGACGCAGGGGAGTGGTCGACCTATGCTCGGAGTTTCGACCAAGATGGGCTGTTGACGGGCATCACCAACAACGAAGGCAACCGCAGAGCTTACCCCCCGACAAAACCTAGCGGCCGTAACTCATACCCCGGCCCTTAACGACTTTCTGTGCCTGTTCTTTGGCCAGTATCTTTTCTAGACCTGACTGTTTCATAATGGTATTTGCGTTTTCGTTGCCAATGACCTTAGCAACTTCCGCACAAATGGCTTTCTCGCCAAGAGAGTTTGACCAAGCTCCTTACAAGTATCAGAAAGACTTGAAGCAGAAGTCTTCAAATTTTTATGCAAACGCTCAAGCTTCTTTTCAGCCATCCGGTAATCAAGCGTTCCAGGCTGCATCTTCTCCATAGCGTTCCTGTGCTGCTCGCGGGCCTGAAAAGGATGCCACCATCCCTTCCTTGGCTTGGCGCTTCCAGTCAGCAATCATCGTTGGATGCACGTCGTACTTGCTGGCAAACTCGGTCAAGGTCAACTCGCCGGTCAGAGCCTCCAACGCCACCTTGGCCTTGAACTCCGCAGAAAATTTCCGTCGCTTGGACATCGAAACCGTCCTCCTCGCTTGAGGACTATAGCTTAACCGACTGTCCAATTTTCCGCGACCACCTCATTGAGGTGGCGAATTGCAGTAACCGTCAAAAGAACCCCTTCTTACGCCTCCTGAATTTTCTGGCATGGAGTGTCCCCAGGAGGGGCGACCATGGTAGCATCGGCACCGGAGCATAGATCCGAAAAGGCGGCGTATTGGGCTGGAC
>NZ_WVUD01000102.1 GCF_009856865.1 Solidesulfovibrio aerotolerans | reverse complement strand
GAACTTGATGTCATGGCAATTTATGCCATTTTTTCAAAATTGATCGCCTAAGTGGAAAGGCATCATGAGCTTGCACCAGTTGTCGCTTTCAGGCGTCAAGCCTTTTCTTAGCCGGACAGTAATGACTACAAATGCATACCAGCGATGAGTCTGCGCGCATTCATCAAGGCATTAATTAAAGGAAGCACGTGCCCGAGCTATGAAGACTAAGGAGCTCTCCCTAAGTTAAAGCCACCAAAGGTGAAGTTCTGAGACCATATTAACACAAGGAGGGCCGAAAGGCCCTCCATTTTTGTTCTGAAACCTACCCGAAGAGCGTGGCAAGCTTCTGCTGCCTAAACGCAAAAACCTGCTCCAGCCTTTCCGCGACGACCAGTTTGTGGATGGCAAGACCGAGAACGCCGTAGGGCATGGCGTAATGGACGATATCGGTCATCTCGACGCCCTCGTCCACCTCTCGAAAATGGTGCTGGTGATGCCAGAACCGGTACGGGCCGAAACGCTGCTCGTCCACGAAGTAGTTCGGCGCGGCAACATGGGTGATCTCCGTCACCCAGGTCATGGGCAACCCGGCGAGTGCCTTGATCCGGTACTCGATGATGAGGCCGGGGTACATGCACGGCGGCACTTCCGAGCGGATGTCGAAGCAGAGCCAGTCCGGGGTGATCGCGCCCAGGTTTCGTGGATCGCAGAAAAAGGTCCACGCCTCGGCGAGTGGCATAGGCAGTACTTGGACTTGTTTAATCTGGAAGATTTGCACAGGGCACCTCCCGATTCACCGTTTTCTGCCCGGCGTTGATGTCGCTGAAGTGCACAAGCTCATGGGCCATGCCAGCGTCAAGAAGACCGTCGACCTGTACTCCCACCTGCTCGGTGATGAAAAACGGCGGACCATTGCGAAATTGCCGACCTTGAGCCGGTGTGCGGAGGTGGAAGCGTCCCGAAAAAGACGCACTCATTCGTGGTACCAGCCAGACTCCCCCTGCTTGATGAGATACCCTTTGTCCACCCCATCTAAGAGTTGGAAACTTTTCGGCGTTACGCGCACAATGCCGGTATCGGGGCGTTCGAGCAACGCAGCCAAGTGTGGCCTATGGCCCAGGAACGCCGTACAAATCTTCACGCGCTCCCTATGGGTTGCAAGGAACTCGGCGGTTCCGTGAATGCTCAGGGCCGTGACCATGCTCGGGTCGGTGTAACGGCAGCGGTTGTCGATAAGCAGTGCGACTCTCGGGTTTTCGAGCATGAGCTTCGCCTTATAAGACCCCGTGGACATGGCCAGATAGACCGTCAGCCCGTCCGAACCAGGCAAATAGGACATAAGCGAGGTCCAGGGTCCGCTAGGTGAAATGGCGCTCAACACCGCGAAATCCATCTCCGTAATAAACGCCGATATGCGCCTGAGAATCTCCATCCGTTTGTCCTTGCCCTGTTGGTGGTTACGGTCTTGCGCATGGTAGCATGGCCGTGGGCGGCCGAGCAACCGCCGTCCCGCAGTGGTGGATAACACCTGCTTTGTGATGAGAAACGGCGGACATTGCGAGAGGCGACAGGTTTACAGACGAAGAAAATGTCCCTACTTTCCTTAAATTCTTCACCTCTCATCCCCAGCAAGGAAAGAACAAATGCCCTCAAGCCGGCTCCAGCGCACCATGACGACATTACAAGCCAATGAGGGGTATTTAGTCTTCAAGCAGCTGATCGACAGCCTGATGGAGCATGCGGTCATCCTGGACACCGACGGCACCATCGTTGCCGTCAACAAGGCCTGGACCGACTTTTCTTTACGAAACTTCGGCGGCAAAACCTGCAACATGGAAGGCATCAATTACCTCTCCGTCTGCGAACACGCCACCGGCCCAGCTTCGCGCGAATCCACCGCGGTAGCCACTGGCCTGCGGGATGTCCTTTGCGGCAAATTCCTGGAGTTCAGAATCGAATACCCCTGCCACTCGCCGACTGAAAAACGCTGGTTCCTATTGCACGCCGCGCCGCTCATGATCGACGGTAATATCCAGGGAGCCGTGGTCTTTCACATTCCTGTCACGGAGCGAATGGAAGCCGAACACGCCCTGCTGCAGAGTGAAACCAGATTCACCAATGCCTTCAACTATGCCCCTATCGGCATGGCCCTGGTGTCGCCGGAAGGGCGGTTCCTCAAGGTCAACCCCTCCTTGTGCGACATGTTTGGCTACAGCGCTTCTGAACTTGAAACTATGAACTTTCAAGATTTGACGCACCCAGAAGACCTCGACACTTCACGTAGCCATCTCCAGGCTCTGCTCGAGAACCGGGTCAAATCCTATCGACTGGAAAAGCGATACGTGGTCAAAAATGGAACCCCAATTTGGAGCAGGGTGAGCGTCTCAGCCGCCCCGGATACCGACGGCCGGCCGCTGCAATTAGTCGCGCAGATTGAAGACATAGACCGGCAGAAGAAACTCGAGCAGGAACTGCTCCACTTAGCCACGACCGACCCCCTCACCGGCGTCTGCAACAGGCGGCATTTCCTCGCCAGGGCCGACGAGGAATTCTATCGCAGCAAACGGTATGGGACTCCGTTATCTTTCCTGATGGCGGACATTGATCACTTCAAGAATATCAACGACCGCTACGGGCATGCCGTGGGGGATGTGGTTCTTAAGGACTTCGCCAGGATTATTTGTGTCTGCCTGCGTCAAAGCGATACCATCGGCCGACTCGGCGGCGAGGAGTTCGGCATCCTGTTGCCCGAAACAGAAATTGCCGACGCTCTGACCATAGCCCAACGGATCATAGCCGCCACAGCGGAAACGGTTTTCGACCAAGGAAACTGCAATGTCTCGGCCACGGTCAGCATTGGTATCGCCACGATGCGGGAGAATGACGTGAGCATCGCCGACCTGTCCAAACGTGCTGACGCCGCCCTGTACACTTCCAAGGACACCGGCCGAAACCGAGCGACGGTCTTCCGTGAAAAGGATTAGGCCTTACCTGAGACTGCCCCACTCGTTCACAAATACGCCGCTTCCCGCCCTGGAGGTGCTGCT
>NZ_WVUD01000101.1 GCF_009856865.1 Solidesulfovibrio aerotolerans | reverse complement strand
GGTCGGCACCCTGGGTCAGGTAGTGGGCGACAAGCTCGCTTTTGTCCACGGCGGCCCCGCCGACGCCGGCAACTTTGGCCGCGTAGTAGGCCTTATCCACCAGGTGCTCGATGCGGGTGATGCGAGCCTGGAACACACGATCAATCACAAGCAAAGCATAGGGGTTGCCCGGATCGTCCCGAAGCACGCGCTCGATGCGGTCTTTCAGGTCGGGCAGATCGTTCGGCAGGGACCGCCAGCCTTGGCGCATGGTCCAGCGAACGAAATGCTCCAGCGGGGTCATCCCATAGGTGGCTGTGTCGGGATATTCGCTGAGATAAAAGGTTGTGGAGAACAGGGGCGAGGGATCGAGGCCGGAGGCGGCACCCTCGACCAGGTAGTGCTCCAACCCGGTCATGCCTGGGGGAAGCGGCCCAGGAAGTTGAGCGCGATAAAAGCCCTCGTCAAAGACGGGATTTGGCCACAAGCCAAGGTCGGCACCCTGGGTCAGGTAGTGGGCGACAAGCTCGCTTTTGTCCACGGCGGCCCCGCCGACGCCGGCAACTTTGGCCGCGTAGTAGGCCTTATCCACCAGGTGCTCGATGCGGGTGATGCGAGCAGGGTCGGCGGCGAACTTTGGCCCACGATTCATCAAACGGGAAAGAAGATGGCCTAGGCAAGATGAACCTTTCCCAAAATACATAATCACTCCAGTTCTTGTTAGTTGATAATAGCTCAACATGTGGAGAAGGGCAAGCGCCCGAGGTCTGGATAGAGCTTTTGCCGGCACCGTCAACTTGTCGGCCGAGAGGTTGCTTGAAAAGTCGCATCCGGGTATTGGGCTCTGAGTAGCAGCGGAACAGAAAACCTACACAAGGATTTCTGAGCCGATTTCTCTTCGCATCAAACCCCGGTTTGATGCGAAGACGGTGACCGGAACAGTAGCAGTGCCTAGGGCACCTACTTTCCCCTAAAAATCCGTTCAGAAATCTATAGCCTATAAACCCCTCAACACGTAGATTGATGTGCAGGGGGGCGGCACCTCTGTTGATCGGCTACATGCGCGTGTCGACAGATGAGCAGAATCTTGATCTCCAGCGGGATGCGTTGGCACGCGCCGGGTGCGAGCGGGTCTATGACGACGTCTGTTCAGGCCGCACGACCGAGCGTCCGGGCCTCGCGAAAGCGCTCGATGCTGCGCGGGATGGCGACGCACTCGTCGTGTGGAAGCTCGATCGCATTGGCCGTTCACTCACTCATGTCGTAGGTCTTGTCAGCGATCTCCAGAAGCGTGGTGTCGGGCTGAAGGTGCTAACCGGCGATGTGGATACTACCACTGCTACCGGCAGACTCGTGTTCGGCATCTTCGCAACGCTTGCGGAGTTCGAGCGCGACCTCATCCATGAGCGAACCATGGCTGGGCTGGCTGCGGCCCGCGCGAGAGGACGCGCTGGTGGGCGCCCGCGCGTGATGACAAAGCAGAAGCTCAAGGCGGCGATGTCGATGATGGCCGACCGGGATAACGCTGCCCGGGATGTCGCAGTGCAACTCGGCATCTCCCTATCGACGCTCTACGCCTACGTCGACGCGAAAGGGCAGCCACGCGACTGCGCGATTGCTTTGCTCGGCAGACATCCGCGCAAGCGTACCGTTCCTGCGAAACAGGTCTGAACTGTGCCAGTCGGATTCCTTACCGACAGCCAAATTCGCCAGTACGGGCGCTTCACCGGCGAACCCACCCCCGACCAACTCGCGCGCTATTTTCACCTCGACGACGCCGATCACGCATTTGTGGCCGAGCATCGCGGCGACCATAATCGCCTGGGAGTTGCGATCCAACTCGGTTCGCTACGCCTGCTCGGCGTTTTCCTCGACGATCCCACTATCGCGCCCATCTCGGCCGTACATTTCGTTGCAGATCAACTGTCGATCGTCGGCTGGGCCGATCTTATGACGCGGTATGCGGCGAGCGATGGTCGATGGCGGCATGGCCCCCGCATCCGCGAGCGCTATAACTATCACGCCTTCTCCGACTTCGGAATAACGTTTCGTCTCAACCGCTTCCTTTATGCGTTGTGCTGGACAGGCACTGACCGGCCTTCGTCGTTATTCGAGCGCGCAATCGCGTGGTTACTCGCGGCCAAGGTGTTGCTGCCCGGCCTTTCGGTTCTCGAACGCACCATTGCGAGAGTGCGCTCGCGCGCGAACGCGCATCTGCATCGTCTACTCGTTGAAGCGTTGACACCTGAGCAGCGCGCTCGCCTCGACGGCCTAGTCGTGGTTCCCGAGGGTGGGCGCCAGAGCCCACTCGATCGCCTGCGCGACGGCCCGTACATCCAGAGTGGGCGAGAGATCGGTCGCTTTCTCGCCCGTCTTGAAGAGATCCGCACGCTTGCCCATGATCTTCCCCAAATTGATCGTCTTCCCCCCGGCAAGGTTGCAGCTCTCGCGCGTTTTGCTTCGGCCGCCAAGGCACAGGCAGTAGCGCGACTACCAGACGACCGGAGATCCGCCACGCTCCTAGGGGTCGCTCACGAAACGGAAAAAATCGTACGTTAACGGTCAATGTGTCAGGTTGAAGCCGATGAACCCGGACAAATTGTGTCCGGATAACCCGGAATATACCCTAGCCTGACGTGATTTCGTGCCAAGCCTGACGCCCGGTTGATGTACACTTCAACCTGACACGCTTCTCTCAAGTCAAGTCGGATGAAGCCTAACGGGAGGTCACCGCACCTTAGCGTACGATTTTTTCCGTTTCGTGAGCAGACCCCATCATGCACAAAGCCGCCCGCAACCGGGCGCTCAGCGCCGCCGAGAAAGCGGCAAACCGCCTCATCAGCAGCGTCCGGGCAAAGGTGGAACGGGCCTTCGGCACGCTCAAACGGGGATATGGATTCTTCAGGACGCGCTACCTGGGAATCCCCAAGGTCGAGTTGGAATTTCTGCGTAACCGTCAAAAGAACCCCTTCTTACGCCTCCTGAATTTTCTGGCATGGAGTGTCCCCAGGAGGGGCGACCATGGTAGCATCGGCACCGGAGCATAGATCCGAAAAGGCGGCGTATTGGGCTGGACATATTGAGACATGGCGA
>NZ_WVUD01000100.1 GCF_009856865.1 Solidesulfovibrio aerotolerans | reverse complement strand
CTGGTGCAACGAAATCTGTTTCAGCAATGTGAAATTCTCGACCTCATTGACCCGCGACGGCAACGCTTAAAACCAAACAATTCTAGCAGGCTATCTCTTCTAAATTAGCCGGACAGAAATGATTTTTCAAAGAAATGTTCCCTAATTGTCTTCGGGACAACACTTTTATTTGTAATTGAAAGGGTCTTTGGGGAATTGTTTTTAAAGTTGACAAGGATATCGCTACCAGCAGGCGATGCTTCAATAGCGTTAGCCAGCAGATTCGATATCATATTGTAAAAGTTTGTATCTTCTGTTGGAGCAACAAATTTATCTAAGCCAGTTACCATTCGGTCGTCACAACAAATGACAATTTTGCAACCTAATCTTTGCAAAGAGCTCTGCAGGCTGTCGACGACCTCTTTCGATATTCCAATTAAATCGTTCGGACTGAGGCTGCACCGATAACTCCCTTCCTCCATTTTGAATATATCCAAAGAGCTATTAATCATTTTTAGCATACGCCATCCAGACCTTTCGATATGATCTAAGTAATCATATTGTTCCAACGTCAGGTTGTCATCTTCTTTTAATATTTGCGGCAGGGCTACAATCGCGTTAAGTGGAGTCTTAAGGTCGTGGCGCAAAATTCGATCCACATCTTCCTTGAGGCGCTCAAAATCAATTTTTTCCGAAATATCATTCTTTATAGCCACGTAATTAACTATTTTGCCGAACCTGTCAGGAATTGGAGTTATAATTGTTGATTCCCAAAACAACTCTCCTCTTTTATTTTTATTGCATATTTCCCCACGCCAGGTCTTTCCATTGCTAATGGAGTCCCACATGTTTTTATAGAACTGTTGATCATGAACTCCAGATTTTACAATCCTCATGTTTTGGCCAATCACCTCCTCTTGCGAGTACCCCGTAATTTTACAAAACGAAGGATTTGAGTAGCATATACCACCACTTGAATCTGTTATAACAATAGATGCCGACGACGTCTCGATAGATAAGTAAAACTTTTGAAGCTCCTGCTCGTGTCTTCTTCGCTCAGTTATGTCAGTAACAAAAGTAACCTTTTTATATCTGCCATCAAAACTTTTGACTCTAACTGCATCGGCCAAAATTGTGAGATGTTTGCCGCTTTTCGTGACAACGTCCCACTCTCCACGCACTTCATCAATTCCCTCAATATACTTGTCGTGAAGCGCCTGCAGGGCTATTTTATGTTCATCTGGCACTACTATTGTAAAATTTCTCCCGATCAGTTCTTCATTAGTATATTCATACAATTCACAAAATGCTTTGTTGACATACTCAAAAGTTCCATGTTCATTGGTGACGCACACTCCTGTCGGAGTATTTTCAACCGCAATTTTGAAGATGTCTTCGCCAAGGGCAACACTGACATTTGATTTAACTTCGGCCATGTCTTGCCTCATTTCCTAGCTATCTTTATAAATTTGCAGTGGTGCAATTCCGTTTAGACAAGTTCTTCGAGTTCTTCTGGGCATGAGCAGCCAAGATTGGCGTCAGCAGGGAACGGACGGGGGCCACCTACCTGGGCTCTCGTTTCTGCGGCGGATGCACCTGAAATGCCCAAACGTCCTGAACCTGGGCCACGCAGAGCAGGACAAAACGATATAGTTGAAAATTCACAAAAGTCACTTGAAAATAAAATAAATAATTTTGAGATATTATCATACTTTTCTCAACCCATTGAGTGACTTTTGGAACAACCCCAGCAGACCACCCGGCCCTGGCAAAAAGCAGGGCCACCTTGCCGGGATGGGTTCCGTACTTTCAGCTATGCCGGTAACGGCGTAAAACACTTGGCACAAAAAGACACTAAACACACTGCCGCTCTTTAGTCAATTATTCAAGATAGTTGTTACATAAAGAATGAAAATGGCAGTGTCTTTTCCAAATCGATGGGCACCCTACTGATGCGGGCACTACTCCAAGGGAAATCGGGCTTTTACCCTGGGGGGGCCGTCCTGGAGCGGGGATGGGGGGGGGCAATCCCCAGCCCCACGGGGAAAGCCCCAGGAAGGGGCGTAGGACGGGAATCCAGGGGGTGTCCGGGGGCGAGGATGGGGAAGGCCCAAGGGACCAAGGGGACCGGGGCAATCCCCAGCCCCCTATGCCTCAATCGGCCTGCTCTTGCGCCAAACACTGCATCAGGGTCAGTCTTCGATGCCGGGGCGAGACCCAACGCATATGCCAACGGGCAGTGTTGACACCGGGTTCGTCATAAACATCTACATATCTCAACAAAAAATTCCATTACAGCAGAAATGCGCCTCAACTAAAATAGAAATAAACAAGCTGATTTCGTTATTTGGGGAAACGTGTCCTGCCTCCGGCAGGCCTCACCGCAAGCCTGGCACTCGCGCAGATTCAAGTGACTACAGGTACGAGAGCCACCAGTTTTTGTGCGAGGCTTTGTAGTCGGCGAACCATCTGCACACCGGGTATAGAATAAGGACTGCAACGACCCAGCCGGAATACGTCAGAAGAAGGTCGAATTGGAAATCGCGTGGCCAAACAGCTCCGGGTGGATTTGTAAAAAGCCAAGGTGCCTCGCCATATTTCCAGGTTGACCATATAACAGCCATGGCGTGGAGTAGAGGGAGATGCAGGACATAGAACAAAAAGGGGACTCGCCCAAATACCTTTGCAGGGGTTAGCCAGCCAGGGATTTGGGGACGGTCAAGAAGGGCCAGCAGCAAAAAGGCCGGGCCCATGGTCATGAGCAAATAGCTGACAGAGGGCGGGTATTTTTCGCAGGCGAGAAAGTCGAGAAAGGTAAAAAGGGGGGATGATTGGGCGGTCCAGGGTTTCAAATCTCCGTAGACGTTGATCCAACGCAAAAGCACAAAGCCGATGGTAAGGGCCAGCCCTGTTATAAAGAGCAATTTGCGTCTCTTATCCGAGTCCCATTTCACGATCGGACCGCACGCATACCCTGCGGACATAAGTCCAATCCAAGGAATCAGCGGGTAGACAACGAGAAGACGCACACCGTCAAACAACTGAACTGTCAAGGGCGGAGAGAAAGTGTACCGGCTGGCCGGAGTAAAAGTGTACCACCCGTTGTCAGAGAAAGGGCCCCGAGGGGCCCTTTCTGTCGATTTGATATCTCGGTTCTTTACCTTGGGGAAGGC